>NZ_DLMU01000004.1:0-193082 GCF_002479375.1 Comamonas sp. UBA7528
CTAGAAAAAGCTGGTCGATTCAGTGGGCGAGGTCTACAGCGAGCGCCAGAGTCCCAGGTGTGCGATGGCGCCATCGTTGCCATTGGCGATGGGGCCAGTCATTGCGGGTGACGTACTGGGCGAAGAGACCACGGCCTGCGGTGGTGACGCCATCGCCGTCCATGCCACGGACGCCGCTGCACTGAGCCTCGCCATCGACAGGTAATTGGTATGGCGCGCCGCGCAATGCAGTATTGATCTTGCGTAGCCAGTTCTAAATTGGCAGGGGGAACTGCGGGTGTTGGTGAAACCGTAGCTGCAATCCCCTGACCGTTCTTGACCAGATTGGAGGTTGGAGTCGGTGGCCAGTCGTCGCGCGAGTCGCACGAACTCAACGACGTTGGTGTTGCAGGCATGGAGGCAATGGCTCCAGCGTAACGCCAGCATCATTCGTAGCAGTCAGGGCGCTGCGCAGCAAACCCGCATGAAGCAACGCTGCAAAGCAGGCAGGGCTGAAGTCAGCTTCACCCAATGGTCGGCAGCAGCACGACCGCAAAAGCGATGTACAGGCGAATGCACTGAAAAACAAAAAACCCGCTATGCAGAACATAGCGGGTTTTTTTATTTCAATGGTGCCGGAGACATGAATCGAACACGCGACCTTCTCATTACGAATGATAAGATAAAGGTGTTTGCCTGTGTTTGTCATTGTTTATAAAATCAATGAAAACAATGGCTTGTGGCTGACTGTTGGCAAAAGACTGTTTATCTTTACATGTCTTTATTTCGCGAATTTGCCTACAGATTGCCTACAGATTGCCTACAAGTTCACCTGAGAGCAGAAGGAGCCGCATGGCTGGCGCATCAAACAGGGTTCGACTGACTGCAGGCCGCGTGGCCTCGTTCCACTGCCCGGACGGCAAGACGCAGGGGTTCCTTTGGGATACCGATGTGCCCGCATTGCTGCTGCGCGCCACCCCTACCGGCCGCAAGACCTACGCCTTTGAGTCCCGCCTGCACGGCAAGACGCTGCGCATCTCGATTGGTGCCGTGGATTCGTGGACGCTGGACCAGGCCCGGGAGCAAGCCCGAGGCTATGCCGTGATGCTGGACAAGGGGCAAGACCCGCGTGAGCTGGAGAGGCAGCAACAAGCCGAGCAGGAAGCCCGGCGCCAGCAGGAGTTGGCCAAGACCTTGACCGTGGGTGAACTGTGGCCTGTGTACTTGGAGAACGGCAGACCTAAGCGGCGTGATGGGTGGAAGCCGCGCTACCTGGCGGACTTGCACGCGATGGCAGCCGCCGGCGGAGTGCCAAAGAAGCGGGGGCAGGGCGTGACAAGGCCTGGCCCGCTCTATCCCCTCTTGGCCCTGCCTCTGGCGGGAATCAATGAGGACTCGCTCAAGCAGTGGCATGACAAGGAAGCCAAGTCAGGCAAGCACCAGGCTGCCCGGGCCTTGATGATGTTCCGCGGTTTTCTGCGCTGGTGCTCGTCACAGCCCCAGTACCGCGACATTACCGACCGTGCTGCTGGCCAGGCACCAGCCATAGTGCAGAACCTACCGGCCACCAAGCGCCGTACTGATGCCCTGGAGACTGCGCAGGTGGCAGCGTGGTGGAGTGGTGTGGTGCAGCTGGACAATTTCACGGCCAGTGCATACCTGCGCGCTCTGTTGCTGACGGGGGCACGCCGCGAGGAAATGGCCGCTCTGCGCTGGAAAGAAGTGGACCTCCGGTGGCGCAAGCTGACTCTGGCCGACAAGGTGGAAAGCTCCAGAGTCATCCCTTTGACCCCTTACCTGCATCACCTGCTGGCCGGGCTGCCGAGGGTAGGGGAGTTCGTATTCCACAGCGCAGGCGAGACCGGTCACATCGTGGATCCTCGGGCCAGCCATGGCAAGGCCTTGAAGTCGGCGGGTATCGATCGGCTGACGTTCCACGGACTGCGCCGCAGCTTTTCCTTGCTGGGGGAGGCAGCAGGTGCACCAGCAGGAGCAATTGCCCAGGTGATGGGGCACAAGCCCAGTGCCACAGCAGAGGGCTACCGACCTCGCAGCGTGGATGCCTTGCGCCCGTTCTTGGAGCGCATCGAGGGCTGGATTCTGGAGCAGGCCGGCGTGGAGTTTGATGCCCAGGCAGAGCCCGGCAAGCTGCGTGCGGTGAGCTGACCACCAGCAGCGGCAGCCCAGCTGCAGCGGCGCCCACCTGGAAAACACTTCACGCGAGTCTCTATTTTTTAGTGTTATTGGTGTTATTCCTTTTCCTATCAACAACTTAGCGCATAACACCTTCTCTTTTCACGGTGTAGCGGGTGTTATGCGAGGCGTGTGCAATGCCGTGCTGCAGGCTGTTGCAACAACAACTACCAAACACGCCCAAACAGAGTAAAGCGTCTCCGTAGCATGAGAAACCATTGCAAATAGCCGCAAGGCGAAAGGATGGTTTCGAGTGCAGATCGCAACACCTGGCAGCGCACAGCTCGCTGCATCTAAGCCCCGTCAATTTCCCGCGCTGGAGCTGGTCACCAACCCCACGGTGACGACTGCAGCGGCGGCCTACTACCTGAACCGCAGCCCTACAACGCTTCGCATTTGGGCCTGCAAGGAAACGTTCCCGATGGGCTTGCGCCCTGTGCGTGTGTCGGGCCGGCTGGGGTGGCCTGTGGCAGGCATCCGAAGCATCCTGGGGGTGGCCTGATGCTGGTGGCCATCTTCTTCATCGCAGAGCGCATCCGCGCCTGGAGGGCAAAGGCATGACAGAAAAGAAAAACGCCCAGCCCCGCAAAACAGAACTGAGCGCCTTCAACACTTGCGCGCATGCTAGCAGAACCCGCCCGATGACACCCCGCCAACAGCGCGTGGTGCATGCCCTGCTGCACACCCGGGAGTGGATAAGCCGCGAGGCCATCGACCGCATTGCCGGTGCCAGCAATGGGCCGGAAATCATCCGGCAACTGCGCCAGCGCCTTGGACAAGACGCCATCGATATGGAGCGCGTCAACGTGCTGGACCGCGACGGGCAGCCTGTCCAGCCTGGCCGCTACCTTTTGACCGCTGCCGGCCGCCAGCGCTTGGCTGAAATGGAGGTGAAATGATGCGTAGCCTCTTCCATCGTCGGCGCATGTCGTGCTACATTGGGGCTGTCGCGCCCGTGAAGCGCGATCGGGATTGGTCTCCCGAAGCATCTCTGCGACGAAAGCCGCAGCTTCCGCAATGGTCTGCGGCTTTGTCATTCGCGCCCCTTTATGGTGGCTCGGCAGGCAGGCGCAAGCCTGGCCGGTTCTCGCAAGAGGTGCCCGGTAGACCAACCTGTCGAGCTACCGCCCTGATTGGTCTCAGAGCGGTGGTTTCTGGAAAACCGCACCTCTTGGAGGCCATCATGGCTACCTCTCCCCGCGCACTCGCGCCTACATCGCCCACCACGGGCACACCTGACCCCATCCAACTGCACGCCCAGGCGCACAACGCGCTGAATATGGCCGTGTTCTACCTGCGCCAGCCGCACGCCAACGTCCCCGGTGCCCGCAGCAAGGCAATTCAGGCCCTGGCCGCTTTGCGCAACCTGTCCGCAACGCTGGAGGGCTGAGCCATGGCGACCCCAAACAACGCTGCCCAAGTGGCAGTGCAGGCGGAGCTTTGCCAAAAACAGGCTGCAAGTCCCTGCGCTGTCCAACTTCCAACGCTTCAGCAAGCCATACACCTGGCTTGTTCGGTGCTGGCCGAATCGTTGAATGACGCCATCAAGGCCGCATCCTCCAACAGCCAATGGCGGGACGAGTACCAGGACAGCATTACTGCGGCGGAGGTGGCTCTGACTGTGGTGGAGCAGTTGAAGGTCGAGGCGCCGAGCGATGCCGGCGCTTTCGATACGCAGTGGTGGCGTGCGACTTCTGTCACCCGCTTGGCCAGAGATGCATTCCCCGACAAGGATTCCGGCGCGTGGCGTTTCCTTCGTGCCGCGGTCGACGAGTTTGAATCGCTGTATCGCGTGGTTGATTTCCTGGCCATCAAGGCAGAGCAGAAAGGCGGTGCAGCATGACCACCGCCACCAAAGAGCAATGGGCACCTTGCCTGCTGCTGGAGGGGCTGCCCACTGCCTGCGGCATCACCACCAGCTATGCCGAGCGGCTGCCGGCGCTCTACGACACGCCGGCCCAGGCCATGGCCGCAGCAGAGGCTGCAGCCAACCAGCGCCCCGACGCCATCGGCTGCAGCGCCAAGCGTGTGGAGGTGCCGGCATGATTGCCGACCACTTCGCCCAGGCCATCGCGGCGGCGGGCCTGATTCCCCCCGACACCATCCACGCTGATGGCCAGCTCTACCGGTTCAGCACCACCGGCAGGCGCAGTGACAGTGCGGGCTGGTATGTGCTGCACGCCGACGGCCTGCCGGCCGGAGTTTTTGGCAACTGGCGCACCGGGCTGACAGAGACATGGTGCAGCAAGTCAGAAAGCACGCTGACGCCGGCCGAGCGCGCCACCATGCTGCAACGCGTACAGGCGGCCAAGCTGCAACGGGCTGCAGCGTTGCAGGTGTGCCAGCAGCAGACCCGGGCAGTGGCACAGGCGCGCTGGAGAGTTGCCACCGCTGCAGGCCAGCACCCATACCTGACGGCCAAGGGCATCGAGCCATGGAGCCTGCGCGCCGAGGGCCCAGTGCTGCTGGTGCCCATGCGTGACAGTGCCGGCGTGCTGCACAGCTTGCAGACCATTGCACCAGACGGTTGCAAGCGCTTTCTGTCCGGAGGCCGCGTGCGTGGCTGCTATCACGCCGTGGGCCGCACAGAGGCGGGGATCGTGGTGTGCGAGGGCATGGCCACAGCGCACAGCGTGCGCGCCGCCACCGGCCTGGCCGTGGCCGCCGCATTCAGTGCCGGCAACCTGGCGCCCGTGGCCCAGGCCCTGCGCCGGAAGTACCCGGGCTTGCACATCGTCCTGGCTGCCGACGACGACCACACCACCGAGGGTAACCCGGGCCTGACTGCCGCACGCGCTGCAGCGCTGGCCGTCGGCGGCCTGGTGGCAGTGCCGCAGTTCCCTGCAGACCGACCGCCCAAGGCGACCGACTTCAACGACCTTTTTTCACTGGCAGGCAGCAACGCTGTGCGTGCGTGCTTTGCCGAAGTTATGGAAGGGCTAGACCATGGCCACTGAAGACATCGAGACCACCACCCGCGCCAGCATGGATGCAGGGCAGCAAGCCTGGAACCCACTGGAACCCAGCGCCATCCCAGCAGAACCCAGCCCTATCCCAAATGAGCTGGAGCGCCCGCGCTATGTGGTGCTGGACGAGCCGCACACGGCCGGCGACGGCACCAAGTACCGGGCCGGGGTCTGGTGGTTTGGCCTGAAGCCAAGCAAGGGGGATGCCCTGCCGGCCTTGGTGCAAAGCTGGATCTGCAGCCCGCTGCATGTGGACGCTGTGACCTTCGATGCCGCTGGTGCCAACTTCGGCCGACTGCTGCGCTTTCGCAATACGCTGGGCCATTGGAAGACGTGGGCCATGCCCATGGAGATGCTGCGCGGCGACACGGCAGACCTTCGGGGCGTGCTGCTGTCCATGGGGGTGCACCTCGACCCCAGCAACGCCGGCCGCAACATGCTGGCCACCTACCTGCAAAGCCAGGTGCCCACCAGAAAGATGGAGGCCGTCATGCAGACCGGCTGGGCCGGCGGGCAGTTCAAAGCCTTCGCGTTGCCGGACATGGTCATCGGCCCCCAGGCCATGCGCGTGACCTACCAGAGCGAGGCCAAGGGCACGGACGAATACACCCAGCGCGGCACCCTGGCCGGCTGGCAGCAAGGCATTGCAGCACCTGCTGCCGGCAACCCACTGTTGGTGCTGGCCATCAGCTCTGCCTTTGCTGGGCCAGTGCTGGCCCTGGTGGGGGTGGAGTCTGGCGGCTTGCACCTCATTGGTGACAGCTCCACCGGCAAGACCACCGCACTGCAGGCCGCTGCCAGCGTGTGGGGTGGCGATAACTTCCGCCGCAGTTGGCGCACCACTGCCAACGGCCTGGAAGGCGCGGCCGCGCTGTTCAATGACTCCCTCCTGGCCCTGGATGAAATCAGCGAGTGCGACCCACGCGATGTGGGCGAGGTGGTCTACATGCTGGGCAATGGCCGGGGCAAGCAGCGGGCCAGCCGCAACGGCTCTGCACGCACCGTGCACCGCTGGCGCACCAGCGTCATCAGCACCGGGGAGCGCAGCATTGCCACCAGCATGGCCGAGGCTGGCCAGCGGGTGAAGGCAGGCCAGGCCGTGCGCTTGCTGGACATTACGGCGCAGCGCACATTTGGCGCCTGGGACAACCTGCACCAGCACCAGAACGGGCCTGCATTTTCCGACGCGCTCAAGCGGGCTGCAAATGCCAACTACGGCACGGCCGGCCGGGCATTCTTGGAGAAGCTGACCCGCGACACCGGCGACATGGCCACTCGGCTCGAGGACATCAAAGCGCACCTTTTGAAGGGCGTGCAAAGTGGTGATGGGCAACCCTCCCGCGCTGCTGCCCGGCTGGCTGTACTGGCCCTGGCCGGCGAACTGGCCACCACCTACGGCATCACCGGCTGGGATGAAGGCGAGGCCACCACCGCGGCGAAGGTGGGTTTTGCTGCCTGGACTGCCTTACGCGGGGATGTGACCGGCAATGCAGAGCAAGACCAAGTAGTGCAGGCAGTGATGGCCTTTGTGGAGCGGCACGGGGACAGCAGGTTTTCCGATGCGGGCGAGATCTACAGCGAGCGCCAGCAGTCCCTTGTGCGCGACCGTGCGGGCTGGTGGCAAAGCACTGAGGAGGGGGTGGAATACCTCTTCACCGGGGACGGTATGCGCGAGGCGTTGAAGGGCTTCGACTTCGGCAGGGCGGTTCGCACTCTGCAGCAATCAGGTTTGCTGGCCCCTGGTGTTGACGGCAAGGCATCAAGGGTGAAGCGCATTCATGCGCGCAATGTCCGTGTGTACGTGGTGCAGCCTGAGAAGCTGGCAGTGGGGCGCGCATGAGCAGAGAGCAACGCCAGCAACTGGCCGAGGCTGCAATCCTGGCCATGGTGGAGCAGTTCGGGGAGGCGGTGGCCAGGCGCTTGCTGGAGGCCGTGGCCCGCCCCGAGGTGTTGGCTGCTTTGCCCCGCGTCATGGCCATGCAGCACGCCCAGCACTTCCACCGCCAGGGCCTGAGCCCACGGGATGCCAGCTACCGGATTGCTGACCTTACAGGGATGAGCGTGCGCAATGCCAGGAGGTATGCGGATGCGGTGTGTTTATAGGCTATGGATATGGGCGAAACTAGAGGGGGCGCAGATTCTAAAGAAAATCTGAAAGTTCTAATCGAACTGGATATGGCTGAAATGTTCTCGCAGGCGCTCCCGGCCAGTCTGTATGCACAAGACTGACATTTCGAAGATTTTTTCAAAATTTTCAAAAGAAGGCCCGATATTGACAGTCATATTTTCCCCACTGGGTTTATAGTTGATTAGGCTATGTTCTGTGGCATGTGCTCCTAGCATGGAAAGGCTTCTATAAATTCCTTGGAATAAAATTTCTAAATCTGCAACTTGAGCCGCCTCATAGTAAGTTGGGCCGCTTTTTAATGGTTTTACATTAAGTTTTGAAATTTTATTTGCTATTTCTTCTGAGAAATCAGAGTCATTAAAAAATCTACTTAGCCCATTTGTGATTTTGTACATTTCATTGCGGGTGCCATCTGGTAATTTCTCTTTAAATTCTGGTTTTCGCCAACAAGCACATGCAAAAAAAAGGCACTCATACCCCGTTCTTAACGTTGTTGTGGCAGCTCCATTCATTCCCATATCAGCGAGAAGTATAGACGCCTGACTACTTTCCAACATCCGAAAGAAAAATGACATTGCTGTCCATTCTTTTGGTGCGAAAGTTTCTTTGTTTAATATTTCTAGATCATTTAATGAATATCTTATAAGCTTCCTGGCAATGTCAATTATTTCTTGACCATTTTCTTCATTTCGGTAACGCATTTGCATAAGCTCTTCAGAAAGAAAGCTATGTTTTGCGAATGTGCTTTCTGTCCTGCTATCCATTCCAAATGCTGGGAATTTAATATTTTTCAATTAATACCGCCTAAATTTATTTATGACGCAAGAGGTGATGAGATAAATCTACATGAAATCATTTCTTGATAAAATCAGTATGCCCTCGGGTGGATATTAGATGTTATTGATTTATCCAAATCTAGGCATGTCTGGCTCCGCGGCTTGATTTCTGCTCAGTGCGCCAGCTTGAGAGGTAGCGACGGGACGATGCATGACCGGTTCGTAGCATGCCATGTGAGTAGCTCAACCAAGACCCACCCCCGACAGAAAGCATCATCATGGCGACCCTGACCGAAGACCTCAAAGTCTTTATTGTCCAAGCCCTCGCGTGCTATGACTCACCCTCCACGGTGGCCACAGCCGTCAAGGAACAATTCGGGGTTGTCGTCAGCCGCCAGCAGGTGGAGAGCTACGACCACACCAAGGCATCCAGCAAGGGCGTGGCCAAGAAGCTGGTGGCGCTTTTTGATGAAACCCGGGCGCGATTCCTTGAAGGCGTTGCAGCCGTACCCGTGGCAAAGCAGGTCTACCGCCTTCGGGTGTTGCAGCGTGCCCTGGAACGGGCCGAGAAGCAGGGCAATGCCGCGCTGGTGCTCCAGATCCTTGAGCAGTCTGCCAAGGAGTTGGGTGGGGCCTACACGAATCGCAAGGAAGTCACAGGCAAGGATGGTCAGCCCCTGGCCATGACCAGCGTCACCACCAACGTCACACCGGAGCAGCTCAAGGAGGCGGTGCAGAGCGTGCGGGACAAGTTCTAGCACTGCAGTAAAGGGCCAGTTGCTAGATAAGCGTAATTAATTTTCAGAGTTTCTATAGAGAATTTATAATTAAGCACTCTTTAGTAACTATGGCTTTTAATCGTTTCGATTGCAAGTGAAATACTATTTTTTTTCCCTGGCGGAGTTCTCCGTTCTTTTTCTACTGTGTAAACCATCTCTTGAATATTGTTGAATGCTCTTGATTTTTCAAATGGAGTAATAAATACAATGCTTTCTGGGCCGTTGCCTAAAGATAATTTCATAAAATCGTCATTAAGTTTCTCATTTCTTGGCAAGGTTATGTGGGCGATAAGGCCGTCTATATATATTCTTGCTCGTAGGATTTTTACGTTGCTATTGCTTGGAATTTCTGCTTCTTCGATTAATGGAATCCGATTGTGTGATATTCCACGGGTGCTTAGTTGAAATAAGTGTATCGGGAAATCTCTAAAATCTCCTGGATTCTCATTAAGAACACGAATTCTTAGATCTTCTTCTTCGTCGGGTAATAGTTTGACTTCGTCAAACTCATGGCGACTGCTTGCTGATGCTCTCCAGAGGATACTGAGGAAAAAAAGTCTGATTGCAGCTTCATCTGGTAATTTAAGAACTCTATGCCATGCTTCTGTGTTTTCTAATGGCGCAACATCCCATTCGGTGGATACTAAATCTTTAGAATTTATCGGCCATCCACTCCATACTAAATTTAACTCGCGAAGCTCTTCTATTCCACGAGTGTCAATTCGTTCGAGAATTTTTTCACCAGTGCTAGTGCACAATTGGTCGTCATACCATGTATCGGGGCGTGTTTTTCTCCCAAGACCGATTCCAGCTTCTATGACCTTTTGGCCGTCTCTGGATATTTTTGTTAGAGCTCTTGGCAGTATATGAGATTTAACATATTTTCCAGGAATTTTTGTTAATGCGCAAGATCCTTGAAATTCTTTTGTTTTCACCGAACTCCCTCTAAATATATTCTTAGCACGGCATAGCGGCTTTCTGTAGTGGTTGGCATGGCCGCTTTTGCTGTCGTAACTCTCTATTCTTAATCTCTTGGCAGTTACGTGCAACTGTCAAGCATGACACGCCACCCCAAGCGCTGACACAACCTCATCCCCAGCATTGGCCCCATGTTCACCAACATGGGATCACCAATGACAATAGAACCACTCGCCGCGGCCAAACAGCGGTGGCAGCAGGCCAGCCAAGCGCACGTTGCCGCAATTAAGGGAGTGCGCACAGCACAGGAAGCGTTGGAGCGCCTGCAGGGGCTGATTGCCACTGAGACGGCCGAGCTGACCAAGGCCCAGGAGGAACAGCGCGCCGGCATCCTGGCGGCCTTTGGGCTGGGCGGGAAGGCCCAGGAACCCCAGCACAGCGTGGCAGACATTCGCGCCCGCCTGGATGCCTTCGAGTCCGTTCTTCCGGAGCATGAGCAGGCGCTGCAGCAGGCCCAGGACAACACCAAGGAAACGGACGCCGCCGTCAAGGAAGCGGAGAAGGCCATCCTGCGCGCCAAGGCCCATGCTGCTATCGAGATGGAGAGCAAGGCATTTTCGGCCTTCAAGGCGGCCCACCTGCACCGCCTCGCGGTCGGCGCCGCGCTCAACGAGCGCGAATTGATGGTGATGCAGACTGCCCCCGGATACTGGCCCAGTCGCCTCTATGGTGACCGCCACCACATCGACTTCACCGTGCCAGGACTGGATGTCGCCAAGGCCAACCTCATCAACCTGGCAGAGAAGGGCGAATGATGGTCTTCACCACCAACACTCACCCGGCGCCCAAAGACTTGCGCCACCTTTCCCTGGCCGAGGCCAGCCGCCTTTACCGCCCGGTGCGCAACGATGGCACCCAGGCACCCGCACCAGGCCCGGAGGCAGATCCCATCCGAGTGGAGGTTTTGGCCAAGCTGGAGGAGGCCGGCATCCACACCGACGGCAAGACTGATGTGGCGTTGCTGGCCGACTACACGAAGATGCTGCGCGACCAGGCCGGCAAGCAGCAGGAACCGGCGAAGGGGGAGAAGCAAGCCCAAAACTCGGCAAGCAATGAGTTTGCGGGCTACTCCATCAACAGCCTGATTGACGAAGGAGCCAAGTAAGCCATGGCAAACGTAATCTATCGCGGCCCGAGCAGTGGCCAGCCTCGCACCGTATCGGACAAGCCCGTGGCCGCGGCCCTGCTGCCTGGCACGTTCGTGACCGAAGGCGCCACCACGTTGACCCAGGCGGCTGCCTTCGGCCACAAGGTGCGCCTGCTGGCCCACCGTGATTTCTATTCCTCTTTCGGAAGCGCCTTCGATGCCTCCCACCCGCTCAAGCAGCCATATCAATCGGGCGAGACGGGCGTGGCCTACGTCCTGGAGCCGGGCCAGCAGTATCAGGCCGCCATGGCTGCCGGGAACTACACCTTTGGCCAGCCATTGACCATCGGCGCCGCCGGCCGCCTGACCGCTGCCGCTGCCGGCAACGTGGTGGTGGCCTTCGCCGACAAGGCTGCCAACGTCGCTGCAGGGGATCTGCTGGACGTTGAGATAGCCAACTTCTACGCCATGGCCTGACCTGGCCAGCAGTAGCACTCCACGCGGCTTAGGCCGCGTTTTTCATTGGTGGGGCGGTTCCTAGCATGGGGTAGGTGTTCAACCTTTCGACGCCTACCAATGAGTGCGCTGAGCAGCTTTCTCGCCCTTGCCGATGATGACGACCCGTGGCACCCCAGCATTGTCATCAAGCCCGCTGCAGAGTGCCCACCGCTTGCGTGCATGCACACGGCACCAGCATCTGTTTTTCACCTGGCCAGCCGGCCTGTACAGGTGAAGCAGTCTCGCCACAAGGTTGCGGAGACACAGAGGCTCAAGGTCTCGGGCAGCACACGCGTTGTCCGTGGCGTCACGCGTATTGAAGGCGCGGCCTATCCATCCCGGTGGACTGCAGAGGATTACAAGCGTGAGGAGCAGCGGCGTGCACGGCAGGTGCCGCCGCGACCATCAAAGGGCGCGCGCTCGAAGGGGCAGAAGCTGCGAGAGCTGCTGGGCGAGGGGGCTGCTAGTAGTTGATGGTTGCAAGAGGATGCAGTGGAGGGTAGACCTGTTGCCCTAGGGCGCTCTAGTTAGCCGTGGGCGCATCATGTTAGGTGCACCGTACGACGCGGCATGTCTAAACCATTCAGGGCTAGCAAACGAGCTTCCTTGCTGCTCGCCGTTACTCGGATCGTGGCGTCAGTCGCAAGCCATCGATAAGGGGATACTCCCTTTGTCGCTGCAGAATCCCTTAATTTTCGTAGATCAGAAAATCCCTCGGTTTCCAATTTTTTCTTCAGCCACACCAATTTTTCAATCATCTTCTTCACTTCACCAGTACTGTTGGCGGGGTGTGGTTCGATCCAAAAAGCCGACTCAATATTCGCTCCTGACTTTATTCCAACGGCATAGTCCCACCGAGGTGATGCGCCCTCACTTTGCTTATAGTGAGAATCAATGTCAACGCTATGCGTGAAAATGTTTCCTGCACTAACAGTAATGCGATCCCGGTATTCCCCCTTGACGGCGTGCTTCCCTGCAACTATTGCTAGCCCAGCCTTGGTAGCTGCATTTTCGAAGTCTGTCTTTTTCGTCGGTGACGCTTTGGCACCTGCCTTTGCAATTTTTTTGGTTGCCATCAGCGGCGCTCCTCATTTGTTGCTGCCTTGCGTGAGACTCGCTTGGTCCGAGCCTCTGCTTTGTTCACTGCTTTCGCAATCGCCGAATTTGTCTTGTTGGAGAAGCCTGTAATGCCTCCCCAGCTAGCTTCCTGCTCATTGTCTGCGCCTGGGTTCAAATGAGAAATTTCTGTGGCAGAAGACGTACGACCTAAAAAATAAACCCTGTAGTCCTTCTCGAGTGCTGCTTTGCCTAGCGCCTTAGCTTTGTTAGATGCTGTCAGGCCAAACAACTCGCGGACTGACGATTCATCTGCTTCTAGGCTCTTGAACTCCTGTAGTGCCCAAACCATTTCTAGTACAACCGGGGAGTGAGTTGAGATAACGACACGGTAATCACGGCGTAGCAACTCAAGAACCAGGAGCAAGACAGCAGAGATGGCTTGAGGGTGGAGTCCCATCTCCGGCTCTTCTAATACCACCCACTCAATGGCCTCTTCTTTGCTATGGCCAGTCTTGCGCCGAGGCTGAGGCGTACAAAGCCAATACAGTCCAAGCAGCATAGGAATGAATTCGCGTTGTCCAGCTGACAAAGACAGGAATCCTAATGCCTGCTTTTGTCCGTCGACTTTTAGCGCAAGCTTCTTTGTGTAGTCTGCCTCATCGATCATCAGGCGGCTACCGCCGAATAGGTGTTCGCTAATTGGTGCTCGCAAATCCTCATTTAGGCGATTTGACGCTGGAAACAATTCACCTTTTGCACCAAATTCATTTTGAATAAGGTCATGAACCGCATCACTGAAGGCTCGCAGCGAATAAGGGTCGCCAAAATTAAACTGCCCAAAGTTCTGCGAGATTCCCCCAGGCAAACTCATCACTCTTTGCGCGGGGATGTAAAATACACGCTCATATCTGAGCGTGCTTTTGCTTGGCTTGGCATAATCGTGCAGGTTAAGGGTCTTGCCACCCCAAACCACACTAGTTTTACGGTCAACGGCCCCCTGCATACCCCTGCCAAAATATGCATCCATGAAGCCATCAGGTTTACCCGCAAAGCCCATGTTGTGATGCTTGAAGGTATCGTGGACGTGTTCCCGATCTACCAGTAGTTTCAGCGTCTGAAGCAGCAAGCTTTTTCCTGTTGCCTGCGGACCAACAATGACCGTCAAGTCGCCAAAGGTAACATCAGCATGCGTAATTGGACCAAAGTTACTGACTTCTAATCGCGGATGGGCCCGCTTTCGTTTCACTTTCTTCGCCCTCTCGCCAGATCTCTTTTGCGCAGATGTCGCTCCTGGGTCAGTTGCGGCGACATTGCTCTCATCATTCATCACTTGATCTCCTGCGTTGGTTTGATCTTTAAGAACTCAATCCCTGTGTTGCCAATATGCTTGAACTCTAACTTGTAATGCAGTCTTGGTTCGCATGGCTGGATGACTGAGTCGACTAGTTTTCCAGAATGTCAGCAAGAGTCTCGCAGTTATGCCTCTTGAACGCCACTGCAAAGCATACGTTTGAGGTCAAAGATTGAACAGCCACAATGCGTCGAAAGTCACTTTGTAGCCTGAGCATGCTTGGTATCAGAGTCACTGGTTGTCTAAGCACAGCGCTAGCCCGTAACACTCATAACACCCACTACATCAGCAGTGTTCTGCTGCAAGGCGTTGATTCGCAAAGGGATAACACAGGTAACACGCATAACACCCGAAAACAGAGAAGTCTGAAGCGAAGTGTTGTGGTGGGCGCGGCGCAACCAGGAGGGACTCAGGGCCTGATTTGGCAAAAGTGCCTACAGATTGCCTACAAGCTCGGGGAATAGAAAAAGCCCGCTATCTTTTGGATAGCGGGCTTTCCTTTATTTTCGTGGTGCCGGAGACATGAATCGAACACGCGACCTTCTCATTACGAATGAGCTGCTCTACCGACTGAGCTACACCGGCAACAAGCGGAAATTATAGCGCGTTTTTATCGGCTTCGAGGTGATACTGCGTGATGCGTTCCACTTCGTTCTTGGAACCCAGCACGACGCTTACGCGCTCGTGCAGCTGGGTGGGCTGGATTTCCAGAATGCGTTCGCGGCCGTTGGTGGCCATGCCGCCGGCCTGCTCGATCAGCCAGCTCATGGGGTTGGCTTCGTACATCAGGCGCAGCTTGCCGGGCTTGAGCGGCTCGCGCTTGTCCCAGGGGTACATGAAGACGCCGCCGCGGCACAGGATGCGGTGCACGTCGGCCACCATGGCGGCCACCCAGCGCATGTTGAAGTCCTTGCCGCGCGGGCCTTCCTTGCCGGCCAGCACTTCGTCCACATAGCGCTTCACGGGCGCATCCCAGTGGCGCATGTTGGACATGTTGATGGCGAATTCCTTGGTGTCTTCGGGGATCTTGACGTTTTCCTCGATGAGCACGAAGGAGCCTTGCTCACGGTCCAGCGTGAACATGGAGACGCCGTCGCCGACGGTCAGCACCAGCGTGGTCTGGGGGCCGTAGATGCAGTAGCCGGCGGCCACTTGCTGGGTGCCGGGCTGGAAGAAGTCGCTGTCGTGCACGCCGGGGTGGCCTTCAGGCTTCTTGAGCACGCTGAAGATGGTGCCGATGGACATGTTGATGTCGATGTTGGACGAGCCGTCCAGCGGGTCGAACATCAGCAGGTATTCGCCCTGGGGGTAGCGGTTGGGCACCACATAGATGCCTTCCATTTCCTCCGAGGCCATGGCAGCCAGGTGGCCGCCCCATTCGTTGGCTTCGATCAGCGTCTCGTTGGCGATGATGTCCAGCTTCTTCTGCACTTCGCCCTGCACGTTCTCGCTGCCGGCAGTGCCCATCACGTCGCCCAGCTCGCCCTTGTTCACGGCAAAGCTGATGCGCTTGCAGGCGCGGGCAACGACTTCCAGCAACAGGCGCAGCTGGCCGGGGATGAGGCCGTCCACGCGTTGCTGCTCGACCAGGTAGCGGGTCAGGCTGATGTTTTTCTTCATGGGTTTGAACTCCTTAAAAATGCACGGGTGATCTGGCGCAGGCCGGACCACCTGGCGCAAGGGGCGGACGCGGTGCCGGCCTCTTGCGCATGTCGGTGTGTGGCCTCAATCGGCCAGAGCGCGGGTGATGACCTCACGCACATCGTTGGACAGATTGGGCTTGGCGGCCACGCGTTCGATGGCAGCCTGGGCTGCAGAGCGGTAAGGCTCTGCCAGCTTTTTCCAGCGGTCCATCACCCGGGCCAGGCGGGCGGCCACCTGGGGGTTGATGCCGTCGATCTCGATCACGCGGTCGGCCCAGAACACATAGCCCGCCGCGTCGGTGCGGTGGAAGGCGCCCGGGTTGTTGCAGAAGCTGAAGATCAGGCTGCGCGCGCGGTTGGGGTTCTTGATCTGGAAGTCCGGGTGCTTCATCAGCGTCTTCACGGCCGGCAGCACATTGCCGCCGCGGTCGCAGGCACTGCCTTGCAGGGCGAACCATTTGTCCAGCACCAGGGCATCCTGCTGGAACAGGGCGTGGAAACGCTGCAGCGCTTGCGCGGCCAGGGGACTGGCACTGTAGATCAGGGCGGAGAGGGCGCTGGAGCGGTCGGTCATGTTGCCCGCGTCCTTGCAGCGCTGGTAGGCCTTGCCGGGCCAGACGGTGTCCCCGGTCTGGGCCGATGCCAGGCACAGCATGGTCAGGGCGCGGCCAGCCAGGGCGCGGCGGCCGGCGCTGACATGGTCGGGGCGGTAGGCGCCGGTGTCATGGTGGGCCTGCCAGAGTGCTTCCCACTCGGCTTGCAGCGCGGTGGCCAGTTGCAGCTGCATGGCTTCGCGCACGGCGTGCACGCGCTGCGGGTCGACTTCGGCCAGCTGTTCGGCAATATAGCTTTCCGAAGGCAGTGTGAGCACCAGGTCCTTGAAGGCAGCATCCAGCTTGTCATTGCCCAGCACATCGCGCAGTGCCTGCATGAAATCGGCCGGCAGCAGCGCGGCGCCTGCGGCGTCTGCCGGTGCCGTGATGGCCTTGAGCGCGTAGCGCAGGCCCAGGCGCTGGCTGGCTTCCCATTGGTTGAACGGGTCGCTGTCGTGCGCCAGCAGGGTCAGCAGCTCGGCATCGCTGAAGTCGCATTCCAGCACCACCGGGGCGCTGAAGCTGCGCAGCAGCGAAGGCACAGGGGCTTCGGTCACGTTGGTGAAGACAAAGCTTTGCTCGGCGTCGGTCAGCACCAGCATACGGCTCTTGGTGGCCTGTGCGGCGTCTTCGCCCTGTAGCTGCAGCGCGATTTCCTGGCCGCCGGCCGAGATCAGGCCCATCTGCACGGGGATGACAAAGGGCAGCTTCTCGGGCTGGCCCACGGTGGGGGCGCAGCGTTGGGACAGGGTCAGCGTGTAGGTCTGGGCGGCAGCGTCGTACTGGCCCACGGCCTGGAGGACGGGCGTGCCGGCCTGGCTGTACCAGCGACGGAACTGCGGCAGGTGCTGGGCCAGTGGCGAGCCGGGGTTGGCATCGGCAATGGCCTGCGAGAAGTCGTCACAGGTCACGGCGTGGCCGTCGTGGCGCTCGAAATACAGCTTCATGCCCCGGGCAAAGCCTTCGCGGCCCACCAGGTTGTGCTGCATGCGCACGACTTCCGCGCCCTTTTCGTAGATCGTGACGGTGTAGAAGTTGTTGATCTCGATGTAGCTGTCAGGGCGCACCGGGTGGGCCATGGGGCCGGCATCCTCGGGGAACTGCACGGTGCGCAGCACGCGCACATCGTCAATGCGCTTGACGGCACGCGCCGATGCGCTGCCCGCCATGTCCATGCTGAATTCCTGGTCGCGGAAAACCGTCAGACCTTCCTTCAGCGACAGCTGGAACCAGTCGCGGCAGGTGACACGGTCGCCGGTCCAGTTGTGGAAGTATTCATGACCGACCACGCTCTCGATGTTGAAGTAGTCGGTGTCGGTGGCCGTGGCCTGGTTGGCCAGAACATACTTGGTGTTGAAGATGTTCAGGCCCTTATTCTCCATGGCGCCCATGTTGAAGTCGCTGGTGGCGACGATCATGAAGCGTTCCAGGTCCAGGCTCAGACCGAAGCGCGCCTCGTCCCATGCAATGGAGTGCATGAGCGAGTTCATGGCGTGCTCGGTCTTTTCCAGATCGCCGGGGCGCACAAAGACCTGCAGCAGGTGTTCGTTGCCTGCGCGGCTCTTGATGTGCTGTTCGCGTGCGACCAGCTTGCCGGCCACCAGTGCGAACAGGTAGCAGGGCTTCTTGTGCGGATCGACCCACTTGGCAAAGTGGCGGCCGTCTTCCAGATCACCGGAATCCACCAGATTGCCGTTGGACAGCAGCACCGGGTACTGGGCCTTGCTGGCGCGCAGGGTGACGGTGTACATGGCCATCACATCGGGACGGTCCAGGAAGTAGGTGATGCGGCGAAAGCCTTCGGCCTCACACTGCGTGAAGAAGGTGTCCTCGCTCACGTACAAGCCCATGAGCTTGGTGTTCTTGGCGGGCGCGCAGGTGGTGAAGATCTCCAGCTCCACGGGGGCATCGCCCTCGGGCAGGTTCTCCAATACCAGCTGGTCGCCTTCCATCTTGAACGAGGTGCCGCCGCCGTTGACCATCACCCGGGCCAGGTTCAGCTCGTCGCCATCCAGGCGCAGGGCCTGTGCCGGCACATCGGGGTTGCGGCGCACGCGCATGCGGTTGAGCACGCGGGTCTTGGCCGGGTCCAGGTCGAATGTCAGCTCCACCGTGTCGATCCACCAGGCCGGGGCCTGGTAGTCGGCACGGTAGACGGCTGTTGCTTGTCCTTCACGCAGCATGGGGATTCCTTAAACGCCTTGCTTGAGCGAGGCTTCGATGAACACGTCCAGATCGCCGTCCAGCACCTTCTGGGTGGCCGAGACTTCGACATTGGTGCGCAGGTCTTTGATACGGCTGTTGTCCAGCACGTACGAGCGGATCTGGTGGCCCCAGCCCACATCGGTCTTTGTGTCTTCCAGCTTCTGCTGCTCTTCCATGCGCTTGCGCATTTCGAAGTCGTACAGGCGCGAACGCAGGCGCTGCCACGCCACGTCACGGTTGCTGTGCTGGCTGCGCCCGTCCTGGCACTGCACCACGATACCGGTGGGGATGTGGGTCAGGCGCACCGCCGAGTCGGTCTTGTTGATGTGCTGGCCGCCCGCGCCCGATGCGCGGTAGGTGTCGGTGCGCACGTCGGCCGGGTTGATGTTGATCTCGATGGAGTCATCAATCTCGGGGTAGACGAACAGCGAGGCGAACGAGGTGTGGCGACCACCTGACGAGTCGAACGGCGACTTGCGCACCAGACGGTGCACACCGGTTTCGGTGCGCAGCAGGCCAAAGGCGTATTCGCCTTCGATCTTGATGGTGGCGCTCTTGATGCCTGCCACGTCGCCGGGTGTTTCTTCTTCCACCGTGGCCTTGAAGCCCTTGCGTTCGGCGTACTTCAGGTACTGGCGCAGCAGCATGCTGGCCCAGTCGCAGGCTTCGGTGCCACCGGCGCCGGCCTGGATGTCGACGAAGCAGTTCAGCGGATCGGCTTCCTGGCTGAACATGCGGCGGAATTCCAGCTCTTCGATCAGCGGGCGCAGCTTGGCGGTCTCGGCCTCGATGGTTTCCAGACCGGCTTCATCGCCTTCTTCCCGGCTCATTTCGTAGAGCTCGGAATTGTCGGCCAGCTCGGTGGTGAGCTTCTGCAAGGTCAGCACGACGGAGTCGAGCGACTTCTTTTCCTTGCCCAGCTCCTGGGCCTTCTTGGGGTCGTTCCAGACCGCGGGGTCCTCGAGCGAGGCGTTTACCGTGCGCAGGCGTTCAAATTTGGCATCGTAGTCAAAGATACCTCCGAAGGTCCTCTGTCCGGGCGGACAGGTCTTCGAGGGCGGCGCCGATTTGGTTGATGCGTTCTGCTTCCATGGTCAATTCCTGTTCTGTTTGTAGAGTGGCAGGCGCAAGCGGCGCCTTAAAAGCGTGATTTTCGCATGGTGCACTCCCTGCTGCTGCAAGACGGCCCCACAAGAATGCGCGATACATGGATTTGCCGCCGCGACAGGGCAGCAAAACGGCTGCTAGAAACGACAACAGGCCCCGCAGGGCCTGTGTGCATGGGATGCGCAGCGGCAGGGCTGCGCTTTGGCCGTGCTTAGAACGCTTCCCACTCGTTCTCTTGCTGGGCGGACGATGCCGTAGGGGCAGGCGCTGGGCGGCGGGGTGCCGCCGGTGCCAGGGCCGGGCGGTGCGCTGCCGCCACGCTCTTGGCAGGGCCCTTGGCGACGGGGCGTGGAGCGGACACGGCGGCCGTAGCACGGGGAGCGGCCACGGGGCGGGTGGCCGCCACATCCAGGGCGGCAGGGCCCTTGGCCAGCTTGAACACGCGCACGGTCTGGCTCAGTTGCTGGGCCTGATCCTGCAGGGAACTGGCCGCGGCGGCGGATTCTTCTACCAGGGCGGCATTTTGCTGGGTGACCTGGTCCATCTGGGTGACAGCCTGGTTGATCTGTTCGATGCCCGAGGTCTGCTCGTCGCTGGCGGCGGTGATTTCACCCATGATGTCGGTCACGCGTTTGACGCTGTCCACGATCTCGCTCATGGTCTGACCGGCCGACGCCACCTGGGAATTGCCTTCTTCCACCTTGCCCACGGAGTCGTCGATCAGGTGCTTGATTTCCTTGGCGGCTTCGGCGCTGCGCTGGGCCAGGGTGCGCACCTCGCCGGCCACCACGGCAAAGCCGCGACCCTGTTCACCCGCTCGGGCGGCTTCCACTGCCGCATTCAGCGCCAGGATGTTAGTCTGGAAGGCAATGCCGTCGATCACACCGATGATGTCGACAATCTTGCGCGACGAGGTGTTGATGGCGGTCATGGTGTCCACCACCTGGTTGACCACGGCGCCGCCGCGCTGTGCCACCTGTGAGGCACTGGCCGCCAGCTGGTTGGCCTGGCGGGCATTGGACGCGTTCTGCTTGACGGTGGAGGTCAGCTCTTCCAGGGAGGCGGCGGTTTCCTCCAGCGAGCTGGCTTGCTGCTCGGTGCGCGAGGACAGGTCCTGGTTGCCTGTGGCGATCTGCTGGGTGGCGGTGGCGATGGAATCGCTGCCCTGGTGGATCTGGCCGACGATCTGCACCAGGCTGTCGTTCATCTGCTTGAGGGCTTGCAGCAGCTGGCCGGTCTCGTCGGTGGATGTGGATTCGATGCGGCGGCTCAGGTCGCCGCCGGCCACGGCCTGGGCCAGTTCCACGGCGTGGTTCAGCGGACGAGAGATCAGGCGGGCGATGAAGAAGGCCAGCGCCAAGCCGGCCGCCATGCTGATTGCCACGATGGCCCAGATCAGGTTGCGGGATGCGGTGTAGATCTCGTCCCCCAGCTTGTCGGCGGTTTCGGCACCGGTATTGATGTGTTCAAACAGCACGTCGACCTTGCTGTTGATGCTGCGGCTGATGGTCAGCGCTTCGCCGCGCAACAGGGCAGTGGCTTCGGCGGTCTGTTGTTCGCGCGACAGGCGGATAGCCTTGTCATGCACCTGGTTGTACTGGCCCATGGCCTGCACGATTTCGGCGTGCAGGCGCTTGTCGTCATCGGTGTTCAGAAACTTGTTCAGCAGCTCCACGTTCTGTTGCAGACCGTCCCACAGCTTTGGCATGGTCTGCTCGTAGGTGGCAGCTTCCTCGGGGGTGGCGCTTAGCACATGCTGCTGTTCCTGCGAGCGATAGCGCTGCAGCTGGTACTTGACCTCCATGGCCGTGCGGGTAGCTGGCAGCCACTGGCGGGCCAGATCTGTTCCCGTCTGGTTGACGCGGTCGAGCTGCACGATCGACAGCAGGCCGATCAGTGCGGTCAGCACCAGGATCGCACCGAAGGACAGCAGAAGTTTGCTGGAGAGCTTTAGGTTATGAAAAAACTGCATGGTGGGGGTTGCAGCACGGGGCCGCTGAGAGTGCGCGAAGCTTTGTTAGAAACTGGAATGCCAACGCAGGCATGGGTGGACGCTGCCGCGACCACACCACAAAAGCGCATGCGGTCGGGCCGATTCTAGGGGGGCGCCAGCTTTGTAAAGGGTTGTTTGTAGGCGACCACTTTGTTGCATGGTGCCGAGGGTGCTTGCTATCAAACCTGATGATGGCGAGGCAATGGGGTGATGGTGCAAGCCTTTGATTTGATTGTTTCTGGTCCACCAAATGTGGGAACTACGCCATCAGCTGCACTGATGGTTGCTGAGGCTGCGGCGCCACAGTCACCCATGCCTGCAGGTTATGACCATTTTAAGAAAATGGTCTATCAGTAGGCGATTGCCTTGTTTGCTTTGTTTGATGCGGTCAGGCTGCCCAGCTTCCGGAGAACGCCGCGGGCCCTGGGAGTTTTGCTGTGGCAGAACAGGCTGCCCGCGTGCTCCGGGCGTGGCGGCATCTGCACACATGCAACACATGCAACACATGCAGCTTGCGGGCGCAGGCCATAAAAAAGGCCCTGGAACGCGATGTTCCAGGGCCAGCCGCCGCACAAGGGTGGACAAGTGCACGGGCACGGCGCATGCCGCGCCTGCTAGAGGTAATCAGCTGCCGCGGGTGATGGGCACGTCGGCGTTCTTGCCATAGGTGCCGTACTTGCCCAGCTCCCACTTGGCAATGGCGTTGCGGTGGACTTCGTCCGGGCCGTCGGCAAAGCGCAGCGTGCGTGCGTGGGCGTAGTCAAAGGCCAGCGGGAAGTCCTGGCTCATGCCGCCGCCGCCGTGCACCTGGATGGCCCAATCGATCACGTCGCAGGCCAGCTTGGGCGCCACCACCTTGATCATGGCGATTTCAGTGCGAGCCACCTTGTTGCCCACGGTGTCCATCATCCACGCGGCCTTGAGCGTGAGCAGGCGGGCCATGTCGATGCGGCAGCGCGCTTCGGCGATGCGTTCCTGGGTGACGGTCTGCTGGGCGATGGTCTTGCCGAAGGCCACCCGGCTGCTGGCGCGCTTGCACATCAACTCCAGGGCGCGCTCGGCCTTGCCGATCAGGCGCATGCAATGGTGGATGCGGCCGGGGCCGAGGCGGCCCTGGGCGATCTCGAAACCGCGGCCCTCGCCCAGCAGGATGTTGCTGGCGGGCACGCGCACATTCTCGAAATACATCTCCATGTGGCCGTGGGGTGCATCGTCGTAGCCCATCACGGACAGGGGGCGCACCACGCGCACGCCGGGGGTGTCGGCGGCGACCAGCACCATGCTCTGCTGCGAGTGCTTGGGTGCCTCGGGGTCGGACTTGCCCATGGTGATGTAGACGGCGCAGCGCGGGTCGCCGGCGCCGGAGATCCACCACTTGTGGCCGTTGATGACGTACTCGTCGCCCTGGCGCTCGATACGGGTGCAGATGTTGGTGGCGTCGGATGATGCCACTTCCGGCTCGGTCATGGCGAAGGCGGAGCGGATTTCGCCGTTGAGCAGGGGCCTGAGCCAGCGCTCGTGGTGTTCCTTGCTGCCGTAGCGAGCAATGGTTTCCATGTTGCCGGTGTCGGGCGCCGCGCAGTTGAACACTTCGGAGGCCCAGCCCACGCGGCCCATGATTTCGGCCAGCGGGGCGTATTCCTGGTTGGTCAGGCCTGCGCCGTCCACACCGGCGATCTCGGCCGTGTCCTTGGGCAGGAACAGGTTCCACAGGCCTTGCTCCTTGGCCTTGTCCTTGAGGGCGTCCAGGAAATGCAGGTGGCTCCAGCGCTTGCCGGCCTGGGTGTTGGCTTCCAGCTCGCTCCAGTAGGTCGCTTCATTGGGATAGATGTATTCATCCATGAAGCGTTGCAGGCGCGCTTGCAGCTCCTTGGTTTTGGGGGAGTAGTCGAAGTCCATGGTGTCTCCTTGAGGGTGGTGGGCGCACATGGGCGCGCGCTGCCCCCCGGCAGCCGCATGCCGTCTTGCACAGTGGGGGATGGGAAAACCGTCTGTTGCCAGGCGGAACGGATTAAGCCCGGTGTTTCTGGGCGTAGGACCAGGCCAGCTCCGCCATGGGGCGGGCGGTGTCGCCCGAGGCCTTGGCCTGGGCGCTGGATGCGGTGCCGGCCTCCACCCGCTTGGCAATGCCTTGCAGGATGGCGGCGATGCGGAACATGTTGTAGGCGAGGTAGAAGTTCCAGTCGGCCTGCAGCTGTTCGGGCGTGGTCAGGCCGGTGCGCTCGCAATAGCGGCGCTGGTATTCGGCTTCGGAAGGAATGCCCAGCGTGGCCAGATCCAGCCCGCCGATGCCACGGCCCAGCGTGCTGGGGATATGCCAGGCCATGCAGTGGTAGCTGAAGTCTGCCAGCGGATGGCCCAGCGTGGACAGTTCCCAGTCCAGCACGGCCACGGCGCGGGGCTCGGTGGCATGGAACATCACGTTGTCCAGGCGGTAGTCGCCGTGGACGATGGAGACCTTGCTCTCGTCCCTGGCGCTGTCAGGCAGGTTGGCGGGCAGCCAGGCCATCAGCTTGTCCATCTCGGGGATTGGCTGGGTGATGGAGGCCACGTACTGCTTGCTCCAGCGGCCGATCTGGCGCTCGAAATAGTTGCCGCTCTTGCCATAGTCCGCCAGGCCCTGGGCGGCAAAATCCACGGTATGCAGCGCGGCGATCACGCGGTTGAGTTCGTCGTAGTAGGTGCCGCGCTGGGTGGGCGTCATGTCCGGCAGCGACTGGTCCCACAGCACGCGGCCTTCCTTGAACTCCATGATGTAGAAGGCGCGGCCGATGACGGATTCGTCCTCGCACAGCGCATACATGCGGGGCACGGGCACCTGGGTGCCCGCCAGGCCGCGCATGACCTTGAATTCGCGCTCGATGGCGTGGGCCGACGGCAGCAACTTGGCCACCGGACCGGGCTTGGAGCGCATCACATAGCTGCGCCCCGGCGTGACCAGCTTGTAGGTGGGATTGGATTGTCCGCCCTTGAACATTTCCGCTTGCAGCGGGCCGGCAAAGCCTTCCACATGCTGCTGCATCCAGGCGGTGAGGGCCGCCATGTCGAATGCGTGGGTGTCAGAGACGGGCTTGGTTCCTACAAAGTGGTCAAATTTGCTCATAAGTCCTTACAGGTCGGTTTCCGCAATGCGCAGAAGCGCATTGCGGTCCCGCACCACCAGCCCACCTGGTTCGATGCGGATGCTTCCCTCGCGCTCCATGCCTTTGAGTTCCTGGTTCACGCGCTGGCGCGATGCTCCGAGCAACTGGGCCAGCTCTTCCTGGGCCAGCTGCAGTCCGATGCGGATTTCCTGGTTGTCCGACAGGCTGGGAATGCCGTAGCTGCGTGCCAGATGCAGCAGTTGCTTGGCCAGCCGGGCACGCAGGGGCAGGGTGTTCAAGTCCTCGACCAGGCCGTACAGCTGGCGGATGCGCCGCGCCTGCAGCCATAGCATGGCTTCGTAGAACTCCACATGCGATGCCAGAATGCGCTTGAAATCTGCCTTGGCCACACACACCAGCGTGGTCGCGCCATGGGCGTACACATCGTGCGTGCGCCGGTCTCCGTCGAAAATCGACACATCCCCAAACCAGATGCCCGGCTCCACATAGGTCAGCGTGATCTGCTTGCCCGTGATGGAGGTCGAACTCACGCGCACCGCCCCCTTGGCGCAGGCAATCCATTCCTCGGGCGGCTCGCCGCGGGCGCAGATGAGTGCACCATCCTTGAAACGTTTGACGTATGCGCATCGAAGTATGTCGTGCCGTAATGACGGGGATAGGGATGAAAACCAGCGTCCTGAGTTGATCGCTTCTCTTTCTTCGATAGTAAGAATCGGGTCGTCCATGGCCTGTCGTTTCTGTGACTGAAAACAGCCCCATTGTCGCGTCAGGGACGAGGTCTGATTTGGATCAGCAGGCCACAAACGGATGAAGTTGTCCGATACACGACAGCAGCATGGCGCGGAACGTACAAAACCAAGGGTTAACCCTTTTAATTTGGGGCCGGCCGGCCGCAGCGTGGAGCGCAAAGCCAAGGCGGGTTGTGCTCCGCCCAAAGGCGCGGCCGGTAGCCAGAGCTGAGGAGAGGGCGCTGCAGGCACCCTTGGGGCAGCACGGAATTGCTTGTTGGGTAAAATGATTTGAATTGCAAATTATTTAATCTACAAATCATTGATGTCGCCCTCCACTGCCAACCCTCGTCCCCGCGCCGCCAAAAAAAAGGCTGCGCCCAGGCAGCCTGTGGCGGGTGCGGCCCAGTCCGCCAACACGGGCCATGCGACCTCACCGACCCACGCTGAAGCACCGTTGTTCGGCTATACGCTGATGAGCCTGGGACGCCAGTGGCGCCGCGTGGTGCACCTGCGCCTGGCCGAGCTGGGGCTGACCGATGCCACCTGGGCACCGCTGTTCCACCTGCATGCTGCGGGGCAGGGCATCAGCCTCAAGGCCCTGGCGCAGCGCGTGGGCCTGGACAGTTCCACCCTGGTGCGGGTGGTCGATCTGCTGGAAAACCGGGGCCTGGTGCGTCGCGAAACCGATGCGCACGACCGCCGCAGCAAGCTGCTGCAGGTGACCGAGGCGGGAAACGCCGCCGTCGCAGATGTGCGTGCCAAGCTGGTGCAGGTGGAAGGCCGCCTGCTGGACGGCATGGATGCAGCCACCTCGCAACTGTTGCTGGAAGCCATGCTGCAACTGCAGCAGCGCATGGCGCAGGAGCTGGGCGATGCGCCAGAGGACGCAGACGATGCGGAACCCGCTGCGGAGCAGGGACAGTGATGGCGCAGGACGCTCATACATCCCGGTGGCAGCGCGGCCTGGCGGCCTGCGGTTTTCACCTGCCCACCCTGGTGTTTGCTTTGCGCACTGCTTTGGCCGGCTTTGTGGCGCTGGCCTTGGCCTATGCCCTGGGGCTGGAGCATCCGCACTGGGCGGCCATGTCGGCCTGGGCTTCCAGCCAGCCCATGCGCGAACATCTGCTGTCGCGCGGTATCTACCGCTTTGCAGGCTCCGTGGTCGGTGTGGCCTTTGCCGTGGCACTGGTGCTGAGCGCGCAGGGCTCGCTGTGGGGGCTGGCCGTGGGGCTGGCCCTGTGGGGGGCGCTGTGCGCCTTTCTGGGCAATCTGCAGCGTGGCTATATGGTTTATGGCTGCATGCTGGCGGGCTATTCGGCTGCCATGGTGGTGCTGTTGCACCACGGCGGGGCGGAGGACGTCTGGCCGTTCGCCTGGGACCGCATGCTGACAGTGGTGACCGGTGTGCTGGCTGCGCTGTGCATTTCCTGGTGTTTTGCCCCTCGGCGCAAGGCCGCCGTGCTGATTGCCCAGAGCCGCCAGGCGCTGGCGGCCGTGCTGGATGCCTGCGTGGCCCGCCTGCGCGGCCACAGCGCTGGACCCGGGCTGGACGACGCCAGCCTGCTGGTGCGCCTGGCCGAGGTGGAGGAGTTGCTGGAGCTTTACCCCGAAGGCTCGCGCACCGCGCGCAACACCAGCAAGGCCATGCACTGGCAGCAGCACCAGGCGCTGGAGTTGGTCTACCACCTGGGACAGACGGCACCACACATGCCGGCCGGGTCCGGTGGTGCTGACCCGGTGTGGGCGTTTTCCGCGGCATGCCCCGATGCCACAGTTTCCGCCGCCGCACTGGCCGATGCATTGCAGCACCTGGCCCAGGTGCTGCGCCAGGCACCTGCCGCAGACAGCGCGGCGGCCCAGCAGGTGGACGCTGCATTGCGCCAGGCGATTGCCGCGTGTGAAGCGCTGGTGGAGCGTATCCAGGCGGGCGGCAACGCAGTGCAGCCGGGGCTGAACGCCTTGTACCTGCTGATGCAGGAGATGCGCCGCGCCGTGCGCGCCGAGCAACTGGATCTGGGTGGGGCCGCCCATGCGGGCACGGCATGGCTTGACCGCGGTGTCGAGCCCCTGCCGCTGCACCGTGACTGGGTGGGTGCCCGTGAAGCTGCCATCCGCGCGGGCGGCACCTTGCTGTGTTTTGGCCTGCTGTGGGCCTGGACGGGCTGGAGCCTGATTGCCTTCGGCATGCTGGGCCTGTCGGTGATGCTGCTGGTGTTCTCGGCCTTCGAAAATCCAAATCGCACCATGGCGTTTGTGCTGCGGGGCCAACTGATCGGCGCCGGATTGGCCCTGCTGTGCCAATGGCTGGTGTGGCCCTGGGCGCATTCCGGCTGGCAGATGGTGTGGATGCTGCTGCCTTTTGCCCTGTTGGGCGGGCTGGTGTTTGCCCACAAGCGCACCGCGGCCGGTGCCATGGACACCAATATGGCCATGCTGATCCTGCTGGCCCCGGTCTTTCCGTATGTGCAGGACATGGGCAAGAGCGTGACCATGGCGCTGGCAGTGGTCTCCGGCCCGGCGTTGGCCTGGCTGGTCTATCGCTGCATCTACCCGACCAATGCCCAGCGCCGCATGCGCACGCTGGCACAGATGATGGTGGCCGAAGTGCCGGCACTGGCACATCGCATGGTGGAAGAAGGCAGGCCCGGTTTGCTGCCCAGCCTGCCGGCCAGCATGGCCGTGGCGCCCGCCGGGTTCTGGCAGGCGCAACTGCACCACCGCCTGCTGCGGCTGGTGCGCTGGGCCGACAAAACCCAGCACCCGCGCCGTGCCACCTTACCGGAGCTGGGCCTGGCTCTGCGCTCCACCCAAAGCACCATGCTGCAGCTGCAGCAATGGCGGCGCTGCACTATTTTGGTCACCCCGCAGTTGCGGCGTACCGAGCGGCTGGCCGAGCTGGCGTTGCGCCGCACCGCTCAGTGGGGGAGCGCCCACAGTCTGGAGGCGCAGGACGCGGCCGGCCGCCACGCCGCCCGGGCCTGGCAGGCCCTGGCAGACCAGCTCGGCCTGCCGGCGCTGCTGGCCGCCGAGGCGCAGCGTGTTGCCGGGCGCTACCTGCCCGAGCTGTGTGCCGCACGACGGGATCTGCAGGTGCAGTAAGGGCTGGGTGAGTGGATGTGCAAAGAAAAAGGGCTTCGCAGGAAGCCCTTTTTTATGGCGTAGTGGGGTGCATGCGGTGCTGGGGTGCATCCGAAGCACTGGAGCCGCCGCTGCACAGGCTTAAAAACTCTCCCAATCATCCATTTCCTGGCCTACGGTGGCGGGCTTGGGGGCGGGTGCACTGACTGCTCCCGATGCGCCAGATGCGCCAGCGATGGGGCGGCGCAGGGCTGGCGCAGCCGGTGCGCTGGAGCCCGTCTGCGTGGGACGGGAGAAGGGGCGAATGGACGGGGCAGGAACGGTGGATGGACTTGCCGGCTGGGCATGGGCCACGGGCGTCGCCATGGCCACCGGGCTGTGCTGCTCGTAGGCGGACAGCTTGAACACCGCCACGGTGTCCACCAGCGACTGGGCCTGGTTGTTCAGGCTGCTGGCGGCGGCGGCCATTTCTTCCACCAGCGCGGCGTTTTGCTGGGTGGTCTGGTCCATCTGGGTCACAGCTTCGCCCACCTGGGCCACGCCCTGGCTTTGTTCGGTGCTGGCGGCGCTGATCTCGCCCATGATGTCGGTCACACGGCGGATGGCGGCCACCACTTCGTTCATGGTGGTACCGGCCTTGTCCACCAGCAGGGTGCCTTGGCCCACGCGCTCCACGCTGGTGCCAATCAACTGCTTGATCTGCTTGGCTGCGTCGGCGCTGCGGCCGGCCAGTGCGCGTACCTCGCCGGCGACCACGGCAAAGCCCCGGCCTTGCTCTCCGGCGCGGGCGGCTTCGACGGCGGCGTTCAACGCCAGGATGTTGGTCTGGAAGGCAATGCCGTCGATCACGCCAATGATGTCGGAGATCTTGTGGCTGCTGTCATTGATGCTTTTCATGGTCTCCACCACTTCGGCCACGATCTCACCGCCCTGGGCCGCCACGGTGGATGCGGTCATTGCCATCTGGTTGGCCTGGCGGGCGTTGTCGGCGTTCTGGCGCACGGTGGAGCTGAGTTCCTCCATGGAGGCGGCGGTTTCCTCCAGCGCGCTGGCCTGCTCCTCGGTGCGGCCCGACAGATCGTGGTTGCCGGCGGCAATCTGCGCGCTGGCTGAGGCCACGCCCTGGGCATTGCTGCGCACCGTGGACACCGTCTGCACCAGGCTGAGCTGCATGCGCTGCAGCGCCCCCAGTAGCAGGCCCATCTCGTCCTTGCGGCCTGTCTCGACCTGGGCGCTGAGATCGCCGGCCGCCACGCGGTTGGCCGCCGCGACGGCCTGGCCCAGCGGCAGGGTGATGGAGCGGGTGAGGGCGATGGCAATCCACACACCCAGTGCCAGGGCCGACAGCACCAGCACGCTGGCCACCAGGATGGCTTGCTGGTAGGTGTTCTGTGCATCAGTCCGTGCGGCGGCAGCACCGGCACGGTTGAGTTCCACATTGCCGGTGATCAGGTCGGTGGCGGTTGCAAAAGCCTTGGCCGATTCCCCGACGGCCAGGGCCCGTGCCTCGGCAAAGCGTTCTTCGCCGGCTTCGGCCAGTTCCAGCAGCCGCTTGTCGACCGTCAGGTAGGCAGCCCATGCGGCTTTGATCTTCAGGTTGAGTTCCTGTTCTTCGGGGGAGGAAACCAGCTTGTCATAGGCCAGCATGGTGGTGTCCATCTTGGCAATGGCTGCGTCGTGTAGCGCCCTTTGCGCCCGCTTGCCTTCGGGCGTCACTTCCAGTACCGAGCGCAGGGAGGCGCGGCGGGCGCTGTTGGCCAGCGCACGTGCATCGCCCAGGGTCTGTACGCTGGGCAGCCAGTTTTCGGCGATCTCCTCGGTGCCGTCATAGATCCTGGAGGCCTGGAAATGGGATGCGGCCCCCATGCTGCACAGCAGCAGCAAGATGATGGCAAAGCCAGCACTCAGGCGAGCGCCAATTTTGAAGTTGCCCAGAAAACCAGCCATGTTGAACGCCTCCAGATGAAAAATGCGCAGGCCTTGCGTGCCACGCCTGCCCCGCCAGGGGCGGGATTTTTTCGATTCTTGGGCATTTCCAAGGGCTCAGGCACTCCACTGGGAGGCCGTTGCATGGCCGACTGTCGATCTGCAGCGGGGTAGTAGACCGTCTGTGTCCACCTGGAGACTGGCATGGTGAGACCGATGCGGGATGGGCCCACCGGCGGCCACGTACGACAGAAGGTCCATGGCCGTCTGTCCAAGGCCTTCGCGTTGACGGCGCCGCGCCGCGGGCAGCGTGTCTTGCTGTGCTTTGGGGGCTGTATGCGGCAAATGCCACATTCCCAATGGCCCCGGCATCCGCTTCTGGTGTGCCGGGGAGTGTTCGCGACGCTGTGTCGATTTCAGCCCCTGTACATCTCGCGGCGGGCTTTGCGCTGCTCCGGGGTCTCGTTCAACAGTTCGTCCAGCACCTGCTGGCGCGTCTTGTTCGACGGCGAGGTGTCAACCACCGGGTAGTTGCTGTTGCGGAATACATGGGGGCCGCCGTTCTTCAGGAATTCGGCCGTTTCCGCCTGGACCTGGGCCCGTGTCCGGTCGCTCCGGAAGTGGTCGGGGTACGTCACATATCCTGCCTCCGAATTTTTCGGGTGAATGTAGCTGCTGGCAAAAGCGTTGTTCATGGCAGTCAGCGCCAGGGTGGCGCATGCCATGGAAAGCAGGATGGGGGTGCGTGTGGTGTGCATGAGGGTGTGCCTTTCAATCAGGTTGCAATCACCTCGAGGCGATGGCTTGCACCATGGCTTTCGAGAGGATTTCATTGTGGAAAGCGCACGCTGACGGAAGGCACACCGGAAGATGACATTGCGGCAATGAACGCTCTGGGTGGCGTGCAGAAGCAGCAAAGCCATGGCGGGTGGGCCATGGCTTTGGGGGTGGGGTCAATCCGGTGCGCTCAGGGGGCAATCAGTTGACGGTCAGGAGGATGGCGCCGTCTGCGGCAATTCATCCTCGGATGGGTCGTGCCGGTGGACCAGGCGGTAGAGCAGCGGGAGCACCAGCAGGGTCAGCACCGTGGAGGACAGAATCCCGCCGATCACCACCGTGGCGAGCGGGCGCTGCACCTCGGCGCCGGTCCCGGTCGCGATGGCCATGGGCACAAAACCCAGGGAGGCCACCAAGGCGGTCATCAGCACCGGCCGCAGGCGCGAGAGCGCTCCTGCGTGTACCGCTGCGGGAACCGCCATCCCTGTTTCACGCAAGGCACGGATGGACGAGATCATCACCAGCCCGTTCAGTACGGCGACGCCTGACAGCGCGATGAAGCCGATGGCCGCAGAAATGGAGAGCGGAATGTCCCGCAGCCACAGTGCCAGGATGCCGCCGGTCAGCGCAAACGGAATTCCGGTGAAGACGATGAGCCCGTCGCGCACATTGCCGAACATGGCGAACAGCAAGGTGAAGACCATCAACAGCGCGAGGGGGACCACGATCTGCAGCCGCTGCTGTGCCGACTGCATGTTCTCGAAAGTGCCGCCCCAACGTGTCCAGTAGCCGCTGGGCATGGGAATGGCGTCCAGCTCACGCTGAGCCTGCTCGACGAAAGAGCCGATGTCGCGGCCGCGCACATTGGCGCTCACCACGATGCGGCGCTTGCCATCTTCGCGGCTGACCTGGTTCGGGCCGGGTGACAGATCAAATGCAGCGACGGCGGACAAGGGGATGAAGCCTGTCCTGGCGTCACCTTGCGCGGGCAGGGCGATGGGCAGGCGTTCCAGGGCAGCGAGGTCGCTGCGTACCGATTCCGGCAGGCGCACCTGGATGTCGAAGCGGCGGTCGCCCTCGAACACGGTGCCGGCTTCCTGTCCGCCGATGGCCGTGGCAATGGTCTGCTGCACTTCGCCCATGTTCAAGCCATAGCGCGAGGCTTTCTCGCGATCGACTTGCACGGTGAGCATGGGCAGCCCGGTGGTCTGCTCCACCTTGACTTCCGATGCGCCGGGCACCTTCTGCAGCATGGCGGCGATGGCTTGTGCCGTGCGCTCCAACACCAGGTTGTCGTCACCGAAGACCTTGACCGCCACATCGCTGCGTACACCCGAGATGAGTTCGTTGAAACGCAGCTGAATCGGCTGGGAAAACTCGTAGTTGCTGCCGGGAATGGCTTCCACCACCTGCTGGACGGCTGCCAGCAGGTCTTCGCGGCTGCGTTGCGGATCGGGCCATTGTTCCCGGGGCTTGAGCATGATGTAACCGTCGGAGATGTTCGGCGGCATGGGGTCTGAGGCGATCTCTGCGGTGCCGGTGCGCGCGAACACGCGCTCGATTTCCGGGAAACTTTCCTTGAGGGTGCGCTCCAGCTGCATTTGCATGTCCAGCGATTGCGTGAGGCTGGTGCCGGGGACACGCAAGGCCTGGATTGCGAAATCGCCTTCGTTGAGGTTGGGGGCGAACTCGCTGCCCATGCGCGATGCGAGCAGCAGGCTGAGCACCACCGCCACGACGGCCGCCGACATCACCACCAGAGGGATGCGCATCACCTTGGTGAGCAGTGGCTCATACGCCTGGCGGGCCCATGCCATCAGGCGGTTTTCCTTCTCCGCAACGCGCTTTCCGATGCACAGCGCAATGGCTGCAGGGATGAAGGTGATGGACAGCACCATGGCGCCGGCAAGGGCCAGCACCACGGTGAGCGCCATGGGATGGAACATCTTGCCTTCCACACCCGTCAGCGCAAAGATGGGCAGGTAGACCACCATGATGATGAGCTGACCGAACAGCAGAGGCCTGCGGGATTCCCTGGCGGCGGCAAACACTTCGTGAAAGCGCTCGCTGCGGGTGAGCAGCCGCCCTTTGAGCTCCTGCGCATGGGCCAGACGGCGAACGCAGTTCTCCACGATGACCACTGCGCCATCGATGATGATGCCGAAGTCCAGCGCACCCAGGCTCATCAGGTTGGCGCTGATGCGGTACTGCACCATGCCGGTGAAGGTGAACAGCATCGACAGCGGAATGATCAGGGCCGTGATCAGGGCCGCGCGGATGTTGCCCAGGAACAGGAACAGCACCACCACGACCAGTGCAGCGCCTTCCACCAGGTTCTTCTTCACCGTGGCGATGGCTTTTTCCACCAGCGTGGTGCGGTCGTAGACCGTCACGATCTTCACGCCTTCGGGCATGCTCTTGCGGATGGAATCCATGCGCGCGCCCACCGCTTTGGAGACCACACGGCTGTTCTCGCCAATCAGCATGAACACCGTGCCCAGCACGACTTCACGCCCGTTGTCGGTGGCGGCGCCGGTGCGCAATTCACGCCCCAGTTCGACATCTGCCAGGTCCCGGATGCGCACGGGCTGGCCCTGGGCTGTGCCCACAATCACCTGCCGCAGGTCGTCGATGCCCTTGACCTGGCCGGGCGCACGGATGAGGTATTGCTCCCCTTCGCGCTCGATATATCCTGCACCGACATTGGTGTTGTTGTTCTGCAGGGCCGTGACCAGCCTGTCCATCGAGATGCCATAGGACGCCAGCTTGTCTGGGCGCGGCGCGATCAGGTACTCCTTGGCAAATCCGCCAATCGAGTTGATTTCCGTGACGCCGGGCACGTTGCGCAGCTGGGGCTTGATGACCCAGTCCTGGATCTCGCGCAGGTCCATGGGGGTGTAGGGCGTGCCATCCGGCTTTCTGGCGCCTTCTTCCGCCTCCACGGTCCAGAGGTAGATTTCGCCCAGGCCCGTGGAGATGGGGCCCATGCTGGGGGAAATGCCGGATGGCAGTTTTTCACGGGCCTCCTGGATGCGTTCATTGACCAGCTGGCGGGCAAAGTAGATGTCGGTGCCGTCCTTGAAGATGACGGTGACCTGCGACAGCCCGTAGCGCGACAGCGAGCGGGTCTGCTCCAGCTGCGGTAGACCCGCCATGACGGTTTCTATGGGGTAGGTGATGCGCTGTTCGGTCTCCAGCGGGGAATAGCCCGGGGCCTGCGTATTGATCTGCACCTGGACATTGGTGATGTCCGGCACGGCGTCAATGGACAGACGCTGGTAGCTGAAGAGGCCGAGAACGGCCATGGCGGCCACGGCCACCATGACCAGCCAGCGCTGCTCGATGGCAAAGCGGATGATGCGCTCAAACATGGGAACTCCGGATCAGTGCGTGTGCTCGGCGGACGCTTTGCCCAATTCGGCCTTCAGCAGGAAGGAGCCGTCCTTGACATAGTTCTGTCCGGCCTGCAGGCCCGCCGTGACCTCGGTGGTCCTGCCGTCCGAGCGTCCCAACTGGATGCGCTGGGCCTTGTAGCCCCCCTGGGCAGGAACGAACACCACGATCTCCTTGCCATCCGGGCGCTGGATGGCTTTGGCGTCGACCGCGACGGGGACCTGGGATGCCTCGGCGAGGACTTTCACTTCCACAAACAGGCCGGGCCGCCACACCCCCTTGGGATTGGCCAGCGCCACCCGGGCGGGGGCCGTGCGTGTCTGCTCGCCGATCAGCGCACCGACATAGGCGATCTTGCCCTCGGCGCTGGATTCGAATGCCGTGGCCTGCACCGTGACCGGGGCGCCAACGCTCACAGCAGGCAGTTGTGGTGCGGATACATTGATTTCCGCCCAGACGAAGCTCAGATCCGACACGGTGAAGGAGGCCGTGCTTTCCGTAACGGATTCACCCACGGTCAAGTGCTTTTCGACGACCACGCCTGCCAGGGGAGCACGCAGCTCATATCGGCTGGAGTTGCCTGTGCCTGCGGATCCGGCACCCATGGCCGCGAGTTTCTGCGCGGTGTTGGCCACGGCAATTTCGGCTTCCTGCAGTGCCTGGCGGGCCTGCAGATAGTCCTGCTCCGCTGAAATCTTCTCCTCCCAGAGCTGCTTTTCGCGTTGGTAAGTGTTTTTTGCGAGCGCCAGACGCTTCTGTGCCGTTTGCAGCTCGCTGCGCTGGTCCGATATGGCCGCGCTGTGGATCACCGCCAGAAGCTGCCCCTTGGCGACTTTCTCTCCCAGCCGGGCATGGACTGATGCCACGACGCCGGCCACGCGCGGCACCACGTGTGCGGTGCGGTCTTCGTCCAGGCGGATCTCTCCCGGCAGCAGAATTTCCTTGCGGATGGCAGCCGCACCCGCCTGGGCCAGGGTTACGCCCGCTTTCTTCGACTGGGCTTCGCTGAGCTGGATCAGGCCTTCTTCCTCTTCGTGGCCGTGCGCGTCTTGTCCATGCGCGCCAGCTGACGCTTCGGCATGCTCCTCCTTTTCTGCCTTGCCGGTCTTTTCGTTGTGGTGTTCTTCGTCGGCATGGCTGTCGGCTTCCTGGTGGTCGCCATGCTTTTCAGCGGGTTTGCCGTGGTGTTCGCCATCCTGGTGGCTTTCGGCATCCGCATGGCCGGAAGCGGCGGCTGGGGCCGTGGTTCCGGGTGCACGCAGGATGAGCGCACCCCCGACCATGCCGCTGGCCAGAATGGCGGCCACGGCGATCCAATGTTTGGGAGCAGAGAGCGATGCGTCGAATTGCTTGAGGTCGGACATATTCAGATTCCAGTGTGTGTGCGATCCTGGGAGGCCGTGCCCAGGAGGCGGTCTATTTCTGCGCGTGCCTTGTGTGAGGCCATCAGCTGGTCCAGCAGCTGGCGCTGGCTTTCGAACAGCGTGCGTTGTGCATCCAGTACATCCAGAAAGCTGAACTTGCCCAGGGTGAAGCCGCGTACCGCGACGTGGTAGGCAGACTGTGCGGTGGGCAGGACCTGGCTCTGGAGCAAGGCCAGTTGCTGGTTGCTGCTGATTAGTTGCTGGCGTGCCGCAAATACCTGGGCCTGCAGTTGCAGGCGCTGTTCCTGCAATTTCTGTTCGGCCTGGTCCACTTTGCGCAGCGCCTGGAGCTGGTTGCCCGTGTTGCCGTCGAACAGCGGCAGCGGGATGCTGACGCCCAGCACCACCTGGTTGCGACCCACTTCGTTCGCTCGCTTGACGCCGAGACTGACGGTCGGGTCCTGCACGCGCCGAGCCCGTTCGAGTTCTGATGCCGCATGGCTCTGTTCCAGCGCGTGGCGCGCCAGCGCCATGGCGGGGGCCGTTTCCAGCAGCGCGTCCAACTGGTCTGCCGTCGGTACTTCGGACGTGGCGGTGAAGTCCCCGATGGCTTCGCCGACGTCTGCCGCCTTGCCGCCCCAGAGCGCGGCCAGGTTCTGCTGCGCGACCGCAACGGACGCGTGGGCTTGTTGCAGCTCCAGGGCGGCATTGGCCTGGGCCACCTGGGCGCGGCTCGCTTCGAGCGGAGGCACCTTGCCGGCCTGGACGCGTTTGCGAGCCGCATCGCTGGCCTGCGTGGCGAGACCATGGAGGTGGGACGCGAACTGCACGCGCTGCTGGGCAAGCAGCAGCTCGTTGAATCCATTGACCAGTTGGTAGCGCAGTGCTGCCTGTGTTTCGGCCACGGTGGAATGGGCTGCGGCTTTCTCGCTTTCCGCCATGCGCATGCGTGCTGCACGTTTGCCGCCCAACTCAATGAGCTGGTTGATCTGGACCGTGCTGGAGCGTGTTTCGGAACGGGTGTCTTCCTGGCTGAATGCCAGCTCGGGATTGGGTCGTGCCTGGCTTTGCAGGATGGACCCTTCGGCGGCGGCAGCGCCGAACCGGGCGGCCTTCAGCCCGGGGTTGGCAGCCAACGCCTTGTTCCAGGCGTCGGCCAGGGTGGTCGATGCACCGGTTTTCGCGGGGCCGTCTGCCGTTGCCGCTGCCGCAGGTGCTGTTGCTGTTGCTGTTGCTGAGGCTGACATCACCGGCGAGGAGGGGGTGTCGGGCGCCGCACTGGCGGATGCCCCGCCGGAGACTGCGAGCGCAATCCATGCCAGGGAAATCTTGCGCTGCGTACGTGCCCCGCCGGGAGCATGGGCCAGGGTTGCCATGTGTGCTTCTCCAGAAATGTGTCGCGCACACGGACAGCCCTGCGGGCGGTGAGGCTGCAGGGCGCAATGTGCGTTTGCACAAACTGTAGAAACCGGCAGCGAACACAATCCCGTCGGCCAGATGACAAATTTGTAATCATCCGGGGGCGTGCAAATCCGGGAAAATCAGATAGATGAGACTGCTGTTGATTGAAGACGAAGCCAAGCTGGGCGAGTACCTTCGCAAAGGTCTTGCGGAGGAAGGCTATACCGTGGATGTCGCAGTGAACGGCATTGACGGGCTGCATCTGGCGATGGAGCTGGACTACGACCTCATTGTTCTGGATGGCATGCTGCCGGGCATCGACGGCTTTGCCGTGCTGGCGGCGCTGCGGCAGTCCAAGCCGACGCCGGTGCTGATGCTCACGGCCCGCGCGGATGTCGAGGATCGCGTACGGGGCCTGCAGAGTGGCGCCGATGATTACATGATCAAGCCTTTCGCCTTCTCCGAACTGGTGGCCCGCATTCAGGTGCTGTTGCGCAGGGCGCAGGCCTACCAGGTATCGCCCGAGCCCACGGCGTTGAAGGAAGCCGATCTGGAGGTTGACCTGATCCGGCGCAAGGCGATCCGGGCAGGGGTGCGGCTGGACCTGACGGCCAAGGAGTTCAACCTGCTGGCGCTGCTGTTGCGCCGCCAGGGCGAGGTGCTGTCCCGCACCGAGCTGGCCTCGCAGGTCTGGGACATGAATTTTGACAGCGAAACCAATGTGGTCGAGGTGGCTGTGCGGCGCCTGCGCATGAAGGTGGACCAGCCTTTTGAGACCCCGCTGATCCACACGGTGCGGGGCATGGGCTATGTGCTGGAGAGCCGGGCCCGGCCATGAAGCAGGCCGCTGGAGTGCAGCACCTCGGCAGACAGCTTTCCCGCTGGATGGCCTTGTTGTCGATGCTGGGGCTGGGGGCGGTCAGCATCGCGGTGTATCTGGTATTTGACACCACACTGTCGGCGCGCCAGGAGGAAATGCTGGACCAGAAGCAGCAGGCACTGGTCCATGTGCTGGGTGACGACGACGTCGAACACCGGGACAAATCGCTGGCCCATGTGCTGACCGATTTTCTGGCGGGCCATGCCGACTACGCCATCCGCATTGTGGACACCCAGGGCGCCACGCTGTTCGACAGCCGCGTTCCCGGTCTGGGGGCGGAGCACACGCTGCAGCGGACGTTCGCCGTCACCATCCAGTCCCGCACCACAGACCATGCGCAGGCAGCGACGGCCACACTGGTGATGGACCGGCGCCCTGATGACGCCCTGCTGCGGGCGCTGGCCTGGGCGCTGTTCATTTCCATGATTGCGGGCTCGCTGCTGCTGTCCTTGTTTGGCGGCTTGCTGGTTCGCCGCAGTCTGCGCCCCATCCAGTCGCTGGTCTCGCAGATCGACGAACTGTCGGCCAAGGACTTCGGGCGCCGTCTGGACGGCAGCGGGCTGCCGCAGGAGTTGCTGCCCATCGTGACACAGTTCAATGCCTTGCTGGACCGGCTGGCAGACGCTTACCGGCAGCTGGAATCCTTCAATGCCGACGTGGCCCATGAGCTGAACACGCCGCTGTCCACGCTGATTTCCAGCACCGAGGTGGTGTTGCGCAAGCCCCGCACGGTGGAGGACATGCGCGAAGTACTGGAGTCCAACCTGGAGGATCTGCGCCGCATTGCCGCGATGGTGGGGGACATGCTGTTTCTCTCCCGGGCAGACCGGGGCGCGGGAACCCGGGAAGCCAAGGTGTTCAGCCTGGCCGCGGTGGCCGCCGATGTGGTGGAGTTCTATGAGGCCGTGGCCCTGGAGGCGGATCTGGTCGTGGAGGTGCGCGGCGATGCGCAAATGCAATTCGACGCCCCTTTGATGCGCAGGGCGTTGTCGAATCTGCTGAGCAATGCCACGCGCTATGCCGACAGTGGCTCGCGCATCGTGATCCAGATCGGCACCCGGGCGCAGCACGGGCACGCGGAAGCGGTCATCGCCGTGACCAACACCGGCGCGGACATCGCACCCCAGCATTTGCGCCATCTCTTTGACCGTTTCTACCGCGCGGATTCTGCCCGCTACAACGCCGATCGCAACCACGGCCTGGGTCTGGCCATCGTGAAGGCGATTGCCAAGATGCACGGCGGAACGGTGTTTGCGCAGTCGGAGGGTGGGTCGACCACGTTTGGTTTGGTCCTGCCGGGGGTACCTGGGGCCTGAGGGCGGTGGTCTGTGCCGTGTATGGCGGAGCGGACCCATGCCTATGCCTGTGGAGCTCTGCGCGTTGCAGCGGCCACGGCGTTGTCGGGGGTGGCCCTGCGTCCCGCATACCATGCGGATTGACCGCGCTCGCCGTCCTCTGCAAGAGGCCGGTACTTGCTCTTCCTGCTGGCGTACACCACTGACCTTCACCATGACCACCAAGCAACTGTTCTATTACCCCAGCAACGCCAGCATGGCACCCCACATCGTTCTGGAAGAGATCGGAGAGGAGTTCGCGCTGGTGAAGGTGGAGCGCGCACAGAATGCGCACAAGTCCGCCAACTATCTGCGCCTGAACCCCAATGGTCTGATTCCGGTGTATGTGGAGGGTGACATGGTGCTGTATGAGACGGCCGCCATCTGCCTGCACCTGGCGGATACTCACCCCGCAAGTGGTATGGCCCCCCTGCTGGCCACCCCCGAGCGGGCGGATTTCTACAAGTGGCTGATGTGGCTGAACAACACATTGCAGACTGCGTTGATTGTCTATTTCTATCCCGAGCGCTGGGTGGATGAAGGCAACACGGCTGGCGCCCGGCAGGTGCAAGCCCACGCGGAGTCGAAGATCGCCGGCTTGCTCGAACAATTGGAGTCGCAGCTGCACAAGAGTGAAGGCCCCTGGTTGTTGGGGGCGCAGTACACGGTGCTGGACCCCTATGCGTTCATGCTGTGCCGCTGGACCCGGGGCTTCGCACAACCCGCGCGGACATGGCCACTGCTGGGTGCCTATCTGCAGCGGATGCTGGCGCGGCCGGCCGTGCAGCGCGCCATCGCTACGGAAGGGCTGGCAGCCCCCCTGGTCTGACAGGGGGCGCAGGCAAGCGATTGGCTCTCCACGCAGCGATGCTGGTGCGCTGATTGCGGCAAGGCGGGTCAGGCAGCCAATTTTGCGAAGCGCACGCATCCCTGGTGCCAGGAATCGTTTGCGATGCCCCTGACTGTGGCCCTACCATGCACAGCGGGTGTGGCGCCGCAGTGGGTCACGTTGCGGGGTACGCAGGAGATGCCACTCTGCGCTGCGTTCCGGTTTCGCTTTGTGCTTTTCGTTTGCGCTTCAGGAGGCCTTGATGAACATGAACTTGCCACGCATGCGTCCGCAATGTGCTGCGTTGTTGATCGGTATTGCGGGGATTGCTGCCGCGTCCAGTGCCTGGGCCTGCACCCGGCTGGTGTTTCACGGGGCCAACGGCCAGGTGGTGACGGCGCGCTCCATGGACTGGAAGAGCGACATCGTCAGCAACCTCTGGGTGCTGCCGCGGGGCATGGCGCGCAACGGGCAGACTGGGCCCAACACGGTGCGCTGGACATCCAAGTACGGCAGCGTCATCACCTCGGGCTACGACGTCTCGACCACCGATGGGGTGAACGAAGCCGGTCTCAATGCCAATCTGCTGTGGCTGGTGGAATCGGAATACCCCACATTCGATGGTCGTGGCAAGCCCGGGCTGACGATTGCCGCATGGGCGCAGTATGTGCTGGACAATTTCGCCACCGTGCAGGAAGCGGTGACGGCACTGCAGAAAGAGCCTTTCACTATCGTGACAGACAATGTGCCGGGTGAAAACCGGCTGACCACGCTGCATCTGTCCATGTCGGATGCCAGCGGTGACAGCGCCATCGTGGAATACATCGGGGGCAAACAGGTCATTCACCATGGCCGCCAATACCAGGTGATGACCAACTCGCCCACTTTTGATGAGCAACTGGCACTGAACACCTATTGGAAGCAGATCGGCGGCACAGTCATGCTGCCGGGCACCAACCGTGCCTCCGACCGTTTTGCACGTGCATCGTTTTATGTGAATGCCATTCCCAAGGACCAGAGTCCGAACAAGAACCTGGCTAGCGTGTTCAGCGTGATACGCAATGCCTCGGTGCCCTATGGCATCAGCACCCCGGGCCAGCCCAATATCTCGTCGACCCGCTGGCGTACCGTGTTCGATCACCAGCGCAAGCTGTATTTCTTTGAGTCCGCACTGACGCCCAATACCTTCTGGGTGGACCTCAAGGAGCTGGACTTCAGCCCGCAGAGCGGCAAGGTGCTGAAACTGGACCTGGGGCCGGACCAGAACCACACCTTTGCGGGCAATGCCACGACTGCGTTCAAGCCATCCGCACCATTCCAGTTCCTGGGCATCTGAGCGCCGCTGCCGAACCGCGCACAGGCAGACAGAAGGTGTGGGTGCCGCGTTCCGCCATGCCCATCGCAAGCTGGGCTGGCAGCGAGTGACCGGGGTAGAGACCGTCATTGCAGCCCCAGCGGCGCTGACAGGCGAGGGCGTTACCGGCCTGTGTGCAGCGGTGGCACGCTGAAGCCGGTGCCGCAGCCACCGCACCGGGGGCGTCATCGACTGGCGCTGTCGTGCAGGTCCGCATACTGCACGATGCGGCCCTTGCCGGCATGCTTGGCTGCGTACATGGCTGCGTCCGCGCTTTGCAGCAGTTCTGCGGTGGAACTGCCCTGGGTACTGACAGAGATGCCGATGCTGATGCCGACCTGGGCCATGGTGCCTGCTTGCAAGGCGATGGGCTGGCGCACGGCATCCATGCAACGGTGCATCACCGATAGCGCTTCCTCGTAGGTGCGCAAACCCGCAAGCAGCACCACGAACTCATCACCGCCCAGGCGGGCCACGCAGTCTCCCGCGCGGGCCTGCGCTGTCAGTCGGGCGGAGATCACCCGCAAGACTTCATCGCCGGCATCATGGCCCTGGGTGTCGTTGATCTGCTTGAAGCCATCCAGGTCCATGAAGCACACGGCCACCATCTGGCCGGAGGTCAGCTCCTGGGTGAGGGTGTCCTCCAGTGCCCGGCGGTTGGCCAGACCGGTGAGGGCATCGTGGTTGGCCAGGTGGTTGGCCGCCTGCTCGCCCTGCTTGAGGGCGTCAATGTCCACAAAGATCCAGAGCGATTCCTCGGCATTCAGCAGGGTGCCCGAAGCGTCTACCCACAGCAACTTGCCGTCGGCCGTTCGCAGCTGGAACTGCGCGTGAAACTTGCCGCGTGCCAGCAAGGATCCGTAGGCTTTGTCGCCGATGAGCTGGTAGGTCGCATCGTCCGGGTAGAGCATGCGCGTGGACGCACCCTGCAGCGCCGTGGCGGATTGCTTGAACAGACGGCGCAGGGCGGGATTGGTCCACACGATCCTGCGGTCACGCAGGCGGGCCATGCCGATCAGGTCATTGTCGATGACGAGTTCCTGCTCTTTGCGTATGCGGTGTTCGCGCTGTTGCAGGCGGTACAGTGCCACGGAGCCCAAAGCGATCAGGACAATGCACAGGCCCGTGAGGCCCCATGCACGCCAGGCGGAGGCACGCCACATGGCCAGGTAGGCCTCGGTTCCCAGCCCGGTGAACACCGTGAGGGGGTAGCCAGGCAGGCGCTGGTAGGCGGTGATGCGCTCCACACCATCCAGCAGCGTGGGGGTGATGTACCAGCCTTCCTCGCGGTTGCGGTCAATGGCTTGGTGGTACTCGGGCGAGACGGTGTCCTTGCCGATGCCTGCTTCGGCATCCTGGTTTGCTCCCGGATAGCGGGCGACCAGCAGTGCCTGGTCGGTGCGCAGTGCCATGGCGCTGCCCGGACCAAAGGACTGGCGCTGGAACAGCTGGTGGAAATGCTCCGCTGCGACGATGGCATACACAATGCCTTGGAAGCTGTCGTCCTCGGACTGCAGGCGCCGCGCCAGCACGATAGACCATTTGTCGAAGGAGTGGCTGACCAGGGGCTCGGACACCACCATCTGGTCGGTGGCACGGGCCTGTGCGAAATAGGTGCGGTCGGAGACCGAGAACGGGGCATGGATTTCGCTGGGTGTGATCAGGACCTCACCCTCGCTGTCGGTGGTGCGCAGGGCCGTGACAAAAGGGATCAGGGCCCGTTGCTCCTGCAGCATCTCGTACAGGGCATGGTTGGCAGTGGGCAGACCTTCAAAGCTGCGTGTGCGGTAACGGCTGGCAATGGAAGACAGGGCGTTGTCCACCAGCCGCATCTCTGCGGCCAGCTCCAGGCTCAGGCTGCGTGCCTGGTGCTGGGTGACGGCCACTCCCAGGTCCATGTCCGCACGGTAGTTGGCATGCATGCTGAACCAGGTGGCACAGCACAGCAAGGCAGCGACCAGCAAGTTGCCGAGCACAATGCGACGCAAAAGCGTATGGGAGCGGAGGCTTGTCATCTGGATGCTCAGGGTCTCTGGAGACACGCTGGGGTCCGCAACAGTTCGGATCCGGGCGCAGGCTCCAATCACCGGTTGAGTAGAAAGTCTCGAGTTCGGCTGTGCAATGGATTCTTGTCCACTGTGGCTGCGAAGCATTTATAAGCCAGGATGAGATTCCCTGAAAAGGCCTGCAGGGGGAGAAAGCCTGCTTCCAGAATTGATGGCAGGCGGCGCACTGCCAGTGCCGCCTTCTCGGGCGGTGCGGTCACGGCGCAGCCCGATGAACCAGCTGTGTCAATGGCGCCACAGCCGCCACAGCCTCCGTGGGTGCATCTCCGGACCACAAGTCATCGTTGCGGCGCAGTCCAGGCAAAAAAGAGGACTTCATCCGAAGTCCTCTGGCGGCAATGGTGAATGGAACTACTGTGGCACTTCCATGGCACTCTTACAGCGCCGTGGACAGCCAGTAATCCGAGCCGGCCTATGGCTGGGGCAGTCTGGCCATCAGATCGCGCGCTGCCGCTTCCGGATCGGGTGCATTCACCAGCGCACGCACCACGGCGATGGAGCCAACGCCAGTGGCGGCGATATCCGCAAACTGTTCGGCGGCAATGCCGCCGATGGCTACCAGTGGGTAGGCCTGCATCAGCCGCACATAGGCCTGCAGACGGGCCATGCCCTGGGGCGCGGTGACCATTTTCTTGAGCGTGGTGGGGAACACAGCACCCAGGGCGATGTAGCTGGGCTGCACCGCGTGGGCGCGCACCATCTCGGCATAGCCGTGGGTGCTGACGCCCAGGCGCAGCCCGCTGGCATGGATGGCGGCCAGGTGGTTACCGGCCAGCGCATCCAGGTCTTCCTGGCCGACGTGGATGCCGTAGGCTCCGGCCTCAATGGCTTGCTGCCAGTGGTCGTTGATGAACAGGCGGGCGCTGGTGCCTTGCACGGCGGCCACGGCCGCGCGCACTTCGGCACGGATGGCGGCGGCGTCGTCGCTCTTGAAGCGCAGCTGCACCGTGGGTACGCCGGCACGGGCCATGCGGCCCACCCATTCGGCCGTGGGCAGCACGCCGTACAGACCCAGCTGGCGCGGGCAGGCAGGGAAGGCCCGGGCGGGATCGGCACCGGCCAGGCCAAAGTCCTGGGGATCGTCCGGCCAGTGGGTGACGTCGAAGTGGTTGGTACGCTCGGTCTGGTGCTGCCAGGCCTGGGCCAGGCATTCGGCATCGACCGCAATGAAGCCCAGGCGGCTGCAGGCCTGCAGGGCAGCCAGGTAGGCGGGCTCCGCACGCAGCGCGGGTGGCGTGGGCTGGGGCACCAGTTCCACGGAGTTGGCATTGTGATGCAGGCGCGCGCCAAAGGTGGTGCTGTGGTGGTGGACGATGGCGTCCGCCAGGGCCTGGATTTCTGCAGTGTGCATGGCGTGGTCTTCCAGGGAGGTCAGGCGTGGTGCCAGAACGGCGTGCCTAGCACGGGGGTGCTGGGCTGGGCGGAGCGCTGCTCGGCCATGGCGCCGGCCAGGTAGCCGTTACGGCCGGCTTGCACGGCGTCGGCAAAGGCACCGGCCATGCGCACGGGGTCTTCCGACAGGGCCACGGCGGTGTTCAGCAGCACGCCGTCGAAGCCCCATTCCATGACGGTGCAGGCGTGGGAGGGGCGGCCCAGACCGGCGTCGACGATCAGCGGCACGTTCAGGCGCTCGCGCAGTGTCTGCATGGCATAGGGATTGGCGGGGCCGCGGCCGGTGCCGATGGGCGCGGCCCAGGGCATGACGGCCTGGCAGCCGACATCGACCAGGCGCTGGCACAGCACCAGATCTTCGGTGCAGTAGGGCAGCACCTGGAAACCGTCCTTGATCAGGATGGAAGCGGCCTCCACCAGGTTCAGGGTGTCGGGCTGCAGGGTGTAGTCGTCGCCGATCAGCTCCAGCTTGATCCAGGGCGTGTCGAACACCTCGCGCGCCATCTGGGCGGTGGTGACGGCTTCCTGGATGGTCATGCAGCCAGCGGTGTTGGGCAGCACGGGCACGTTCAGCTTGCGCAGCAGTTCCCAGAAGCTGGCGCCGGTTTCGGCCACTTCGGCGGCGCTGCTGCCCTGGCGGCGCAGCGAGGCGGTCACCATGGCCGGTTTGGCGCGGGCGACTGCGGCTTCCAGCACGGCGGGGGAAGGGTAGCGCGAGGTGCCCAGCAGCAGGCGGCTGTGGAAGGTCTGGCCGTACAGCGTCAGGCTGTCAGTGGAGGAGGCGGTGGTGTCGGTCGACATGAAATACTTTGGTGTTGGCGGAGGGCTCCGGCGCCTGCAGGGCGAGGGAGCGGTCCATTGAACGCTGAATCGAGGTCCGGGTCTGTGGTCAGCCGCCGGTCACGGGGGCAATGATTTCGACCTTGTCGCCTTCGACCAGTGCATGGGCCGCATAGCGGCCACGGGGCACAAAGCCAGTGTTCACCGCCACGGCAAAGGGCGGCTTGGCCTGCCACTGGGCCACGGCATCGGCCACGGTGGCGTTGGCAGGCAGTTCCACGGATTGCTGGTTGATGGTGATGTGCATGGGCTCTCAAATCAGGGCAAAAAGGCAAAAATCCACCACGGGTTAACCCATGGGAGTGCGGCGATGCCGCGGGCCGGGCGGGCTCAGGCCGCCTGGGCGGCGGTCTGGGGCGCAGTGTGCGGCAGGTGCACGGCCACGTCGAATTGTCGGGCCAAGTCGGTAGCCCCGCTGCGCAAAACCTGCAAAGTGATGTCCAGCATGGCCGGGGAGATCATGAAACCATGGCGGTACAGGCCGTTGACCTGCAGCACACGCTCATCCAGCCAGCGCAGGGCGGGCAGGTTGTCGGGCAGGGTGGGACGGCACTGGGTGGCGATCTCCAGGATGCGTGCCTCGGCAAAACCGGAGTGCACGGTGTAGAGGGCACTGAGCAGTTCCATGGTGGAGCGTACGCTGGCTGGGCCCATGTCGTCGGATTCGATCTCGGTGGCGCCGATCACAAACACATGGTCCTGCTTGGGCGCGATGTACAGCGGGTAGCGTGGGTGCACCAGGCGCGTGGGGCGCTGCAGCGTGACTTCGGGGGCGTGGACGCGTACGACCTCGCCGCGGATGCCGCGCAGCGCGCTCCACTCTGTGCGGGCACCCAGACCGCGGCAATCCAGCACCAGATCGGGCTGGCCGGCATTGCCGGGGGCAAAGTCCGTGGTTTCACGGGCAGTGTGCCAATGGAATTGCACGCCCAGACGGGCCAGGGTGGATTCCAGCGCGGCCAGCAGCTGGCGGTTGTCCAGCTGACCCTCGCCGGGCAGGTACACGCCCTGCTGGAAGCGGCCCTGCAGTGCAGGCTCCACGGTGGCCATCTGGGCGTGGCTGACGCTTTCCAGTGCGGGCAGTGTGGGGTTGATGCGGCGGTTCTTCTCGAACAGGCCGCACAGGCGGCTGGCATCGGGTGCATCCTGGCGGTGCCAGACCACCAGGGTGCCGTTCTGCTGGAAGTAGACCGGAGCGTCGAGCTGGGCAATCAGCTCTGGCCAACGGGTGAGGGCGTATTGGCCCATGCGCACCACGCCGGGCTCGGTGATGGCCGATTCGGCCAGCGGGGCCAGCATGGCGGCGGCCACGCGGGCGGCGGCGCCGTCGGCTTCGGGGCCCTTGGCCTCGAACACTTCCACGCGGTGCCCTTCGCGCGCCAGCTCCAGGGCCAGCAGGCGGCCCATCAGGCCGGCGCCCAAAATGGCGATATGGGAAGGTGCAGTCAGAGCAAGCATGGCGGTGTCGTTTCGTCCAAGGCGGTTAGAAGGCAATCCAGGGACCAAACGGGGTGGCACAGCCTGCAGAGGGCGGGCACCGGCTGTGAAACTCCCCACGCCAGCATGATCTGGATCGGGTGTCGGGGTCGCCTGCGTGCCGGGTCGGCATCCAGGCGGCCCCAGGGTCTGTTCTCAGTCGCATGCGGCCCGTGCCGCTGTGCGGCGGGCCGATGGACACCCCTGTTTCGTCCGTGAGCAGGAATTACAGCACAAGCCGCATACCTGGGATGGCCTTGTCGGCACAAGCCTTGGCTTGGGTCATAATTTTTGCCCTATGACCCCTCAGACATCCTCTGCGCCGCACCAAACTTCGCGTTATGTGCGTGTGCTGTCCATTGCCGGCTCCGACAGCGGCGGTGGCGCCGGCATCCAGGCCGACCTCAAGACTTTCAGTGCCCTGGGCTGCTATGGCATGACGGCCATCACGGCCATTACCGTGCAGAACACGCTGGGCGTGACCGGCATCCACAGCATTCCCGTGGATATTCTGCGCGGCCAGATCGACGCCGTGGTGGAAGACATCGGTGTGGATGCCGTCAAGATCGGCATGCTGGCCACGCCGGAAGTGGTGCGAACGGTGGCCGATGCACTGCGCCGCCATGGCCTGCAGCAGGTGGTGCTGGACCCGGTGATGGTGGCCACCAGCGGCGACCGCCTGATTGCCGAAGACACCAAGGACGTGCTGGTGCGCGAACTGTTCCCGCTGGCCACGGTGGTGACGCCCAACCTGGACGAGGCCAGCCTGCTGATCGGCCGCACCATCGATGGCATCGACGCGCTGGAAGCTGCAGCCAGCGACTTGCTGGCGCTGGGCGCGCCGGCCGTGGTGGTCAAGGGCGGGCATTTGCCCGGTGACTGGGTGGTGGACCTGCTGGCCGCGCAGGACGGTCTGCGCCGCACGCTGGAATCGCCCCGCATTGCCACGCACAACGGCCATGGCACGGGTTGCACGCTGTCGTCGGCCATTGCCTCCCACTTGGCCCTGGGCCTGCCGCTGGCTGATGCCGTGGCGCACGCGCGCAGCTATATCCTGGAAGCGATCCGTGCCGGGGCGGCCGTGCGTACCGGCCATGGCCATGGGCCGCTGAACCACGGCCACGCGCCCGTGGCCCAGATCATTCGTCGCAGCTGAAGGCGCGCAGCGGCGCAGGTCGTCGATGAGTCCCGCTGTGGCGGACATGCAAAAACACCCCGCAGGCTGCGCGCCATGCGGGGTGATTTTTTGGTGACCTGCCCAGGCCCAGGGGCAGGTGGGCTTATTTGGTGACCGGGTCGGTCACAAAACCGATCTTGCGCACGCCGGCAGTTTGTGCGGCAGCCATGGCCTGGGCCACGCGCTCGTAGCGCACTTCCTTGTCGCCGTGGATGTGCAGGTCGGGCTGCGGATCCTTGGCGGCTTCGGCCTGCAGGCGGGTTACCAGTTCCTCGTCGGAGATGGCTTCCTTGTTCCAGTGGTACTTGCCATCGGCGGTGATGGACAGGCTCACGTTCTGCGGTTTGACCTTCTCGGGCTCGTTGCTGGCGCGGGGCAGGTCGACGTTGATCGAGTGCTTCATCACCGGGATGGTGATGATGAAGACGATGAGCAGCACCAGCATGACGTCCACCAGGGGCGTCATGTTGATTTCGTTCATGACTTCATCGCTGTCGTCTTGGGTGCCGAAAGCCATGGCTTACGCGCCTTTCTTGATGGGAGAGACGTTGTGGTGGCCTTGGCCGCTGTCCACGCGGGCGCCGGTCACGAAGTAGGCGTGCAGGTCGTGGGCAAAAGTGTTCAGGCCGTTGAGCACGTTCTTGTTGCCGCGCACCAGGGCGTTGTAGCCCAGCACGGCGGGGATGGCCACGGCCAGACCGAAGGCGGTCATGATCAGCGCTTCGCCGATGGGGCCGGCCACCTTGTCGATGGAAGCCTGGCCCGAGGTGCCGATGGCCACCAAGGCGTGGTAGATGCCCCATACGGTGCCGAACAGGCCCACGAAGGGGGCGGTGGAGCCCACGGACGCCAGAATGGCCAGGCCGGCTTGCAGGCGGGCGGTGAATTCATCCACGCAGTAGCGCAGCGAACGGGTCATCCAGTCGCTGATGTCCAGCGCGTCATGCAGGTGGGCGCTGGTCTTGCGGTGGTGGGACTGGGCTTCACGGCCTTCCAGGGCCATGTAGCGGAAGGGGTTGGAGGGCTCGGTGTCCAGTTTGCTCAGGCCGGCGCTGAAGTCTTCGCTGTGCCAGAAGTCCTTGGCCTGGCGGGCTTGCTTCTTGTACTTCACCAGAGCCAGGGTCTTGATGATGATGACCGCCCAGGAGGCGACCGACATGATCAGCAGCAGGATGGCCACGCTGCGCATGACGAAGTCACCTTGTGCCCAGACGTGGGCAATGCCGAATTGGGATTCCATGAAAACTCCTGAGATGAATGTTTATTCGAGAACGAAATTGATGGGGACGATGTTCCACATGCCTTCGGGCACGCCGTTGCGCTTGCCGGGCACGAACTTCCATCGCTTGACGGCTTCCAGCGCCGCCTTGTCCAGGCGTTCAAAGCCGCTGGACTTGTTGATTTCGAGCTGCTGAGGCTGGCCTTGCTCGTCAATGAAGACGCGCAGCACGACCTTGCCCTGTTCGTTCATGCGACGGCTGATCGCTGGATAGGACGGACGCGGGTTGTTCAGGTAGGCCGCGTTGCTGGATGGCAGCTGGATGGCTGGCGGCGCGGGCGGTGCCGGTGGTGCGGGCGGAGCCGGGGGCGCAGCTGGCGCGGCCGGCACGGGCTTGCTGGGCTCGCTGTCCAGTGTGCCGGTGGGCGCATTGGGGGAGGGGGTCGGGTCCGCAATGGCCTTGGGCAACGGCTGTTTTTGCACGGGCTTGGGAACTGGTGCGGGCTTGGGCGTGGGCTTGGGCGGTTGGGGTGTGGGCGGAGCCGGAGGAGGAGGGGCCGGAGGCTGTGGTTCGGGGGCGGGCGGCGCAATGAACTCGGCAATCACCTCGGCGGGCACGATCAGCGGCTCGGGTGAGTGGGTCAGTGCATGTTGCAGCGCCCAGATGCCGGCCACGTGCAGTGCTAGCACCGAGCCGGTGATGACCGCATTGCGGTGCATATTGCCGGTCGGCGCGAAACGTTCAGATGAAGACATAGGGATCAAAAAGCCGGCCACGAGGCCGGCACTTGCACAGGGTCTGGTTCACGACCCCTCGAAGACTAGCGGATTGCGGACCCATTCAGGTCAACATAGCGCAACCCGAGGTGATGGGCTAGCGCCGGAAAATCCACAGGGAGCACCCCAGGACCAGGATCAGACTGCCAGTGACGGTTGCGAGGAATGCCATGCTTTGCTCTCCAAAATAGAGGTGGCAAGCTGAACCGGCTTGGCAGATTCATTGTGAATGGCAGCATGCGTGCCGCTGGAGCAGCATTTGTCCACTACGTCACGGGCACAGCTTTCGCAGCGTCCGCACTGGGTGGCCACGCCGAGTTCGAACTGAATCTCGTCGAAAGACATGCCCGCATGTGCGTGGCGTGCGATTTCGCGGTCAGAAACCCGGCGGCAAACACAAACAATCATGATCTCAAGCAGATGTGGCTGGCTGTTAAAAGATGGGGTTGATTATAAATAGGAATCTATCGCATTTGCAATGTCTATCTTGTTCATAGTCGTTGCAGAGGTTCCTGAAAGTGGAAAAGCGGGGGAGGTGCCGTCCCTGGTGGGTGCCGTGCTCCTCTCTTCTGTATAGCAAAGGGGCTGGAATGGCCCTGTACGTCTCAGGGGCGGGGAGCTACGGTGGGGGCGGGGTCTGCGTAAATCTTAGGTAAATGAGAGCTATTTTTATTTGTTGGCTCTAGAATCGAGGGCTTCGTGGCGCAGGGCAGGGTCCGTGCGCACGCCATCTTTTTGTGTATGCAAGCCTCCCCTTCTTCCCAACGTGCCTACTGGCTGAAAACCCTGCATGAATGGCACTGGGTCAGTTCCGCCATCTGTCTGGTGGGCATGCTGCTGTTTGCCGTGACGGGCTTCACCCTCAACCATGCCGGCCAGATCGAGGCCAAGCCCCGCGTGGTCTCCCGCCAGGATCGATTGCCTGACTCCTTGCTGCCGGTGCTGCAGCAGGCGGCCGAGGCGCAGAAATCCCAGCCGCAGGAAGGCGCCGGCCTGCCGGTCACCGTGCAGACCTGGGCACGCGAGGTGCTGGGGGCCGAGACCCGCCAGCGCGCCGTGGAGTGGAGTGAGGACGAGGCCTATGTGCCACTGCCCCAGCCGGGCGGCGATGCCTGGCTGCGCATCGGCCTGCAGGACGGCGAGGCGGAATACGAGCACACCGACCGCGGCTGGATCTCTTATTTCAATGACCTGCACAAGGGCCGCCACACCGGCACGGCATGGAGCTGGTTCATTGACGTGTTTGCCGTGGCCTGCCTGGTGTTCTGTATCACCGGCCTGTTTATCTTGCAGATGCATGCGGGCCGCCGGCCCATGACCTGGCCCATGGTGGGGCTGGGGCTGCTGGTTCCCGCCTTGCTGGCCATGCTGCTGGTGCACTGAACCTTGATCGAATCACTTTAGAGGGACATCCATGACAACAAAAATCTTGCGATTCACGGCCGCGCTGAGCGCCGTGGCCGGTCTGCCCGCCATTGCCGGCAGCATGAATGTGGGCGTGGAAGTGCCGCGCCTGGACGTGGCCGAATACCACCGCCCCTATGTGGCTGTGTGGGTGGAGCGCGCCGACAACTCGGTGGCCGCCACGCTGTCCGTGTGGTACGACACCAAGATGCGCGATGCCGAAGGCATCAAGTGGCTCAAGGACATGCGCCAGTGGTGGCGCCGCACCGGCCGTGAGCTGACCATGCCCATCGATGGCGTGACCCAGCCCACCAAGCCTGCCGGCAAGCACGCGCTGTCGTTTGCCGAAGGCCGCAACCCGCTGCCCAAGCTGGCCCCCGGTCAGTACAAGCTGCAGGTGGAAGCGGCCCGCGAAGTGGGCGGCCGTGAACTGGTGACCATTCCGTTCGAATGGCCTGTCAAGCAGGCCACCAACCTGAACGTCAAGGGCAAGAGCGAGCTGGGCGACATCACGCTCGAACTCAAGCCCTGATCCGCTGTCTTTTCGCGCTGTTCCCTGGCATTGCTTCCCCGGTTTCCCGCTTTCTCTGTTTCGACCATCTATTCCAAGGAGTCACCATGTTTTCTGCTTCCCGCCTTGCCCTTGCCCTGTCGCTGGCCTGCGCTGCCGTGGGCGCCCAGGCGCACAATCTGTGGCTCAAGCCGTCGAGCACGGTGCTGTCCAAGGCCGACTGGGTGACGGTGGATGCGGCCGTCTCCAACGACATCTTCTTCTTCAACCACCGCCCCCTGGCCGTGGACAAGCTGACCATCACCGCACCCGACGGCAGCACCGTGCAGCCCCAGAACGTGGCCAAGGGTGAACTGCGCAGTGTGTTCGACCTCAAGCCGGAAAAAGCCGGCACCTACCAGCTGAGCATCGTCAACCAGGGTGCCATGGGCTCGTACAAGGATGCCGCCGGCCAGATGAAGCGCCTGCGTGGTTCCGTGGAAGACATCGTCAAGCAGATCCCTGCCGACGCCAAGGAGGTGATGGTGGCTGAAAGCGCCAGCCGCATCGAAACCTTTGTCACCATGGGCAAGCCTTCGGCGCTGCGTCTGAGCGGCAAGGGTCTGGAGCTGGCCCCGGTGACCCATCCCAATGATCTGGTCGTGGGTGAGGAAGCCACTTTCGCCTTCCACGTGGACGGCAAGCCTGCTGCCAATGTGGAGGTGGTGCTGGTGCCCGAAGGCAAGCGCTACCGCGATGCAGTGAACGAGATCAAGCTGGTGACCGACGCCAAGGGTCAGTTCAAGGTGAAGTTCCCTGTGGCAGGCATGTACTGGCTGGATGCCGACGTCAAGGACAACAAGACTTCGGTGCCCCAGGCCAAGGAGCGCCGTCTGGCCTACGTGGCCACGCTGGAAGTGATGCCCTGATGACATGCTGCCATTTGCCCTGGTGGCAGATGGCATTTGTTTGGTGTTGCCAGCCATGAAGCCACCCGCACGCGCACTGCAGGATCCCGTGAAGCCCGGCGTGCGTCAGGCGCCGCGCGTGCATTTTGGCGCCGGCATCTGGCAGCGCCCTGCACCGGCGGCGGCGGCTGTGCAGGCAGCCAAAGAGGTGGCTCCGTCGTTTGCCGCCGCAGGCTGGCAGACCGCAGGAGCGCAGCGCCTGCAGTTGCAGCAAGACCGCAGCCTGCAGGCCCTGGGCGGTGCCACCATGGGCACCACCTGGTCGCTGCGGCTGGTCAACCCCGGCTATGCCCCGCTGGCGCCCGTGCAGGCCCTGGTCCAGTCCACCCTGGACGAAGTCATTGCGCAGATGAGCAACTGGGAGCCGGATTCCCGGCTGTCGCGCTTCAACGCCGCTGCACCCGGTAGCTGGCACGGGTTGCCGGCAGAGCTGGCCCAGGTCATCGATGCGGCCTTGCACTGGGCGCAGGCCTGTGGTGGCGCCTGGGATCCGACGGTGGGCGCCCTGGTGGCGCTGTGGGGCTATGGCCCGCGCGCGCAGCCGCAGCAAGCGCACAGCGGGCAGTTGCCTTCGAATGCCGAGATTGCCCAGGCTCTGCGCCATTGTGGCTACCAGAAGTTGCAATGGGAGCCTGCGCAGCGGCGCCTGTGGCAGCCGGGTGGCCTGCAACTGGATTTGAGCGGCATTGCCAAAGGCTTTGCCGTGGACTGGGTGGCCCAGCGCCTGCAAGCCGCTGGCTGGCAACATGGGCTATTGGAGATTGGTGGCGAGATCCTCGGCTGGGGCCGGCGCCCCGACGGCCAGCCTTGGCGCGTGGCAGTGGCCGGCCTGCCGCCCGAGGTGCAGGGCAGTGCCACCCCGGAAGCCGTGCCCTTGCAGGGCGGCGCTCTGGCCACCTCCGGTGACCACTGGCATGTGTTCACCCAGGGGGGGCGGCGCTATTCGCACACCATCGACCCGCGCACCGGCCAGCCGGTGGCGCATGCCCTGACCAGCATCACCGTCTTTCACGCGGCCTGCATGCATGCCGATGCCCTGGCCACGGTGCTCACCGTGCTGGGGCCGCAGGCGGGCTGGGATTTCGCGTTGGCACAGAATGTGGCCGCCGTGTTCCACACCCACCCCGATACGGCGCATCCCCAGGGGCAGCGGTGCAGCACGCCGGCATGGGATGGGCGTTTTGCCTCCGCTGGAGGCCTTGGACAATAAGAGCCGCCTGCGCGCTGCGGGATGCCATATCCGGTGGCGAGTGGATAAGGTTCTCTCTGGCAGGCGTACACACAGCTATGGTTTTGAGATCAGCATGATGGATTGGATTGTGACCCCGGCGCGCCTGGGTGGTGCGCTGGCGCTGGTGCTGGGCTATGCAGGCCTGTGCTCGGGCGTGGCCTGGCGGCTGCGACAGCAGCGCCAGGCGCTGCTGCGTGAACGCCGCAGCCTGCAGCAGGGGAGTGCTGCTGACGGTGCGGCAATGCTGGTGGTCTACGCCAGCCAGACCGGTCAGGCCGAGGCTCTGGCCCGCGATACCGCGCACACCCTGCATGCCGGTGGCTGCCCGGTGCAGCTGGTGCCGGTGCAGGAGTTGACGCTGGCGCAGCTGCAATCCTGCAGCCACAGTCTGTGGCTGCTGTCCACCACGGGCGAAGGCGATGCGCCCGACCAGGCGCTGCCCTTTGTGCAGCAGTTGTTGCCCCAGTCCGTGGCGTTGCAGGGGCACGATGCCCGCATTCTGGCGCTGGGTGACCGGGAATATGAGCAATTCTGTGCCTTTGGCCTGCGGGTGCAGGCCTGGCTGCAGAGCCAGGGTGCCCAGACCCAGGTGGTGTGCATGGACAGCGGTCAGGCTCAGGCCCAGACGCGTGCGCTGGCGGACTGGCAGACTGTTGTGGGGACGCTCTTGCAGAACCTGACGGGCCAGGCCGCAGCCGGCTGGCAGTCGACAGACAGCAGCCTGCATTGGGTGCTGCGCAGCCGCACCCATTTGAACCCTGGCAGCCAGGGTGGGGCGGTGTACCTGCTGGAATGGGAGCCCAAGAACGGCCAGCTGCCGCAGTGGGAGTCGGGCGATCTGGTGTCGCTGTGTCCCCCGGGCGAACCGGATGCGCCGCGCGATTACACCATTGCGTCGGTACCGGCAGACGGCTGCCTGCAACTGCTGGTACGCCAGAGCGTGCGGGACGACGGCGAGCCGGGTGTGGCGTCGCGCTGGCTGTGCGAGGAGATGGCGCTTGGCGCCGCGCTGACGCTGCGCATCCGTGCGCACAGCGGTTTCCGGCTGGAGGGCAATATGGATCGACCGGTGGTGCTGATTGGCAACGGCACCGGTCTGGCCGGACTGTACAGCCACATCAAGGCGCGGGTGCAGCAGCAGCAGTTTGACCACTGGTTGCTGTTTGGCGAGCGCAGCCCCGAACATGACAAGCTGCTGGATGCACAGCTGCAGCAATGGGTGGCGCAGGGCCAACTGGCCCGGCTGGACCGTGCCTGGTCGCGCGATGTCCCGCACCCCGGCTATGTGCAGCAATTGCTGGCCCAACAGGCCGACCGCCTGCGCCACTGGGTGGAGCGCGGTGCTGCCATCTATGTGTGCGGCAGCCTGCAGGGTATGGCCAAGGGCGTGGACGATATGCTGCGCGAGCTGCTGGGCAGCGAGCAGCTGCAGGCCTTGGCCGCCAGCGGACGCTACCGGCGGGACGTGTACTGACGAGCGGCTTGCGCCCGTGCCCTGGCGCGATTCAGCGTGGCTGCCACAGCAGGTTGGTGCCGATTTGCTGCAGCTGGGTGCATCCGGTCTGGGCCATGGCCAGCTCCAGTTCGGAGTGCAGCAGGTACAGCATGTGCGCCGTACCCAGCGTGCCGGCCACGGCCAGGCTGTGCAGTTGCGGACGGCCGATCAGCACCGCATTGGCGCCCAGAGCCAGGGACTTGAGCACGTCGGTGCCCTGGCGGATGCCGCTGTCCAGCAGCAGCGGCAATTGCGGGCCGACGGCTTGGCGCACATCGGCCAGCACATCGATCGGGGAGACTGCCGCATCCAGTACGCGTCCACCGTGGTTGGACACCACGATGGCATCGGCCCCCAGTGCGACGGCCTGGCGGGCTGCGCGTGGCGACAGAATGCCTTTGATGATCAGCGGCAGCCGGGTGTGGGCACGCAGCCATTCCAGGTCGCTCCAGCGGGGTGCGCCGGTGGCCAGCGGTGTGCCGAACAGAATGTGCTCGCCCATCAGGTCACCGGTCTGCTGGGACTGCGGCATGCCGCGCAGGTTGACTGCTTCCACGCCGGGGGGCAAGGGGTAGCCTGAGCGCTTGATGTTGGCGTCCACCGTCCACACCAGGGCCTGGTAGCCGGCTGCTTCTGCGCGGCGGACCAGGGACAGGGTGTGCCCGCGGTCAGGTTGGCTGTAGAGCTGGAACCACAACGGGGCCGTGCGGCCCAGCTCCAGGGAAGCGGCGGTGGCCGCCTGGGCGATTTCTTCCAGCGTGTAGCTCGACAGGGTGCTGACCACCATGCCGGTGCGCATGGCCATGGCCGCGCGCACGCTGGCGAGTTCGCCTTCCGGGTGGGCCAGCCGGTGGTAGGCCACCGGTGCCAGCAGCACCGGCCAGTCGAAGGTCTGGCCCAGCAGCTGCAGGCGGGTGTGGGCCTGGGACAGGTCCGGCAGCGGCTCGGGCAGCATGCGGATGCGGTCCAGTGCCTGGCGGTTGTGCGCTAGCGCATGGGCCTGGTCGCAGCCGCTTTCGATGTGCGCCCAGGCATGGGCTTCGATATGGTGACGTGCCTGGCGCGCGTAGTCGGCCAGGGCCCCGATGTCGGACGGGATGCGCTGCAGGGCCGGCTGCACGGCCTGGCCCAGCGCATTGAGCGCAGTGGGCGGTGCGGAAGGCGTGTCTGTCATGCTTCGGACCACATGCGCAGCAGGTTGTGGTAAGTGCCGGACAGCGTGGACAGGCGGGGGTGTGCAGGCAGTTCGCTGCTGAGTTGCTGGATGGCCTGGTCCAGATCGAACAGCAGGCGGCGCTGCTCGGCCGATTTGATCAGGCTCTGGGTCCAGAAGAACGAGGCATAGCGCGTGCCGCGCGTGACCGGGTTCACGCGGTGCAGGCTGGTGCCGGGGTAGACGATGGCGTCACCCGCCGCGAGCTTGACGGTCTGTTGGCCAAAGGTGTCTTCCACCACCAGCTCGCCACCTTCGTATTCCTCCGGCTCGCTGAAGAACACGGTGGTCGACACATCGGTGCGCACCTTGATGGCCGTGCCGGGGATGGTGAACAGGGCGTTGTCGATGTGGTTGCCGTAGGTGCCGCCGCCTTCGTAGCGGTTGAAGCGTGGCGGCAATACCTTGCTGGGCAGGGCGGCAGACAGGTACAGCGGATGGTGGCCAAGGCGGTCCAGGATCAGGCTGCCCAGGGTCTTGCCCGTGGCACTGTCCAGCGGCAGTTGCAGATTGTTCTTGACCTGGGCGGCCAGGAAGCCGGCCGTGGTGCGGCCATCCTGCCAATTGGCTTGTTCAAGCGCTTGGCGGCATTGGCGCACATCTTCGGCGGACAGCAGGGCGGGGATACGCAGCAGCATGGCAGGAGAAATCCTTCAAGACGGTACAGGGTACAGGCGTAAGTGTGGATGCAAAAAGCCCCGTGGGCACGGTGGTCCACGGGGCTGTGACGATGGCCTGTGCTACATCAAGCGCGCAGGCGGGTCAGGGGGCTCAGTACGTGAACTTGAGCGAAGCCACGGCAGAGCGGCCTGCCGCAATATTGGCGTAGTGGGGCGAGCGCACGCCACTGTAGTACACCTTGTCACCCAGGTTGTACAGGTTCAGCTGGAATGCCAGGTTGCGGTTGATCTGGTAGCCCAGCATGGCGTCATAGCGCGAGTAGCCGCTGACGCCCTTGGTGACGATGCCGCCACCAGGCGCGGTCGACAGCGCGTAGCTGGCGTTGACGCTGCTTTGTGCGTACACGCCCAGGCCCAGGGTCAGCTTGTCCGTTGGCTTGTAGCTGGTCCACAGGCTGAAACTGTGCTTGGGCGTGTTGGGGAAGGGCTGGCCGTTGGCGGCATTGCCTGTGCCCATGTCCTTTTGCTCGCTATCCATGTAGGTATAGCCGCCAAAGACGCTCAGGTTGCGCAGGATCTGACCGGTAAAGCCCAGTTCGATGCCATTCACGACCTTGCTGCCGGCCATGTAGTCCACGCCGCCTTCGGTGATGCGCGCGTTGGTCACCTCATTGCGGAAGATGGCGGCGGTCAGGCCCAGCTTCTTGTCCAGCAGATCCCACTTGGTGCCCAGTTCCATGGAGCGGGTTTTTTCGGGCTTCATGTCGGCTGCCTTGGCAGTCGTCATGACCATGTCTTCGTTGGCGTTGCCCAGGGCATTGCCTACCGGGCGGGTGGCGGTGCCGATGTTGGCGTAGATGCTGCCATTGGGTGCCGGCTTGTAGACCAGGCCCAACTGGTAGTTGAACAGGGTGTCGGAACGCGAGATGTCGTAGGCCGGGTAGGTGTTCGGTGCACGGCCGCCGGCAGGGCCCGAAGCCGAGGTCTTGTAGTGGTCGGCACGCAGGCCCAGGTTGAGCAGCCACTGCTCATTGAACTTCAGCGTGTCGAAGCCATACAGGGCGACGGTGTCGACCTGGTTGGTCGTGGCTTGCGCTGGCAGGCTCCAGGCGAATGTCCAGGGGGCATTGGCGCCGCTGGGGTTGCTCAAGGTGGTGCACCATGGGGCAACCGCCGAGCTGCAGGTGCCGCCGCTTTGGATGGCGGCAGAACGGACTTCGGCCTTTTCCTTGGACAGTTCCAGGCCCAGCGCAAAGCTGTGGCCGACAGAGCCCGTCTGGGCCTTGCCTGTCAGCTCGGTCACGTTCTGCAGAGTGGTGGTTTCCGAAACGCGTGCGTTGCCGCGACGCCAGACATAGCCTTTGATGGCATTGCCCTTGCTGTCGTCCGGCTGGGTCCAGATGTAGTCCTGGTCGGTCTTGCTGTAGCGCAGGCTGTTGCGGATCTTGTTGGTATCGGTGAACTTGTGTTCCACGGTGGCCGTGAACAGGTCGCTCGTTTCTTTTTCGTAGTCACGGTGGGTCAGGCCGTACCAGTTGGCGCGGTCATTGCCATAGGTGGGGCGTACCACGCTGCCGCCAGGCAGGCTGGCCATGGCGGCGTTGCTGTACAGATAAGGCACGCCACCGTCGGGAATATTGTCGGTCTTGAGGTGCTGCCAAGACAGCGTGACTTCGGTGGGCGTGCCCATGCCGAATGTCACGGTAGGGGCAATGCCCCAGCGCTTATTGGTCGGGCCATCACGGCCGGGAATGTCGGCGTCATGCGCCATGGCATTCAGGCGGAAGCCGGTGGTTTCGCCCAGCTTGCGGTTCAGGTCCAGGGTGGCGCGCTTGTAGTTGTCGGTGCCCAGGCCCACATCGCCGGAGACGAAATTGTCGTTCTTGGCTTTCTTGGTGGTCAGGTTGATGGAGCCACCCGCACCGCCACGACCGGCGTAGGCCGAGTCAGCGCCCTTGATGACTTCCACCGATTCCAGGTTGAACACTTCGCGGCTACCGGCGGCGATGTCACGCATGCCGTCCACAAAGGTACTGGATTGTGCATCCATGCCGCGGATGAAAGGCTGGTCACCGGAGGGGTTGCCACCTTCGCCATTGCCGAAGGTGATACCGGGGGTGGACTTCAGCGCGTCTTTCAGGCTGGTGGCACCGGTTTGCTTGATGATTTCTTCGCCGATCACCTGCACGGTCTTGGGGGTGTCCACCAAGGGGGCCGTGAACTTGCCCTGGGGCGAAGTCTGGGGGTTGAAGGGAGCGTCGGCCGTGGCGTTCACCTGCACGGAAGGCAGGGTGACTTCTTGCTGGGCCAGCGCGTTGCCGCCCATCAGGCACAGGCCAGCAGCGACCACGATCTGCGTGAGCTCGCAGTGCAGTGCGTTGATGTCTGTAGGTGTGTTTTTGAATGTAGACATGTGAGCAAAGGTAGAGGGAATCTGGTCCCAGGCAGGCCCGAGGACGCTGGATTTTAGGCACTACTGATAATTGTTCTCACTACTATTTCGAGAGGATGGGATGTAAAGCTGTGGTTTGTTGCCGTCTTGCAACAAATGGCGCCATAGCGGTCTGTCATCCGTTTGGTGTTGGTGCTTGCTTTCTTCGGAAGTTTTGCCATATGGCGCTGCTTGGGGCAGCAGCAGAGTACGCCGCACGACACACCCTGACAGACAGGTGTGAGACCATCGCCAGATCGCAGTGCATAGGGCTGGCGGGTACGTTGCGAAAACGGAGTTGTGCCGCAGACGCAAAAAAGCCGGCTCGGGGCCGGCTTTTCGAATCCTGTGAAGGACGCTTTACTTGACGTGCTTGCCGATCAGGCCAGCCATCTCAAACATCGAGACTTGGGGCTTGCCGAAGACTTCCTTGAGCTTGGCGTCGGCGTTGATCATGCGCTTGTTGGCAGCGTCTTGCAGGTTGTTGGCCTTGATGTAGACCCACAGCTTGCTGATGATTTCGGTGCGTGGCAGGGGAGTGGAACCGACCACGGCAGCCAGAGCGGCGCTGGGGGTCAGGGGTTTCATGAAGGCTGCGTTAGGGGTGCGCTTTTTTGCAGGTGCTGCCGGTGCAGCGGTTGCCTTCTTTGCAGTTGCCATGGTTGCTTGTCCTTGTTGAGGAAGTGTGGTTCTCTTCGCCACGCTGCGGTCTTGCAGCAAGGCATCAGCAAATCCTACTGGGAAAATTTGCCCATTCCAAGCTGACTGGCCCCTTTTTTTGCCTCGAATTGTTGTGCAACGTCACTTTTGGCGGGTTTCCGGCACTGGCGGCGCGCCGGAATGGGTGTCCAGGGTGCCATGGCGACAAAAAAACGGTGGTGGCTGCACTCGCGTGCGGAGGCGATTTTCAGGGGGAATGGCAGCGCTGGCGGCACAGCCAGAGGTGTCAGGCGGACATCTGTGGAAGACCGTGGCCCATGTTGTCGGGAGCCTGTCAGCGGCTGCCGGGATGATAGGGTGGCCCTTCCCGGTGGCTTGCACGTGCTGCCTGCGATCTGCCGTCGGCTGCCGTTTGCTGGCTTGCGTGCGGCTGTATTCTGCGTCTCTGCCAGGGCCTCGGCGCCAACGCTGGGATCCGCTATCTCGCGCCCTGCGGGGTGATGACTATTGTTTTGGAGCTTTTTTCATGCGCGCTGCCTCTGCCCACGGTCCCCAGGTTGCCACCTGCGATCTGTGCGATGTGTACAAGAACGACGAATCCGGCCAGTTCCGGGTGCTGCCGCCGGTGTTTCCCAGCTTTGGCGGGGTGGAGTCCTTTGCCGGCCCGGCCTTCACGGTGAAGTGCTTTGAAGACAACAGCCTGGTCAAGGCGGCGGTCGACGCCCCGGGCCAGGGTCGGGTGCTGGTGGTGGATGGTGGTGGCTCGGTGCGCCGCGCGCTGGTGGGCGGCAATCTGGCGGCTGCCGCTGCCCGCAACGGCTGGGCGGGCGTGGTGGTGTATGGCGCTGTGCGCGATGTGGCCGAGTTGCGTGCCGCCGCCGTGGGCATACGCGCGCTGGCGCTGATGCCGCTGCCCACCGAAAAGCGCAACGAAGGTCAGTCCGGCGTGGCCGTGCAGCTGGCCGGGGTGACGGTACGCCCCGGTGACTGGGTGTATGCCGATGCCGATGGCGTGGTGGTGGCCGACCGGGCCATCCACCCGGGAGCCTGAGCGCTCCGTAGCGGCCGCGTCCTGCGGGGCTCATGACGCTGGTGGTTGCTGGCGTCTCCTGCAGGCATGCCTACGAGGCGTCTTGGGGCGCCAGAGCGGCAGATATTGCCCCCGGCGCCTCAGGCTGCGCGGTTCGTCACCCGCTGGAGCGGCAGCGACAAGGTCGCGACCAATCCTGGTGCGCCCGGAGCCAGCTGCAACTGGCCGCCAGCGCTTTCGGCGATGCGCTGCACGATGGTCAGACCCAGGCCGCTGCCCTGGGTGGCCGATGTCTTGCGCCAGAAGCGTTGCAGGGCCTGGGTGCATTCCTCGGCACTCAATCCGGGGCCATGGTCCTGCACCTGAATCTGCAAGGTGGCGGGAGCGGTGGCCGTGCTGGCACAGGCCTCCATTCCTGTCATACCCGTTGAACCGTGGTTCCTTGTGCCATGGGCTGGGCCGAGCCTTCCCTCAGCGCCATTGGCATCGCCAGCTGTGCCCGTGCCGGCAAGCTGCAGGCTCAGTTGCAGGGTGATGGGTTGCGCACCCAGGTGGTGGCGCAGGGCGTTGTCTACCAGGTTGGTGACGGCGCAGGTCAACAGGGCGGGGGCCAGTGGCAGCTCCCAGCCGTGCAGTGCGTAGGGTTCCAAGTCGGTCTGCAGCCTGGGCGTCGGGGCGCCGCCTTTGCCGGCGCGTTGCAGCGATTGGCGGCAGGCCAGTTGCAGGGCCTCGGCGATGGCAGCGCCCTGCGTGCTGGGCGCTGTGCCGGCGCTGGCGCTTTCCACGCGGGCGAGCTGCAGCAGCTGTTCCAGTGTGGCGTGCATGTGGTCGATGCCTTCGCTGGCCTGCTTCAAGGCCAGGCTGGCGGGTCTGCCTGTGCCGCTCGGCGTGGCCGGGCCGGTGCCCGCGTGGCGTTCCAGCACCAGTTGGGCCACTTGCACATGGGTTTTGATGGCGGTCAGCGGGGTGCGCAACTCGTGTGCGGCGTCGGCCGTCCAGCGGCGCTCGTGCTCGATGGCACGGTTCATGCGGCCCAGCAGCTGGTTCAGGCTGCCCACCAGGGGGGCCAGCTCTGCCGTGTCCTGGCCGGTCTGTACCGGCGACGGGTCCTGGGGAGGGCGGTGCTGTAGCTCTTCACCCAGGCGGCGCAGCGGCTCCAGGCCCAGGGTGCAGATCCACCAAGTCAGCAGCACCACGCCGGCCAGGGCCAGGACAAAAGGTACCACCAGGGTATAGACAAAGGATTGCACCAGCTGTTCGCGCACGTCCAGCCGATCGGCTGTGGCGATGCGGATGCCGTTTTCCTCCAGCACATAGGTGCGCCAGGATTTGCCGCCTTTCTCAATGCGGCCAAAGCCGGAGCGGGTGAGCGGGGTGAAGTCGGGGCTGTTGCTGGTCTTGGCCAGCGGCAGGATGTCCACCTCGCTGCGCACCAGGCTGACCTCGCAGGCCACGCCGTCGCGGGCAATCACCGATAGCAAGGCGTTGTTGGCGGGCGTGATGGCATCCACCTGCGCCGGCTGGAATTGGTGGACGATGCCCGCCACCATGCGGGCGCTGGCGATCAGCCGGTCGTCCAGCATGGTGCGCAGCTCGCGCTGCATGGTGGGAAACATCCAGGCCGCCACGCTGCCCCACAGCACGCACAGTGTCAGGCTCAGACCCAGCACCAGGCGCAGGCGCAGGCTGGTGGGGGCGGGGGAGCGGCGCAACAGTTTCATGCCGGATCCTCAAAGACCGGGCTGGCAGTAACGCGCGCCCAGCCGAAAGCCGATGCCGCGCACCGTGTCGATGATGTCGCTGCCCAGTTTCTTGCGCAGATGGTGTACGTGCACGTTCACCGTGTTGCTGCCCACATCCAGGTCAAAGCCGTACAGGCTGTCGTGCAGCTGGGCCAGATTCAGCACACGGCCTCGGGACTGCAGCAGCGCCGCCAGCAGCGCCCATTCGCGGCGCGACAGCTCCACCAACTGACCATTGCGCCAAACTTCGCCGGTGCCGGCGTTCACCTGGCAGTCCCCCAGCGCTATCAGGTCGGTGGCACGGCCGCCGGCGCGGCGCAGCAGCGCGTGCAGGCGCAGCACCAGTTCCTGCAGGTCGAAGGGCTTGGTCAGGTAGTCGTCGGTGCCGGTCTGAAAGCCGGCCACCTTGTCTTCGATGGTGCCGCGCGCGGTCAGTATCAGCACCGGCAGCTGCAGGCCGCCAGCGCGCCAGCTGCGCAGCAGGGCCAGGCCGTCACCGTCGGGCAGGCCCAGGTCCAGCACACAGGCGTCGAAATGTCCCGCAGTCAGATGGCGGTCGGCGAGGGCCAGGTTGGGGGCAATGTCGCAGGCAAAGCCGTGCAGCTCCAGACCGGCCTTGATGCCGCTGGCCACGAGGCTGTTGTCTTCCACGATCAGTATGTGCATGCCGCTGCCCCTGCACGCCCACGCGCGCAAAAAACCAGTGATTCTAGAAATGCAGGGTTATCGCAGTATTAAAGGAGGGTTGTCGTGGCGTGCCCGGGCCGGCAGGCGAGCGAGGCAGAATTCCTTGGACGCTCTGCAGCAATTGCTGACAGCAGCAGCCCTTGTCATCTGCCAAATTGTCCGCATGTGGTGAACGGGTCGCGGGGTATGTTGCTGCGGGACCCGCTGGCGTGGAGAGAAAGGTCTGTCATGTGGAAGCTTGGTCGTCTGCTGTCGGTGTTTCGCAAGGAGCTGCGGCTCGCCTGGGCGGTGCTGCGGGATCCGCGTGCGCCCAAGGCTGCCAAGCTGGCCACGGTGCTGGCAGCGTTGTACGTGGTCAGCCCGGTGGATTTTGTCTCGGACTTCATCCCCGTTCTGGGCTGGCTGGATGACGGGGTGATCGCCTTTCTGCTGCTGCAGCTGGCCTTCAAGTTCCTGCCGCCCGAGCTGCTGGCCACGCTGCGGGCCCGGGTGGCGCAGCGCAGCCCCGGCAAGGCCACGCCCTGAGGCCAGGGCGCGTGCCTGCGCTCCTGGTGTTCGACGTTATCGACGTGATCAGCCCACAGCGCGCGCCAGGATGGCTTTGGTCTGCTGTGCCAGCGGTGCCTGGTACTGCAGTGTCAGATCGGGGCCGGGTTGGTCCAGTCCGGGCTGGGGTGCAGTGGCAGGCGCGCCGGGCAGTGCCCCCAACTGAAACAGCGTTGGCCGGTCCAGTTGCTCTGCCCAGGCGCTGTAGGTGCGCCGCGCCGTGGCGTGCAGCAGCGCCAAGTGCTGGGGGAGCTGGGCCAGAATCTGCGGTGCGCGCTGCACGGCGGGGCCGGGTGCGTGGCGCAGTTCGTCCTGGCCTTCGCTGCACCAGGCGCGGACACTGTCCTCCGTGACTTCCAGGTGGCCCTGAAACGCCCAGTGGCGGCCGTGCACAAAGCCTTTGTTCAGGCAGAACGCGCCGTACATGCTGCGCGAGGCGCCCTGGGGCAGCTCGAACGTGTCGTAATGCCAGTTGAACAGCGTGATCCGGGGGGGCAGCTGCATCAGATCCTGCGCCTGGCGTGTGACCCATACGTTGCTCCAGCCGATGTTGGGGCAGGGGTTGCGCCACACCCGAGCGCCCATGGCGCGGGCCAGCATCTGCGCGCCAAAGCAGTGGCCCAGCACGGGCACGTCGTGTGCCAGTGCGCTCTGCAGCAGGCAACGTTCCTGTTCGATCCAGCGCAGCTGCTCGTTGGCGCAGTGGTTGCTGCCCAGCACCACCACCCCGCGGTAGTCCGACGCCCGCACAGGTGCGCGGCCTTCCTGGCAGGGGCTGATCAGTTCACAGGCAATGCCTTGCTGCTGCAAATGTTCCCAAAGTACCCCGGGGCCTTGTGCGGCTTCGTGCTGGAGGATGGCGACAGGTTTCATACATCAAAGGGCTGGGTGTTACAGCCTGTGGTGGCGATGGCTGAAATTTAGGCATTCGGGCATCAAGCCCGTGTCGGGATTGCGCAGTTGGCTATCAAGATGGTGTCAAGCTGGCGTAGCCAGGCAGAGGGGCCGCATGCCTTGCGCCACGCCGTTCTGCCCATAGCCCTGGCAGCGCGGTAGGCATTGGCCGGGCAGAGTGGATGGATCTGTATAAAAATACAGGTTCCTGCCCATTTCCGCCACTTCCTGCAATTTCCCGCCCGTGTCTGCGCCGCAGCCTGCTGCCCTCCCGCCCCATCGCCTGTATTACCTGCACAACTTTCAGCGTGCGCTGAACTGGTTGGGGCAGCGCTATGGGGACCTGCTGGGTGAAGAGGAGGCCGGCTTTCTGGCCGGGTTTGCCCGGTTGCCGGAGACCGCACAGGCCCTGCTGGTGCGCATGGTGATGCGCAAGGGTCCGTGGTTTCGGGCCAGCAAACTGGTGTATGCGGAAATCGGCGACAGTGCCCAGGCGGCCGTGCCGCTGCTGCAGATGGGCTGGCTCAGCACTTCGGAGCCCATGGCGCTGGCCGAGCTGTTTGGCCTGCACACCAAGCCCGAACTGCTGGATATCTTGAAAGGCGCCGGGTTGGCGGCCACGCTGCGCAAGGCCGACATGCTGGCTGCGCTGGACGGGCAGATGGACCCTCAGCCCTATGCGGGCTGGCACCCCCAGGCCACGGAACCTGTCTGGCGCGTGATGGTGGGGGAGGTGTGCGAGCGGCTGCGGCTGATGTTCTTTGGCAACCTCCACCAGGACTGGTCGGAGTTTGTGCTGGCCGATCTGGGCATTTTCCGCTACGAAGCCGTGGCGCTGGATGCCGCCTCACGCGCTTTTCAGAGCCGTGCCGATGTGGACTTCTACCTGGCTATTTCCACCAGCCGCCAGACACTGGATGCCGGGGGCGATGCCGGGGCACTGCTGCAGTCGCTTGGGCAGCTTGAAAGCCCCCACCACTGGCTGAGCCAGCGCCGCGCCAAGCTGCTGCTGCGCCTGGGCCAGGCATGCGAGCGGGTGCAGGACTGGGAAACCGCTGCCCGGGCCTACACCGCCAGCCGCTACCCCGGCGCCCGCCACCGGCATATCCGCGTGCTGGAGCGCATGCAGTGCTTTGACCTGGCCCTGGACCTGGCGGCCCAGGCCCAGACGGAACCTGAAAGTGAAGAGGAGTCTCAGCGCGTGGCCCGCATGCTGCCGCGCTTGCGTCGCAACGCGGGCCTGGGCGGCGCACCCCGCCAGGCTGCGTTGGCTCCGGCCGTGGCTGCGCTGTGCAGCGAGATCGTGCTGGCGCCGCCTGCCCAGCCGGTGGCCGTGGAATACGCATTGCGCGACCACTGGCACCGCGCGGAGGCACCGGTGTTCTATGTGGAGAATGCGCTCATCAACTCGCTGTTCGGCCTGCTGTGCTGGCCGGCGATTTTTGCACCGCTGCCGGGGGCGTTCTTCCACCCCTTTCAAAGCGGTCCGGCGGATCTGGGGGCTCCCGACTTTGTGGCCCGCCGCCAGCCCCTGTTCGATGCCTGCCTGGCCGAGCTGCAGGACGGCCGTTACCGCGCCACCATCTGCCAGCGCTTTGCCGACAAGGCGGGCACGCAGTCGCCCTTTGTGTGCTGGGGCGCGTTGAGTGAAGCGTTGCTGGCTCTGGCGCTGGACTGCATTCCAGCCGTCCATCTGCAACGGCTGTTTGACCGCCTGTTGCGGGACGTGAAGGCCAACCGCACCGGCTTTCCCGATCTGGTGCGTTTCTGGCCTGAACGCGCAGAGGGCGCAGGACGTTATGAGCTGGTGGAAGTCAAAGCGCCTGGTGACAAGCTGCAGGACAACCAGATCCGCTGGCTGGACTATTGCGCCGCCCATGGCATTCCCGTATGCGTCTGCCATGTGCAGTGGCAGGGGGCTGGTGAAGAGGTATGAGCAGCGCCGCTGCCCCGCTGACGGTGGCCGTGCGTGCGCTGTGCGAATTCACGGCCCGCAGTGGTGATCTGGACCTGCGTTTCACCCCAGCGCCCAGCGCGCTTGAAGGCAGGGAGGGCCATGCCGTGGTGCAGCAACGCCGCCAGGCGCAACCGGGCAGCAAGTATGAAGCCGAGGTCGCGCTCAGTGGCCAGTTTGAAGACCTGCAGGTGCGCGGCCGGGCCGATGGTTTTGATGCGCTAGCGCTGCAGTTGGAGGAAATCAAGACCTACCGCGGCCCGCTGGACGCGGTGCGCCCCCACCACCGCGCATTGCACTGGGCACAGGCCAAGGTCTATGGCCATCTGCTGTGCCAGGCACGCGGACTGGCGCGGTTGAGCGTGGCGCTGGTGTATGTGCACACGCCCTCTCTACAGGAAACGGTGCTGGTGCAGGACTGCAGTGCCGACGAGTTGCAGCAGTTTTTTGCCATGCACTGCCGCCTTTACCTGGACTGGGCGCGCAGCGAAGCCCATCACCGCCAGCAGCGCAATGCGGCGCTGGCGGCAGCGACCTTTCCCATGGCGGCGTTTCGCACCGGGCAGCGGCAACTGGCGGTGGCGGTCTACCGCACGGCCCGCAGCGCCAGTGCAGGCCGGTGCCTGATGGCCCAGGCCCCCACCGGGATTGGCAAGACGCTGGGCACTATTTTCCCCATGCTCAAGGCCATGGCGGGGCAGGGCGCCACAGCGGCCTCGGCTGCAGACACCACGCCCCCTGGCTCCGCGGTGCATGGTGCAGCCAGCGCTTCGGACACTTGCAACGGGCTGGACAAGATGTTTTTCCTGACCGCCAAAGGCACGGGCCATGGGCTGGCATTGCATGCGCTGGAGCAAATGCAGACGGCATTGACCCAGGGGCAGCACGAACCGTTGCGGGTGCTGCAAATGCGCCCACGTGATGCCAGTTGCGAGCACCCGGACAAGGCCTGTCACGGGGAGTCCTGCCCATTGGCACAGGGGTTTTTTGACCGGCTGCCGGCGGCACGGGGTGAGGCCGTGGCCCTGTCTGCATCTGCGGCGCCGGTACTGTGGGACGGCTCTGCTGTGCGCCAGGTGGCGCTGCAGCATGGCATCTGCCCTTATTACCTGTCGCAGGAGCTGGCGCGCTGGGCCGATGTGGTGGTGGCCGACTACCACTATTTCTACGACAGCGCCGCCATGCTGTATGCCCTGGCGCAGCAGCAAGGCTGGCGTGTGGGCGTGCTGGTGGACGAGGCCCACAACCTGCTGGAGCGCGCCCGCAGCATGTACACCGCACCGTTGTCACAGTTCGACCTGGCGGCCGCCCGTCGTCGCTCGGCCAGTTCGGCCACGGGGGCCGTCAAGAAGGCGCTGGATGCCCTGCAGCGCCAGTGGAGTGCACTGAACAGGGCGCAAGCAGGCCTGTCGCAGCAGGCGCCGGATTCCGACGCAGACGAAGCACCGGGGGCACAGAGCTTGCCACTGTTTGCCCAGGCGGCCCCCCACACCGTGTGCGGGCCGCTGGCCCGCAGCCACACCGCCAGCCACGCGGACTACCAGAGTTATGCCGCCATCCCTCCCGCGTTGCAGGTAGCGGTGCAGCGTGCCATCGGTGCGATTGCCGATGTGCAGGCCGACCAGGCTTTGCCTACGGGCGACCCGGTACTGACGCTGTACTGGGCGCTGCTGCACTTTCAAGCCCTGGCTGAACAGTTTGGTCCGCATGCGCTGTTCGATGTGCAACTGGCGCCGCCGCTGTCGGCTCGCGGCGGGCAGCCACGCACACCGGCCTCCACGCTGTGCATACGCAATGTCATTCCCGCACCGCACCTGGCTGCGCGCCATGCGGCGGCCCAGGCCACGGTGCTGTTTTCCGGCACACTCAGCCCGCCGCAGTTCTACCGCGATCTGCTGGGGCTGCCAGTCGATACCGCCTGGCTGGAGGTGGACGCGCCATTTGCCGCCCACCAGCTGCAGGTGCGCATTGCCCGCCACGTCTCCACACGCTGGCGCGACCGCGAGGCATCGCTGGTACCCCTGGTAGATCTGATCGCCCGGCAGTACGCCGGCCAGCCCGGCAACTACCTGTGCTTTGTCAGCAGCTTTGACTACCTCCAGCGCGTGGCTGCCAGCTTGCAGCGCCTGCACCCGCAGCTGCCGTTGTGGCAGCAGGAGCGCAGCATGGACGAAACCGGGCGTGCGGCCTTTCTGGAGCGTTTTGTGGAAGGAGGCCAGGGCGTGGGGCTGGCCGTGCTGGGCGGCGCCTTTGCCGAAGGGGTGGACCTGCCTGGCACCCGCCTGATTGGGGCTTTTGTCGCCACGCTGGGGCTGCCACAGGTCAATCCCGTCAATGAAGCCATGCAGCGCGCCATGGATGCTGCCATGGGGGCCGGACGGGGCCATGACTACACCTACCTTTACCCTGGCTTGCGCAAGGTGGTGCAAGCCGCTGGCCGCGTGATCCGTACCGAGCAGGACCGGGGCGTGGTGGTGCTGGTGGATGACCGCTTCCAGCGCGCCGAGGTCAGGGCACTGCTGCCGTCATGGTGGCAGGTGGAGTGAAACACCGGAACGGCCCCGCAGGTACGGGCTGGACATTGACCTCCATCGATCGCGCGCTGCGCAGGGCTTCACCGTGGGTGATGGCTTCCATGGTGTTGTCCTTGGGGCCTGGCTGCCATGGCAGGCAGAGACGCCCGCTTGAAGGGGCGTTAGAGCGGCTGAAGAACGCCACTGCGGTTCGGCCTGATAGAACTGGGCCGGATTCGCGCACTGACTGCAGGGTGCGCAGCGAGGTGGCGGTTCCGGGGTGACCGTTCAGGGGAGCGCGCCTACGCCCTGGCGCAGCGGTGAGAGATATGGAGGAGCGCTGCCGTTCGCTGACGGGACGTCCCGGTCTATTTTTTTGGCGTGTCCGGCATCACTGTGCGTTCGGATTCGGGATCCTGGGGAATGTCAGATTCGGTGTCTGGAGAGAATGGCGGATGGGGCGGATCATCGCCCTCACTTTCCTGCTCGGGGTAGGGTTTGCCAACGGGATCCATCTCCTCGTCCTCGGGAAATGAGGGCTTGCGTGTGCTTGACATCGTCATCTCTCACTCCTCACTGCTGGCTGCTTTTCCCGGGCTTGGGAGCCGGTGCAGCAGGTCGACTTTCCTTGGGTACGGATTGGGGCCCGGTATTGGGCTTGCGGTGTTGCTCGGCGATGATGGTCGGTTCGGCCGCCACACCTTCTCCGGGCGCTCGCTTCGGCGAGCGATGCTGGCTTGTATCGGTGTTGCTGGTTTTGGTTGACATATTTGCCTCCTGAGAGCCGCTCACGCCACCTCGATATATGGGTTGCTCGGCCTTGTCGTGCGTGGCGTGCGAGGGGGGGTATGGCCTGCGGCCCCGCACCCCGTTCCGGCTGAAAAGCTGGACTTCGCGGAGTGTGTCAGCCGCTTTGAGAAGCCGGTCCCATGCATGCATCGGCCGGCTGTCGGTCACCACTTAACGCTGAGGCTGGTTCTGCTGGTCCTGCCCAGGCTGCTGGCGATTCGGGTTTTGCTGCTGCTGTTGGTCAGAAGGCTTTTGCCCGGGCTGTTGCTGACCAGGCTGCTGTTGATTGGGGTTCTGCTGTTGTTGCTGGCCGGGCTGCTGCTGATTGGGTTGCTGAGACATGGCGTGAGCTCCTTCAGGTGAAACGGCAGGTCGGGGTGAGCTGCCTGGTTGTCAGCATGGAGCGCCGGGTGCCGCCGATCTGTAGTCAAAGTCTGACAATGCGCTTCAATCATGTAAGTGAATGCTCTCTATTTGTGCGTTGAAGAGCCTATAAGAGGGAGGGTTCTTTTCTCACAGCTTGAGGTGCTTTGTAGACTTCTTTTACGGCAATTCTTCAATGTCCATGCGTGAAGCGCGCCGTCCCTCTTACTTCGTTGCTCTGCCTTGTGGTGCCAGCTGTCGTGCCTGCGGTCTCACGCTTTGTCTCTTGCTGCCAACCTGCGTTTCGTTGGAGCGTGTTAGCCGTTCCAGGGGGGCTGTGAAGCATGGATGACCCATGGAAAAAGCCCGCATATGCGGGCTTTGGTGTTTGGCGCCTCAGATAATTTACAGGTAGGGAACCCCGTAATAGTCGTTCACGCGGCGGCGGTTTTCATCCGTGTAGTCCCAGTCAATACCGCGTTCATAACTTGGAGCACCTTCCAGTTGCTCCTTGCTCACGGAGACAACATAGCCGCCCATATTGGGTTCATATTTCAGGCTCCCCCAGGGAATGGGGTAATTGTCGGTACCTATTCCCAGGAAGCCGCCAAACTCCATGACGGCGTACCGGACTTGTCCGCTGACCTTGTCAATCATCAGAGAGTCGATCGAGCCTAGCTTTTCGCCATTGGGATTATAGACGTTGGTGCCATTGACCTTGTCAGAGGAAATGATGCTCGATGCAGTGTTGGGTGTAACCATGGCTATCTCCTAGAGGGGGTTTACACACAAGCGCTGAGAAAATGCGATGCCACAAGGGTGGCATTGCGAGGTGCGGAAAATATGGGGTGAGAGAAGTTTCTCTCTATGGATGAACCGCTTCAACGCTTGAGGCTTGCGAAGCAGAATGGCTTCTGGGTACAGATTAGGTCACGTCGTCGACGTCAAAGGGTAGTCGTTAGGTCTGCAGGAATGTAGGATCAGCGCTTACTTAATGCTTTTTAATGAGATAAATACCCGCGGGTGTAACTTATTGCGTGGAATTGAGTGAAAATAATCTCTGTTGTTTGAAAATATATGTCTCACGCAGAAATAAATGAAAAGCTGTGGGGCTGCAGCCTTCAAGGAGGGGTAATGCAAGGAGGGTTAATGCGAAATTTTTTTGCGGTCATTTTTCTGGCATTGGTTTGTGGTGCTGCGGCGCAGGCAGAAGGTGAGCCTGCGATCAATGAGGCTCTTTTGCGCAATGCATTGGCCGAAAGACTGATTGGTACGGAAGGTGCCGAGTTAAGGGCCTTGGAAGTCATTGAAAGCAAAAAAGAGAAGGGCGATTTTCAGATCTGCGGTGAAATCAAGGTGGGCGACAGCGGTGCTTATACGCCTTTCCTGGTGTATATCGTGAATATGGAGAAGTACGCGGTGATGGATATATCGCCCAATGCACGCAAGCTATGCACATTGGTCAAGCAGGGGGAGGTCTAGGCGTCGTGCTTCGCCTCCTGCTTGGGGCATTGGCAGGGAGGCGCGCTCAGCCACTGTTTCATTTGGCTGCGCTTGTATCAGTCAAGGTTGTGATCGACCTACATCCATGGCGGGGTGTTGCGCGTACTCTGTACAGACTATTCACCACACGAAGGAGTACACAATGAAGTTGTTTTCCCCGAATGCCTCGACCATTCAGCGAGACCTGACCCGCCTGCTGCAAGATACGGGTGAGGTGCTTGCTGCGCGAGCCAAGGAGGAGCCCAAGTTGAAGGAGGCTGTGCAGTTCCTGGATCGCGGACTCAGCCGCGCTCGAAATGCGGCAAACGGGGCTGTGGATTATTCGAAGGACGTTGCACGCCACACCGATGACTATGTCCATGATTCACCATGGCAGGCCGTTGGTGGTGCATTGGCCGTGGGGGTTGTCATCGGTATGCTTTTGACAAGACGGTAAGTCCTATTCTGGTGTTGAATTTTTGTGAAGAGAAAAGCCCGCATCATGCGGGCTTTTCTATATATCGTTACCAGAGACCGGATTCAGGTCCGTGTAGTGCGATTGTCAATAAAGCATTTTATGGACGTGTAAGAATCAAGGGCGAACCACAATGCTGTTCCTTACCCCCATAACACCTTTGGTGTTGCGTGTGATGGATTCTGCACGGTCTTTTTCTGCCTGGCTTTTGGCAAAGCCGGAGAGTTGAACCACACCCTTCATGGTTTCAACGCTGATGGAGGTGGCTGCAACAGTTTTATCCTCTGCGAATTTTGCTTTTACCGCTGTGGTAATGCCAGAGTCGTCCATATACGACCCCACACTTTGTTGATTGCGGGCTACGGAGCACCCTGTGACAGCCAAAACGCCAGAGCCCAATGCAATGGCGAAAATCAGAGCGCTAGATGTATGGCTTGCTTTCATGACGATTCCTTTCTGGGTTGGGTGTCGGAAGTTATTTCTTGTTGATCAAACTTACGACAAAAGTAATTACCGCAATCGCGATAAAGACAAAGAAGAGAATTTTTGCGATATCCACTGCACCTGCAGCAATGCCGCCAAATCCCAAAACAGCGGCGATCAGTGCAATGACCAAGAAAATAACAGCATAACGTAGCATGTTTGCCTCCTGTACTTAATTTTTATACTGGGGCTAAGAGAAGATTTGTAAGGTTATTCAATAAATGGATGAAAGATATGGACTACACCATACGGAATTACCAGCCTGAGATCACTGTAAATCAATATTGCATCTGCGCTTCCATAGATTAATATAATGAATTTTAAAATTCAATATGGCAATAGAAAAGTTCTAGAAGGAATGGCCCAGTGTGAATGTTATCAACCTTGCTTGGTTAATAGGTTTTCACACGAAATACATGAAAGGAGTCATCGCGATGCAAGATACAAAAAAGCGGAAGAAATCTGAGCGTCAAGCCGATGCCGCTGTGCAGTGCCAACAGCTTATTCGGGCGACGCAGGATGCAGGCACCCGCACGTGGTGCGCATTCAAAGACAAAAGCCAAAGCTGCTCCAGGTCCTGGGCATGCCGAGCCAGCGCCCCCGCTGCCATCGCAGACGCTGGCCAAGCCCGGGGTGCAGGCCGACATGCAGCTGCAGCCTTTGAGCCTTGCCAGGGACTACCGTGGCAGCGGCAAACTGGAGGGCAAGATTGCCATCATTACAGGAGGGGATTCAGGCATCGGTCGGGCCTTAGCGATTCTCTTCGCGGGGGAGGGCGCACAGGTCGCCATTGCCTATCTGAATGAAGACGAGGATGCCAAAGAGACCTGCCGTCTGGTGGAAGCGGAAGGTGGTGCATGCCTGTCCATCTCGGGCGATGTGCAAGATACTGCGTTCTGCGAGGGTCTGGTTGCCAAGGTACTCGTGAAGTTCGGCGCCATCCATGTGTTGGTAAACAATGCAGCCTTTCAGGAGCATGCGGAACGCATCGAAGATCTCACCGAGCAGCGACTTGAAGAGACGTTCAAGACGAACGTCTTTGGCTACTTTCACATGGTCAAAGCCGTGCTCCCTCATCTTGGCGAGGGCGACTGCATCATCAACACCGGTTCGGTCACAGGCCTTCGCGGTAGCAAGAACCTCTTGGACTACTCGGCCACTAAGGGTGCAATCCATGCGTTCACCAAGGCGCTTGCAAGCAACCTGGCCGAGCGCAATATCCGCGTGAATGCCGTGGCACCGGGTCCTGTCTGGACACCACTCAATCCGGCAGATAAAAAGTCGGGGGATGTGGCGGAGTTTGGGGCCAAAACCGACATGCGGCGACCTGCCCAGCCGGAGGAAATCTCGCCGGCCTATGTTTTCCTGGCGCCTCAAGCCTGCTCCAGCTACATCACGGGCGTGGTGCTTCCCATTACAGGAACGGCAGCGGAAGGCTGATTTTCGCCATGCACACGAAGACCCGGGGTCGCGAGTATTCGCGTGGCGGATAGCTCAGCCTTGGGTGGAGCGCCCCATCATGCCAGCGACCGCGAGGCGCTCCCGAATGCCCGTCCGTGCCACATGCGCGCGTGTCATGCAGCACAGACTCACACCATGGCAGAACGGCTTCAGTTGACCACGGCCTGGCAGGCTTTTGCGCACTGTTTGCATGCGTCGGCACACCGCTGGCAGTGGTCATGTGAATGCTGGGAGCATTCATGCGCGCAAGCCAGGCAGACTTCGCTGCACACACGGCAAAAATGCCGAGCCATTTCACTGTCGCGGGCCATCGCATTCGCAGCCAGACTACAGATGGCTGCGCAATCTGTATCAAGCGCAATGCAGCGCTGCATCTTTTTTACGTCGTCTTCCTTGAGGCAAGCGGCCAGGCAAGCGCTGCAGGCGACAGCACAAGCGTTGCATGCGTCGATGCAAGCCTGATAGCGGGAATGAATATGCATTGCTCAATCTCCGATTCTCTTCGCTGTGGACGATGCGGTCCAGAGCCATAAAGGCTCTGTTCCATCCGATCTATTCGGGCTATTCGGCCCTACAGCGGTGCGGCTACAGAGCGCAAAGTGACTCCTTAACCGCAATGGGAAGCCGCTGGCATGGCCGGTGCCTTCCGTTCACGCAAGGCTGCGCAAGGTGGGCTCACGTTCCCAAAAGCGGGACACCGCGGTCTTCACAAACGCTTTGGTGTCACCCGGGTCCACTACGCCGGCGTCTGGTTTCACTCCCGCGGCTTCCAGGATGGCGTGCGTGCCCTTGCAGGCTGCGATGGCTTTGAGGTGGCCAAAGGCATCGCGAAACCAGTTCTGGGCTACGGCTTGCTTGGCCAGTTTTTTGCCAGACTCCAGCGGGATGATGGAAGCCACCGCATCAAACTGGGCAGAGGGCGATCCGGCCAGTTGCCCATCGATGGCGGCTTCCTTGCCATCACTCAGCGTAATGCCACCCAGGCGCGGGGCAATCAACTTGACGCAGGCCTTGGCCGATTCCAGCGCTTTGCGTAGCGCGGCAACGGACTCGGCATTCGATCCTTCGTCCACCAAAATGGCTATGCAGCGGCCTTCCAGCGTGGGCTTCATTCGGTCGATGATGCGGGTGGCCGGGCTGACCGGCAGATCCTGCACGGGCACCGTCGGCTGCGCGGCATCAGGTACGGGCGACAGGCCCAAGCCCTTGGCCACACGCAGGCCCAGTTCCTCGTCAATCACGCGCAACTGGCTGACCACGGCGCTGCGCACGTGGGGTGTCTGTACCTTTGAAAGCTCAAACACCAAGGCGCTGGCGATGTGGGCCTGTTCCAGGGCACTTTGGCTGCGGAAGAACATGCGTGCCTGGCTGTAATGGTCCGCGAACGATTCGTGGCGTACGCGGCCTTTGCTGCCCACTGCGGTCTCGGCAAATGCGCGTGAGCCCTGCGCCAGCGAGGCACGCGGGCTGTCAGGTTGCAGGCTGGTCGGCTCATAGGCCACGCGACCCTTCGGCACCTGCATTTGCATGTGTCCGTCGCGCTGGTGGTGGGCGAAGGGACATTTCGGCGCATTGACAGGGATTTGCGCAAAATTGGGCCCACCCAGGCGCGAGAGCTGCGTATCCAGGTACGAGAACAAGCGCCCTTGCAGCAGCGGGTCGTTGGAGAAATCGATGCCCGGCGGCACGTTGGCTGGGCAGAATGCCACCTGTTCGGTCTCTGCAAAGAAGTTGTCGGGCCAGCGATTGAGCACAAAGCGGCCGATTTTTTGCAGTGGCACTACTTCTTCTGGAATGATTTTGGTGGGGTCGAGGTGGTCATAGGGCAGTTTGTTGGCCTGCTCTTCGGTGAACAGCTGCACGCTCAGTTCCCAGGCAGGTGCCTGGCCGGCCTCCAGGGCTTCAAACAGGTCGCGGCGATGGAAGTCGTTGTCGGCGGCTTGCAACGCGAGCGCTTCGTCCCACACGGTGGACTGGATGCCCAATTCGGGTCGCCAGTGGAACTTGACAAAGGTGCTGTCGCCCTGGGCGTTGATCAGCCGGAAGCTGTGCACACCGAAACCTTCGATGGTCCGCAGGCTGCGGGGGATGGTGCGGTCGCTCATGATCCACATCACCATGTGCATGGACTCGGGCATTAGCGAAATGAAATCCCAGAACGTATCGTGGGCCGAGGCGGCCTGCGGAAAGCCGCGGTCGGGCTCCATCTTCACGGCGTGCACCAGGTCGGGAAACTTCATCGCATCCTGGATGAAGAACACCGGCACGTTGTTCCCGACCAGATCCCAATTGCCTTCGTCGGTGTAGAACTTGATGGCAAAACCACGCACATCGCGCGGAGTGTCCACCGAGCCAGCGCCGCCTGCCACGGTGGAGAAGCGCACAAAGATGGGGACCTTCTTGCCCGTTTCAGTCAGCACCTTGGCCGTGGTGTATCTGGCCAGGGATTGGCTCAACTCAAAATAGCCGTGGGCGCCTGTGCCACGGGCGTGGACGATGCGCTCGGGGATGCGCTCGTGGTCAAAGTGGGTGATTTTCTCTCGCAGGATGAAGTCTTCGAGCAGGCTGGGGCCGCGCTCATAGGCCTTGAGAGAGTTCTGGTTGTCGGGGACCGGAATACCTTGCTGGGTCGTCATCGCCGGGTGGCTACCTCCGGCTTGCTGCTGCAGCTCGCCGGCGTTCCCGCGCAGGTCGGTCACTGACGGCTTGGCACTGCTTTTTTTTGCTGCTGGCTTGGTCATACAAACTCCTTGGCTGGTGGGAGCTGTTAACTATGCAGCGCTGGGCTGTCAGCGGGGTAGGCGTGGGGGAGGCATTGCTGGGGGCGATTGGACTACAAGGTGGGTGCTCAGCGTGCTCGAACCTCCCCTGGCCCGGCGAGCCCTGTGCGCCGGATTGGCCATAGCATTGTTGAGGGTTCAGAACATCCTGTTTCCATATGGAACAGGAGTCTCAATGAACACGCTGCCCCGAACAAACAGCTTCTGGCAGGCCAAGCCGATCCAGCGGGCGGGCGTGCCGTTGGCAGGTGCTGGCCGCGGGATCCGCACCCAGCGTCGCCGGGACGTGGTGGCGCAGGTGAATGCCGCTTCCAGCGTGCGCAGGTCAGGGCACCGCCGCCATGATGGCAGACGGCGTGGGGCACTGCCATGGCCCTTGCGGGTCTGGGCTAGAAATCGATCACCACCGACGGTGCGCTGCGCCGGGCCTCGCCGTGGTACACGGCTTCGATGTTGTTGCCATCGGGGTCCAGCACAAAGGCCGCGTAGTAGCCGGGGTGGTAGGGCCGTTCGCCCGGCGGGCCGTTGTCGCGCCCGCCATGCGCCAGCGCGGCACGGTGAAAGGCATCGACCATGGTCTGGTCTCTGGCCTGGAAAGCCAGGTGGCAGCGGCCCGTCAGCGCGCCCAGTGCGGCCGCGCTGCCGGCCGAGGACACCACCAGTTCGTCGGCCCAGAAGAAATCATCGCTGGTGCCGATGATGGGAATCTCCAGCACAGCCAGGACGGCGGTGTAGAAGTCCTGGCTGGCTTGGAGGTCGCTCACCACCAGCTGGATATGGTCGATGAGGCGTCCGCGGTGCAGTTGGTTGGTCTCCATGGTCATCCTTTCACATTCAATGTCAGGGTTGCACACCCAGTTGCCGGGCCAGCGCCGCCTGTGCGCACGCCCCGGAAGCGGCATCGACCTGGCTGGTCAACACCTGCACCACCTGCTGCAGCTGGCTGGCCGTCAGTCCGGTGTTCAGGCTGATGCGCATAGGGGCCTGCAGCTGGCCGTCGACGCCGGGCAGGGCCGCCAGCATGCCGACGGTGGCGATTTCGCGGCTTTGCCAGTCCAGGTTGTCGCGCGCAAAGATGTCGCCGAACAGGTGTGATTTTAGGAACACATCGGTGGCCGGTGCAAAGTCAAACAGCGGCCCGGTGACCGGGGCTCCGGCAAGCCTGGCCTGGTTGGCGGTGCCCAGTGCCAGCAGGGCGTCGCCTGTGGGGACGGCACCGGGTTCGCGACCCACGGTGTCTTGCACGCCGCGTTGCCTGCGGGCATCGACCAGCTGCATCAGCTCACCCAGGGCGTTCAGGCTGCGTGGAAAGCCGGCATAGGCATAGACCTGTACCAGCAGTTCCTTGACCTCCTGGATCGGTATGTCGGCGTCCAGCGCCTGCTCCAGTGCCGAGCGAAGCCGGGGCATGTCGCCCACTGCCGCCCAGGCGGTGACAGGTGCGATGGCCAGCTGGCGGGCTGTGAGGCTGGTGCTGGGGGGAGCGTGCTGAGTGGTGGATGGGGGCATGGGCGTCTCCTGCGCGTGGGAGGGGTTGGCCGATAACGCCAGCACGCTGCCCAGCGCCTCGACCAGCGGGGCTGCATGCGGGCGGGGAATGGGGAGGCGGGGCTTCATGGTGCAGCGGTGCCGTGGCCTGTGCCCGCAGGGGCGGCTGAGATGGTGTCGGCACTCTGGTGCGCTTGCGCTTCTCTGTACTGGGCTTCGGTGACGTGCTCCATCCAGTCCACATTCCTGCCGTCACTGTCGGACGGTGTGACGGCCATGTGCGTGAGCGCCGTGAACAGGCCCGCACCATGCCAGTGTTTGATGCCGGGAGGGCACCACACCACATCGCCCGGCTGGATGCGCTGGGCGGGCTTGCCCCACTCCTGGGTCAGTCCCACACCACCGGTGACCACCAGGTACTGGCCCTTGGGGTGGGTGTGCCATGCCGAGCGGGCTCCGGGCTCGAAGGTGACGTAGGCGCCGGAGGTGTTGACCTGGTCATTGGCGGCATACAGCGGGTCAATGCGTGCCCGGCCCGTAAAGAACTGCGCAGGCCCTGCGATGGCGTGCTGGCTGCCCGCTGCTGCAATGCGCTGGGCCGCCGGCAGGACGGCGGAAGCGGCAGCGGCAGCGGCGGCAGGCACGGGTTCTGCGCCAGCCAATGTGCTCAGGCCGGTGGTTAGCAAGGCGGTGGCAATGGGTTTCATGGAGCGTTCCTTTCTCAGTGCGGTCTGCGTGCAAACCCTGAACAACGTGCGATTCACTGTAGAAGGCGCTGACTTGATTGAATAGATGGCAAAATCTGCATGAACTGGTGAAATTGGCTCATCAATAATGTCCGAGAACCTGAATGATCTGCAGGCCTTTGTGGCCGTGGCGCGCGCGCAGAGCTTTACCAAGGCGGCGGCGCAGATGGGGCTGTCGCGTTCCGCGCTGAGCCACAGCATGCGGACGCTGGAGGAGCGGCTGGGGGTGCGCTTGCTCACCCGCACCACACGCAGTGTGTCGGTCACGGAGGCGGGCGATCGTCTGCTGCACACGCTGGCGCCCCGGCTGGACGACATCGACGCCGAGCTGGCAGCGCTGGCAGCATGGCGTGACAAACCGGCGGGCATGGTGCGGATCTCCACCCACGACCACGCCATCACCACCGTGCTCTGGCCCAGGTTGCTGCCGCTGTTGCATGCCTATCCCGAAATCCAGGTGGAGTTTGCGGTGGACTACGCCATGACCGATATCGTGGCCGAGCGCTTTGATGCAGGAGTGCGCTCAGGCAACCAGCTGGACAAGGACATGATTGCCGTGCGCATCAGCCCAGACCTGCGCATGGCGGTGGCGGCATCGCCGGCCTATCTGGAAGGCCGCAGACTACCGCTCAGTCCCGCTGATTTGACCGGGCACCGCTGCATCAATCTGCGCCTGCCCACCTACGGAGGGCTGTACGCCTGGGAGTTTGAAAAAGGGGGCCAGGCACTGAATGTGCGGGTGACGGGGCAGGTCACGGTGAACAACACATTCTGGCTGCTGCGCGCCGCGCTGGATGGCATGGGGCTGGCCTATGTGCCACTGGATCTGCTGCAGCCCCATTTTGAGCAGGGTACCCTGGTGCCGGTGCTGCAGGACTGGTGGCCCAGCTTCCCGGGCTACCACCTGTATTACGCCAACCGCAGGCAACCCTCACCGGCGCTGACGCTGGTGATCGAGGCGCTTCGGATAGAGAGCCGTTAACGCTATCCCGGATCCAGCCTGGGCAGGTCATCGCTTGGGGCTGCCGGGGCATGCCGGCCGGGCCGCGCCTGTTCGATCCCTCATGGCCGTGCCGTCCGGGTGCTGGCACTGGATGGCACCGGAGGAAAAGTTGTGTGCCAGCTCCAGCACTTCCTCTGGGGTGGCACGTTCGAGTGAATCCAGGCGACCTCCACATTGGGCACAAATACGTCCGGGCGGTCCAGCACGCAGTGGCGCGAGTGGATGCAGCGCTGGCCGTCGAAGGTGACGATGACGTTGGAGGAGGAGACTGTTTCGCGGCCCATGGTGAGCTCCTGTTCTGGTTGTGGAGTTTGCTGCCGGCCCGTCCCGCGCCTTGTCGCCAGGCTGGATGCGGTGGGCGGGCTGGTCCCACTCCTGGGTCAGTCCCGCGCCACCGGTGACCACCAAGTACTGGCCCTTGGTGTGTTCTGCCAGGGCCAAAGTGTTGATTGTCAGGTGGCTATAGGATACAAATCCAGAAGAGATGGTGCGGCTGCATTTGGAACGATTCTTGGTGCTCCCGTTGGAAATGCGGCCGGCTTATTCGCCCGCAACGTTGCGGTGGCGATTGCGATTCGTCCCGAAGTACCGGGGTGTCGAATGCATTTGCGATTTCGGCCTCACCAATGAATGGATGTTCTTCTAGCTTTTTTCTGAGTCGGTTGGCTTGGGTTTCGGCTGGTACAGCTCGAAAAATGAGCAAAATAAGTGATGGAAAAGTTTTATCTCAAGCTTCGAAACTTTCTTGTAATCTGGTTTATCTATTTTTCTGCAACATTAGGCATCGCATTGGCTGGATCATTCGTAGTGCTTCCGGTGTTGAAGCTCATTCGTTTTGGAGTATTTGAGCTACTACCCAACGCAACCTATTTGGTCAAAGTATCTAAAGCAGTCTTCTTTTGTTCATTTTTCCTGAGCTTAGTTATGTGGCTTTGGGGTGAGATAGAGGCCAAAAGAAACTGAAATTGAAATAGCTCTGAACAGGGGGCGGCCGACGATGATTGAAACGCCTGTCTTAGGCGAGTGCGGCTGGATAGGTTGAAGTCTGATCGGGGTGCCTGGCTTGGCCATGGCAGTCGCGCTGCGCCGGTTCAATCCCCGCTGACAAATCCCGCCTTCACATGGCTGCCGTCACAAAACGGCTTGTTGGCGGAGTGCCCGCAGCGGCACAGCCAGGTGTCGGTCACCCGGGTGATGGTGCGTCCGGTGCCGCTGACCACCTCGAGTGGACCGCTCACGTGTAGCGGGCCGTTGGTGGTGGGGTCTATCTGCAGCGGACCGTTGCGCCGGGCCAGCGGGGCGGAGTCCTGTGTGGGCGGTTCTCCCGTGGCGGTGAAGCCGGCGGTGGTGTGGCTGCCGTCGCAATAGGGTTTCAGCTGCGATGCACCGCAGCGGCACAGTGTGGCGCGCAGGCCATCGGGCCGGCCGGCCACCACCAGTTCTGCATGGAAGGCCAGCGGTCCGTTTTCCCGCACGCGCACGGTGTTGACCAGGGGCGGCAGTTCCATGGCCGTGCCGTCCGGGTGCTGGCACTGGATGGCACCGGACGGGCAGTTGTGTGCCAGCTCCAGCACTTCCGCCGGGGTGGCACGTTCGGGGTGGATCCAGGAGCCCTTTACATTGGGCACAAACACGTCCGGGCGGTCCAGCACGCAGTGGCGCGAGTGGATGCAGCGCTGGCCGTCGAAGGTGACGGTGACGTTGGAGGAGGAAACGGTTTCGCGGCCCATGGTGAGCTCCTGTTCTGGTCGTGGGGTGTGCGCTGCTGGCCCGTCCCGCGCCATGTCGCCCAGGCAGGCACGAGCGCACCTGCCCATCGTAGGCAGGCACGCGCTGCAGCAGGCGTAGGCCTGTGCCGCAGCGTGCAGCCTGGTGTGGCTCCGGCCTGCACCAGCCTGCAGCGGTGGCAGACGGATGGCGGGCGGGAGTGAGGGGTAGTCCCCAACCTCTTTGGGTGCCCGCCCATGCCAGCATGGCGGCTGTGCGGCAGGTGGGGCCTGTGGTGTTCTGCCCTGTCCTATTTTTTCCTGCTGCCGGTGTGATGGAGGAGCTGGCTCATGTCTGCACTGCAAGTCCCTGTTTCGGCCCATGACCATGTCCACGGACCGCGTGATGCCGCCGTGGTGCTGGTGGTGTATGGCGATTACCAGTGCCCGTACTGCGGCATGGCGGAGCCGACCTTGCAGCGCATTCGCCAGGAGCTGGGTGACCGGGTGGCGGTGGTGTTCCGCAACTTTCCACTGCCGATGCATGCCCAGGCGCTGCCGGCGGCCTTGGTGGCGGAGTTTGCGGGCCAGCACGACAGTTTCTGGAAGGCGCACGACTGGCTCTACAGCCACCAGGCGACCCTGGGGCCGCCGTTGTACGGGCGCTTGCTGCAGACGCTGCAACTGAATGCGGAGGAGCTGGGGCCGGCCATGGCCGGCGGGAACCTGGAAGCCCGCATCCGTGCCGATATCGACGGTGGGGAGCGCAGCGGGGTGGAGGGCACGCCGGCCTTTTTCCTGAACGGTGAAGCTTTCCCTGTCCACCACAGCCATGGCGAGCTGTACGAGGCGGTTCTGCGGGTACTGCGCTAGGTGAGCCGGGTACGCACGCAGCCTGATGCCAGCAGCCACATGCAGTGGCTGGCAGTGTCTGGCAAGACCTGTCGTATGGCGGGTGCTGTGGGCGGAAGATGGCTTCGTCTCAGGTGCCCCACATGCTCCGAGTCCGAGGTCAACACGCCTGCCGTGGACAGGGCTGCGCTGTGGCTTTTGCCCTGGGGGGCTGTCAGGCATGGCACCATGCGGGTTTTGGATCTGGAGTGAGCGATATGAAGTTCTGGCTGGCAGGGGTGCTGGGTGCCCTGGTGGTGGCAGGGTGTGCAAGCAAGCAGGCGCTGGTGCCGCAGGTGCAGCAGGGTGTGGATGCCAAGGGCGTTAAGACCGTGACCGTGGCTCCCGAGAAGGTGCAATGCAGCCGCCCGCAATGTCCCACGCTGGCGGCATCCTGGACCGCCGCCAAGCAGGGGCAGGCCGTGCTGAGCATTGGCTTGCCTTACCAGCAGGCCGCGGTGACGGGGGCGGATTTCCACTTTGGCAGCGGCGAGGTGCTGCGCGTGCGTTCGCGTTCGCAGACCGCTGCCATGCAGCAAGGCTATCCGGCCACGGCATTTGACGTGCCGCTGCGCACCATGGAGCGCCTGGCGTATTCGCCGCGCAGCTGGGTACGCGTTTACACCGAAGGCGGCAATGTGGATGAAACCATCAACAGCGGCGAAGAAACCAGCCGCGCCTTCACGGCCATGAACTATTTCATGGGCGGCGTGCAGGCTGCCACCGGCCAGGGACCCAGTGACGATGTGAACCAGGGCGGTCTGATGGACCGCCTGGGCCTGGGCGAGGACAAAGAGCGCAACCGCTGAGCGACGCCGCCTTCCGCTGCGGTATGCAAACATGGCGCCCGGTGTGGGCGCTGTGTGTTTCTGGAGGGTGGTTGTGCCAACCGGGGCGCTTGCCCTCACTTCAACGGCAATGGCACCGGGGAATCCAATGCGCAGGGCCCGCAGGGGCGAGCCACAGCCGCAGCGCCTTACTCCGGCATGCTGCTGGGCAGTTGCAGGCTGTCGCCGGTGACATAGAACTGTCCACCCGCCACATAGTGCAGGGTGCGCAGATCGTCCGGTGCGGTGTCGAATTTCCAGCGGCCCTGCTGGAACACGCGTTCATCGGCCCAGGCGGCCGTTACTTCGCCAATGAACAGGTCATAGGCCTGCTGGTTGTGCGGCTCCGCGATGACGCGGCACACCAGCCAGCCGGCGCAGCCGGCTACCAGCGGCGCGCCGGGGGCGGCGGACGCGCGGAACAGCTCCACGCCATGGCGCTGCAGCTTGTCCGGGTGCTGCAAGGCGCTGTCGGTGCCCACATCCAATGTCAGCCGGGCCTGGGCGCGCGTGGGCAGCTGCAGCACGAACTGGCCGCTGGCCTCCACCAACGCTCGGGTTCGGGTCTGCTTGTCCAGTACCACAGTTACCTTGGGCGGAGCAAAGTCCAGCGCGCAGGCCCAGGCGGCGGCCATCACGTTGGCATCTCCCGCGTGCGCGGCCGACACCAGCACCGTGGGTCCGTGGTTCAGCAGGCGGTAGCACTTGTCCAGTGGCACGCTCTGGCAGTGGGCGGGCAGGTGCAGCGGGAGATCGTCAAAGGAAGTCATAGCGGTGCAGGAAGGGCGACAAAACAGGCAGTGTAGGCGGCTGCCACTGGCGTGCCGTGGGTAGCGGGCAGGCGCTGGAGAAGAGGCGGTATGTCAGACCGGCAGCACAGCGCCCAGGCGCATGGAGCGCAATGGCAGGCACCATGCGGGAATACTCCATGGTGGCGTAGCCCGTTCGGGGCAGCTATCCTCCATATTCAGGAGACGCAGCACATGGGCGATTATGGTGGAGCCCATATCCATATGGCTGCATGGCGCCTGATCACCTGCGGGGCCTTATGCGCCACGAGAATCAGTATGGAGCTGCGGGATTTTCCGGGGGATACCACAAGTCGTGCTTTTTCGCCACAGCCAGATACCTTGCGCTTCATTCCAAGTTGCGCACGTTATAGTGCTTTCACGGGTTCATTATCGGACCTGTTTCTTCCTTGTGGTGTGCCATATAGAAGAACGGATAGGTCGTTAGTTTGAAAACGGCCCCGTATGGGGCGCCATGTTTGGTATAACACTCCTGTAGCGAAACTAGGCGGTCAGCCCGTTGCGGTATCTGGACGGCGCACAGGACGAGTTTGAGCGTGGCATGATTTCATGGTGCTAGACTTTTGATTCTGAAGACGAATAATCAAGGAAGAGTATTTTGGATACACCCATTTTGCACACACTCATCAGCCTGATTCCCTTGGTGCTGATTCAGGGGGTTTATGCCATCTTTGCAGCGCAAGTTGCCAAAAGAACCCAAAGAAGCGTGCCGCTGTTTGCCATTCTCACCCTGATTCCGGGGATTGGCATGTTCTTCTTTGCCTACGTTGTCTGGTCGACGACTTTGTACGTGCTGGATTCGCTCAACGAGCTCAAAGCAAAACCTTGAATGCCCTGGCATGCGGTCTTGGCGGGTTCAAGATCGCATGCCAGGGCAGAACCAGGGTACCTACAGGGGTTCATGGCTGCCCGGCCTGCCGGTGCAGGCCGTGCTTGCTGCGCCCGATGCGTTGTGCCTGGTAGATGCCGGCATGCCCGGAACACAGATAGGCGGTCACGCACGCGATGGCGGCAAATGGACCGATCTGCGGGCCGAACAGCTCCAGCGCCATCAGGATGGTGGTGATGGGGATATTCGCAGCTCCCGCAAACACGGCGACAAAACCGAGGCCGGCCATCATCGCAAGGGGCATGTGCAGCAACGGGGCCAGCGCATTCCCCAGCGTGGCACCGATGTAGAACAGCGGCGTGACTTCACCGCCCTTGAACCCGCTGCCGACGGACGTGGCCGTGAACAGCAGCTTTCCCAGGAAGTCCCATGGCTGAGCTGGTGCGTGGAACGCCTGCAGGATGTCGGGTATGCCCAGGCCGATGTAGCGGTAGGCATCCAGCCCCCACACGGCCGTTGCAATGGCGATGCCGCCGATGAAGGGGCGCAGCGGGGCACAGGGAACGCGGTGTTTCATGAAGGCGCCGATGGCGCGGGTGGTTTTTGCAAACAGCATGCCGACCAGCCCGAAGAGGACCCCGGCGATGGCAACGGCCAGCACACTCCACCAGTCCACAGGCGCGACGTCCACCACCGCATAGTGGGTGTGGTGGATGCCCCAGGCAACCCCCACCTGGCTGGCCGCAATGGCAGCGACAACGCACGGGAGCAGCGCGTCGTAACGCATGCGCCCCATCGCCAGCACCTCCAGACCAAAGATGGCGCCCGCCAGCGGCGTTCCGAAGACCGAGGCAAAGCCTGCACTCAGCCCAGTCATGAGCAGGATGCGCCGGTCGTGCGGTGCCAGCCGGAAGACCGCGGTCAGCTGGTCGGCGAGTGCACCACCCATCTGGACGGCGGTTCCCTCGCGGCCTACCGAGGCGCCAAACCCATGCGATACCACCGTGCTGGCGAGCACCAATGGCACCATGCGCAGCGGCACCACTTTTTTCGGCGTGTGGATCTCATCGAGGATGAGGTTGATGCCGCCATCGACCGACTGGCCCACCAGGCGGTAGAGCATGCCCACCGTCAGGCCGGCGAATGGCAGCAGCCATACCACCCCACGGTGGGCCTCACGCCAGGTGGTGGCATGGTCGAGCGCAAAAAGAAAGAAGGCGGAAGCAGTGCCAGCGAGTGCTGCCACCCCACAGGCCAGGACGAACCACATCCCCATGCGGGGCAGCAGCGCGAATGAAACGGGTGGAAAGAGTTTGGGCATTGGTCAATAGCGCGAAGGAATCGGCCTGACCAATGGGGGGACGTATACGCGAGCGCCTACAGTCCCGACACAGGTCAGGTTCTGTAGACGTCATCAGCTGCATGCCGCAGCGGTTGAGGAGGAACGTCATCTCCTTGGCCGCCAGTATAGCGGTGCCGGCGGTGTGTGCTGGCTGCCGTTTTGCGCCGGGGTTTTCCATTGGCTCACAGCCAGCGGCGCACCTCCTGGCAATAGCGTTCGAATGCGGGACCGAAACGCGCGTGCAGCGCGGCTTCTTCAGGGCGTATCTGGAAATGTTGCAGGTAGGCCATGAACACCATGACCGCGAGCAGCCCGGACAGCTTGCCCAGCCCTGCGGCGAAGGCCAGCAGCAGCAATGCAAAGCCCAGGTACATGGGGTTGCGTGTCAGACGGTAGACCCCGCGCACCACCAGTGCCGAAGATGCGGCGGGGTTGACCGGGTTGACGGTGGTCCGTGCGCGGCGGAATTCCCGCACGCCAGCCAGGCAGAACCCTCCGCCCACGGCCGCCAGCACGGCGGCGGTCATCCCAGCGCCGGGCAGCCGGATGGACCGGAGATCGGGCAGCAGCCAGATGGCAGCCGCGAACAGCGCAAACAGTGCCAAGGGTGGCACGCGCAGAGAGAGCCAGGAGGAAGGCTGCGATGAGGGAGGGCGGGTGGACATGGGGAGTCGGTGAGGTAATGGTGGAATCTTTTATGGTGCAAGCGTAAAGATTGAAGTCACTTCAATGTCAACGGGCGTGATGACTTCGCAAAACTGCCGGGCGCCAATGGAAAGCGCACGGTCGCCAGAGCGTGCGCAGCCTGGGCCGGCGTGCTGGGCATGCAAACCTTCACCAGGATGAAGCCAGGCACACGGGAGCGCTGGCGTGGAAGTTGGCTGCAGCCCGCGCTCTGTTGTGCTTCAATGCTCAGCCCAGCTTTCGTTTTCTTCTGCCATGGCGAATTCCTGCGCCCTGGTGTGGCTGCGGCGCGACCTGCGCTGCGATGACCATGCCGCGCTTTATCACGCGTTGCGCCGCTTCGAGCGGGTGTATTGCGCCTTTGTCTTCGACACCGACATCCTGAACGCGCTTCCCCGCAAGCAGGACCGGCGTGTGGAGTTCATCCACGCCAGCGTATTGCAGTTGCACGGCGCGCTGCAGGCCTTGTCTGCCGCTGCGGGTGTTCCCGGTGGCGGGCTGATCGTGCGGCATGGCAGCGCTGCAGAATGCATTGTGCAACTGGCCCGCAGTCTGGGCGTGCAGGAAGTGCTGACCAACCGCGACTATGAGCCTGAGGCCATGGCACGGGACCAGCGGGTGGCCCAGGGCTTGGGGGAGCTGGGCATTGCGTTCAGCGACTACAAGGACCAGGTGCTGCTGGACCGGGACGAGGTACTGACGCAGCAAGGCCAGCCCTACAGCGTGTTCACGCCCTACAAGCGGGCATGGCTGCAAAAGCTGGACGCCTTCCAGCTCAAGCCATATCCGGTGGCGCGCTATGCCCACCATCTGGCCCCGTTACCGGCGGAGGAACGCTTGCCGACGCTGGAGCAGCTGGGGTTTGAGCGTACCAACCTGCAGGCCTTGCCCATGCCGGCGGGCATGGACGGTGCGCAGCAGCTGTTACAGGACTTTCTGCCGCGCATGCATGCCTACCAGGAGGCGCGGGACTTTCCCGGGCGCAAGGGCGTGTCCTATCTTTCCGTGCACCTGCGCTTTGGCACGGTGTCCATTCGCGCCTTGGCAAGTCTCGCACTGGAGCGAGCCGTGCAGGGGGATGAGGGGGCGCAGACCTGGCTGTCCGAGCTGGCCTGGCGCGATTTCTACTTCATGATTCTGTGGCACCACCCCCATGTGGTCACCCAGTCTTTCCGCCCGGAATACGAACGCGTGCTGTGGGACGATGCCCCACAGCTGTGGCAGGCCTGGTGCGAGGCACTGACCGGCTACCCGTTGGTGGATGCTGCCATGCGCCAGCTGCACCAGACCGGCTATATGCACAACCGCTTGCGCATGGTGGTGGCCAGCTTTCTGACCAAGGATCTGGGCATTGATTGGCGCCGGGGCGAGCGCCACTTTGCCGAGCACCTGAACGACTATGACCTGTCGGCCAACAACGGCGGCTGGCAGTGGGCGGCATCCACTGGCTGCGATGCGCAGCCCTGGTTCCGCATCTTCAACCCCGTCACGCAGTCACAGCGGTTTGACCCGGATGGCCGCTTCATCCGCCGTTATGTGCCGGAGCTGGCCAGGCTGCCGGACAAGCACATCCATTTCCCGGCGGGAATGAAGCCGCTGGAGCTCCAGGCCTGCGGCGTGCAGCTGGGCGTGAACTATCCACATCCTGTGGTGGACCACGCCAGCGCCCGGCAGCGGACGCTGATGCGCTTTCATTTTCTGCAAAGCGACCGGTAGGGCGAAAGCGAACCCTGCGCAGAGCTTACGGCAGAGGGCTGCGGCGGTGAAACAAGATGCAAAACAAATCTTATACAATGATATTAATTCTCATTAACGATTTGTGCGCTGCGGATCTTGGGCCACAGCTACGCGAAGGGCATTGTGGGTACCGCAGAGTTCACGCTTCAAAAGCAGGTCAAGAGCTTGTACACCGACCACCATGGTTGGTTGCACGGCTGGCTGCGCTATCGCCTGAATGATGCGACGAATGCCGCAGACCTGGCGCACAACACCTTTGTACGGGTGATCGCCCGTCCCCGCAGCTTCAACACCGGCCCGGAAGCACGGGCCAGGCTGGATACCCGGGCCGAGAGGTCGGAGGAATCCGTCACCCAAGGCGCAGCCAGCCTGCTGCAGGCGCTGTATGAGACTGACGCCATGCTGCTGCGCCAGTCATCCAGGGCTGCCCGCGCCTTTTCCCCAGGTAGGGGGCTGCAGCATGGCGCACCGGGAAGTCGCACGCGAATGGTGTGTGTTTTCTCGCATGGAAGCATTTTGATATGAAGTCCACTTTGACATCTCGCACTCCTTGGCATGCCGTGCTGCGCATCGCTGCTGCGGTCCTGGGCGGCTACATGCTGACCTGGGGCTTTATCGCGTTGGCGACAGCCGGCATGTTCGCGCTGGGCATGGAATTTCACGATGCAGAGCATCTCAGCTACATGCTGGGGATGCTGCTGTATCTGAGCGCCTTTCTCTGGGCGTTCGCAGCACCACGGCTGTCGCGTGTGTGGTTGGTTTTTGCTGGTGGTGGCGCACTTATGGCCGTCCTGGCTTCGCTGCTGCAATCGCAGTTGACTTAGGAGTGGAGCTGATGTTTCAAAGTTTTCGCCATGCCATGACCTGGCTGCACACATGGTTTGGTCTGGCCCTCGGATTTGTGCTGATGGCGTGTTTCTTTTTTGGATCGCTGTCGGTGTTCGACCGGGAAATTGACCGCTGGGCCATTCCTGCCTCACGCTTCGCACCGCAGCCCATGCCGTCCTTTGACAAGGTGCTGCGGCCGGTGTTCGAGGACATGCAACCCAGCCAGCGCAGCATCGAGTTCATGCGGGACAAGGTGAACGGCCCCATGCCAGAGCGCTTCGATACCGTGCGCAACTGGGGGGCGTACACCACGCACCGGGATCCGATGCTGAGCCTGTTTGCGGGCTATGTGGTGCCCAACGCCAAGAATCCCGATGACGCGGTGCGAGGCAACCGCACCATCGACCCGCGCAGCGGCGGCGCGTTGCCGGATGACCAGCTCAAGATCGGCAGCGGTTTCCTCTATCCCTTGCACTACAGCCTGACCTTCTACTGGAAGGGCCTGGGCTTCTGGATCGTCGGATTCGCGGCCTTGATGATGCTGGTGGCACTGGTGACCGGTGTGGTCATGCACCGCAAGTTCTTCCGCGAGTTCTTCACGTTTCGCCCCAAGAAGGCGGTGCAGCGCAGTGTGCTGGACCTGCACAACATGATGGGCGTGCTGGCGCTGCCGTTTCACTTCTTCTTCGCCTTCACCGGTCTGGTGATCTTCGCGGGGATCTATTTCCCGGTGTCGCACACCCAGTTGGAGCCGCTGCACGAGTTGCACGAGCAGCATGAGGCGCAGACCACAGGGCTGCCGCATGACCGTGCCGGTGTGGCGGCGCCGCTGGCGTCGGTGGATGACATGGTGCGTGAAGCCCAGCGGCGATGGGCCGCCAAGGGCATGGCCGGCGAGGTAGGTCTGCTCTCGCTGCGCCACGTGGGGGACGCCAATGGCTATGTCAGCGTCTTCCGGGCCGGTACGGACCGCATTGCGCTGGTGGGCGACGGCATCCATTTCAAGGCCAGTACCGGGGAGCTGCTGCGCGAAGACCCGCCCCGTACTGCGGTGGACAGCCTCAACACCTTTCTGACCGGGCTGCACCTGCAGCACTTCCGCCACTGGCTGCTTCGCTGGCTGTACGTGCTGGGCGGGTTGATGGGGTGTGTCTGCATCGCCACGGGCTTTATTTTCTTTGTCGAAAAGCGCAAAAAGCAGCATGCCAAGCAAGGTCGGCAGGGCAGTCGCATTGTGGATGCCCTTGCGGTGACCACCGTCACGGGCATGCTGATTGCCACCTGCACCATCCTGATTGCCAACCGCCTGCTGCCTGCATCACTGCCCAGCGGATGGCCGCCTCGGGGCGATCTGGAGCAATACCTGTTCTGGGCCGGATGGGTGGCAGCAATGGCGCATGCCTTCTGGCGCAGCGCACCCGTTGCCAGCGGGCAGCCGAACCCCGCCTGGGGTGAGCAGTGCTGGGCCGTTGCCGCCATGGCGGTGCTGGCCGTGGGGCTGAACTGGATCACGACGGGAGACCACCTGCTGAAGACCGTGGGCGAGGCCTACTGGCCGGTGGCGGGCGTGGACCTGAGCCTGTTGGTCTGCGCGGCCCTGGCCGCAGCGGCTGCTCGCAAGCTGGCGCTGCGTGCAGCGGCTGTGGGTCCGGTGAACCGTCTGGAGGCCGCCCATGCTTGAAGGACCGACGGCTGCGCTGTTTCTGGTGGTGGCCTGCTTGGCCTGCTGGGCGGGCATGGGCTGGCTGGCCCTGGCGATGGACGGGCATTGGGAACAGGTTTTCCAGGCAGAGCAGCCGCAGAGCGTGGTGTGGCGGCTGCGTGCCCAGGGTGCCGCAGGGCTGGCGGTGGGCTTGGTGCTGTGCCTGCAGGCCGACCATGCATCGATGGCCGCCTTGGTGTGGGTGATGATCCTGGCCGCTGCGGCATTGTCTGTGGCGATGACACTGTCATGGCGTCCGGGCTGGCTGGCATGCTTGGCCTGGGTGACGCGCAAGGCGTAGAGGTTGCAAGCAGCGGGATCGGTCGCATGCCCGTATGCGGGCGATTCCGGGTGTGAGAAGGGATGCTTCTCCCATCCAGCCAGGCATTGCTGCAGCCTGGCGAGGCAGCCAGCAATGGAAAGGCCGGTGGTACGCGCCATCCGTGCCGTTAGCCGCCATGCGCGCCTTGCTCCGGGCGATCACGGCATTCACCCGTGCGCATGGCTTCAGGTCACTTTTCGCACTTCGGTGGCGGCAGGCTGCAGCACCGTGCCATCCTGGGCGTGCGGTGCCATGGGGGGCACCGGCTGGCCCGTGCGCTTGTCGATCAGCACCGAATGGCGTTCGCTGGGCGCAAACAGGTGCTGTTCGCCCCATTGGCGCAGCGCCACCACCACGGGAAACAGGCTCTCGCCCTGCGGTGTCAGCACGTATTCCTGGTAGGCCGAGCCATCCGAGGCGTCCTGCATGGCCAGGATACCGGCGTCGACCAGCTTGCGCAGCCGGTCGGACAGAATATTTTTGGCCATGCCCAGGCTGCGCTGGAAGTCGCTGAAGCGGCGCATGCCGTCGAAGGCATCGCGCACGATGAGCAGGGACCAGCGATCCCCGATCAGGTCAACAGAGCGCGCAACGGGACAAGGTTGCTCGTTCAAGGATTTACGGGCTGGCATGGTGTCTCCTGCAGGGTGGGCGGCAGCGGGCTGTTTGGTTGCATTTTAAAACTACATGCCTTAGCATCATTCTGGTTTTGTTTTGAAACTAGATTGAGTGAGCTTGGACCATGAAGGCCTGCACCGCACCACCATCGCCCCCGCCGTTGCCACAGCGCTGTGCACCGGCGCAGTCTGCAGACATGCCCCGCAGCCTGGTCTGGCTGTTCGCCGTGGCCAGCGGCCTGAGCGTGGCCAATGTCTATTACGCGCAGCCCTTGCTGGATGCGCTGGCGCAGGACTTTGGCATCAGCCATGCGGCGGTGGGCGGTGTGGTCACGGCTACACAAGCCGGGTGTGCGCTGGCGTTGCTGCTGCTGGTGCCTCTGGGCGACCGGGTGGAACGCCGCCGCCTGATGGCCCTGCAGCTGCTGGCGCTGGCCGCTGCGCTGGTGGCCGTGGCCATGGCCCAATCGATTCCCGCATTGCTGGCGGGCATGCTGGCGGTGGGTTTGCTGGGGACGGCAATGACGCAGGGGCTGATCGCCTATGCCGCCAGCGCGGCAGCGCCCCAGGCGCAGGGGCGTGTGGTCGGCGCGGCACAGGGCGGGGTGTTCATCGGCCTGCTGCTGGCCCGGGTGTTTGCCGGGGGCATCAGCGATGTGGCGGGTTGGCGCGGCGTGTACCTGTGCGCCGCCGCGCTGATGCTGCTCATTGCCTTGCCGCTCTGGAGGCGGTTGCCTCTGTTGCCTGCAGCGCCCGATGCGATGGGCTATCCGCGACTGGTTGCGTCCATGCTGACGCTGCTGTGGGAAGAGAAGGTGCTGCAGGTGCGCGGGGTGCTGGCGCTGCTGATGTTTGCGGCATTCAACATCTTCTGGAGTGCGCTGGTGTTCCCGTTGAGTGCGCCGCCCCATGGCTTCTCCCACACCGCCATCGGCGCGTTGGGCCTGGTCGGTGCGGTGGGGGCGCTGGCTGCCACGCGCGCCGGGCAATGGGCGGACCACGGCCATGCGCAGCGCACCAGTGCCGCAGCGCTGGTGGTGTTGCTACTGGCCTGGTGGCCGCTGTCGCTGATGGAGCGTTCGCTGGGTGCGTTGCTGGTGGGCATCGTGCTGCTCGACATGGGAGGGCAGGCGCTGCACGTGACCAACCAGAGCATGATTTTCCGCATCCGGCCCGAGGCCCACAGCCGGCTGGTCGGCCTCTACATGCTGTTCTACGCGGTCGGCAGTGGCCTGGGGGCGATTGGCACGACGCTGACCTATGCCCGTGCGGGCTGGCAGGGCGTGTGCCTGCTGGGGGCTGTGGTCAGTGTGCTGGCGCTGCTGTTCTGGTGGGCGACGCTGCGGTTCACACCGCAGGAAATGCAGCAGGGATCGCCGTAGGCACCGCTGCCGACCACGAAGCAGGAATGAACCATGCATGAACCAGGAAGGATAGATGCTCGAATGAACGAACTGGAGCTTTTGGCCCATGCCGATGTGCGCGGGCGCCGCTACACCGAAGCCCACGGCCGGCGCCGCGCATTTCCGTCGGAGGACGCGATTGCCGCATTGGCGGCCTTCGATGAGCCGCTACCCGAACAGGGTTTGCCGGCGGAAGCCACGCTGGCGCTGCTCGACGATGTGGGGTCCCCTGCAACCACGGCATCCAATGGGCCACGCTATTTCGGGTTTGTGATCGGCGCGGCATTGCCCACCGCTGCGGCGGCGGAACGCTTGATGCTGGCGTGGGACCAGTGTGCCTCGACCTTTGACAATTCTCCGGTGTCGGCCACGGTGGAGCGTGTGGCAGCACGCTGGGTGCTGGATGCCCTGGATCTGCCGCGGGACAGCGCCGTTGGCTTTGGCACCAGCGCCACGGCCTGTACCTTGACCGCCCTGGCCGCAGCGCGGCGCGAGTTGCTGGCACGGCAGGGCTGGGATTTTGACGGCCAAGGGCTGCATGGCGCGCCGGAGATACGGGTGGTAGTTTCCGCGCTGGTGCACATTACGGCCAAGAAGGCGTTGCGTGTGCTGGGCTTCGGGCTGAACCAGATCGTCCATGCGCCGGTCGATGACCAGGGGCGGGTGGACGTGGCGCAACTGCCGGCGCTGGATGCACGCACCATCCTCTGCCTGCAGGCCGGTGAGGTGAACACCGGCGCCTTCGACCCCTTCGCGCAGATCCTGCCGCATGCCAGAGCGGCGGGGGCATGGGTGCATGTGGATGGCGCTTTCGGCTTGTGGGCGCGGGCCTCCTCGCTGGCCCACCTGACCCAGGGCATCGAGCTGGCCGACAGCTGGACGACCGACGCGCACAAATGGCTCAACACCCCTTACGACTGCGCCATGGCGATTTGCCGTGATGCGCGGGCCCTGGCCGAAGCCATGAACAGTGATGCGGCCTATTCCAGCGCCAGCGTGGATGCCCAGAAAAATCTGACGCTGGAGTTTTCACGCCGGCCCCGCGGGATTCCGGTGTGGGCGGCATTGCGCAGCCTGGGCCGCCAGGGCGTTGCCGAGCTGGTGGAGCGGCATTGTGCGCAGGCGCGCCGCTTCGGGGAAGGCCTGGCGCAGGCCGGGTTCGAGGTGCTCAACACCGTGACGCTCAACCAGGTGCTGTTCCGCTGCGGCAGTGACGCACACACCCATGCGGTGCGCGTTGCAGTGCAGGCTTCTGGCGAGGCATGGTTCGGCGGCACCCTGTGGCAGGGACGGCCTGCCATGCGCATCAGCGTGTCGTCCTGGCGCACGCGGGACGACGATGTGGAGGCGCTGCTGGCCTTGCTGGAGAGGGTGGGGCGGGAAAGCGCTGTGGGTCGGTGAGCGGCCATGGTGTGCCGCCCGGCCGGTCAGGTCCAGGCGCTCCGGCAGGAGCAGGCCGGAGCGGTGTGCCCCGGCTGTGCCCCGGCTGTGCCTTTGTTACTCCGCCAGTGCGTTCACCAGATCGGTTTCCAGCTCCAGCTGGGCAGTGTTGTTGCCCAGCGTGGGGCCCTGGATCAGAAAGCTGTCCTCCACCCGTTCGCCCAAGGTGCTCACCTTGGCCAGCTGCACGCTGACGCGGTGTTCGGCCAGCACGCGGGCCACGGTGTAGAGCAGACCGGCACGGTCGCTGGCGGAGATTTCCAGCAGCCAGTGCTGTGATTTTTCGTCCGGCTGCAGCACCACGCGCGGCGGCATGGGGAAGCTGCGCACCCGGCGCGAGACGCGGCGGCGCGCCGGCGGGGGCAGGGGGCCTTCGGCCTCGATGGCGTGGGGCAGGCCTTCTTCGATCAGCGCAGTCAGCTCGCGCCAGTGCACTTCCAGCGGCTCGCTGGTGATGACCTGGAAGGTGTCCAGCGCATAGCCGTTGCGTGCGGTGTGGATGCGTGCGTCCAGAATGGAGAAGCCCGAGCGGTCGAAGTAGCCGCAGATGCGGGCAAACAGGTCGCTGCGGTCGGGCGTGTAGACCATGACCTGCACGCCTTCGCCGGCCAGCGACTGGCGCGCCCGCACGATGGGGGTGGGCGTGCCCACATAGCGGCCCAGGTGGCGGGCGTGCCAGGCGATGTCGGCGGCCTCGTGGCGCATGAAGTAGCTCACGTCCAGCGTGTTCCACAGCAGCTTGTGCGATTCGTGCGGCTGGGCGCTAAGCGCCAGCTGCACCAGGGCTTCGCGCTTGCGCGCCTCGACCAGGGCCTCGGCGTCGGGCGCCCGGCCGCCCAGCATGCGCACGGTGGCGTGGTACAGGTCTTCCAGCAGCTTGCCCTTCCACGCGTTCCAGACCTTGGGGCTGGTGCCGCGGATATCGGCCACGGTCAGCAGGTACAGGGCGGTGAGGTGACGCACCGAACCCACGCGGGCGGCAAAGGCACGGATCACGTCGGGGTCGGTGGTGTCCTGCTTTTGCGCCACCTGGCTCATGGTCAGGTGTTCGCGCACCAGAAACTCGACCATCTGCGCGTCGTCCGCGTCCACGCCGTGCTGGCGGCAGAAACGCTTCACCTCGATGGCGCCGATCTGCGAATGGTCGCCGCCCCGGCCCTTGCCAATGTCGTGGAACAGGGCGGCGAGGTACAGCAGCCAGGGCTTGTCCCAGCCGCTGGCCAGCTGGGAGCAGAAGGGGTATTCATGCACATGCTCAGCCATGAAGAAGCGCCGCATATTGCGCAGCACCATCAGCGTGTGCTGGTCCACGGTGTAGACGTGGAACAGGTCGTGCTGCATCTGGCCGACGATGCGGCGGAAGGCCCACAGGTAGCGCCCCAGCACCGAGGTCTGGTTCATCAGCCGCATGGCGTGGGTGATGCCGCTGGGTTGCTGCAGGATCTGCATGAAGGTGGCGCGGTTGACGGGGTCGCGGCGGAAGGCTCCGTCCATCATGCCGCGTGCCGAGTACAGTGCGCGCAGCGTGCGCGCGGACAGGTCGCGCAGGCCGGGGGAGGTCTCGTAGGTCAGGAAAGTGGCCAGGATGGCCTGGGGATCGCGACGGTACAGATCGTCGCTGGCGACTTCGATCAGGCCGTCCTTGTCGAAGAAGCGGTCGTCGATGCGGACCATGGCACCCTGGCTGGCTGGGTACAGGCGTTCCTCGATGTTCAGCAGCAGGATCTGGCTGAGCTGGGTGACGGCCTTGGCTGCCCAGTAGTAGCGGCGCATCAGTCCTTCGCTGGCGCGCACCGGCATGCGCTGGCCGGTGCGCTGGTGGCTGTGAAAGCCCAGCTGTTCGGCCACGGTGGTCTGCAGGTCGAACAGCAGGCGGTCTTCGTGCCGGCCGGTGGCTGCGTGCAGGCGGGCGCGGATGTGGCCGATCAGCGCCTCGTTGCGCTCCAGCTGCTGGGCTTCGAAATGCGTGGCGATGCCGCTCTGGGCCAATTCCTTCCAGCTGCTGCCCAGGCCGGCGGCCTTGGCCACCCAGAGGATGGTGTGCAGATCGCGCAGGCCGCCGGGCGATTCCTTGCAGTTGGGCTCCAGTGCGTAGGCGGTGTTCTCGAACTTGTTGTGGCGCTGGCGCATCTCCAGCATCTTGGCGGTGAAGAAGGCGCGCGGGTTGAGCAAAGCACGAAAGCGCTGCTGCATCTGGGCGAACAGGGCCAGATCACCGTCGATCAGGCGCGACTCCAGCAGCGCGGTCTGGATGGTGACGTCGGCCGCGGCCTCGTCCACACATTCCTCCACGGTGCGCACGCTGGAGCCGATTTCCAGCCCGGTGTCCCAGCAGGCGCCGATGAACTGCTCCAGCTGTGCTTTGAAGGGGCTGTCTTCGCCAGCGGGGTGTTCGGGCACCAGCACCAGCACGTCCACGTCGGAGGCGGGAAACAGCTGCGCACGGCCATAGCCGCCCACGGCGATCAGGGCCACGCAGTCCGGCAGGCCTGTCAGCTGGCGCAGCGCCTGCAGGTGCTGGTCGGTGCGCTCGGACAGCTTGTGCAGCAGCGGGCGCACGCTGCGTTTGGCAGGGGCGGGCTGTTGGAACTGCTCTACCAGCGCGGCCTTGTCCTGGCGGTAGGCGTTGCGCAAAGCGGTCAGATCGGAGAGTGCGGGGGCAAGCGTGGTCATGTTGGCAATGCAAGCAAAAAACGTGCGCAAATGGTGCGGCGCTGGGGAGGCGTGCACCGCACACGTGCACTGTAGCGGCTCTGCGGACTTGCAGGTCTTTGGTGGGGAGGCTGATCGGGCTAGAGGCGTAAAAAAGCCGCTGAACCCCGGAAGGGTGCAGCGGCGGGCGGGCAGCGCAGCAGGGGGGCTGGGCGAAGCCGGGCTGGATCAGGTGCGCAGCGCGGTGATGAAGTCCGGCGGCGTGGGGGAGCCGTCCGACCAGGTCAGGATGTCATAGCCCGTCTTGGTGACGGCCAGCATCAGCTCCCACTGCGCGGTCAGGCTGTGGTCCTTGGTGATCACGGTCCAGCCATCGGGCATGGCCTTGATGTCCTTCTTGCCCAGGTTGAGCATGGGCTCGATGGTGAAGACCATGCCTTCTTCCAGCACCACACCGGTGCCGGGGCGGCCGTAGTGCAGCACCTGGGGCTCGTCGTGGAACACCTTGCCGATGCCGTGGCCGCAGTATTCGCGCACCACCGACAGGTTGTGCCCTTCGGCGAAGGACTGGATGGCGTGGCCGATGTCGCCCAGGGTGGCGCCGGCCTTGACCTGCTGGATGCCCTTCCACATGGCTTCGAACGTCAGCTGGCACAGGCGCTTGCCGGCAATTGTGCCGTCGCCCACGATGAACATGCGGCTGTTGTCGCCAAACCAGCCGTCGTCGGTGATGATGGTCACGTCCACATTGACGATGTCGCCCTTCTTGAGCGGCTTGTCGTTGGGGATGCCATGGCAGACCACGTGGTTGACCGAGGTGCAGACATAGGCCGGGTAGGGCGTCATGCCCGGCGGCTGGTAGCCCAGGCAGGCGGTCTTGGTGCCTTGCTGGGCCATGCGTTCGGCGCACAGATCGTCGATCTGCTGGGTGGTGATGCCGGGCTTGATGTGGGGGGTGATGTAGTCCAGCACATCCGAAGCAAAGCGGCCTGCGACGCGCATGCGCTCGATGTCTTCGGGGGTCTTCAGTGTGATGCTCATGCTGTCAATTATCCCATTGCGGGCTTGAACCTGCAGGGGCAAGGGGCGGGAGTGCCTCGGGTTAGTCCCAGGCACGGTAAAATCAGAGGCTCACCGATTCAGCGCTTTGGTTGGCCCCCTCGCAACAGGGGGCGGGCCAGGGTGCCCTTCACCAGCCTTCACATAAACAGGCCGCCACGTGACATTGCATCTGACACAGTTTGAGGGTGGAAACGCCCTGAGCTCGTTCCGCGCCCAACAGCTTCTGACCGACCTGGTCGCCATCCACCCCAAGATCACAGGCGTGTCCGCGCGCTTTGTGCATTTGGTGGCTACCGAGGGGACGCCTGTGCCCGCATTGCAAGAGCGCCTGTCGGCGCTCTTGACATATGGCGAGCCCTTTGAAGGCAGCGCCGATGGCGTGCCCTTCATCGTCACCCCCCGGATGGGCACGATCTCGCCCTGGGCTTCCAAGGCCACCGATATTGCCCGCAACTGCGGCCTGGAAGTGTTCCGCGTGGAGCGCGCCACCGAATACCGCGTGGCCCTGAAGTCGGGTCTGCTGGGCGGCACGCCCGAGCTGAGCATGGAACAGACGGCCCAGATTGCCGCCCTGCTGCACGACCGCATGACCGAGTCGGTGTTTGCCACGCGTGCCGAGGCCGAAAAGCTGTTCTCCGCACTGCAGGCTGCTCCGATGGAGTTTGTCGATGTGCTGGGCGGCGGTCACGCCGCGCTGGAAATCGCCAACAAGCAATGGGGCCTGGCTCTGGCCGATGACGAGATCGAGTACCTGGTCAACGCCTTCAATGGCCTGAAGCGCAACCCCACGGACGTGGAGTTGATGATGTTCGCCCAGGCGAACTCCGAGCACTGCCGCCACAAGATCTTCAACGCCAACTTCACCATCGACGGTGTGGCGCAGGAGAAGTCGCTGTTCGGCATGATCCGCAACACCGAAGCCGTGTCGCCTCAGCACACGGTGGTGGCATATTCGGACAACGCCTCCATCATGGAAGGCCACCAGGTCGAGCGCTTCATCGCCAAGTTCGATGCCGCCACCGGCGCGGCACAGGCTCCCAGCTACCAGAAGCAAAGCGCCACCAACCATGTGCTGATGAAGGTGGAAACGCACAACCACCCCACGGCCATCTCGCCCTTTCCCGGGGCATCGACCGGCAACGGCGGTGAAATCCGTGACGAAGGCGCGACCGGCCGGGGCTCCAAGCCCAAGGCCGGCCTGACCGGTTTCACGGTCTCCAAGCTGTGGGGCAGCGAAGTGGGCAAGCCCGAGCACATTGCGAGCCCGCTGCAGATCATGATCGAAGGCCCGCTGGGTGGCGCGGCCTTCAACAACGAATTCGGCCGTCCCAGCCTGACCGGCTACTTCCGTGAGTACGAGCAGCAGGTGGGCGATGTGACCCGCGGCTACCACAAGCCCATCATGATTGCCGGTGGTCTGGGCGTGATCGACGCCGAGCTGACCCAGAAGATTCTGTTCCCTGCCGGCACGCTGCTGATCCAGCTGGGCGGCCCCGGCATGCGCATCGGCATGGGCGGAGGTGCGGCCAGTTCCATGGCGTCGGGCACCAATGCCGCAGAACTGGACTTCGATTCGGTGCAGCGCGGTAATCCCGAGATCGAGCGCCGTGCGCAGGAAGTCATCAACCACTGCTGGCAGCAGGGCGCGCAGAACCCCATTCTGGCCATCCACGATGTGGGCGCCGGTGGCCTGTCCAACGCCTTCCCCGAACTGACCAATGACGCGGGCCGTGGCGCACGCTTTGACCTGCGTGCGGTGAACCTGGAGGAATCCGGTCTGGCGCCCAAGGAAATCTGGTCCAACGAATCGCAAGAGCGCTATGTGCTGGCGATCGCACCCGAATCGCTGGCGCAGTTCACCGCTTTCTGCGAACGCGAGCGTTGCCCGTTTGCCGTCATCGGCACGGCCACCGAAGAGCGCGAGCTGGTGCTGGAAGACACAGCTGTGGTGTCGGGCGACCAGAAGTTCCCGGTGAACATGCCCATGAACGTGCTGCTGGGCAAGCCGCCCAAGATGCACAAGGACGTGAAGACGGTGGAGCGCGAGCTGCCCGCCATCGACCTGACCGGCGTTCCGCTGGAAAAGGCTGTCATTGAAGTGCTGGCCCACCCCACGGTGGCATCCAAGCGCTTCCTGATCACCATCGGTGACCGCGCTGTGGGCGGCATGACCCACCGCGACCAGATGGTGGGCCCCTGGCAGGTGCCAGTGGCCGACGTGGCCGTGACGCTGGCCGACTTCAAGGGCTTCAAGGGTGAAGCCATGGCCATGGGCGAGCGCACGCCGCTGGCTGCCATCAATGCGCCCGCATCGGGCCGCATGGCTGTGGCCGAAGCCATCACCAACATGCTGGCGGCGCCGATCGAGCTGTCCAAGATCAAGATGTCGGCCAACTGGATGGCCGCCTGCGGCGAAGCCGGTGAGGATGCCGCTCTGTACGCCACGGTCAAGGCCGTGGGCATGGAGTTGTGCCCGGCGCTGAACATTTCCATTCCCGTGGGCAAGGACAGCCTGTCCATGCGCACGCAGTGGAATGACAACGGCGTGACCAAGAAGGTCACTTCGCCTGTCAGTCTGATCATCACCGGCTTTGCATCGATCGACGATGTGCGCAGCACGCTGACTCCGCAGCTGGACGCCACCGAAGATGACACCACCCTGGTGCTGATCGACCTGTCGCGCGGCAAGATGCGCATGGGCGGCTCCATCCTGGGCCAGGTGCTGAACCAGTCCGGCAACGAAACGCCCGACCTGGACCAGCCCAAGGACCTGATCGGCATGGTGGATGCTGTGAACGCCTTGCGCGCCAAGGGCCAGATTCTGGCCTACCACGACAAGGGTGACGGCGGCCTGCTGGCGACCGTGGCCGAAATGGCCTTTGCCGGCCATGTGGGCGTGGCGCTGAATGTGGACATGCTGATCACCGAAGGTGATGGCATCAGCGACAGCCGCATGGACAGCGGTGAGGGCAAGAACTGGGGCAACCAGGTGTCCGGCCGCCGCGAAGACCTGACGCTGCGCGCGCTGTTCAATGAAGAATTGGGTGCGGTGCTGCAGATCAAGACGGCAGACCGCGCCGAAGTGCTCCAAACCCTGCGCGAGCATGGCCTGGCCACCTGCAGCCACATCATCGGCAAGACCCGCCCGGTGTCGTCTGCCGTGGACATGGGCAAGGGCGAGCTGCAGGTCTGGCGCGATGCCAAGAAGGTGTTTGGCGCCACGCTGAGCGATCTGCACCAGGTCTGGGATGCCGTGAGCTGGAAGATTGCCCAGCAGCGCGACAACCCCGCCTGCGCCGACAGCGAACACGCTGCGGCAGGAGTGCCTGCAGACCCCGGCATGCATGTGCACCTGACGTTCGACCCGCAGGACAACGTGGCGGCGCCGTTCATCAACGTGGCGGCCAAGCCCCGCGTGGCAGTGCTGCGCGAGCAGGGCGTGAACTCCCATGTGGAAATGGCCTATGCCTTCACCGAAGCCGGTTTCGACGCGGTGGACGTGCACATGACGGACCTGCAGACCGGCCGTGCCCAGCTCAAGGACTTTGCGGGCGTGGTGGCCTGCGGCGGCTTCAGCTATGGCGACACCCTGGGTGCCGGCATTGGCTGGGCACGCTCCATCACCTTCAATGACCGCCTGTCGGCAGAGTTCCAGCAGTTCTTTGGCCGCACCGACACCTTTGGACTGGGCGTGTGCAACGGCTGCCAGATGTTTGCCGAACTGGCCGACATCATTCCTGGCGCACAGGACTGGCCGCGTTTCACGCAGAACCTGAGCAACCGCTTTGAAGCGCGCCTGTCGATGGTCGAGGTGCTGGAGTCGCCCAGCCTGTTCCTGCAAGGGATGGCGGGTTCGCGCCTGCCGATCGCCGTGGCACACGGTGAGGGTTATGCCAACTTCAAGTTCCGCGGCAACCAAGCCCAGGTGCTGAAGGCCATGCGCTACGTGGACAACCACGGCCAGGCGACCGAACAGTACCCGTTCAACCCCAACGGCTCGGCCGGTGGTCTGACGGCAGTGACCACGGCCGATGGCCGTTTCACCGCCATGATGCCCCACCCCGAGCGCGTGTTCCGCAATGTGCAGATGAGCTGGACGTCGGGCGACAAGGCCGAATTCAGCCCCTGGATGCGTGTGTGGCGCAATGCGCGCAAGTGGCTGGGTTGATCTTGATCTGATCAGCGCCTGTCCATGAGAAAGCCCCGCAGTGTGAAAGCTGCGGGGCTTTTTTGTTGCCGCCAGCATGCGGCGAAGCATGCTGTGTTTGGGACGTGCAGTGTTAATTGGATGAGCACGAGTGGCTATTGCATTGGGCGTGGTGGTTTGGCATACACCAGCAAACGCCCTTTGTAGCCTGCTTGCAGTTCGGTCTCCGTGCGGTCCAGCCGGGTTTCCGTCACGCCATAGCCGCGTTCGGCCATCTGGCGGCTGAAGGCGGCGCGGTTGCCGCGGTCAGGGTCGATGATCCAGATCTGCGCGCTGGCGCTGGCATGCTCGCAGATGTAGTTGGGCAGGCGCGCAAACTGATCCCGTTCGTACAGCAGGTCGCTGCCGATGATGAGATCGAACACCCCATGCACTGGAAGATCTGCCACGGGTGCAACAAAGCCGCCCGGCGAGCTACCCGCCAAAGCGGTGGTCTGGGCAGCTGCATCGAAATGGGCGGTGGCTTCGGCTGCTGCGGCAATCGATTCCAGCGCCCCCCATTGGCCCGCGCGGTATTTCATGGGCGGCAGGTCGTTCAGGCGCAGGTTCTCTTTCAGAAAGTCACCTGCCAGCGGGTGGCAATCGCTGGCCGTGATGTCCGCCCCCATACGGTGGCACACCAGGCTGGCCAGACCCAGTCCACAGCCCAGCTCCAGAATGCGCCGGCCTTGGATCACGGGCTGCTGTGCCATGTGGTTGGCCAGCTCGCTGCCGGAGGGCCATAGCAGACCGAACAGCGGCCAGATGGCATCCGAGATGCCCAGGCGCAGTGCGGCGCCGTCGGGGTCGAAGAATTGTTGCCGGTCCAGCAGGGAGCGAATTTGCATGTCCTGCGCGCCATCGATGTGAATGGACTCTTGTTTGGTCAGATACCCGGGCATGGGGTGCGGCGCGTCAAAACGGCAGCCGCTCAAGTGAAGGTGTCTGCAGTATGCGGTGTGAATGGCAAAACCGGACACCTGGCAGCGAATGTCCTTGGTGTGGGGAAAGCACGTTGCGGAACATGCCCCGTGTTCCACCACCGGCAGTCGCCTTGAAAAGACACGCCATGGCAGGGCTGGGCTTGCCCATGCTGTTCGGCGGTGTGGCGGCCTTGGGGGACGATATTGCACGGATGACCAAACGGAGGCTGGCAAAAGCACGTCCGTCCTGGACGATGCGGCCACTCAGACCCGGGTGGCCATGCCAAAGATGGCAGGATTGCCGGCAGGCGTGTATGGCGCAATGTGCGCAAGTGGCTGGGGTGATCCGGCATCCGGGATGCGTCGCAAGCAAAAGCCCCGCAGTGTGAAAGCTGCGGGGCTTTTGATAAGGGCACGGCGGGCTTTGTGCCTGCGGCCCTGCCCATGGCTGGCGGTCATGCGTCGCGCACGCGCAGTGCGGGACTGTGCCGGACCGGGTCTAGTCCACCAGCACCACCCCGAGCTTGGCGAGTTTGGCTGCCAGCACATCACGGCGGCGGGCTGCTTTGGCTGCGGTTTCGCTGACGGTTGCGATGGTTCTGGGGCCTTTGGAGGCCGCGGCCTTCACCAGTTCCGCCTTTCGAGCGGCTTCGGCCGCGACTTTGCGGTAGCTGGCGATCAGTTCTGCGTGTGCGATGGGTTGGGTCACAGGATGTCTCGTTCAATGGGGCGCCCATTGTCACGGCAAAACGCCGCAAGCGTGCGGAGGCGGGTTGCCTGGCAGCGTCGAGCCGCCGCAGCAGCGCCGTTTGAAGGCATGATGGCGGATATCGAAACCAACGGGGGCGTGTGATGGCGGGTGCAGGTCTGTTGATGTTGCTGGACGATATCGCCACGCTGCTGGATGACGTGGCGCTGATGAGCAAGACGGCGGCGGGCAAGAGCACGGCCATCCTGGACGACGTGGCCACACAGAGCAAGGTGGCGATGCAGAAGACGGCCGGGGTGCTGGGCGACGATCTGGCGTTGAATGCCGAGCAGGTGACGGGCGTGCGTGCCAACCGCGAACTGCCGGTGGTCTGGGCCGTGGCCAAGGGTTCGCTGCTGAACAAGGCCATTCTGGTGCCTGCGGCACTGTTGATCAGCGCGTTTGTACCCTGGCTGATCACCCCGCTGCTGATGGTGGGCGGCGCCTTTCTGTGCTTCGAAGGTGTGGAGAAGGTGCTGCAGATGCTGCACAAGCGCCAGCAGCATGATGTGCAGGAGGCGGTGCACGACGCCCAGGAGGCGGCTGAGAAGGGGGTAGCTCCGTCATCGGTGCATGCTGCCCGCGCAAAAGCCATGGATCCGGTGGCCTATGAAAAGGAAAAAGTCGCAGGCGCCGTGCGCACGGACTTCATTCTGTCGGCCGAAATCATGGCCATTGCGCTGGGCACGGTGTCGGCCAAGCCGCTGTGGGAACAGTTCACGGTGCTGGTGGCCGTGGCGCTGGCGATCACGGTGTTTGTCTACGGCATCGTGGCCTGCATTGTGCGGATGGACGATGTGGGCGAATGGCTGATGCGCAAGCCCGGTGCGGCTCTGCAAGGGCTGGGCCGGGGGCTGATCGCTTCCACGCCGTGGCTGATGCGCGGCCTGTCCATTGTGGGCACGGTGGCCATGTTCCTAGTGGGCGGCAGTCTGCTGGTGCATGGCATGGCACCCATTGAGCACTGGCTGCACACCCATATCGAACCTTTGGGCAGCGCGGCGGCGGCCATCGTCCCTTTGCTGGTGCATGTGGGGGTGGGGGCCGTGATCGGCGGCCTGGTGGTGGTGGTGGTGCACCTGTGGCACCGGCTGCGCGGTACGCAGCCTGCACACTGAACCAGGGCCTGTGGTGTGGCCCTGCTGTGGGAGGCTGGGGCCGCTTGGGTGTTGCACTGTCTTGGAGTGTTGCGGCTGTGCAACGCACTGTGCGGGTGCCGCACAGGGCTGGAAAAAGCTTGAGCTAGGGCAAATGCCAGTTGTCAGCACTTTGTTTCAATCAAGTCCAAGGGGAAATCACCCCGATTCAGTGACCCAAAGGAAACACCAAGATGAAGAAGACTCTGCTGGCAATTGCCGCTCTGACTGCCCTGACCTCCGGTGCTGCAATGGCGCAGCAGCAAGACGGCAACTGGATGGTGCGCGTGCGCGCCGTTCACCTGGACAGCGCTAACAAGGACTCCACCGGTCTGGGCTTGTCGATCAACAACAAGACGATGCCCGAGTTCGACATCTCTTACTTCTTCACGCCGAACATCGCTGCAGAGCTGATCCTGACCTACCCCCAGAAGCATGACGTGCGTTCCAGCGCACTGGGCGGCAAGATCGGTACCCTGAAGCACCTGCCTCCCACCCTGCTGGCCCAGTACCACTTCACCAACTTCGGTGCCTTCAAGCCTTATGTGGGCGCTGGTATCAACTACACCCGCTTTTCCAGCGTGGACATTGCTGACGGCGCTGCCGACGTGAAGCGCAACAGCTGGGGTGGTGCCCTGCAAGTGGGTTTCGACTATGCGCTGGACAAGAACTGGTCCATCAACTTTGACGTGAAGAAGCTCTACCTCAAGACCGACGTGAGCCTGGCTGGCTCGAAGATCGGCACCCTGAAGGTTGACCCCGTGCTGGTCGGCGTGGGCGTGGGCTACCGCTTCTAAGCTGTACGCTGGATCCTTTCAAAGACCGCTGCCTTGGCAGCGGTTTTTTTATGCGTTCACCCTGCTTCGCAGGCATCGGCTTGTCCGATCGGGAATGCCCTTCGCATGCCGGTGATGGGCTGGAGTTCAGACCGGACGGCTGCTTTCTGAGGGGAGGCCGGCGCAGTGTGGGCTTCAGCTGCCCAGCGCCTGACCGACCAGGCACAGCCCGCTGACCACCAGCAGTCCGCAGATCACTCGGCGCAATGCGCCAGGGGAAACACAGCGTGCCAAGCGATTGCCCAGCAGCACGCCGGCGACGGCCACGCCCATCAGCAGCAGCCAGCGCTGCCACAGTTCGGCCTGTGACAGGCGCCCGGATGCGCCCATGGTCAGCAGCACGGTGCACGCGCTGGCGGCAATCACCACCGGTGTGGTGGCACGCAGGGCCTGCATGTCGGGCAGTCGCCGGCTGAGCCAGGCGACGACCAAGGGGCCGGCAGTGCCAAACAGCATTTCCACCAGGCCGATGGCGCCACCCATGGCCGCAGCCCAAGGGGTGGAGGCTGCGCTGCCCGTACGCAGAGGGGCCGGAGCGGCGCGCAGTGCGTGCAGGCCCACGGCGGCCACATAAGCCCCCAGCACCAGCAAAGGCCAGCGCGCCGACAGCACCTGGCTGAGCCACAGGCCGGCCAGGGCGCCGGCGACTACGCCCGGCAGCAGGCGGCGCAGTTCGGCCGTGTTCACCTTGCGCAGATTCAGCCCACCGTGCAACAGGGATGCAGGCACATCCAGCAGCAGGGTCAGGGCCACCACCTCCGGCAGCGGCCAATGCCAGGCCAGCAAAGGCACGACGACCAGGGCCGAGCCAAAGCCGGTGATGCCCAGCACCACATAACCCGCCAGCACGACGGCGGCGGGGTAGAGCAGCTCGGGCATCAGGCCACAGCGCCAGAGGCCATGGGCGGCATTGCAGCGGGCCAGCTCTCTGCCTGCTCCAGCCCGGCATCGGCATCCAGCGGGTACATCGGACGGGGCAGTTGCCGGAAGGGGAACAGGCTGTAGTCCGAGCTGCAGACTCCCGGACCGCTGACCAGCACGATGTGCCTGGCAAATGGCTCAAAGCCGGCGCGGAAATGCTGGCGCGATTTGAGCAGCACGTACCTGGCCTGGGCCGGATCCACGCCGGCGTGGGTGAAGACGCCGGTGTCGTAGGGTTCCTGCGGGCGCTCGGAGATGAAGATGCGCACCGTGCCCACACGCAGCACGGCCGTGCGGCCCAGGCTCAGGCGCATGCCGGTGTACATGGGGCCGGTGACGGTGTAGTCGCCATCGGTCAGCCGCTCCACCACGCCGCACAGCCGCAGCGGCTGGCCTTGTAGCTGCAAGGCGGGCATGTCGGTCTTGCCGCCCACATCCAGCGTCACTTCGGCACCCACGCCGGCTTCAAACAGCGTGGCCACGCTGGCCGGGTCACAGAACGGGCCCGCCACCACATCTTCCAGGCCCTGTGCCAGCACTTCCTGCAGCACCGCCATGATGTCGGTGGTGCCGCCGGCGCCGCAGTTGTCGCCGTGGTCCACCAGGATCACCGGGCCCTGCGGCAGGCGCTTGGCCTGGGCAATCGATTCGGCCACTGGCGCGGCGGGAAAGACAAAGTCCGCGCGGCGCGCCCAGGCCAGGGTGCACAGCTCGTCCAGCAGTTGCTGGCCCTGTGCCAGGCGATCGCGCTCGGTCACGATGGCCACGGAGAAGCCGGCGCAGGGAATGTCGGACAGCGGAAAACCGCCAAACACCGAGGCGTTGCAGACCTCGCCGTCACGCTCCGCCTGCATGGCGCGGTCCATGATGTCTTTCATGGGCTGCATGGCCGGTGTCTGGCGCAGCATATGCGTCAGCATGGGCAGGCGGCGCCACAGCAGCACCGGGGCGCTGCGGCGCTCCAGCAGCGCGCGGATGCTGCGGCCCACGCGGGCCCCGGTTTCGTACACATCCACATGCGGGTAGGTGCAGTAGCCGGCGATGGCCGTGGCGTGGCGGATGAGTTCGCGGCTGAAGTTGGCATGGAAGTCCAGGGCCACGCCGATCGGCAGGCCTGCCGGGGTGCAGGCGCGCAGGCGGCGCAGCAACTCGCCTTCGGCGTCGGCATAGCCGTCCACCACCATGGCGCCATGCAGGTCCAGCAAGATGGCATCGCAGCCTTGCTCGGCGCTGTGCACCACGGTGTCGCACAGGTGCTCGAAGGCTTCGCGTGTCACCAGGCCGCTGGGCACCGCGTTGGCGCAGACGGCAAAGTCCACGTCAGCGCCCATGTCGCGGGCCAGATCGAGGTAGGCGGCAGCAGCGCTGTTGGTGCCCTCGCAGGCCATGCGGGCGGCATCGCCGTAGGCGGGGCCGTTCGAGGTGGTACCGCGGCGAAAGTCGCTCAGCTGCGTGGGTACGGGCGAGAAGGTGTTGGTTTCGTGGCGAATCAGTGCAATGACGAATTTCATGTGTCAGCCCGTTGCTTATTGTTTTTCCAGACCCGATTTCTCGACCAGCGCCCCGTAGCGCCGGGTTTCCTGCTGCAAAAAGGCCCTGGCTTTGGCGGGTTCCAGCAGCACGGCGTCCAGGCAGAGCATGTCCATGGTCCTGGTGAAGTCCTCCTCTTTGGCGCCGGCCTTGAGGATGTCGTAGAGCTTGTCGATGACGGGCTGGGGCGTGCCGCTGCGCATGACCACGGACAGGTTGGACTGCACGCTCAGCGCCTTGGGGTTCTGGTCGCTTTGGGCTGCGGCCTTGGGAAATTCCTTGAGTGTGCGGCTTTGCAGCACGGCCACGGGCAGCACGCGGCCGCTGCGGGCGTGGGCGACGGAGGAGCCGACCACGTCCACATGCGCATCGGTGTGGCCGCCGATCAGGTCGGCCACGGCAGGGGGCGATCCGCGGTAGGGCACGATTTCGAACTTCAGTCCGTTTTCGCGGCGCCAGCTGTCCAGGGCCAGATAGGCGGCTCCGCCAATGGTGTTGACGCTGATGGACACCTTGCCAGGCCGGGCCTGGATGGCCTGCACCAGCTCGTCCAGGCTCTTGTAAGGCCCCTGTCCATTGACGATCAGCCAGTGCGGGTAGGTATTGAGCACGGTCACCGGGGTGAAGTCGCGGTCGCCGTCATAGCGCGCGTCCTTGAGCAACCAGCGGTTGATGTTCAGCGTGTTGTCGCTGGCCAGGAACACGGTGTGGCCGTCTGCCGGCTCGCGCATCACGGCCAGGGCGCCGGGTACGGTGGCACCACCGGTGACGTTCTCCACCACCACGCTCACCTTGGGGAAGGCTTTGCCCAGCTTGTGGGCCACCAGGCGGCCCATGACGTCGGCCGTGCCGCCTGGCGGGTAGGGCACTACCACCTTGATGGTGCGGCGGGGCCAGTCGGTTTGCGCGTGGGCAGCGGACATGCCCAGCACGGGGGCGAGGCAGGTGGTGAGGGCCAGGCCAACAATCTGGCGGCGAGAGGGGTGCATGCGTGTCTCCTTGTTATGTATTGCCGGTATGCGAGGTAGGCAACGCGGCGGAGTATAGAAACGCATGTCGATAAGGTCTAATATATATAAGGTCTATTGTTTATATAAAAACTATATGGATGAGCACCGTCTGAAATGCTTTGTCGCGGTTTACGAGCAAGGCAGTGTGTCGGCTGCGGCCGAGCGCCTGCACATGACCCAGCCGCCTTTGAGCATCTTGCTGCGCAAGCTGGAGGAAGAGCTGAAAGTGAGTCTGTTCGACCGTAGCGGCCATCGCCTGGTGCCGACCGCCACGGGAGAGCTGTTCTATCTGCGTGCCAAGGCATTGCAGGCCAGTTTGCAGGCCGTGCGGCGTGAGCTGCGCGAGGCAGAACAGGGATCGCGTGGCACCGTGCACATAGGCTGTGCCACGGCGGCCAGCCTGTTTCTGATGCCCCGAGTGATGGAGCAACTGATGGCGTGTGATCTGAAGATCACCGTGCATGTGCACGAGGGCGAGACGGGCTACATGCTGCAGCGTTTGCGGGAGCGCAGCCTGGATCTGATCATCTGCCGCAGCCAGTACACGGCGCCGGAGCTGCAGAACCTGGAGATCATGAACGAGCCGCTGCGGGTGGCGCTGCCTCCACAGCACCCGCTGTGCGAACACGCGCAGGTGCCGCTGGCGGCGCTGCGCCATGAACGCTTTCTGCTGCACAGCTCACTGCTGGGTACGGGCATTTCGGACATGTTGCTGCGCGCCTGCCAGCAGGCCGGATTCACCCCGGAAGTGGCGTACTGGGGCGTGGAGACCTTGCCCATGCTGTTGATGGTGCAAAAAGGGCTGGGCGTGGCGTTTGCCCCCGAAAGCTTTGCGCAACTGGGCGTGCAAGGCCTTCCCGCACTGGTGCCGCTGCAGGATGCCGGGCTGCGCACGCACCTGAACCTGATTTGGCAGCGTGCGCATGCGCTGCCCCCCGCGGCCGAGCGGATCAAGGCACTGATTCTGGCGCAATGCGGGGTGCAGCCGGCAGGGTGAGTGGCGTGCTTGGTTGGTTGCCAACGCATGGTAAACGCCCACAAAAAAGGCACGCCATAGCGTGCCTGGGTGTGAGGCCCTCTGCGCATGCAGAGGGTGGCCGGTGCGGCGCTTATTCGCGCTCGCCGCCCATGATGCCCAGCAGGGCCAGCAGGCTCTGGAACACATTGAAGATGTCCAGGTACAGCGACAGTGTGGCGCTGATGTAGTTGGTTTCGCCGCCGTCGATGATCTGCTTGAGGTCATACAGCATGTAGGCGGAGAAGATGCCGATGGCCAGCATCGAAATGGCCATCATGCCGGCCGTGGAGCCCACGAACACGTTGATGACCGAGCCCACCAGCAGCACCATGGCGCCGACGAACAGCCATTTGCCCATGCCCGACAGGTCGCGCTTGATCACGGTGGCCAGCGAGGCCATCACGAAGAACACGCCGGCCGTGCCCGCAAAGGCGGTCATGATCAGCTCGGAGCCGTTCTTGAAGCCCAGCACCATGGCAATCATGCGCGAGAGCATCAGGCCCATGAAGAAGGTGAAGGCCAGCAGCACGGGCACGCCGGCGGCGGAGTTCTTGGTCTTTTCGATCGCGAACATGAAGCCGAAGGCACCGACCATGAACACGATCAGGCCCAGGCCGCCGGAGAGCGAGCGGGTGATGCCGGTGGACACGCCGATCCAGGCGCCCAGCACGGTGGGCAGCAGGCTCAGCGCCAGCAGCCAGTAGGTGTTGCGCAGCACCTTGTGGCGCTGCTGCTGCGAGATGGCAACGCCAGCAGTGTCCCAAGAGGTGACGTGATCATTCATGGATAGGTTTCTCCTGTGTGTGGCTGCCGTTCAGGCAGTCCAGTGAATATGAGGGTGGAGGAAGGAAAGCGCAAGGGCCATGCGCTGGCACCCGTGGATGGACCTGGGCATTTTTAGGTTGTAATGTTTTGCGCTCAGGGTCGCTTTCGGTCCGGGTTTGCACATTATGCTGGTTGCTTCCTACTCAGCGCAAATATCTGCCTTACAGACCATGAAGACCAAGCACGAACTCGAACTCTCCGACGTCAAGAAGATCGCCGCCGCCGCCGAGGCAGAGGCCCTCAAGAACAAGTGGGCTGTGACCATCTCCATCGTCGACGATGGCGGCCACCTGCTGTGGCTGCAGCGCATGGACGGCGCCGCACCCATCTCCTCGCACATCTCGCCTGCAAAGGCCCGCACTGCCGCCGTGGGCCGCAAGGACACCAAGGCTTTTGAGGACATGATCAACAATGGCCGCACCGCTTTCCTGAGCGCGCCGTTTGTCGATGGCCTGCTGGAAGGTGGCGTGGCCATCGTCAAGGACGGCCAGGTGCTGGGCGCCGTGGGCGTGTCCGGAGTGAAGGCCAGCGAAGACGCACAAGTGGCCAGCGCCGGTATTGCAGCCCTGGCGCTGTAAGAAGCCCGGGTTTCCACCCCGCAGGCTGCTGTGCGCTTCCAGGCGCACCGGCGTCTATAAAAAGAGCGCTTCGGCGCTCTTTTTATTGGTGGGGCCTTTGGGAGGCGGGGGGCATGGCCGGCTGCGGCCGGGGTGGTGTGCGTGTCCGGAAGGCCGTCCGATGCCCACTGCATGCCAGGCAAGCCCACGGCAGCTTCATCCGGCAGTCCGCAGGCGAGATTGACGGGCGTGGCTGGCGTGGCGGATGCCAGTCTGAGGCACGATCAATCATAAAAAAGAGCGCCGAAGCGCTCCTTTTTTGGGAGGGATGGGCCGCAGGTGCTCTCAGACCTGGGCCAAGGCCTGCTCCAGATCGGCCAGCAGGTCGTCGATGTGCTCAATGCCCACGGACAGGCGCACCATGCCTTCGGTCACGCCGGCCTTGGCCAGCTCGGCGGGGTCCAGCTGGCGGTGGGTGGTCGAAGCCGGGTGGGTGGCCAGCGACTTGGCATCACCGATGTTCACCAGGCGTGTGAACAGTTGCAGGGCGTCGAGGAAGCGGGCTCCGGCGGCACGGCCTTCGCTGCCCTTGAGGCTGAACGACAGAATGCCCGAGGCGCGGCCGCCCGACTGCTTTTGCACGATGGCGTGGTCGGGATGGTCTTTCAGGCCGGCATAGCGCACCCATTCCACCTTGGGGTGGTTTTGCAGCGTTTCTGCAATCTTCTGTGTGTTTTCGCAGATGCGGTCCATGCGCAGGGCCAGGGTTTCAATACCTTGCAGGATCTGGAAGGCGTTTTGCGGCGAGATGGCCGCACCCATGTTGCGCAGCGGCACCACGCGGGCGCGGCCGATGAAGGCCGCGGGGCCCAGGGCTTCGGTGTAGACCACGCCGTGGTAGCTCACGTCGGGCTCATTCAGGCGCTTGAAGCGGGCTTTGTGCTCGGCCCATGGGAACTTGCCGCTGTCCACGATGGCACCACCCACACTGGTGCCGTGGCCGCCCAGGTATTTGGTCAGCGAGTGCACGACGATGTCGGCGCCATGCTCAAACGGACGCAGCAGATAGGGCGAGGGCACGGTGTTGTCCACGATCAGCGGCACGCCATGCTGGTGGGCCACATCGGCCAGTGCACGGATGTCGGTCACGTTGCCCAGCGGATTGCCGATGGATTCGATGAACACGGCCTTGGTCTTGCTGTCGATCAGCTTGCCGAAGCTGGCCGGATCGCGCGGATCGGCGAAGCGCACCTCGATGCCTTGCTGCGGAAAGGTGTGGGCAAACAGGTTGTAGGTGCCGCCATAGAGCGTGCTGGCAGACACGATGTTGTCGCCGGCTTCGGCCAGGGTCTGGATGGCGGCAGTGATGGCGGCCATGCCCGATGCCAAGGCCAATGCGGCAATGCCGCCTTCCAGGGCCGCAACGCGCTTTTCCAGCACGTCGGTGGTGGGATTCATGATGCGGGTATAGATATTGCCCGGCACCTTCAGGTCGAACAGATCGGCGCCATGCTGGGCGCTGTCGAATGCGTAGGCCACCGTCTGGTAGATGGGCACAGCCACGGCCTTGGTGGTGGGGTCGGGGGCGTAACCGGCGTGAACGGCAAGGGTCTCGAGGCGCATGGATGTCTCTTTCTGGTGGTCTGCGAAAAAGGGAAGGACCCGGGGATCGCACCGGCCGCGAGGGCCTGCTGTGACCGCTGGTCCGGCATAGCTGCGGCGATTATGCAAGGGGCCCTGCGCAGAACGAACCAAGCTTTAGCTATGTGCTTATGGTGCTGGCCCCACGGTCTTTCCGGATGGGTGGCAGCACTTGGATACACTTGTTTACCTTCTTACTTCTGTGCAGGCCCTGCATCGGTGTTCTCTCTGCCCGACCGCTATTTCGCACTCCTGGTACCGCTGTGCGTGCTGCTGCTGGCAGCGGCACTGGTGGTGTGCTGGGGAGTACTGCGCCAGCAACGCCAGCAGCGCTATCTGCTGTGGCTGGCTGCGGGCTATGCGCTCAGCGCCATTGGCCTGGGCTGGCAGAGCCTGCTGGACAGCGCGCAGTTCGCCTTCTGGGCCCCCGTGACCGGGGTGCTGTACCTGGGGGGCGCGTGGTCGCTGGCGCGTGGCATTGCCGGGCGCTATGGGAAATCGGCCCACCCGCGCACGGCGCTGCTGATCGCCATGGTGGTGCTGGCCGCTTTGTACTACTACGGCCATGTGCAGGACAGGCTGCTGGTGCGCATGCACTGGCTCAATGCCGGCCTGGGTCTGATGCAGATCCTGCCCATGCGCGGCATTTTGCGCAGCCAGCTGCCGGGCAACCGGCTGGAGCGGGCCCTGCGCATGTCCTTTCTGGTGTTTGCCTGCTACACCATGGTGCGGCCCTTGCTGATCATGTTGCTGGTGCCGGGATTGCAGGGCAACGACATTCCGCGCTCGGGCTATTGGCTGATCACGCTGGCAGGGACACTGTTGTTTGCGCTGTGGTTCACCATGCTGGTGGTGGCCTGCACGGTGCGCGATGTGTTTGCCCAGCTGCATGAAGAGCGCAGCCGTGACCCGCTGACCCGGCTGCTCAACCGCCGGGCGTTCATGGAGACCACCGAGGGAGTGCTCCGCGACCGCCGCAGCGGTCCCTGGGCCGTGGTGGTGGGCGATATCGACCACTTCAAGCAGGTCAACGACAACTGGGGCCATGCCTGCGGTGACCGGGTGCTGCAGCAAATCAGCCTGGTGCTGCAGCAGCAGGTGCGCCAAGGCGATCTGGTGGCGCGCTTTGGCGGTGAGGAGTTTGTGTTGCTGCTGCAGCGTGCCAGCCTGCTGGATGCCGAAAGCGTGGTGCAGCGCGTGCGCCAGCAGCTGGAGTCGGCCGATGTGCCTGGCCTGCCCAATGGCCGGCGGGTGACGGTCAGCTTTGGCATTGCTCCGGTACAGAGCCTGGAGCACCTGAGCAAGGCCCTGTCGCGTGCCGATGCCCTGTTGTATGAGGCCAAGCAGGCCGGTCGCAACCGGGTGCGGGTGGACGCCGAAGCCCAGGCTGCCGGCATGGTGGCGCCATAATCGGACTGACGGCGGAGCAATGAATGGCGGTGGCGATCGCTCTTGAAAAAAGAGCTGCTTGTGCTTTGCTGCAGGGCGCTGAGGCGTCCAAAGCCTGCAGATTCTTGGCGCGCTGACAGGGGCTGCGACCGCGCCAGGACTCGCCCGGGGAATGGGCGCCGACGCCAATGTGCACTTGTACAAGATCAAAGGCAGATGCGGCAGGGCACTCTTGCGCAAAGATACACTCAGATACATAGGGCTTACAAAGCCTGTGCCCCTTTTTCCACCGCCCGCATTGCCTGTGAATCTGCCTGCTGACCAGTACTTTGCCTTGATTGCACCCGCTTGCGTGATCTTGCTGGGCGGCGTGCTGCTGGCCTGCTGGTGGGTGCAACGCAACCAGACCCGTGCGCGGTTTCTGCTGTGGATGGCGGCCGGCTATGTGCTGCCGGCGCTGGCGCTGGGCGCGCAAAGCCTGATGACCAATGCCCAGCTGGGCCGGTGGTCGCTGGCCACCGCCGTGCTGTACCTGGCAGGGGCCTGGGGGCTGGCGCAGGGCATGGCGTTGCGCTGTGGCCAGGCGCACATCAACCGCTGGGTGGGGGGGCTGGCCGTGGTGGGTACGCTGGCCGTGCTGTATTACTTCTCCTACGTCGATGACGACCTGTGGGCACGGGTGCAGTGGCTGAACGTGGGGGTGGGTGTGCTGCAGTTCCTGCCCACACACAGCCTGCTGCGTGGACAGCGCGCTCGGGACCGGCTGGAAACCGCGTTGCGCTGGACCTATTTCTTCTTTGCTTCCTATACGCTGCTGCGCCCGCTGGGCGTGTGGCTGGTGGTACCCGTCGAGCATGTGGGTGAACTCACCCGCTCGGGCTACTGGCTGCTGACGTTGGCGGGCACCTTGCTGTTCACGTTGTGGTTTTCGCTGGTGCTGCTGGCCTGCGTGGTGCGTGATGTGTTCACCACGCTGCGCGAGGAGCGCAACCGCGATCCGCTGACCCGCCTGCTCAACCGCCGCGCTTTCATGGAGGCTGCCGAAGGCGTGCTGAACGACCGCCGTGTGGCACCCTGGGCGGTGGTGGCGGGGGATATCGACCATTTCAAACGGGTGAACGACAGCTGGGGACATGCCTGTGGCGACCAGGTGTTGCAGTCCGTCAGCCAGGTGATGTTGCAGCAGGTGCGTGCCGGCGATCTGGTTTCACGCTTTGGCGGCGAAGAATTTGTGCTGCTGCTGCAGCGGGCCAGCCTGGACGACGCGGAAGGCGTGGTGGAGCGCATCCGCCAGCAGATGGCGTCGCCCCAGGGACCCTGTCTGCCCAATGGCCAGCAGGTGACGGTCAGCTTTGGCATTGCCCCTGTCCATAGCCTGTTGCACCTGACCAAGGCCTTGTCCCGCGCCGATGCCTTGCTGTACGAGGCCAAACAGGCTGGTCGCAATCGCGTGCATGTGGACCGTCTGCTGCCGCCTTCGGTGCTGAACGATTTTCAGGCGCTGAAACGCTGACACCACAGCGCGGATCGCTGTCCATACCGCGGCTCAAAGGCCTGCAGGGCTTGCAATCCTCAGGAGCCGGTCCGGCTCAGCCTCGGCGGGGCTGGAAAAGCGCTGCAATGCGGCTGCGGACGGGAGCTGCACCTTGCGTGCTTTGCGGGCCTTGTGTGCCAGATGGTGGTGCCAGGGCGGCGGGCTGGGGCTCGGACGATGGCTGCCGTGTGGGCGCTGGTGGGGCGGACTGCATGGGGTCCGACCCGGGTGCACGGGATGCGCGAGGGGGCCGGGGCGGGCGGGCCGTTGCAGGCGCGGGTTGGCGGGACTGCCAGGCGGGCAGGGCGGCATGGACCACGGCCGGCCCGTGGGCATCGTTGGCCGCATAGCGCAACTGGCCGGGGCTGTACTGGCGCGCCGCCCAGTTGGAGGTGGACATCTTCTTGGACTTGTGGAAGTTCTGCCCCAGTACCAGCGCCACCGCCGCACGCACACCGGTGCTGTTGCCGTAACCGTACTGTTTGAACACCCGGTCCAGGTCCACCACGTTGTGCAGTTCACAGCCCAGGCGGTGCGGCAGGGTGGCTTTGTCGTTGTCCAGGCCAAAACCCACTTTGCAGATGCCAGGGTGGGCCAGCAGTTCGCGGGCCAACTCCAGTGCCTGTGGATGGTGCAGCTGCAGCAGCCAGGCCGCATCCGTGGTCGCCAGTTGCACCAGGTGCGGGCCGGTGTCGACCTGCTGGGTGCTGAAGATGGGCTTGCTTTCCGTATCAAAACCCAGCGCGGTCTGGGCCAGCAGGGCCGTGCGGGCGGCGGCAAATTCGGCCTCGGTGGCGGGCAGGTGAATGGCGTTGTCCGGCAGGGCTGCGAACGCAGGCAGCAGCAGGCTTTCTTCTTTGGTGGGCGGCTTGAGGCGGGGCATGGTGCGCAATTGTCGCAGCTGCACCGGGCCGCCGCCGCGCACATGCGCGGGCGGCCGGGCAGCCTGGGTTGGTGGCGTTGTCGCCCGCAGAGCTGCTTGCGCGCTTCGCTGTGGCGCGCGTACGGCCTTCACCGGGAGAGGCTAGTCAGGCCTGGGGCTTGGGCAGCGGCGCGGGGCGTGTGCGGTAGAACTGCATCGGGTGTTCCTGCATTTCCTTGGCATGCTGGTTCAGCACCGATTTCTTCATCTTGCCCACCACGTGCATCTCGCAGGGTTTGCAGTCAAAGCGCAGCGTGAGCTTTTCCTTGCCGTTGATCAGCTGCAGCGGCTCGGCCTTGATCGTGCCCTTGACGCCGATCACGCCCTTGGCCTGCTTGGGGCACAGGCTCATGGAGAAGCGCACGCAGTGCTTGGTGATCATCAGCGAGACTTCGCCTTCTTCTTCCTTGCTTTCGTAAGCGGCGTTCACCACCTTCACGCCATGCTTTACATAGAAGTCATGTGCCTTCTGGTTGAACACATTGGCCAGATAGCTCAGCGTGTCCTCGGGGAAGGGGGCTGGCGGCTCCATCGGCTTGGCGCGCGGCAGGCGGATCAGGCCGTCGGCGCGGGCCTGTTCCAGCCCGGCCAGTGCATCGCGGCGCAGCTGGTTCAGGGCTGAAGCGGGCACAAACCAAGGCTGGCTGACACTCAGCGCGATGTCGTTGACCGCGAAGATGCTGGCGCCAAAGCGGCCCAGTTGTTCGCGCAGCGTGGCTTCGGCCTTGGCCGTGTCCGTGGCGGCCTGGTGGGCCTGTTCGATGCCAGCGGTGGCGGTGAAACCGTCTTCGTCGGTCAGCGTCAGCGCAAAGCCCGCCGCGGTTTCCTTGAATTCGGCCCACAGACCGATGCGGCGTTCGCTGGACTTCTTCTCCAGTGTGCGCACCCAGTCCATATCGCGGTTGCGGTTGATTTCCAGGCCCTTGCGCAGGTCCTTGAACTCGGCAATCTCGTTTTTGGGAAAGACGCGCCAGATGCCTTTCTTGGCATGCACGCATTCGGCACGGTTGATGTGCACGCCCACCAGTTCCTTTTGCAGGTCGTAGTAGCACAGGCCGTCGCCGTTGTGCAGCTCGGAGGCCTTGTCGCTGGCTTCGATTTCGAACCACTTGTCGCCCACCTGGGTGACCCAGCCAATGGCGCGGCCGGGCGTCTTGGGGGTGTCGAAGGCGCCGATGTCGTCCTTGCGGCCGTTGACAAAGTAGTCGGTGAACTCGCGGTTGAAGTTCTGGTCGGGATCGGGCTCGAACGTGAACGTGGTGCGCCCGGAGGAGGAGCGCGCCAGCGGCTGGTCGGAGAACTCGCGCTCTTCGATGATTTCGTCCAGCAGCTTGCGGTAGTGGGCCGTGATGTTCTTCACATAGCCCATGTCCTTGTAGCGGCCCTCGATCTTGAAGCTGCGCACCCCGGCGTCGATCAGGGCGCGCAGGTTATCGCTCTGGTTGTTGTCCTTCATGGACAGCACATGCTTTTCGTGCGCAATGATGCGGCCGCCGGCATCCGTCACCTCATAGGGCAGGCGGCAGGCCTGGTTGCAGTCGCCACGGTTGGCGCTGCGGCCTGTGTGGGCGTGGCTGATGAAGCACTGGCCGGAATAGGCCACGCACAGCGCACCGTGCACAAAGAATTCGATCGTGGTGCGGGCCGGGTCGGTGGCGGCGCGCACGGCGGCAATCTGCTGCAAATCCAGCTCGCGTGCAATCACGATCTGGGACAGGCCCGCATCCTGCAGAAACCGCGCCTTTTCGGGGGTGCGGATATCGGTCTGGGTGGAAGCGTGCAGCTGGATGGGGGGCAGATCCAGCTCCAGAAGGCCCATGTCCTGGATGATCAGCGCATCAGCTCCTGCGTTGTAGATCTGCCAGGCCATGTCGCGCGCGCCCTGCAGTTCATCGTCGCGCAGGATGGTGTTGAGCGTGATGAAGATGCGGCTGCCAAAACGGTGGGCATGCTGGATGAGCCGCTCCAGGTCGCGGATGTCATTGCCTGCGGTGGCGCGTGCGCCAAAGGCCGGGCCGCCGATGTAGACAGCATCCGCGCCATGGTTGATGGCTTCAATGCCGATATCGGCGTCGCGGGCCGGGGACAGGAGTTCGAGCTGGTGGGGCAGGAGGGACATAGGGCGCGGATTATCCCAGGGCCATGCAGGCAGCGGGCGAAAGCGGGGAATTGACCGTTCATCGGCAAAAATACCAAAAACCAGGGATGTGCACGTGTACAAGATTTACCTACAGTGGCATTGCCACCTTCGCGGGTGGAGTGGTGCCGGCCGCAGCCTCTGACAGGCGGTGCCCGGTGTGCCCAAGAGAGCCCATTGCGGTGTTGACGGTCTGCTTGCCTGGTCTGCAGACCGTCACTGTCCAGGGGGAGGGGAGGCGCGCTGAGGACATTGCCTGTCGCGGGCCGTGGCCGGACCACTGTCTCTTTCAATAAGCTTGACGGGCGCCTTCGGGCGCCCTTTTTTTGTGCCCACTGGCACATGCAGGCTCCAGGCCGGGCGGGGATAATCGCCGGCACATGCCTGCTTCGCCTCCGCTCCCCCCCGACGCCTCTGACGCCGCTTTCGATCACGCCCACTGGATGCGCCATGCTCTGCGCCTGGCGCAGCAGGCGGCGGAGGCGGGCGAGGTGCCTGTGGGTGCCGTGGTCGTGTACCAGGGCCAGATCGTGGGGGAAGGCCGCAATGCCCCGATTGCCAGTGGCGACCCCACGGCCCATGCCGAAGTGCAGGCGCTGCGCGATGCGGCACGCCGCCTGGGTAATTACCGTCTGGAAGGCTGTACCCTGTATGTGACGCTGGAGCCATGCACCATGTGCAGTGGTGCCATGCTGCACGCGCGCGTGGGTCGGCTGGTCTATGGCGCCGCCGAGCCCAAGACCGGTGCGGCGGGTTCGGTGCTAAACGTGTTCGGCTACCCCGCCATCAACCACCAGACCGAGGTGCTGCGCGGTGTGCTGGCCGAGGAGTGTGCCGCCTTGCTGGGCCGGTTCTTCCAGCAGCGGCGTCAGGCACACCGGGCGGCGGCCGTGCACCCGCTGCCAGATACCGCGCTGCGCGTGCCCGACCGTGCGTTTGCCGATCTGCCCGACTGGCCCTGGCAGCCCCGCTACCGCAACGACCTGCCCAGCGGACAGGGACTGCGCCTGGCCGCTGTGGACGAGGGGCCGCACGACGCCCCGCTGACCTGGCTGTGCCTGGCCGCCAGCCCGGGGTGGGGCTGGGCCTTTCGCCACCTGATTCCCGCTTTTCTGTCCGCAGGCCACCGTGTGGTCGTACCGGACCTGCCGGGCTGGGGCCGCAGCGATCAGCCCAAAAAGCCCCAGGCCCACAGCGCCGCCTGGCACCAGCAGCTGTTGCAGGAATGGGTGGACGCACTGGATGTGCACCACGCTGTGCTGCTGGGGCAGGGCGATGCCGCCCCGCTGGGGCTGGCCGTGGCCAGCCAGCAGCCGCAGCGCTTTGTGGGCGCCTGGCTGCACGATGTATGGCCTGTGGACGCCTTGCCCCCGGCCTGGGCGGACTGGCAGTTGCAGGCCGCCCGCAAGCCCCGGTGGCCGGTGGGGGCGCAGCTACAGCAGGCGTGGGGGCTGGCCCCCACGGCGGCGGAACAGGCAGCATTCGATGCCCCGTTTGCGGCGGCCGGTCACCGCGCGGCACTGCAGGCGGCGCCACAGTGCCGCACCGCCTTGCCCGCTGTGCCGGCCGGGTTGCTGCACGACTGGCTGGCGCAGGGCCGCTGCTGGGTCACCCGCACGCCGCAGGCAGCGATGCCGCAGCCAGTGTGCAGCGCATCCGAGTACGAGGCCGCCTGGAAGCAGGCGCTGCCTGCGCTGGCCGGGCACCCGCACGCCATGCCGTCCAACCCCGGTCTGGACTGGGGCCGGCCGCAGGCAGACGGCGGCGCACGCTGCGCTGTGGAATACTTCCGTCCGTAGCCCGCAGGCCGTGCCTGCGCGGCGTGGGTGCCTTGCTGCTGTGGCAAGACCCTCTCTCGCATTCCCCTTTTCACGGAGCGCACCGCCTGCTTGGGGTGCGGACAAGCTTTGGCGACCACCCGCAAATCCACCGGAACCTCTCCCAGCCCATCCTCCCGCAAGACCCCGACCACGGTGGCACCGGCGGCCGCTGTTCCTGCCTATACCGCGGTGCAGACACCGGCGCAGGGCCTGGGCATGGGGCATGCCTGCGGTGCAGACTGCGGGCATGACAGCCATCACGATCACGGCCATGCCGACCATGTGCATGCGGCCGACGGCAGCTGCTGCGGCCACGACCACAGCCACGGTCCCAAACATATCTATGTGTACTCGCCCTCGGGCGCGGTGCGCGACAAGGCCGCATTCAAGCGCGGCATCCGGCAGCTGGAAGCCATGGGACACCAGGTGGAAGTGGATGCCGATGCACTGGCCAGCAGCCAGCGCTTTGCCGGTGACGATGCCACCCGCCTGGCCGCCATCCACCGCGCGGCCGCCAGCGGGGCCGATGTGGCCCTGATCTCGCGCGGCGGCTACGGCCTCACCCGCATCCTGCCGGGCATCAAGTACAAGACCGTAGCCAAGGCCATTGCCAAGGGCACGCGATTCGTGGGTCTGAGCGATTTCACCGCCTTTCAGCTGGCCATGCTGGCCCAGACGGGCGCCACGACCTGGGCGGGCCCGGTGGTCAATGCCGACTTCGGTGTGGACACCAGCGATGGCGGCGAGGTGGATGACATCATGCTCGACTGCTTTGCCGATCTGCTCAGCGGCCAGGGCGAGGGCGCCGGCTGGCAGATGCCCAAGGTGGGCGAACTGCCCAATGGCAAGCCCCAGCTCAAGGACTTCTATGTGCCTGGCGGCGCCACGCTGTGGGGCGGCAACCTGGCGGTGCTGGTGTCCCTGTTGGGCACGCCATATTTCCCGCAGATCGAAGGTGGGGTGCTGTTCCTGGAAGATGTGGGTGAGCACCCCTACAAGATCGAGCGCATGCTGAACCAGTTGCTGCTGGCCGGGGTGCTGCAAAAGCAGAAGGCCATCGTGCTGGGTCAGTTCACCGAGTTCAAGCTCAACACCCATGACAAGGGCTTCAAGCTGCAGACCGTGATCGACTGGCTGCGCATGCAGCTCAAGCGCCCGGTGCTGCAAGGCCTGCCGTTTGGCCATGTACCCACCAAGGTGCTGCTGCCCGTTGGGGCGCAGGTGTCGCTGTCGGTCGAAGGGCGTGATGCTCTGATCTACTGGGGGCATACCCACTGAATGTCTTTCGGGGCTGGCGTGGGCGCCTGCCCCGGCTGAGAGCCCGTGGGTGGGCGTGGTGTGATGGATGGTTCAGAGGGAGCAATCGATGTGGGAATTTGCGGCCTATCCGCTGCTGGCGCTGGTGTTCGTGGGAATCTTCAGCCGGGAGGTGATTGCCCCTGCATCGCGCAACCACTGTGACCGGCGCTGGCTGCTGATGTCCAGCGCGCTGGCCTGCAGCACGCTGCTGGTCACCTTGCTGGTGGGACATTGGTTCTCGGACAGCATCCGCGCTGTGGCGCTGTTCGATGTGGGCCAGCGTTGGCCCGCGCCGCTGGTGGGCCTGGCCAGCTTCGGGCTGACCAGCTTTGTCTTTTACTGGTGGCACCGTGCCACGCACCGCTCCGATTTGCTGTGGCGGGTGTTCCACCAGTTGCACCACAGTGCGCCCCGGGTGGAGGCCTTGACCGCTTTCTACGCCCACCCCATGGACACGGCAGCAGCGGTGCTGCTGAGTGCGCTGTCCAGCTACTGGGTGCTGGGCGCCAGCCCGCTGGCGGCGGCGTTCGCCATCGGACTGACCGGTGCCTTCGACCTGTTTCTGCACGCGGACATCCGCACGCCGCGCTGGGTGGGTTACCTGGTGCAGCGTCCGGAGATGCACACCGTGCACCACCAGCATGGCCACCATGCGCAGAACTACGGCCTGCCGATCTGGGACCTGCTGTTCGGCACCTGGGCCAACCCGCCCGAGCGCGTGCAGCGCCTGGGCTTTGACGACGAAAAAGCCGCGCGCATCAGCGACATGCTGCGCTGGCAGGATGTGCACAAAAAACGCTGAAGGGTGCTGGCGCGTGGCGCGCCGCATCCTTTGCTTTCCATTCTTCCACACAGGACAGACACCGCATGGGCAAAGCCGCATTGCAATGGACTGACGCGATGCTGGCCCTGCTGGGCCAGGAAAAAGACGCCGTGCTGGCCGAGCGCTGGGGCACATCGGCCAAGACGGTCAACCTCAAGCGCAATGCGCTGGGGATTCCCGCTGCGGGGCATTTCCAGTGGACGCCCACAGCCCTGGCGCTGCTGGGTCAGCAGCCGGATGCGGCCGTGGCGCAGCAACTGGGCATCAGCAAGGCCAGCGTGGTCGCCAAACGCAGGGAGCTGGTCATTGCCCCGGCCTCTGGTGCCACGGCTGCTACTGCTGCCTACGACTGGACACCCGAGGCCGTGGCCCTGCTGGGCACAGCATCTGACGCCAAGGTGGCCGCCCAGTTGGGAATCAGCCGGTTGACGGTCTACCACGCCCGTGTACAAAGGGGAATTGCGGCAAGCCAAGGGAGCCGCAAGCCAGCGGACGCCAGCTGATACCTGCCTGGTGTGTGTCGGATACCGCTGGAGGCGGCGCGCTGGCGTGCCGCACCAGGCTTCCGGACGGGTGTAAAGGCTAGCGCGCCGTCTGCCGTTCGGCCCAGACCACGGCGCAGGCGATGATGCCCAGGCCCAGCCATTGCCCGCCATCCAGGCGCTGGCCCAGCAGCAGCCCGTCGATCAGCAGCGCCACCGCAGGGTAGAGGTACTGCAGCAGCGCCACACGGCTGGTGGGCAGGCGGGCCATGCCGGCGTAGATCAGCATATAGGCCAGGGCTGTGTGCACCAGCCCCAGGGCGGCCAGCCACAGCCAGCTGGCGCCCGATGCGGGCCAGCCGTGCTGCAGCGGCCAGACCCACAGCAGCACGGTACCCAGCAGGCATTGCCACCAGGCCAGGGTGCTGGCGTTGACCGGCTGGTGCCGCTGCAGCCCCTGGGCGATCAGCGTGACGGCGGCGGTGCACAGTGCGCCTAGCAGGCACAGGGCCACACCCAGCAGGTAAGCGGGGTGGGGGGCGTTGGCCTGGTCTTGCCACAGCGCCGACAGCGTGCCCGTGGCCAGCACCAGCCCCAGCAATGCCAGCAGCACGGCCGCCACCCGCTGGTGGCTGATACGTTCCTGGCCGCGCATGGCGCTCCACAGCAGCAGCCACAGCGGCTGCACATGGAACAGCACCACGGCCATGCCGGTGGAGGTGGCGAGAATGGCAGCAAAGAACAGGACCCATGCCAGCACCATCAGGGAGCCTGCCGCCAGCACGCCGGGCGCGGTTTGGCGTGTCAGCCGCAGCTGGGTCCCCTGGCGGAGCCACAGCAGCCACAGTGTCAGCCCCAGCAGGCCGAAGGCGCTGCGCGCCCAGCTGGCGGTCAGTGCGCCGGCCTGGGCCTGGTGCAGAAACAGCCCGATGCTGCCCAGCAGCGCGTTGCCCCACAGAAAAGGAGCAGCCCCCGAGGCGCGGTGGACGCCGGGTGGCGTGGAGGTCGCAAGCGCTGTGTTGCAGGCCGAAGAAGGGGAGGAAGGTGGTGACATGCCGCGCAGTGTGCGGCGCGGTATGGATGCCGAAAAGCGCATAATTTAGGCGGTAACTATTCGATAAAAGAATGTAAGGAGGCGGCTGTGGCCCTGCGGGATCTGCAAATCGACTGGCTGCACTGTCTGGTGGCCGTGGTGGATGCCGGTTCGCTGTCGGCCGCAACGGTGCAACTGCACCGTTCCCAGTCGGCGGTGAGCATGCAGCTCAAGAAGCTGGAGGACGCCGTGGGCCACCGCCTGCTGGAGCGTGGTGCCCGTCGGCTGGAACTGACGGAGCAGGGACAGACGTTGCTGGGCTATGCCCGCCGCATGCTGGACCTGCAGGCCGAGGCCCAGGCTGCGCTGCAGCCTGCGGTGCTGAGCGGCCGTGTGCGCCTGGGCGTGCCGGATGACTATGCGGCCACCTACCTGACCCCGGTGCTGCGCCGTTTTGCGCCCCGGCACAGCGGCGTGGAGATTGAGCTGAACTGCGAACAGTCCACCGCTCTGATTCCACGGGTGGAGCGGGGGGAGCTGGATCTGGCGCTCATCTCGCGTGACCACGCGCGGCGCGGGCGGCTGCTGTTCCATGAGCCCATGGTCTGGGTAGGCTCTCCCCAACTGGAGCTGTGGCGGCGCGACCCTCTGCCGATTGCCGTGTATGAAGACATCAGCCTGGCGCGGCGGGGCGCCATCCATGCGCTGGCGTTGCAGGGGCGGCGCTACAAGGTGGTCTACCACAGCTCCAGTCTGGCGGGGCAACTGGCGGCGGTGGAGAGTGGCCTGGCCGTGGCCGCCCTCACGCAGTGCAGCGCGCCTGCACAGCTGCAGGTGCTGGGGCGCGAGCAGGGCCTGGGACCGCTGGCACCGATGCAGGTGGCGGCCTACCGCAGCAAGGCATCGCGTGGGAATGCGGCCGTGGATGAGCTGGAGCGCCTGCTGGTGCAGACGCTGCGCATGGCGCGCGGTGTGGGCTAAGGCGGTCCGGCCCCGGCGTGGCGGTGACTAGGGGGCCGGAGGGGGCGTAGCGCCACCAGCGCCACCCACGGCACTTGCTTGCCAGCCGCCACCCAGGGCCTTGTACAGCTGCACGCGGTTGTCCAGCTCGGCCTGGTGCAGGCGCACCACTTCCAGCTCGGCGGCATAGAGGTTGCGCTGGGCGTCCAGCTCCTCCAGGTAGCTGGCATAGCCGGCTTCATAGCGGTCATGGGCGTAGCCCAGGGTCTGGTGCAGCACGTCACGGCGCTGTGTGGCGTGCAGTGTCTGCTGGGCCAGGCGCTGGGTGCCGGTCAGCGCCGACTCCACATCGGCAAATGCGGCCAGTACGGCACCGCGGTAGGCGTAGGCCGCTTGGTCGCGCTGGGCTGTTGCCGCGTCCAGCTGCGCCTGCAGGCGGCCACCGTTGAACAGCGGGGCCAGCAGGCTGCCGCCCAGGCTCCACACGGTCAGCGGGTTGTAGTTGAGCGAGTTGACCAGCAGGCTGCCCACGCTGGCGCTGAGGTTCACCTGCGGCAGAAAGGCGGCGCGCTGGGCCTGCAACTGGTGGTCGCTGGCGGCCAGCAGTGCGGCGGTACGGGCGATGTCGGGGCGGCGCTCCAGCAGCTGCGACGGCAGGCTGGACGGCACGGCGGGCAGTCGCAGATCCTGCAGGCGCTGCGTGGGGGCTGCGGCCAGCGCGGTGTTGCCGCCGGCCTGGCCGAGCAGCAGATTCAGCGTGACCAGCTGTTTGTCGACCTGCGATTGCAGCTGCTGCACCTGCTGCTGCACGCTTTCATGCTCGGCCTGGGCCTGGGTGACCTGCAGCTGCGAGATATAGCCCACACGCTGCTGGTCCTGGGCCAGCAGCAGTGCTTTCTCCCGTGAGACGACGGTGGCCTGGCTGATGGCCAGTTGCTGCTGCAGCGCACGCAGGCCCACATAGGTCTGCACCGTGGTGGCAGCCACCGTCAGCTGCACCGCCGCGCGGTCGGCCTGGCTGGCCTGCAGCCGGGCAGCCGCGGCCTGGCTCTGCTGGGACAGGCGACCCCACAGGTCCAGTTCCCAGCTGGCTTGCAGGCCGGGTTGCACGTTGCGGGACTGGCTGGGGCCCAGCACGGTCAGGCTGCGGCCGGCCTGGGCACCCAACGTGGCATTGAGCTGCGGGCTGCGCGCGGCGTCGGTGGCGGCCAGGTTGGCCTGGGCTTCCTGCACGCGGGCCGCGGCGGTCAGCACATCGGTGTTGTTCGCCAGCGCCTGCTGTACCAGGGCATTGAGCTGGGTATCGCCCAGTTGCTGCCACCACTGGGCCGTGATGGGGGCGGTGCTGGCTTCGGACGGTGTGCTCCACTGCGCAGGCAGTTGCGGCCGGGCGTCGTCGGGGGCGGCGGGAGGCAGCGGGGCGCAGGCGGACAGCAGGGCTGCGGCCAGCACCGCCGCCAGCGTGGCTCTGGATGTAGAGGGGCGGCGCATCATGGCTGCTGACCCTCTGCGGTGGGGGCCGCCGAGGCCTTGGGCGCGGCAGCGGTATCCACATGGGCGATCACCGACATGCCGGGGCGCAGGCGCGCCGCGTCGGGCTGGCCGGCATCGATGGCGATCTTGACCGGCAGGCGCTGTACCACCTTGGTGAAGTTGCCGGTGGCGTTGTCGGCCTTGAGCACGGAGAACTCGGAGCCGGTGGCGGGCGCGATCTCCAGCACGGTGCCGGTCAGCTGTGCACCTTCCAGGCCGTCCACGGTGAAGCGGGCGGGCTGGCCGATGCGCACATGGGCCGTCTGGGTTTCCTTGAAATTGGCCACCACCCACAGCTGGGGCGGCACCACATACAGCAGTTGGCTGCCGGCGGCCACATACTGGCCCTTGCGCACCGTCACTTCGCTCACCTGTCCGTCACTGGGGGCGTGCACCGTGGTGTTGTCCAAGTTGATGCGGGCCTGCTGCACCTGGGCTTCGGCCATCTGCACGGCGGCTTGCAGGGCATCGCGGTTCACGGTGGTGGCCTTGATGGCTTCGTTGCCGATGGCGATGTCGGCCCGGGCCTTGTCCACATTGCTGGCGGCCAGGCGGGCGGTGGCGCGCACCTTGTCGCGCTCGTTCAGCGACACCGAACCGCGGCTGGCCAGGTCTTCCACGCGGCGCAGTTCGGCCTGGGCACGTTCGGATTCAGCCTGGGCGGCCGACAGGGTGGCTTGCTTGGCCCCCAGTCCGGCGTGGTTCTGCGACTGGGTTTGGGCCGAATTCGCCAGCTGCGCCTTGGCATTGGCCAGCTGGGCCTGGGCCTGGGCCAGCGCGGCTTCATAGCTGCGGGTGTCGATCTTCACCAGTTGCTGGCCGGCGGTGACGCGTTCGTAGTCCTTGACCAGTACTTCCGTCACATAGCCGTTGACCTGGGGCGCCAGCACCGTGACCTGGCCGCGCACATAGGCGTTGTCGGTGGAGATGTCGGCCGTCTGGAACGGGCCCACATTCCAGGCGCGCAGCACCAGCGTGATGCCGAGCACGCCGATCACCACGGCCATCAGCGCGCTGCGCAGTGTGGGGCGCTCCTTCTTGGGAGTGGGGGACGGGCCCGGGGCCGCGGCAGCAGGGGCTGCGGGCGGCGTGGGGGCAGAGGTCGGTGCGGAAGTGGGGGCGGTGCTCATGTTGTTGGGTTCGGTTATGGGGAGCAAAAGGGGGCCGGCGCAAGGCGCCGCAGGCATCAGCGGGCGTCTGCGGTGGCGGGCGGCGGCCGGGCCGCAGAGGCCGGTGCTGCAGCGGGTGCGGGGACGTCGTCGGTGTCGTCACCGTCATCGTCCGGCGTGGCATTGGCGGCGTCGGTGCCGACTTCGCTGGCGCTGTCCTGCAGGCTGCGGGCGTGGCGTGCTGCCCGCGCGGCTGTGCGCCGGGCCTGGCCGATTTCCAGCAGGCACCAGGCCAGATAGACAAAAGCCACCAGCGCGACGACATGGAACACATCGTTGTAGGCCAGCACATTGGCCTCGCGCCGTACGGTGGCGGCCAGCTGGGCCGTGCCCTGGGCGGAGCGCAGTGCCGGGTCGGTGATGGTGGGGGCCAGGGCCTGCTGCTGCAGCTGCAGGCGTTGCGCCACCAGCGGATTGGCCGGGTTGATCTGCTGCACCAGGTCCACCGAGTAGGATTGTTCGCGGTAGGTCTGGTAGGTGCCCAGCAGCGAAGAGCCGATCAGCCCGCCCAGCGCCTGGGTCATGGAAATGGTCAGAATGGCCGTCAACATGTGGCTGGGGCCGTTTTTCAGGCCCTGTACCACGCCCAGCAGCATCAGCGGGCCCATGAAGATGCCCGAGCCCACGGCCAGCAGGAACTGGCTGAGATAGAAGTCGGCCGGGCGGTCCAGGCTGGTGCGGTGAAAGTCCAGAAACGCGCCTGCCGCCAGCAGCACCAGGGCGGCCAGCAACTGCTTGGCAGCGTTGTCCAGGCCGAAGGTGGCCGACGACAGCACAATGCCCAGCAGCGTGCCGAAGAAGATCACCACGAACAGTGGCTGCATCTGGTCGGGCGTCATGCCCAGCGTGCGCATCAGGCCCACCACGCCATAGCTTTGCTCGGTGGTCAGAAAGCGCAGCACGATGGCACCGATCACGAAGCGGATGGTGGCGCTTTGCGTGAACCAGCGGGTGTAGAGCAGCGGATTGGGGCGGTGGTGTTCCAGGTAGAGGCCGGCAAAGAGCAGCACGATGGCGCCGCACAGCAGCCAGGCCAGCTCGGGCGCATTGAACCACCAGCGGGTGGTGCCTTGCACCAGCACGGCCACCAGCAGGCCCACGCCTGGAATTAGCAGTGCCATGCTCAGAAAATCGCGCTTGCCGAAGACCTGGATGTGCACCCCCGCCGGCAGCTTGAGCAGCACCACGGCGGCAAACGACAGCAGCGCCAGACCGGCTTCCAGCATGTACAGGTTGTGCCACTGGCCGTGGTTGAGCAGGCTGGGCGACAGCATCCAGGCCAGGGGCGTGGCCAGCTGGCTCACGCCCACGCCCAGCACCAGCAGCTTGAGCACATAGGTGCGCGGCAGCGCCTGCAGCATGTACAGCGTGCCCAGCGAGGTGCAGGCCGCTGCCGCCAGGCCGCTGGCGCCGCGCAGCCAGAGCAGGCTTTGCGGGCTGCCCAGCAGCAGGTGCAGCACGCACAGCAGGGCGTACAGGCCCAGGCCGATCTCGGCAAACAGGCGCATGCCGTACTGCTGGCGGAATTTGTAGACCAGCATGTTGGCGGTCACATTGAAGGTGACGTAGGCGCCCGACAGCCAGGCGGCCTCGCTGGGCGTGAGCCCCATCTGCCCCTGGATGGTGGGCAGGTTGGCGGTGAACAAGGCATTGCCCAGGCCCCCGGTCAGCCCCACCAGCACGGCCACCAGGGCGTAGCAGACTCGCTCCCATGGGGCATGCCAGGGCATGGCGGGCGAGCCGGGCAGGGCCGGCTTTTCGTGCTCTTCCCAGTCGGGAGGGCGGCGCAGGTAGACGGTTTCGGTCATGCGGCAGACACGGCTGAAGCGGCTGAATCCACCGAAGCGGCAGTTGACGTGGCAGAGTCGGCCGCGGTGTCGGCATCCGGCTGCAGGCCGCGGCGCACAATGCCCAGCGCCTGGCGGGCCAGGCGGCGGCGTTCGGCGTCGGTGTTACCGCGCAGCGCCGCCCCCAGCATGCTGGACAGCAGCGAAATGTCCTGTGCCTGGATATCGGCACGGATCAGGCCGCTTTGCTTGCCGCGTTCCAGTGCCGGGCCGAACGCTGACCAGACACGCTGGCGCAGGGCGTTGACGCGCGGGTCGTCCAGCTTGGCGGTACGCCAGTAATCAGACAGCGCGGGCGAACCCACAATGCGGGCCGACAGGTATTCCAGCAGGGCGAAGAAGGCGTCCGGTCTGTCCTTCAGCCGATCGGCCTGGTCATGCAGGCGCTGGGCCGAGCGTTCCATCAGTGCCAGCAAGATGGCGTGGCGATCGGGGAACTGGCGGTACAGCGTGGCGCGGCCCACACCGGCCTGTTCCACCACCAGTTCCAGCGGGGCATTCACGCCGTGTTGGGTGAACACGGTGTCCGCGGCATCCAGCAACTGGGCGCGGCGGGTGGCGGCATCGGGGCGTTTGGTGGGGCAGGAAGTCATGGGGTGAATTTTCGGACAATTTTGTCCGTTTTGCTTTGGCGCATGAGCAGCCATGGCGCGAAGCGGGTTATTGCAGGGCCTCCGAGGGCCTGGGTGGATCTGCCCAGGGCTGCAGGGGCCAGTGCGGCCAGCACGACACAGTGGCGCTGGAAGTCGCAGTGGCGATTGCTGCGCGGGTCCTGCGAGAGGGCCGTCGGATCGCCCCTGCACCTGCTGCAGTTCCGTGCACCCAGGGTGCACCACCAGTTGGCGCCCGTGCATGCGAGTCGGATGGGGCCAGGGTGGGGCGCGATCAGCGCACGCTGCACCGTGTGCAGGTGCAGGTGCAGGTGCAGGTGCAGGTGCAGGTGCAGGTGCAGGTGCAGGTGCAGGTGCAGGTGCAGGTGCAGGTGCAGGTGCCGCGCGGCAGCGGCTTACGGCTGCAGGTCGCTTTCGGGCACCCGGGCACAACGCCGTACCAAGGCCAGCAGCTCGTTCGGTGCGTAGGGCTTGGTCAGGAAGGCCTGGGCCCCGGCGTCGATGGCTTTCTGGCTCACCGGGCCGGCTTCGTGGGCGGTGAGCATCACCACCGGCAGTTGCTTGCAGCGGGTGTCGGCGCGCACGCGGCGCAGCAGTTCCAGGCCGTCCATCTCGGGCATTTCGATGTCGGCCAGCAGCAGGGCCGGCAGCTCGCCGTCTTCCAGCAGTTGCCAGGCCAGCAGGCCATCGGCGGCGGTGGCCACGCGGTAGCCCTGGGTCTGCAGCAGATGCTGGGCCAGGCGGCGCACGCTCATGGAGTCGTCGGCGATCAGCACCAGGGGCTGTGGGGCTTCCGGGGCGCTGGCATCGCCGCTGGCGGCCACTGGCTGGGCCGATTGCAGCAGGCGGCGCGCCTCGTGTGCTGCCAGGGCCGCATAAGGGTCGTATACCTGCAGCACCTGGCCGCTGGGCTGGGCAGCGGTGCCCAGCAGGCCGGGCAGGGGCACGGCCACATCGGCGGGGGGCTGCAGCGCCACTTCCTGTGTGCCCAGGACTTCATCCACCTGCAGCGCCCAGCGGGAGGTGTCGCTGCGCACCACCAGGGCAATGGACTGGCCGTCCACCGGCGGGGCACTGCTGCGAGCGGATTGCTGCCACACGGCACCGGCCCAGTACAGGGGCATGGGGCCGGTCACATCGTCGGGAAGCATTCCCTGGGCGACGGCCTCGTCCATCTGTGCGGCGGGGATGTGGCGCACGGTTTCGATGCTGCGGGCTGGCAGGGCAATGCTCCAGCTGCCTGCCCGCAGGGCCACGACCTGCTCCACCTGCGGCGGCGCGGGCAGGGTGATGGTGAAGGTGCAGCCCTGTCCGGGCTGGCTGTCGATGCGCAACTGCCCGCCGAGCTGCTGCACGCCGGCCTGCACGGCGTCCATGCCAATGCCGCGGCCGGAGAGTTCAGTGATCTGGGCGGCGGTGCTCAGGCCCGGATGCAGGATGAGCTCGGCTGCGCGCCGGGCGTCCACGGTCTCACCCGGCTGCAGCAGGCCCAGGGCGATGGCCTTGGTCTGGACGCGCTCCACCTGCAGGCCGGCACCGTCATCCTGCACGGTCAAGGTCTGGACCGGGCCCTGGGTGTGCAGGCGCACCGTGATCTGGCCGGCTTCGGGCTTGCCGCTCGCCTGGCGCTGGGCCGCGGGCTCGATGCCATGGTCCACGCAGTTGCGCAGCAAATGTTCCAGTGCCGGTGCCAGCTGGTCGGCCACACTGCGCTCCAGCAACTGGTCGCCGCCTTCCAGCAGCAGCTGGGTGGGCTTGCCGGTGTCGCTGGCGGCCAATTGCACGGTGGCCAGCAGGCGTTCGTGCAGCTGGGCCAGCGGGGTCAGGCGCGCATACAGCAGCGTGTGCTGCAGCGCACGCAGGTGGCCGCCCTGGGTGGTGAGGGCGGTGTCCGCCGTCGCCAGGCCGTGCTGCAGCTGGCGCTGCACGGTGCCGATGTCGTCCGCACCGTCGCTGAGGCCGCGGATCAGGTCGTGCAGCTCTTCATGCCATTCATAGGACAGGTCCATATCGCCGTGCAGCACCAGGGTGTCGGCCCAGGCGGCGCAGTCCTTGAGCTGGGCGCGCAGGCGCTGCAGGCAGCTTTCCATCTCGGCCAGCATCTGGTGGTTGTCGGCCAGGGACTGCTGGGTTTGCTCGTGGGTGCCCCACAGCGCCTGGGCGTGGCGGCCCACGGTGTCGATGGGGCTGGCGCCCCAGTGCTGCAGCGAACGCTCGGGGTGGCGCGCAGCCAGCTCCTGCTGCAGGGCGATGAAGGCGATACGCAGCACTTCCAGCGGTTGCTGCAGGGCACGGGGCCCCAGCGGGCCGTCGTTGGGCTGTGCCAGCAGGGCCAGGTCCTCCAGGGCATGCACCTGGCTGGCCCAGGCGGCGGCACCGGCCAGGCGGGCGCTGCCCTTCAGGGTGTGCAGACTGCGCAGCAGGGTCTGGCGGGGCGTGCCTTGCTCGGCAGGTCGCTCCATCCACTGGTGCAGCGCGGTCTGCAGCGCTGGCCAGACGGCAAGCACCTCTTCCTCGAATACCGCAAAGCGCACGGGCTCGAGCTGGTCCACGCTGGGCAGGACCGGAGCTGGCACGGCGGCAGGAGCCTCTTCGTGCCCGATGGCCTGGTGGGCGGTCGTGCCATCGATGAAAGTGGTGTGGCGGTCGGATGGTGCACCGTCGGTGCCGGCTTCGTCGGGGGCCGCAGGCGCTTCGCTGTCCGGCGCTGGTGGGGCGGATACCGTGTCTGCCAGGATGTGGTTCAAGGCCTCCAGCACCTGGGGGTGGGGGCGGCGCATGAAGCCGGCGGCAAACTGGTGCAACAGGCGCAGCACTTCATCGGCGGCATGGACGCAGGCCTGGCGCTGAGGCGCTGTGGCATTGCGGCGCAGGCGCTCCAGTACCATCTGCAGGGTGTGGGTGAGCAGCGAAATCTCGGTGCAGCCGGCGCCCCAGGCGCTGCGTGTCAGTGCGCGCGCCTGCTCTGCGGCCGTGGCGGGCAGGGGGGTGTCGCTTTCCGCCGCCCAAGCGGCGATCTCTGTCTGCAGTTGCTGGCTGAAGCCATCGGCTTCGGTCAAAAAGCCCTGGTTGGGCTCTGCCCGGGGGTGGCCGGCCGCACCTTGCAGCAGGGCGGCACCGGGTTGCAGCTCGGGCACGGCGGCCGCGGCCAGGCGTGTGGCCAGAGCGGTGCGCTCGTCCATGGGCATGGCGGCTTGTGCTGCGGTGTCCTGCGGTGATGGCACATCGGCGCCGGTATCGACGGCATCTGCGGCATCTGCGGTGTCGGCTGTGGTTGCCGGTGCAGCGGAGGGCACTGTGTGCCCATCGTCTACCGGGCGTTCTGCCGGCGCACTGTCCGTCTGCGGTTCGGAGCGGTCCTGAGGTGCTTCCCCTACGGGAACGTCGGTGTCGGTGTCGGTGTCGGTGTCGGTGTCGGAGGCTGGTGCGCCGTGCTCGCCGCTGGCGGCTTCGGCTGTCGTGGTGGTCGCTGCGCTGTCTGCAAGGGCATCGGATGTGGTGTGGTCCTGCTCGGCAAGGGCCGCATCCACAACGCTTTCCGGCATGCCGGTGGGTTGCGGTGTGGTGGCCGCGGCGAGCAGAACCGGCTCGGGGAATGGCTGTGCTGCATCTGGCGTGTCGCCTGCAGACACGGCCGCCACGGCGGTAATCTCGCTCTGTCCTACCGCTTCAGGCGCTGCAGCAGATGCTGGCGCCGCAGGAGCCTCTGTGTCTTCCAGCGCGGCTACACCTTCCTGTATTGCCGCAGCCTCTACCGCATCCACAACATCTGCCGTAGAGGCGGGGAAAATGGCATCTTCCGCTGCGCTGGTGGCTGCCGGGACCGTGGTGGCGGTGGATATCTCCCCTGCGGCTTCCGCCACCAGCTGTGGCATCGCTTCCAGCGCGGCGGGCTGGACGGACAGTTCAGCGATTTCGGCCGGCGCCTCGGGCGCTTCGGGCTCGTCGCCGAACACCAGGTGCGAAAGGTTCAGGCCTGCATCGTCTGGCGTGGCGGATGGGTCGGCTGCAGGAGCGGTGGTGCGGTGCACTGCCAGTGGATCGCGCAGTGGCGCAGCCACTGCGGCGGGCACTGCCAGGGCTTCGGCTCCGCGGCCCAGGTCCAGGGTCAAGGTGGTGTCACCGGGCTGCGTGGCTGCCGGTGTGACCCGTGCCGGTGCGTCTGCGGGCAGCAACTGGCAGCTGTGGCAGATGGCCTGCAGCACGGGCGGCAGTCCATCCATCACCATGGCGGCGGTGTCGGCGGCCTGGGCGCAGTAATACAGCAGATCGCGCACCAGGGTGTCGGGCGGCGGGGCGACGGCGGTGTCGCCGGCCTTGGCCACGCTGGCGTAGTGCATCAGCACGCGCGAGGCCAGGCGCTTGGTGTAGAGGTCCTGCTCCAGCAGGCCATGGGCCGTGGCATCAAAACAGCCGGCGGCTGCCTGCCAGAAGGCGGTATCGGCCGGTGCCGTGCAGGTCTGGGCCAGGCCCAGGCATAGGTCGCGCAGGCGGGCAGCGGCAGGGGCGTCAGCGTTCTTGACCACGGCCAGCACCTGCTGGTCCAGCAGGGCGCGGGTGGATGGGGTCACCCTGTGGGGCGGTACCTGCAGCGCGGCGGGCAGCGGCGCGGGAATGGGAGCCAGTTGCCAGCGCAGCTCCCACAGGTCGGCCGGGTGGGCGCTGTCCTTGCCGCCAAGCTTGCAGACGGCGCGGTAGGCCGGGAAAAGGTGGGTCACCTGCGCGTTGCGGCCCACCTGCAGAGTCTGCAGGTGGGCCTGGGCGTCCTTGGCGGCCAGCAGCAGCACATCGCGGGGGAGCGGGCTGCCTGGCGCCGTGCCGGTCGGTGCGACGGGCTGGCGCAGCGCGGTTTCCATGGCCTGCAGCAGCCGGGCCAAACCGGGTTGCTGCACCACGTCCAGTGCGCGGGCGGTCTGGTGTAGCAACTGGGCGGCCTGGGACGGCGCCAGGGGATCGGTCGATTGCAGCAGGGCCGGCAACTCCTGCAGCATGGCGCCCAGCGAGGGCGGCACCTGAACACGGGCTCCTGCCAGGTTGGCGGAGGCCGGGGTGGGTGCAGCCGGGGGCGTCAGGAGATCGGTCATGGCAGTGGGGAGGCAGGCCTGGCGGCATGCAGCACAAAGTCGGGAAAAGGCAGGCGGCAACTATGGTACGCGCCCGCGGGCAGCACGCAGGCAAATGCGATGCAAGCTGCAAGCGTAGCGCGAGATGGGCGTGCGGACCGCTTCCTCCGAGCAATTCGCTGCGCCACTGCAGGCTGTGTGCGGCAGGGAAGTCATGCCGTTGGCCGGCCCGGCATAGGCATACGCGTGGCCTGTTGGGGCCGTGAACCCGGGGTTGATCGGGGTGTAGCGGCCACGCCGGGGCGGCTTACTCAGCGTACTTGCCGTTTTCCTTGCGCCGCTCGCGCATGCCTTTGCGGATGAACAGGTTCACGCCGGGCAGTGCCAGAAAGGGCTCGCCCATGCCGCCGGCCACATGGGCGGCCAGACGCTGGGGCAGATCGGCCAGCGTGGCCTGGATGGCGGGCACTTCGCCGGCATGGGGGTGTTCGTCCACAAATTCCTGCAGGTACTGGCGGACTTCGCGTTCCAGCCATTTCAGGTTGGAAGGCAGGGCGATGTAGGTGGGCTGCTGCTCGCCTTCGGCCTCGAAGCCGAACAGGTAACAACCGATGAAGTGGCGGAAGGTTTCGCCCACATCGGGGCCGCGGGAGAGCTTGCGCAGCAGATCAAAAGGCCACATGGCAGGGGAGTGTCCGTGGTAGGGCGCCGGCAGCATGGCTGCAGGGCCTGCAAAAACAGGAGCGCGCGGGGCGCGCCGGATGGGAAAAATGGATGCCCAATGTAGCGCAAATGCCGCGTGCGCAAGCACAAGCCGCGGTATGGAGGCATCGGGCGGTGTGAGGCCGGCGCCGCGTTCAGGGCTGGCGCACAAGACGGCTGAGCTGGTCGAGCAACAGTTGCAGGTGGCGTGTGCGCAGTGTGTCGCCCAGCAGATCCACCTGCAGCAGGCTGTTCCAGGTGGCGGCGTGGTCCACGCGAAAGCTCGACAGGGCTGAAATCAGGTAGTGGACGTCGACCGCCGTCACATCGGCGCGGAACACGCCTTGCGCCACGCCGCGCTGCAGGATGCGCTCCACCGGCTCCAGCGCGGCCTTGCGCAGCAGTTCGGTGTTGGAGACCTGGCCCAGCAGTTGGGCGCCCTGAAAGTTCTCCTGCAGTACCAGGCGGGTGAATTCCTGGTTTTGTTCGTGGTACTCGAAGCTTTTCTGCGCCAGGGCGTGCAGGGCCTGCAACGGCGGCAGGGCGTCGAGGTGGAGCTTTTCTTCCGAGGCCCGGATATCGCTGTAGCACTGGGCGATGACGGCTAGGTACACATCCTTTTTGTTGCCAAAGTAGTAGTACAGCATGCGCTTGGCGCAGCCGACCTTGGCCACGATGCGTTCCAGCCGGGCGCCGTCAAAACCGTAGTTGGCAAATTCGGTGCGGCCCGCTTCCAGCAGGGCCCGGCGCATGTCGGCGGCGGAGTCTGCTGCTGTATCGGGGGGCGGGCGGCCGGTGTCGCCGAGGTCACTGGTATGGCCGGGTGCAGTGTGGGGTGTGGCCGGCGCCATGCCGGAAGCCTTGTCACTGTTGTGCTGCGCGTTCACCACCATCTCTCTTTGCAAGCTGTCGTCCACTAAAGCCTGCCAGCGTAGCACGCGCAGCGGCGGCTGGCGCCAGAGACAAAAAAAGCCATGGCCTGTGCAGACCATGGCGTCGGGGTGCTGGCGCTGCGCGCATTCCGTGGAACAGAAAGTGCGCGCAGGGCGGGGGCTTACCTGGCGGTGCCGTCCGGCAGGGCGTAGGCGATCACATAGTCGCCGCGGTCGGGCGACTGGCGGGCGCCGCCGGCCGAGATCACCACATACTGCTTGCCGGTCTTGGGCGACTTGTAGCTCATGGGGCCGCCCTGGCTGCCCACGGGCAGGCGGCTCTTCCAGATTTCCTTGCCGGTGGCCGTGTCCCAGGCGCGCAGGTAATAGTCCTGCGTACCGGCAAAGAACACCAGGCCGCCCTGTGTGGCCAGGGTGCCGCCCAGTGTGGGCAGGCCCACGGGCAGCGGCAGGCGCATCTTGATGCCCATCGGGCCGGTGTCCTGCACCGTGCCCACAGGCACTTGCCAGGCCACTTGCTGGGTCTTCATGTCGATGGCGGTCAGCGTGCCGAATGGCGGCTTCTGGCAGGGAATGCCCAGCGGCGACATGAAGCGGTCCTTCATCACTGCGTAGGGCGTGCCGCCCAGCGGCACCTGGCCCATACCGGTGTTGGGGGACTCGCCGCCGTCGGACAGCGCGGCATCCTTCTTCTGCGGCACCATCTGCACCCACAGGCCCAGGCGCATGTCGTTCACAAACAGCAACTGGTTGGCCGGGTCGGCCGACAGACCGCCCCAGTTCATGCCGCCCAGCGAGCCGGGGAAGCTCAGCGAGACATCGGTATCCGGCACGGTGAACAGGCCGTCATAGCGCATGGACTTGAACTTGATGCGGCACATCAGCTGGTCCAGTGGCGTGGCGCCCCACATGTCGGCTTCGGTCAGTGTCTGCGTGCCGATCTGCGGCATGCCGACGGACAGCGGCTGGGTGGGGGCATATTTTTCGCCCGGGATGCTGCCGGGCTTGACGGCCACGTTTTCCACCTTGGTCAGGGGCTGGCCGGTCTGGCGGTCCAGCACAAAGATCTGGCCGGCCTTGGTGCCTACCACCAGTGCGGGCGTTGTGGCGCCGTCCGGGTGGGGGAAGTCGATCAGCGTGGGGGCCATGGGAATGTCAAAGTCCCACAGATCGTTGTGCACGGTCTGATAGACCCATTTTTCCTTGCCGGTCGCGGCGTCCAGCGCCAGAACGGATGCGCCGTATTTCAGGTCCGCTGCCGAACGGGTGGCGCCATACAGATCGACCGAGGGCGAGCCCATGGGCAGGTACACGGTGTTGGAGCTGGGGTCGTAGGTGGTGCCCGCCCACACATTGGCGGAGGAGCGGGTATAGGTCTGGCCGGGGCTGAGCAGCGCGTTCGGCGTGGCCGAGCCTGCGTCAAACGCCCAGCGCTGTGCACCGGTCACCACATCGAAGCCGCGGATCACGCCGCCGGGCATGTCCACCTGCACATTGTCGGCCACACGGCCGCCGATGACGATGGTGGTGCCGGCCACGGTGGGGGCCGAGGTCAGGGTGTAGTACGCAGGATTGGCAATGCTGCCCAGGCCCTGCTTGAGATCGACCACGCCATGGGTGCCAAAGTCATCGCACAGCGCCCCGGTGTCGGCGTTCAGGGCAAACAGGCGCGCGTCGATGGTGTTCATCAGAATGCGGCGCTTGCAGCTGCCGGCGGCGGGCAGCGCCACTGCCTGCACCGGTGTCGAGCCCGGCACGCTGGGCTGGGCCAGGGGGGCTTCGGCATCGAAATAGGCGAGGCCGCGGCAGCGTTCCCACACGCCACCCACATGGGAGTTGGTGTCATGGCGCCACAGCTGCTGACCGGAGTCGGCATCGAGGGCGATCACATTGTTGCTGGGCGTGCAGAGGAACACCTTGTCGCCCACCTGCAGCGGCGTCAGCTGGTCTTCAGCGCCTGCGCCGGTGGATTTGGGCACATCACCGGTGTGGAAGGTCCAGGCCACCTGCAGCTGGTTCACGTTGTCCACATTGATCTGGTCCAGCGCGGCAAAGCGGTCGTTGTTGCTGCTATTGCCATAGTGGTTCCAGTCCTTTTGCTCGCTGGCGGCATCCACGGGCTTGCGCGTGGCTGCCGCGGCCTGGGGGCTGACCTCGGGATGGATCTGGAACATGGAGGCAAAGGCCGCCAGACTCGCGATCAGCAGCACGCCGGCTGTGGCCAGAGGGGCTTTGGCACGGTTGGCGGCAGGCGCACCGGCCTGGCGCAGCAGCGGCATGCTGGCCAGCACCACCACGGCGCCAAAGGTCAGCGCCAGCAGGCGGGAGATCAGGCTCCAGTAATCCAGGCCCACTTCGCACAGTGCCCAGACCACGGTCCCGGCAAAGGTCAGCAGGTACAGCCATGCACCGCTGCGGTGGCGGCGAAGGGTCTGCACGCCGGATGCCAGCAGGCCGATACCCGCCAACGCAAAGTACCAGCTGCCTCCCAGACTGATGAGCTTGGCGCCGCCAACCAGGAACGCCAGGCCGGCCACGGCCAGCACCGCTCCCAGTATCCAGAGCCAGACACGCGCCGCCACCGGCTGCGCCTGCGCTTGATGAGTCATATCGAACCTCGCATGAAAACAGGCCTGGGCATGGGACCATGCAGGCCTTTATTGTCGTGAGAAAAAAAGTCCATTTTCATGGGAAATAAAGTCCATGTCGTGCTGGCGTGTACCGGAGATTTCAGAAATTTGTGAAATTCAATAGCGGTTACCGCTGCTTGCGCATGTGCACGGCGGGCTGGCACAGGTTGGAGCGGGCGTGCCTGTGTCTGCGTGGTGCTTCACTGGTGCCATGGACGGATGCCCCCGGGTGCCGCTGGCCGGGCCGCCTGGTTCCTGATGCTGGCCTGGGTACGGGTAGGGAGGCAGGCCGTGCGTCAGTTGCCGGGCTGGAAATGCTGTTCAATCGCCCAGGCGCTGCGCAGCAGCAGCGGGCGCACGGTGTGCTCGACAAACTGCGGCGTCATGGTGCGGATGTCGCCCGAGGCGCTGAGCACCATCATGGGCATGCCCTTGCCCACGCGCAGCGGGGTGGCGATGGCGCCGACTTCGCCCCGCCATTCCGAATACGAGGTGCAGCAGTCGGTGGCTTCGTACTCCTCGCCGGCGCGGGTGATGGCGCGCTCGATCTCGGCATAGCCTTCGGGGTTGAGGTTTTTGACCCGTTCCATCACCGATCTGCGGGCTGCTGGGCGCGAACCGGCCAGGTAGGCGCGGCCCATGGCGGTGGTGTGCAGCGGAATGCGCGAGCCCAGGTTCAGCCGGATGGTGATGACCGAGGCGTCGCTGCGCGCCGTCTCCAGATAGAGCATGGACATGCCTTCGCGCATGCCCAGGGCGATCAGGCAGCCGGTCTGGTTGGCCAGCTCCTGCATGATGGGACGGCTGATTTCGCGCGCGTCCAGCCGCAGGAGTGTGGTGCCGCCCAGGGACAGCGTGGCCATGCCCAGCCGGTAGCGGTTTTGCACGCCGTCGTGGTGCAGAAAGTCCAGCAGCGTCAGCGTGTGCGTCAGCCGGGTGACGGTGGACTTGGGCAGGCGGCAACGCTGGGCGATTTCCTGGTTGCCCAGGTGTTCCTCGCCCGAGGTGAAGCATTTGAGCACCTGTAGCCCCCGCGCCAGCGCGGTGACGAACTGGCGGTCTTCCTTGTGGTCGTCAATGGGCATCGGCAGTTTTCCGATGTCGCGGGCGGGCGTGGGGGTGTGCATGGGCCAGGATGGAAGAGGAAATACCATGTCCCTGGCCGAACTTTGCGGGTGGGGACATGGGTGGGCAAGCGGGGCAGCCGCCGCGATTTTCAGGCGGATGTGCCGGCGTCCACCATGGCACGCAGGCGGCCGTTGATCAGCTCGTCGGTGGCTTCGCGCATGATGCGCTCGATCAGCTCGGCCACGCTGGGGATGTCGTGGATCAGACCGGCCACCATGCCGCAGCTCCAGGCGCCGGCATCGACATCGCCCTGCACCATGGCCTTGGGGTAGATGCCACCCACCAGCTCGCGAATGTCCTCGATGGTGGTGCTGGCGCCCTTGGCGGCTTCGATCTCCAGCAGTTTCTGCACACCGGGGTTGTTCAGCACGCGTTCGGTGTTGCGCAGCGGGCGCATGACCAGGCGGGTGTCCAGTTCGCTGGCGGCGACGATGGCGTTCTTCACGTTCTGGTGGACCGGGGCTTCCTGGGTGCACAGAAAGCGGGTGCCCATGTTCATGCCATCGGCGCCCAGCGCGAGCGCCGCCACCAGGCTGCGGCCGTCGGCCATGCCGCCGGAGGCCACAAACGGGATCTTCAGCGCACGGGCGGCTGCGGGCAGCAGAATCATATTGGGCACATCGTCCTCGCCGGGGTGGCCGCCGCATTCAAAGCCGTCCACGCTGACGGCGTCGCAGCCGATGCGCTCGGCCTTTAGTGCATGGCGCACGGCGGTGCATTTGTGGATCACCTTGATGCCGGCAGCTTTCAGGGCGGGCATATAGGCCTCGGGGCTGCGGCCGGCGGTTTCCACCACTTTGATGCCGCCGTCGCGGATGGCGGCGATGTATTCCTCGTACGGAGGCTGGGTGAACGAGGGCAGGAAGGTGAGGTTGACGCCGAACGGCTGGTCCGTCATGCCCCGGGTCTTGGCGATTTCCTGGGCCAGCTTCTCGGGCGTGCCCAGCGTGAGGGCGGTGATCATGCCCAGACCGCCGGCGTTGGAGACGGCTGCCGCCAGCGGCGCCAAGCCTACATAGTGCATGCCGCCCTGGATGATGGGGTGGCGGATGTTGAACAGTTCGGTGATGCGTGTCTTCATGGTGTGTGAGGGCGTGGAAAGGGGGTTGCAGATGCGCCCCGGCGGGGCCGGGGCAGCGGTGGGTGCCGCGGGTGGAGCAAGGCGTCAGCTGCCGGTACGCTGGGCCAGGATTTCTTCTTCCACCTCGCGCAGGCGGTCCTTGCCGAAGAACATCTCGCCACCGACAAAGAAGGTGGGGCTGCCAAAACAGCCGCGTTCATAGGCCTGCTGGGTGTTGGCCAGCAACTGGTTCTTGACTTCGGGTGTGGCAATGGCGGCGGTGATGGCCGCTGCGTCGAGACCGGCCTGCTGCAGCACGCTCTGGAACAGTTCGGGCTCGGCCATGTTCAGAGCGCGTTCCCACATGGCGGCAAACATGGCGTCCACATAGGGTGCCAGGCAGCCCATCTGCTGGGCAGCGATGGCGCCGCGCATCATCATCAGCGTGTTGACCGGGAAATGCGGATTGCGCTGGTAGCGGTGCAGGTCGTGCTTGCGGATGAAGCGCTGGATTTCCAACTGGTCGTAGGCGCGCTTGGTGGGAATGTCGGCAAACGCCTCCATGGGCGAGCGGTTGTTGGCCAGTTTGAAGATGCCGCCCAGAAGAATGGGCACATAGGTCACGGGCTGGCCGGTGCGCGCGGCGATGGCGGGCAGCACCTGGTGGCAGAAGTAGGCATTGGGGCTGCCAAAGTCAAACAGGAATTCCACGGTTGGCTGGTGCATGGTGCAGGCTCTGGTCTGAGGGATGGGGTGGCAGGCGGTGGTGGGTGGCGGCTTACCAGCTTTCCAGCCAGGGGCGCAGCTCGGTCTCGTGCGTCCAGGCATTGCGCGGCTGCTGGTGGATGGCCCAGTAGGCGTCGGCAATGGCTTCGGGGCTGACGATGCCGTCCTGCTCCTTGAGCGCATAGCGCTCGGGGAAGTTGCTGCGGATGAAGTCGGTGTCGATGGCGCCATCGATGATGGGGTGGGCCACATGGATGCCCTGGGGCCACAGCTCGCGCGCCATGCTCTGCGCCAGGGCGCGCAGGCCGTGCTTGGCGCCGGCGAAGGCGGCAAAGCCGTCGCGCCCGCGCAGGCTGGCGGTGGCGCCGGTGAACAGAATCGTGCCCCGTCCGCGCGGCAGCATGCGCTTGGCGGTCTCGCGCCCCATCAGAAAGCCGGCAAAGCAGGCCATTTCCCAGACCTTGAAATAGACGCGTGCCGTGGTCTCGGTGATGCCAAAGCGCACATTGGCGCCGATGTTGAACACCGCCACTTCGATGGGGGCGATCTGGCTTTCGATGTGCTCGATCAGGCTGGCCATCTCGTCCTCCTTGCGCGCATCGCTGCCAAAGCCGTGGGCTTGGCCGCCTGCGGCGCGGATCTCCTGGACCAGCGGCTCCAGCTTGTCGGCGCTGCGGCGGGTGACGCAGGCGATATAGCCCTCACGGGCAAAACGCTTGGCTATTGCGCCACCCGTGGCGTCTCCGGCGCCAATCACGAGGATGGCTTTCTTGTCACTCATGGCTTGTCTCCTGTGTGTGCAGATGCAGTGCAGCCGGTGGGGCATGCATGTGCCGCCATCCTTGCCGCTGGGGCTGATTGTGGAGGGCGCGGACCGTTTGCAACCACCGGTGGCGCAGATCAAGTTCCGCACAGCGGTTTTGCAGTTGCATGCAGGGCATGCGGTCTGGTGTCCCATGAACGGGTCTGCAGCGCAGGGTAGTGCCTGCGTAACTAGCGCAGCGGCAGCCAAATGGCAAGGGTGTCTTTCTGGAGGCGTTGTTCCGCATGGCGGTTTGGGAAAAGCGGGTGCCGGGTAAAGGGGGCTTCTACACTTTTTCCAGCGCAGCAGCCATGGCGGGCCGCTGTGGCCCACACCATGACAGGAGACACCATGCACGCAGACACCGTGGATGCCCGTTTGACGGCATCGCCCCTTTCTTCCGCGCCACGCCGCATCCATGAAGCGATTGCCCCCTGGGTGCAGCGCCAGCCTGGCCACCTGGCGGTGCAGGATGCGCAGCACCGCCTGAGCTACCAGCAGCTGTGGGCGGTGAGCGATGCACTGGCCCGGCAACTGCAGCAAGCCGGGGTGCGCGCCGGCGACCGCTTGCTGGTGGTGGGCGAAAACTGTGCGGCGGCCTGTGCACTGTTTGTGGCCGCCAGCAAGCTGGACGCCTGGGTGAGCATCGTCAATGCGCGGCTGTCGGAGCGGGAGATCGCGCAGTTCAAGCAACATTCCGGTGCCCGACGTGTGGTCTACCTGACCCATGTCTCGCCCGAAGCCGTGGTCCATGCCCGCCATGCGGAGGCTGTGGGCTGGGACACGCCGGTGGGGGCACTGGGTCTGGGCCCTCTGAATGCACAGGCCCAGGCGGAGCCTTGCAGCGTCGACCCGGCCGAGCAGGTGGCGGCCCTGGTCTACACCTCGGGTACCACGGGCCATCCCAAGGGGGTGATGCTGACGCATGCCAACCTGCTGTTCGTGGCCCAGTCGGCCCGCGAGATCCGCGAGATCCGCGAGATCGGCCCGCGCGATCGGGTCTATGGCGTGCTGCCCATGGCCCATGTGGTGGGGCTGTCGACCCAGTTTCTGGGCAGTCTGTGCGCCGGTGCCAGCCTGCTGCTGGAAGCACGCTTCACGCCGGAAGCCGCCGCAACGGCCCTGCGGGAACAGGACGTCACCCTGTTTGTGGGCGTGCCGGCGCTGTTTGCCCGGTTGCTGGAATGGAGCCGCTCGCAGCAGCAGACGCTGCGTGCACCGGCACTGCGCCTGATCGGGGTGGCCGGTTCAACGCTGACTCCCAGCCTGAAGGCCCAGGTGGAGCAGGCTCTGGGTCAGACGCTGCACAACGGCTATGGCCTGACAGAGACCGGCCCCACCATTGCCCAGACGCGCGGCGCGCCGCGCGCGGACTGTGTCGTGGGCCAGCCGATTCCGGGTGTGGAGGTCAGCCTGCGTGGTCCCGGCGGCCTGCCGGTGGCGGCCGGGCAGGTGGGCGAGCTCTGGGTGCGCAGCCCGGGGCGCATGCGTGGTTACTACCGCGACGCCGTCACCACGGCCCAGGTGCTGGATGCCGCCGGCTGGTTCAACACCGGCGACATGGCGCGCCAGGGGGCGGACGGCGCGCTGGAGGTGGTGGGGCGCAGCAAGGAGCTGATCATCCGCTCGGGCTTCAATGTCTATCCGGTGGAAATCGAGCAGGTGCTCAACAGCCATGCGGCCATCGTGCAGTCGGCCGTGGTGGGGCGCGAGGTGGCGGACAACGAAGAGGTGGTGGCTTTTGTCGAGGTCAAGGCCGGCATGGACCCCGACCTGCAGGAGCTGCGCCAGTGGCTGCGCGCGCAGCTGTCGCCCTACAAGGTGCCCAGCGAGATCCGTATTGTGCCTGCGCTGCCGGCTGCGCCCACCGGCAAGATCCTCAAGCATGTGCTGAAGCACTGGGCAGGCAGCCCTGCGGCGTGAGGCCGGGGCCCACCAAATGCAGAGACACACAACGCAGAGACGAGCTGCGCAGGCAAGCCGCACACCAGGGCGGCGCATCTGGCGCGCATTGAGCGCATCCCTTCCATAACCGGAGACATTCCATGACCGATTCCCACATGAGGCAGGGCCGCCGCCGCATGGCCGCTGCACTGGTGCTGACCCCTTTGCTGGCCCCGCTGGCCGGACTGCAGCCCGCCCGCAGCTGGGCTGCTGGTGCCGCTGCAGGCTACCCGCGCAAACCGCTGAAGATCGCCATCGGCTTTGTGCCGGGTGGATCGACCGACGCCCCCATGCGCGTGCTGGGCGAACAGGTGGCACGTATTCTGGGCCAGCCGGTGGTGATCGAGAACAAGCCAGGCGCTGGCGGCGTGCTGGGGGTGCAGGGCATCCTCAACGCACCTGCCGATGGCTATACGCTGGCGATTGCACCGGCCGGCATCTACCGCCTGCCGTACACCCAGAACATCCGCTGGAGTCCGGATACCGATTTGACCTACATCATCGGCCTGACGGGCTATGCCTTCGGCATCGTGGTGCCGGCGAACTCACCGCTGCGGACCTTGCAGGACTATGTGGCCTACGCCAAGGCCCACCCGGGGGAGCTGACCTACAGCACGCCAGGCATTGCCACCACCAACCACCTGACGATGGAGCAGCTCTCGCGCCAGTTCGGTATGGTGCTGAACCACGTACCGTACAAGGGCTCGGCCGACTCCCTGCAGGCGCTGCTGGCCGGGCAGGTGGCGTCGGCAGCCGAGACCTCGGCCTTTGTGCCCTATGTGGAGTCGGGCAAGCTGCGGCTGCTGGCCGTGTGGGGCGACAAGCGCATGGCGCGGTTTCCCGGCGTGCCCACGCTGCAGGAAAGCGGTGCCGACATCGTGCAGAAGTCGCCCTGGGGGCTGGTCGGCCCCAGAAACATGGATCCGGCGATTGTGCGCACACTGCACGATGCCTTCCACCAGGCCATGCAGAGCCCGGCATTTGTCCAGGTGCTGGAGCGCTTCGACATGGCGCCGGACTACCGCAGTCCGCAGGATTTCCATGCCTTCGCCCAGGCATCGATGCGCAAGGAGAAAGCAGTGGTCGAGATGCTGGGCCTGCAGGCGAAATAGCGGTCTGCAGGAGGCCGTCGCAGGCTTCAATCGGCGGTGGTGCAGAAATCCTCAATCAGCCGCGCCACGGCGGCGGGCTGGTCGTGGTGCAGCATGTGGCCGGCGTCTTCGACCCGCGCGACGCGGTAGTCGGGCACTGCCTGCAGGCGCTGGTGGTATTCGGCCAGCGTGTAGCGCTCTTTCCACCAGCCGGCCAGGCTGTCGTCGCTGGCTTCCACCGCCAGCAGGGGCGCGGTGATGGCCGCGTAGTGGGCCAGGGCCTCGTCCACACGGAACAGCTGGGGGTTGACGATCTTGTGTGCGGCGTCGCCCAGGATGGCCCAGCGGCCATCGGCCTGCGGGGCCGACCAGTGCCGGGCCAGCCACAGGGCCTTGTCGGCCGGCAGGCGCGGGTTGGTCTTGCGCAGGCGCTGTGCCACGTCGTCCACGCTGGCATAGGTTTTGAGGGCGATAGCGCCGCTCTCCAACTGCTGCAGCTCGTCCAGCCACTGGGCCGTGCGCTTGGGGGCCTGGGTGGGGCGGCTGGCGGGCATGCCAAAGCCTTCCAGGTTCACCAGGCGGCGAATGCGCGCCGGACGGGCGCCCGCGTAGAACATGGCCACATTCCCGCCCATGCTGTGGCCCACCAGATCGATGGCTCCATCTCCCGGCACGCAGTGGCGCAGCAGTGCGTCCAGATCGCCCAGGTAGTCGGCGTAGTGGTAGTTGTCGCAGGGCGCGGGCATGGGGCTGAGCCCGAAGCCACGCCAGTCCGGGGCGATGATCTGCCGCCCCTGTGCAAACGCCTGGCTGAAGGCATCCACTACAAACTGCCAGGAGGCGGAGACATCCATCCAGCCATGCACCAGCACCAGGGGGACACTGTCGGGCTGGGGCTGGCCCCAGGTGCGTACATGGTAGGAGAGGGTGCGCACCGGAAGGTGCTGGCTGGTGGCGGCGCGTTGGGGCTGGTACATGTCGGGATGTCAGTGCAAAGGCGGTACGGCTGTCAGATAAATGCCCGCGGAAGGGGTGAACGGTGCACGCGCCGGCAGTTGCGCGCACTACAGTAGCTGCAGCAAATCCTATAGCAACCGATGCGGCACGGGTGGGCGGGACTGTCCGGCGCGTGACGCACTGCGTGACATGGGGGGACCGGAGTGGAGCGACCAGTCAAGCTTGCCAGTTTTCGATGGGCTGCGGCCCTTTTTCTGTGCCTGTGCAGCGGCTGGCCGCCGGCACTGGCACAGGCCGGGACGGTGACGGTGGTGACCTCGCTGTCGCAGGAAATGATGCGGGCCTACCGCGTGGCGTTCGAACGCCAGCATCCGGGCATTCGCCTGGAGATCGTGGCCAAGAGCACCGCAGAGCTGTTGCGCGAGGTGGAGCAGCGCCCAGCGGGCAAGCGGCCGGACATTGTCTGGGCCTCGTCCATCGAAGCCTTTGTGCTGCTGGCGCGCAAAGGGCTGCTGCAGCCTGCTCCCGAGCTGCGCAACCCCCAGGTGCCTGCCAAGGTGGGGCCGCATGCGCTCAACGATGCGAGCGGACGCTATTTTGGCCAGTCGCTGTCGGGCTACGGCGTCATGTGGAACAGCGACTATCTGCGCCAGCGCCAGATCCGGGAGCCCCAGGAGTGGCAGGACTTGGCCCAGCCCGCCTATGCCGGCCATGTGGTGCTGAGCGCGCCTTCACGCTCCGGCACCACCCACCTGATGGTGGAAAGCATGCTGCAGGGCCTGGGCTGGGAACAGGGCTGGGCGCTGCTGCTGCAGTTGGCGGGCAACGCGGCGGAGATCACTCCTGACAGCTATGCCGTGCCCCGGGGCATTGCGCGTGGCAGCTATGGTGCCGGCCTGGTGATCGACGCGTTCGGCTTGGCGGCCAAGTACTCCGGCATGCCGGTGGATTTCGCCTACGCCACCATGGCTCCGGTGCTGCCGGCCAGTATCGGCCTGGTGGCCGGAGCGCTTAACCCGGACGAGGCCAAGCGCTTCATGGCCTTCACCCTGTCGCCGCCGGGGCAGCAGCTGTTGCTGGACCCCCGGATCAACCGCCTGCCGGTGCTGCCGGCCGCGGTGCTGCACATGCCCGCGGGCTACCCGGATCCCTACCTGCAGGCCCAGCGTTCGCGCCTGCAGTTTGATGTGTAGCTCTCCAGCACGCGCTACCAGCTGGTGAGCAGGCTGTTTGACCTGGTGGTGACGGAACCCCTGGCCGAGCTGCAGGCTGCGACCCACGCCATCCATGCCGCAGACCGGGCATTGCGCGGGCGGGCCAGTCGGCAGGGTGCAGCACTGCTGGCATCGGCCCGCAAAGTGGCCTATACGCCGGTGCTGCCGGCCGTGGAGGCGGGCAGCCGGCAATGGCTGGCGGCGGCAGGCGCCCCGGCCGATGCCCAGTGGGAGCGGCTGCAGGCCATCTGGAGCGAGACGGCACGCAACAACTACCGGCGTGCGCGCCAGCTCGCGGAGCAGGCACTGGTACAGGCCCAGGCCGCCCCCTGAAGCCACCCCGTGGTACGGATTCCGCCCGGTTTGTCTGCAACCGGTCTGCCAGCTCCTTACACTTGAACTCTATTGTGAAGAGCAGGAAAGCAAGCATGCAGCATGTCGAACTGGGCCGCAGCGGCCTGAAAGTCAGCCCCATCTGCCTGGGCACCATGACCTTTGGAGAGCAGGTGAACGAGGTGGACGCCCACCGCATCCTCAGCCGTGCGCTGGAGCGTGGCGTGTATTTCTGGGACACGGCCGAGATGTATGCCGTGCCGGCGCGCGAAGCCACCTACGGTGCGACCGAGACCATTCTGGGCAACTGGTTCAAGGCCAACCCCGGCCAGCGCGACAAGGTGGTGCTGGCCAGCAAGGTGGCCGGGCCGTCGCGCGGCATGCCATGGATCCGCGAAGGCACGGGTCTGAGCAGTGCCGACATCGTGGCCTCCTGCGAAGGCAGTCTGCGCCGCCTGCAGACCGATGTGATCGACCTCTACCAGATCCACTGGCCGGAGCGCCATGTGCCTGCCTTCGGCGCGCTGTACTACGAGCCGGCCAAGGACAACTCCGCAACCCCGATCCGCGAACAGCTGGAAACGCTGGCCAAGCTGGTGCAGCAGGGCAAGATCCGCCATGTGGGGCTGTCCAACGAAACGCCTTATGGCGTGCATGAGTTTGTGCGCCTGGCCGAGGAGCATGGCCTGCCACGCGTCGCCAGCGTGCAAAACCCCTACAGCCTGCTGAACCGCAGCTGGGAAAACGGCATGGACGAAAGCTGCCACCGCCTGGGCGTGGGACTGCTGGCCTATTCGCCGCTGGGCGTGGGCCTGCTGTCCGGCAAGTACGACGCCATGGGTACGCAGGCGCCGGATTCCCCGCAGGGCCGCATTGCCAAATACGAATCGGTGCGCAAGCAGCGCTGGGGCCGCCCCGAGGTACTACCCGTGGCCCGCCTGTACAACGCGCTGGCCCGCCAGCACGGCCTGACGCCGTCGCAGATGGCCTTGGCGTTCTGCTACACCAAGTGGCAGGTGGCCAGCACCATCATTGGCGTGACCAGCCTGGCGCAGCTCGACGAAGACCTGGCGATCTGGGGCACGCAGCTGCCTGCCGAGCTGCTGGCGCAGATCGACGCCATCCGCTGGCAGCACCGCGACCCGGCGCAGTGACCGGGCGCTACGCCCGCTGAAGCGGCGCTCTTTTCCTTCTGCACCTGTGCTGCTGGAGGAGAGGGCCGGGTGCTGTGCGGTGTCCGCAGGGCCACCGCCCCTGGTCCCATCGGTCTTCCACGCGCTTGTCGGGCGTGTGGGAGGCGAGGCTATCCATTCAGAGAATATGGCAAAAAAAGACAAGGCCCATGTGAGCGAAACCCCGGCCACCCAGCTGCTCAAGGCGCACAAGGTGGAGTTCACCGAGCACCCGTATGAGTACGTGGAGCATGGCGGTACCAGCGAATCGGCGCGCCAGCTGGGGCTGGATGAACATGCGGTGGTCAAGACCCTGGTGATGCAGGACCAGGATGGCAGACCGCTGCTGGTGCTGATGCATGGCGACTGCACGGTGTCCACCAAGAATCTGGCGCGCCAGATCGGCGCCAAGAGTGTGGAGCCCTGCAAGCCCGAAGTGGCGAATCGCCACAGCGGCTATCTGGTGGGAGGGACTTCGCCGTTTGGCACGCGCAAGGAGATGCCGGTCTATATCGAGTCCAGCATTCTGGATTTGCCGCGCATCGCCATCAACGGTGGGCGCCGTGGTTTCCTGGTACAGATCGCCCCCCGGGTTTGTGTGGAGCTGCTGGACGCCAAGCCGGTGCAGTGCGCGCTGGCACAATAAGCCCTTCGCGGAACGGCCCTGGCCGGCCCCGCCAAAACCGGAAAAACAACAAATACCAGCCGCCTGCCTTGGAGGGCAGGCAAGGATTTCTCTCTTGAACGCATTGCTTCCCTCCCTGGCCACCGTGCTCGCCTACCTGATCGGTTCGCTGTCGTTTGCCGTCATCGTCAGCCGCGCTTTCGGCCTCAGCGACCCGCGCACCTATGGCAGCGGCAACCCCGGCGCCACCAATGTGCTGCGCTCAGGCAGCAAGAAGGCGGCGGCCGTGACGCTGCTGCTGGATGCGCTCAAGGGTTTTGTACCCGTGGTGCTGGTGAAATATGCCGGCCCGCAGTTCGGGCTGGAAGAAGGCACGCTGGCGCTGGTGGCCATTGCGGCGTTCCTGGGCCATCTGTTCCCGGTTTTCTTCCAGTTCAAGGGCGGCAAGGGCGTGGCCACGGCGCTGGGCGTGCTGCTGGGCATCAGCGGCTGGCTGGGTCTGCTGGTGCTGCTGACATGGTTGGCGGTGGCGGTCATCAGTCGCTATTCCTCGCTGTCGGCACTGATCGCCTCCATCGCCGCACCGGTGTACTACGTGCTGCTGGACGGCAGCCTGTGGGCGGCAGAAAAGCCGCTGCTGGCAGCCATCATCGCCATGTCGGCCCTGCTGCTGTGGCGCCATGCGCAGAACATCGGCCGCCTGCTCAAAGGCCAGGAGAGCAAGATCGGCAGCAAGAAAGACAAGGCCTCTGCCGCCAAGGGCAAGGCCGCCAAACACTGAGCCACGCCTTTCGCCACCCCACACCGAAGCCCTGCAGCCCGCGCTGCGGGGCTTTTTGCTGGTGAGGGCGTCGCGGGAATGCCGCGGTGCAGGCGGAGGGCGGTGGGCCAAACCTATAATCAAAGGTTGTTCCGTGCCGTAGCAAGCAATTCGGCTCCTGGCACACCGAAACCCCCATATCCATGAGCACTCCCACTTTCTCCGTTGCCGACATCCGGAAGACGTTTCTGGACTTTTTCGCATCCAAGGGCCACACCATCGTGGAATCGAGCCCGCTGGTGCCGGGCAACGACCCCACCTTGATGTTCACCAACTCCGGGATGGTCCAGTTCAAGGACGTGTTCCTGGGTACGGACAAGCGCCCCTACAACCGTGCGACCAGCGTGCAGACCTGCCTGCGCGCCGGCGGCAAGCACAACGATCTGGAGAATGTGGGCTACACCGCCCGCCACCACACCTTCTTCGAGATGCTGGGAAACTGGTCGTTCGGTGATTACTTCAAGCGCGAGTCGCTGAAGTGGGCCTGGGAACTGCTGACCGAGGTCTACAAGCTGCCGGCCGACAAGCTGCTGGCCACCGTGTACGCCGAGGATGACGAGGCCTACGACATCTGGACCAAGGAAATCGGCCTGCCGCCCGAGCGCGTGATCCGCATCGGCGACAACAAGGGCGGCCGCTACAAGTCCGACAACTTCTGGATGATGGCCGACACCGGCCCCTGCGGCCCCTGCTCGGAAATCTTTTTCGACCACGGCCCACATATTGCTGGCGGCCCTCCCGGCTCGCCCGATGAAGACGGCGACCGTTTCATCGAAATCTGGAACAACGTGTTCATGCAGTTCGACATGGACGAGCAGGGCAATGTCAAGCCGCTGCCTGCGCCCTGCGTGGACACCGGCATGGGCCTGGAGCGTCTGGCGGCCATCCTGCAGCATGTGCACAGCAACTACGAGATCGACCTGTTCCAGCACCTGATCAAGGCGGCCGGCCGCGAGACGCATACCGCCGATCTGGAAAACCCTTCGCTGAAGGTGATTGCCGACCACATCCGTGCCACCGCCTTCCTGGTGGCCGACGGCGTGATCCCTTCCAACGAAGGCCGTGGCTATGTGCAGCGCCGCATCGTGCGCCGCGCCATCCGTCACGGGTACAAGCTGGGTCAGAAGACCCCGTTCTTCCACAAGCTGGTCAAGGACCTGGTCGCCACCATGGGCGATGCCTATCCCAAGATCCGCGAGCAGGAAGCCCGCATCACGGAGGTGCTGAAGGTCGAGGAAGAGCGTTTCTTCGAAACCCTGGCCCACGGCATGGAAATTCTGGACAGCGCGCTGGCAGGCGGCACCCAGGTGCTGCCCGGTGATGTGGCCTTCAAGCTGCACGACACCTATGGCTTCCCGCTGGACCTGTCCAACGACGTGGCGCGCGAGCGTGGTCTGTCGGTGGACGAGGCCGGCTTCCATGCGGCCATGGAGCAGCAGAAGAACCAGGCCCGTGCGGCCGGCAAGTTCAAGATGGACCGTGCGCTGGAGTACACCGGCGCTGCCAACACCTTCACCGGCTATGACAAGCTGGCAGAGCCGGCCACGATCGTGGCACTCTACGCCGATGGCGTCAGCGTGAACGAGCTCCAGGCCGGCCAGTCTGGCGTGGTGGTGCTGGACACCACCCCGTTCTACGCCGAATCCGGCGGCCAGGTGGGCGACCAGGGCGTGATCGCCGCCGGCGACGCACGCTTTGCCGTGGAAGACACGCAAAAGATCAAGGCCGATGTGTTTGGCCACCATGGCCAGTTGGCGGCCGGCAGCCTGAAGGTGGGCGACGCCGTGCAGGCGCAGGTGGATACCCAGCTGCGCGCTGCCACCGTGCGCAACCACTCGGCCACCCACCTCATGCACAAGGCATTGCGCGAAGTGCTGGGCAGCCATGTGCAGCAAAAGGGCTCGCTGGTCAATGCCGAGCGCACCCGTTTCGACTTTGCGCACAACGCGCCGGTGACGGCCGAGCAGATCCGCGAGATCGAAGCCCGCGTGAATGCCGAAGTACTGGCCAACAGCGCCACCGATGCCCGCGTGATGGACATCGAAAGCGCCCAGAAGACCGGCGCGATGATGCTGTTCGGCGAGAAGTACGGCGAAACCGTGCGCGTGCTGGACATCGGCACCAGCCGCGAGCTGTGCGGCGGCACCCACGTGCACCGCACGGGCGACATCGGCCTGTTCAAGGTGGTGGGCGAATCGGGGGTGGCCGCAGGCGTGCGCCGTATTGAAGCGGTGACGGGCGAGAATGCGCTGGCCTATCTGCAGTCGCTGGAATCTACCGTGGACCAGGCAGCGGCGGCCTTCAAGGCACCCGCTGCCGAGCTGACCCACCGCATCGGCGGTGCGCTGGAGCAGATCAAGGCGCTGGAAAAGGAAATCGCCGCCCTCAAGGGCAAGCTGGCTTCCAGCCAGGGCGATGAACTGGCCACGCAGGCCGCCGATATCAACGGCGTCAAGGTGCTGGCGGCCAAGCTCGATGGCGCCGACGCCAAGACCCTGCGCGACACCATGGACAAGCTCAAGGACAAGCTGGGCGCGGCCGTGATCGTGCTGGCGGCCGTGGACGGCGACAAGGTGCAGTTGGCTGCCGGGGTGACCAAGGCCGAAACCGCCAAGGTCAAGGCTGGCGAGCTGGTGAACTTTGTGGCCCAGCAAGTGGGCGGCAAGGGCGGCGGCAAGCCCGACATGGCGATGGCCGGTGGTTCGGATGCGGCGGCAGTACCTGCCGCTCTGGCATCGGTGCAGGCCTGGGTGTCCGAGCGTCTGTAAAACATCGTCGCTGCGGCAGTGGAAAACCCTGTTTTCCGGCCATGCATGAAAAAGCCCGCCATGCGCGGGCTTTTTTCGTTATCGTTCTGGGTTTTGCTGTGATGGCCCGGAATGGGGCCGCACGCGCCAGGAAACTCCACGATGCCATTGATTGCCTGCTTTGCGCTGGGATGTCGGAAGACACAGGACTGTCTGCGCCAGTGCGGAAGGTGGGCCGCTTTGCGTGTCGTGACGGCATGCATTGCGCTGCTGCTGGGCGTCGCGACGGGGGCGGCGGCGCAGCGCGTGACCTTCATCAATCCGGGAAAAAGCGGCGAGGGCTACTGGGTGACGGTGTCGCAGGTGATGCAACAGTCGGCACGCAGCCTGGGCATGGAGCTGGAGATCCTTTATGCCGAGCGCAACCGGCTGATGCCGATCACGCTGGCCAAAGAGATCGCACAGCGGCCGGCGCGCAGCAAGCCGGACTACCTGGTGGTCACCAACGACTACAGCGTGGCCCCGGAAATCCTGCGCTCGCTGGAAGGCGCCGGGATTCCGGTGTTCATGGTGTTCAGCGGCATCCCCGAGGATCTGCATGCCCAGACCGGCCGCCCGCGCGAGCGCTATCCGTTCTGGCTGGGCAGCATGGAGCCGCGTGCGGAAGATGCGGGCTACATGACCGCCCGGGCGTTGATTCAGAAGGCGCGCACCATGCCCCAGTTGCGGGGCGCTGACGGCAAGCTGCACTTCATGGCGTTGGCCGGGGACCGCTCCACCACCGCCTCGGCGGCACGGAACAAGGGCATGCTGCATGCGGTGCGGGAAGCCAAGGAGGTGGTGTTCACCCAGCAGGTCTATGGCGAGTGGCTGCGCGAGCGGGCGCACGAGCAGGCCAAGGTGCTGTACCAGCGCTACCCCGATGCCCGCCTGGTCTGGGCCGGCAGCGACCAGATGGCTTTTGGAGCCATGGAGGCCTGGCGGCAGCAAGGCGGCACTCCTGGCAAGGATGCCTTGTTCAGCGGCATCAACACCTCGCAGGAGGCTCTGGATGCCCGCAAGCGTGGCGAGTTGACGGCGCTTGCCGGTGGCCACTTTCTGGCGGGTGCCTGGGCGTTGGTGATGCTCTACGACCACTTCCGGGGCATCGATTTCGCCTCCGAGGGGCTGGAGCTGCACTACCCCATGTTCATGCTGCTGAACGAAACCAATATTCCGGCCTTCGAGTCACGTTTTGTACAGGTACAGACACGTGTGGACTTCAAGGCCTTCAGCAAGTTTCACCAGCCGAAGCTGAAGCACTACGACTTCGACATCGGCCGTTTGCTGCGCTAGCCCGCGGCCTATTCATGTCGTCTGCAGACACCACGCGCTTTCGCTCCATTTCCACGCTGCTGATCCAGCGCATTGTCTGGCTGTCGCTGGGCTGCATGCTGGCGTTGGGCGGGCTGCATGCCTGGATCGAGTTCCGGCATGAGCAGGCCAGCTTCGAGCGTTCCATGCGCCTGCTGGCGGACAACAGTATGCGCAATCTGTCGATGGCGCTGTGGGACATCGATCCCAAGGCCGTGCGCGAACAGGTCGACTGGATGGGCGCACTGCCGGAGGTGGCCCAGGTGCAGGTGCAGGCCCTGGCCACGGGCGAGAAGTTCAGCAGCGGCCGGAATGTGCGGGACGTGCCGGCCACCGTGACGGTGCAGATCATGCCGCCGGACGGGCAGGCGATTGCACTGGGGGTGATGGAGATTTGGGCCGACCCGCAGTACTTTCTGTCCACCATGGCCCAGTCCACGCTGCGCGTGACCCTTGGCTATGCGCTGTTCACGCTGCTGATCTGTGTGATGGTGGCCTGGCTGCTGGGGCGCGAGCTGCGCCAGCCGCTGTCCCAGATTGCGCGCTTTGCCGCCGGCCTCAAGCCCAACGCGCTGAGCAAGCCGCTGCAGCTGCAGCGGCCGCAGCGCGCACAATCCGACGAGATTGACCTGGTGGTCCAGGGCTTTTTGCAGCTGCAAGGCGACCTGCGCAGCTACATCGACAATCTGGACGGGTTGGTGGCCGACCGCACCCAAAAGCTGGAAGTGCTGGTGGATGAGGTCAAGCGCCTGTCGCTGATGGATGCTTTGACGGGCTGTCTCAACCGCCGGGCACTGGACGAGCGCCTGCCGTCCGAGTTGGAACGCAGCCTGCGATATGGCCGGCCGCTGTCGCTGGTGTTTGTGGACATCGACCATTTCAAGGCCATCAACGACCAGCATGGCCACGGCGTGGGAGACATTGTGCTGCGGGAGGTGGCGTCGCGCTTGCACACCCATCTGCGCAGCCAGGTGGACTGGGTGGCGCGCTACGGGGGCGAGGAGTTTCTGCTGGTGATGCCGGAAACCACGGCCCGCGAGGCGCTGGAATCGGCGCAGCGGCTGGCCGATTTCGTGCGCACCAGCCCGGTGCTGGTGCAGGGCATGGCATTGGAGGTGACGGCCAGCTTTGGCATTGCCCAGCTGCGTGGGCGCGAGACGCTGAGCAGCCTGCTGGGGCGGGCCGACAGCATGCTCTACCAGGCCAAGGCCGATGGTCGCAACTGCATTCGCATGGCGCTGTAAGGTACAGCAGTCCCGGTGGCGCTGCTGGAAAAGCAGCGGATTGGCGGTCCAGGAGGCTGCGGGAGAGGCCTAGAAAAGCTCGACGTCGTCGTGTGCCACCTGGTGGCCCAGGGCGCCTTCGGCCACCAGGCTTTCGTAATGGCAGACCTGGTTGCGGCCATGCTGCTTGGCGTAGTACAGGGCCTGGTCGGACTGGCCCAGGATTTCCACCGGCGAGCACAGGCGCGTGCTGGTAAAGCCCAGGCTGACGGTGATCTGGCCCAGCTGTGGGAAGGCGTGGGATTCCACGGTCTTGCGAAAGCGCTCGAACACCTGGTGCGCTTCCTTCAGCGAGGCAGCGCGCAGCAGGATCACGAACTCCTCACCGCCAAAGCGGAAGATGCGGTCCTGGGTGCGGAACGAGGCGCGCAGCAGATTGGCCACCAGGATCAGCACCTCATCGCCAAACAGGTGGCCGAAACGGTCGTTGACCTGCTTGAAGTGGTCGATGTCCACGACCGCCAGCCACTGCTGGGGGACTTCGTCGCTCAGGCTGTGCGGCGCAGCGGCGACGCTGGCATTGGCTTCCAGGCTGGCAAAGCGGATGAACTGCTCGTCAAAGGTCTTGCGGTTGAGCAGGCCGGTCAGTGCATCGCGTTCGCTGTAGTCCAGCAGGCTCTGGTAGTTCTGGTAGACGCGGAAGATGCCTTGCAGCACCTCGATGCGCTGGGTGCTGAAAGGGCGGGACTGGGTGATTTCGAGGCAGGTGCGTGCCTTGTTGTGCATCCACACCGGCAGCCACAGCACATGGTGATGGGGACCATCGCTGTGGCGGGCACTGCTGCGGGCCTGTTGGATGCACTCGGCCAGCGGTGGCAGCGTGTGCAGGGGCTGGCCACGCTGGTCGCTGGAGGCTTCGCAGTCGGAAGACAGGATCTCGCCGTCCTGCAGCCAAGTGCGGGGGCGGATCAGGGTGCCTTCGGCCTGCTCGGACAGCTCCAGCGCGCGCACATTGGTCACATGGGGCAGCTGCTGCATGGTGGAGAGTACCGACACTTCCAACCGCACGTGATCGCGGTGGCCGGTCATCTCAACCAGGTTCTGAAGAATTTGCATGCTGCCTTGTTGGACTCAATGAACTGGGGGTGCTATACGCGGCGGAAAACGACGTCCCACACGCCATGGCCCAGGCGCAGGCCGCGGTTTTCGAACTTGGTCAGCGGGCGGTAGTCGGGTTGCGGCGCATAGCCTTCGGCAGTGTTGCGCAGCAGCGGTTCGGCGTCCAGCACTTCCAGCATCTGTTCCGCATAAGGCTGCCAGTCTGTGGCGCAATGGATATAGCCACCGACTTTCAGACGAGCGGTCAACTTGGCCACAAAAGCGCTCTGGATCAGACGCCGCTTGTTGTGCTTTTTCTTGTGCCAGGGGTCCGGGAAAAAGATGTGGATGCCGTCCAGGCAGCCTTCGGGCAGCATCTGCTCCAACACTTCCACCGCGTCGTGCTGCAGGATGCGGATGTTGGTGATGTCGTGCTCGCCAATGCGCTTGAGCAAGGCGCCCACGCCGGGCTCGTGTACTTCGCAGCACAGGAAGTTGTCATCCGGGCGCACACGGGCAATGTGTGCCGTGGCTTCGCCCATGCCAAAGCCGATTTCCAGAATCAGTGGCGCGGTGCGGCCAAAGGCGGCCTGCGCGTCCAGCGGAGCGTTCTGGTAGTTCAGCAGATAGCGGGGGCCCAGGTCTTCAAACGCCTTGGCCTGGCCGGTGGTCACACGGCCGGTGCGGCGCACGAAGCTGCGGATGGTCTTGGGGTGGAGCACACCGGCAGGCGCCTGGCCTTGCGGGGTGGGGGCTGCATCAGGGGCAGCGGGGGTATGAGGAGTATCGGTCACGGGCCGCATTGTAAAAGCCCTGCCAATTCAGGACCCATGTGTGCAAGGCGTCCGGGATTGTCGCGGGGCTCTCCACGGGCGACAAGCCCAGTACAGAGGCGGCTTGATATAGCGCAAACAATGGGTCGCTGAGATCCAGCGGTGTGGCCCCATGCTGCTTGGAGAGCTTTTCTCCATCAGGCATCAGCACCAGTGGCGTGTGCAGATAGGCCGGTGTCGGCACGCCCAGGGCATGCTGCAGCAGCATCTGGCGAGGGGTGTTGTCGGTCAGGTCTTCGCCGCGCACCACATGGGTGATGCCCTGCAGCGCATCGTCCACCACCACGGCCAACTGGTAGGCATACAGGCCGTCAGCGCGCTGCAGGATGAAATCGCCCACGGCTTCGGCGGGGCGCTGGGTTTGCGGGCCCAGGCGCCGGTCCTGCCAGTGCAGGCAGCCATCTTCCAGTGCAAAGCCGGCCGGTGCCGCCCCAGCCGCCAGTTGGGCGGGCCAGTTCCGCACATATTCATCGAGCCGGAAACGCCAGCTGCGTCCCGGTTTGCCGCGCAGGCCGTGGCGGCAGGTTCCGGGGTAAGGGCGCTCCACATGCCGCACATGGACCACGCCTTGGGCCGCCCACGCGGCTTCCAGGTCACGCTTTCCGCAGCCGCAGGGATAGGCCAGGTCGCTGTGCCGGAGCTGCTCCAGCGCTGCCGCGTAGTGTGCGTGGCGCTGCGACTGCCAGACTGGGGGGGCATCAGGGTGCAGGCCACACTGGGCCAGTTGCTGCAGGATGTGCTGGTCGGCGCCGGGTTGGCAGCGCGGTGGGTCGATATCTTCGATGCGCACCAGCCAGGTACCACCATGGGCACGGGCGTCCAGCCAGCTGGCCAGTGCGGCGACCAGCGAGCCCGCGTGCAGCGGGCCGGTGGGGGAGGGGGCAAAACGGCCGCAGTAGGGTGCGGCCGAAGGTGGGCAGGCAGAGTCAGGCATGTGCGGGCACAGGCCTGGCAGGCGGCACCATCACAGGGTGCCGGCCCGCAGGCCGCAGGAGGTCAGGCTGGATTGTCCACCTGATCGGCAATGGCCAGCGCCAGATCCAGGCCGGAGAGGAACGCGTCTTCGGCCCGCATGCCCACGCACCAGTCGCCGCAGACGCCGAACTGCTCGTGCGAGTCCCAGGCAAACGACTGGCCCAGCGGGGTGGTGGTGCGCGCGTGGGGCCACAGGCGCACATCCATATGGCTGGGCTGCACGCGGATGCCCGTCACTTCGGTGAAAGCCTTGTGCAGCTTGGCCAGCACGCGGGCCGGGCTGTCATTCTGGTGCTTGAGCGACCATTCGGCGCTGGCGTGCACGGTCCAGCGTTCCTTGAGGGAGCGGCCTGGCTTGGATGATTCGCGTGCCAGCCAGGCAATGCGGTGGTGGGTGCTGCTGGCCACGTTCCAGTCCGGCCCCAGCGTGGTCACTCCGGGCTGCATGGCCTGGGGGAAGGACAGCATCATGGTCCAGCAGGGTTCCATTGCCACTTCCGACAGCGGCAGGGTCAACGGGCTTTGCACGCCGCTGCCACGCAGCAGCAAGGTGGCTGCCGGAGCAGGGATGGCCAGCACCACGGCGTCAAAGCCGGCGTAGACATTGGGGGCGTCATCCGGGCTGGAGACGCGCAACTGCCATTGGTCCGGGTGCAGGCGGTCGCGTTCCAGCGCCTGCACCTGGGTGCGGGTGTGCAGCATGCCGTGGCGCTCCAGGGGGGCGGCCCAGGTGCGCACCAGATCGCCCATGCCGGGGCAGGCCACCCAGTGGTGTTCCTTGCCGTTGGGCCGGGCCACTTTCTTGCCGGTTTCGTCCAGCACCACGATGGTGGTGGCACTCCAGGGGCGGCACAGACCCGGCACGGTCACATCCAGTGCCTGGGCAAAGCGCGGGTCGCGCACAGTGAAGAACTGCACGCCGGCATCGAAGCTGCCGTTGGCGGTGTCGATATGGCCCATGCGGCCGCCAGCCTGGGCTTCCTGTTCAAAGATCGAAACGCGAAAGCCGGCCTGCACCAGGGTGCGGGCGCATGCGGTACCGGCCATGCCGGCGCCGATGATGGCGATGTGATAGGGGCGGGAGGGAGCGGGCAGAGGGGTGTCGTAGGCTGCGTTGCGCGGCATGGAGAGTCTCCGTTATGGGTATGGGGTGCGCGGCGCTGGGCGTGCACTCCGGTTCACACTCTACACTGCATCCGACCCGCCGCCGGGCAGGTGGGGGTGCCGTGAATGGTCCAGCAGGGCGTTGCGGGTGGTGGGGCTTTCCAGCTGTTCCAGCCACCATTGCAGGGACCGGCCGGGGCGGGTGTGCGCCGAAGGTGTCCACGCATAGCGCAGCCGCATATTACGCGTGGGGCGGGCGACGTCCTTGACGCGGAGCAAGCCGGCTGCAACATAGGGCGCGACCATGCTGTCGGGCAGAAAGCCGCAGCCCAGGCCGCGGATCTGCGCCTCGATCTTGGCGGGCATGCTGCCCACCGTGAGGGTGTCCTGCCCGCCGAGCAGGCCCACGCTGGCCGCGTCGCGCACGCCGGAGTCCGCCACCACGATCAGCCGGTGGGCCAGCAGGGTTTCGTCGTCGATGGGTTCGGTGGCATTGGCCAGCGGATGGTGGGGCGCCACGGCAAAGCGAAAGATCATGTCGCCCAGATCGCGGGTCTGCAGACTGGCTGTGTCGCTGGACTGCACGCTCACGCCGATGGCCAGGTCGGCGCGGCCGGAGGTGAGGGTCTCCAACGTGCCCGACAGAATGCCCTCCACCAGCTTCAGGCGCGTTGGAGGGTGCAAGGCGTAGAAGGCTTCGACCAGATCCAGTAGGGTGGCACGGTGGATCACACCGTCGACCACGATGGTCAGCTGTGGCTCCCAGCCGGTGGCCACACGCTTGACGCGGTGGGCCACGGCGTCCATGTCCTGCAGCAGGCGGTCGGCTTCCTGCAGCAGGGCCTGACCGGCTTCGGTGGGCTGGGCCTGGCGCGAGCGGCGGTCGAACAGCAGTACATCCAGCGCTTCTTCCATCTGGCGCACACGATAGGTCAGGGCGCTGGGGACCAGTCCCAGCGTGCGCGCGGCGGCGGCAAAGCTGCCGGTGTCGGCAATCACCTGCAGCATGGACAGACTGTCGGGGGTGAGCACGTCGCGGGGTTGGGGCATGGCAGTGCAGGATGCAAAAGATTTGAATGATGCCATCAAACCCATGGGGCCCCCTGCAGCGGTCCCCGCCCTACAGTACATCCATGGGTTGCACAACAGCGCGCAGCCCGCCATTCACACAAGGAGCACCGCGATGATCCGCATCCACAAATCCGCCGACCGGGGCCACGCCGACCATGGCTGGCTGGTGTCCCGGCACAGCTTTTCCTTCGCCAGCTACTACGATCCGGCCCACATGGGCTGGGGCAATCTGCGTGTCATCAATGAAGACCGCATCGCTCCCGGCACCGGTTTCGGCTCCCATGGCCACCGCGATATGGAGATCGTCAGCTATGTGATGTCGGGCGAGCTCTCGCACAAGGACAGCATGGGCAACGAGCAGGTGATTGTGCCGGGCGAGGTCCAGCGCATGACCGCCGGTAGCGGCGTGGTGCACAGCGAGCACAACCATGCAGCCGGCCAGACCACGCATTTCCTGCAGATCTGGCTGCTGCCGCTGCGCCAGGGCATGGAGCCTGGCTACGAGCAAAAGCACTTCACCAATGCAGAGAAAACCAATATCCTGCGCCTGGTGGCATCGCCTGAAGGTGCGGAGAACTCCGTGCAGCTCAATGCCGACGCCCGCATCTACGCCACGCTGATGAATGGGTCTACCGCACTGAGCCAGGCCCTGGATGCCCAGCGCAAGGCCTATGTGTTTGTCGTTTCGGGCGCGGTGTCCATCAATGGACAAAAGCTGACAAGTGGGGATGCTGCGCTTATTGAGAATGAATCAAGCCTGACGCTGGACCAGGCGAGCGAGGCCGAGGTCCTGGTGTTTGATCTGGCAGCCTGATTGGTACAACTAGGAGCACGCAACATGATGTGGAATTCTTCTCAGAACGTCTTTGCGCTGGTCGGGCGCATCTTGATGGCTTTTCTGTTCATCCCCGCCGGGTTCGGCAAGATCAGCGGCTTTGCCGGGGCCGTGGGCTATGCCGCAGCCATGGGCATGCCCATGCCCACCGTGGCCGTCGGCATCGGTCTGCTGATCGAGCTGGTCGGGGGTATCGCCTTGCTGCTGGGCTGGGGCACACGCTGGGCAGCCCTGGTGCTTGCGTTCTTTACGCTGGTGGCCAGCTTTTTCTTCCACGCCTACTGGGGGCTGCCGGCCGATCAGGCGGGCATGCAACAACTGCTGTTCAACAAGAACGTGGCAGTGGTGGGGGGGCTGCTGGCCTTTGCCGCCTTCGGTGCGGGCGCCTTCAGTGTGGATGGTCGCCGTCGTACCCTGTAAGCTGTGCCGCGCAATGCCGCCGTGCGGCGGTGTGGCCCACTTGCCAAAGGCGCCCACTGGGCGTCTTTTTTGTTGCATGGGCGGCAGCACAAAAAGCCTGCTGATGGGCAATGGACTGATGGCCGGAGCGCATGGTCTCCCGCGGAAACGCCACGCAGAACCGGCCATCGGTGCCGGCGCCACCGATGGCAGTCCGACATGCCGCACCGCCCAAAGGCTCCGGCGTGCTTCAGCCTGCTGCAATAAAAAACGGTGCAGATGACTGCACCGTTGTTCGTGAGCGCCGGGGCTGGACGCTGCTCAGGCGTACTCCACCGGGGTCAGCATGGTCTTGATCTTGTTGGCCAGCTGGGCCACGGCCAGGGCTGCTGGGCAGCCAGGCATGCTGTGCAGCAGCAGTTGGCGGCGCATCACCGACTCGCGCACGGCCTTGTCGGCGGGGATGTCGCCCATGTGGATCAAACGCATGGGGTTGCCGGATTCCGTGCTGACAAAGCGGTTGAGCACCTGCTGCAACTGGCCGGTGATGGCACGACCATCACCGGGACGTGCGGCCTGGTTGATCACCAGACGCATGTTGTGGCGCTTTTGCTGCGTAGTCAGCACCTTGATGGCCGCGTAGGCATCGGTCAACGAGGTGGGCTCGGGCGTGGCCACGATCAGTACTTCGGACGCCAGCGACACGGAGAACAGCACCACGTCCGAAATGCCGGCGCCGGTGTCGAGCAGCACCACGTCGTAGCGCGGCGCCAGCGTGTCGATCACATGCATCAGCTGGTTGCGGATTTCCGGAGTCAGGCGGGAGTATTCCACCATGCCGGAGCCGGCCAGCAGCACCGAGAAGCCGCCTGGAGCGGTGATCACTGCTTCGTCCAGCGTGGCTTTGCCGGTGAACACATCGTGCAGCGTGACCTTGGGGTAGAGGTTCAGCACCACATCCAGATTGGCCAGTCCAAGATCGGCATCCAGCACCAGCACGCGCAGGCCGTGGCGGGTGAGGGCGGCCGCCAGGTTGGCGGAAACAAAGGTTTTCCCGACGCCACCCTTGCCACTGGTGATGGCAATGATGTGCGCACGCGAACCACGCGAAGCAGGTACATGCGTGGACTGGGCAGTGGCTAGCGGGGAAGGGGGGGACAGCACGTCGCTCATCTTATTGCTTTCAGTTGACGCTGCCGGCAGGCTCATCCACGGCGTTCCACGCCGCGGCATCTTCGGAAACATCCGCCCAAGTGGACGGCATGTGGGTCAAAGGTCCAAATAGTAAGCTTTTTTCTTCTGCAGAAACGGTACTGTCCGGTTGTTCTTCAATATGCACGCAGTTGCGACCGCCGCTTTTGGAGCGGTAGAGCTGTTGGTCCGCACGCTCCAGCCACAGCTTGCGGGTGCTGCGGATCCATTGGAGCGCGAAGGCGCCGCCGACACTCACGGTGACCTGCAGCTCCTGGGTGGGAGAGATGGGCACGCGCACGGCCTCGACGGCGCGGCGAATGCGCTCGGCCACCGATTTGCCGAATGCGGCATGGCAGGCCGGCAGGATGATGGCGAATTCTTCGCCACCAAAGCGCACCAGGGTGTCCATGGGGCGCACGCTGTCGGCCAGCACACGGCTCACGGCCTGCAGCACCTGGTCGCCCGCCACGTGGCCATGGGCGTCGTTGATGTGTTTGAAATGGTCGATGTCCAACATCAGCAGCAGGGCTGCTTCGCCCGAGCGGGCCACGCGGTCCAGCTCGCAGTCGATGACCTTGAAGAGCTGGCGGCGGTTGGACAGACCGGTGAGTGGATCTTTGAGCGACAGCTCGCACAGACCGTCAATGAGGGCCTGCAGATAGCGAGCAGGCTCAGCGTCTGCAGGCAGCTGGCCGGCACCTACCAGTGCGCGCGCAGCTTCCAGTTGCAGATCCTGCAGGGACACCATGGGGAAAGCCTTAGATCCAGTCACGAAAATTGTTCGAAAGTGTGACGGGAGTGTATCAGCCTCGCGCATACCCTGGCGGCACCGACGTTTTTGGCGTCGGAGTGGAAGGGGCCAGGGACGAGAGAGCTTGGGCATCGGTTCGGTACAGCACCAGGTCATCGCCGGGCACCAGTGCTCCGGCACGTACCAGTATCTGTTCCACGGGGAGTTTCATTCCGCCGATATGCAGGGCAATTCCCTGCTTTTGCAAGGACCGCCGCAGCCGCACGAACATTTCGACGCCTGTCACATCGATGCGGTTGATGGGCAAGGCGGCCAGATACAGGATGCGGATGTCCGGGCGCTGTGCCAGCTGGTCGGTGATGTGGCGCTCCAGCGACTGTGCGGAGGCAAAATCCAGCTCCGCATCCATGCGCAGGGCCAGCACCTCCGGCGCGATGGCGGGCAATTGCCACAGATGGCGGTCGCGCAGGCTGCCGTCGGGATGGGGCGCCACTTCGATGATGCGGGGATGCAGGCGCTGGTACAGGAAATAGCCCAGGCTCAGCACAATGCCGGCAAACACCCCCCAGTACATCTGCGGTGCTGTCAGCAGCGTCAGCAGCAGCGTGGCCAAGGCAATGCAGCCTTCCACCCTGGATATCTGGAACAGGTAGAGGATGGCCCGGGGCTTGATCAGGTTGACCACGGCCGTGATGACGATGGCCGCCAGCGCTGCCTGCGGCACATGGTAGAGCGCGGGAATGAACCACAGCACCACCACCACCACCAGCAGGATGGCAAAGAGGTTGGAGTACCCGGTCTTGGCGCCAGCCAGCAGATTGACGGCCGAGCGCGAGAACGATGCGCTGGTGGCAAAGCTGCCGAACAGGCCAGCGCTGATCTTGGACAGGCCCTGGGCGATCAGGTCCTGGTTTTCGTTCCAGCGGGTGCCAGCCTGCTGGTGCTCGACCTGGGCGCTGGATGCGGTTTCCAGGAAGCTGACCAGCGAGATCACCAGCACCGGCAGGATCAGCGCGCTGAATTCCTCCCAGCTGAGCATGCCGGGCCATGTGAGGTGCGGCAGGCCGCTGGGCAGATGGCCTACCACATCGCCACCGGCATCGGCATACCCGGTGGCCCAACTGACGATGCCGGTGAGGGCGATGATGACAATCGCCGACGGAAAGGCAGCGCGCCAGCGCTTGGTCAGCACCAGCAGCGCAATGCTGCCCATGCCATAGGCAATGGCATGTCCGTCAAAGTGCTGGAGCGAGGGCGTGTTCCAGACGGCACTCCAGGTGCTGCGCAGGCCCAGCACCGCTGGCAGCTGGGAAGCCAGGATCAGCAGCGCGGCCGCCTGGGTGAAGCCGGTCAGCACCGGCGCGGTGACCAGGTTGAGCAGCCAGCCGGCACGCACCAGTCCCAGCACGGCCTGGACCAGACCGGCCAGGATGGCCATCCAGGCTGCCAGCAGCACCCAGTGGGCGGACCCGGGTTCGGCCAGTCCTGTCAGCGAAGCACCGATCAGCAGCGCACTCAGGGCGGTAGGGCCGACGCCCAGCCGGGGTGAGCCACTGAACAGCACCGCCACCAGGGCCGGGACGATGGAGGCATAAATGCCGGTGATCAGCGGCATGCCTGCCAGCGCAGCGTAGGCAACGCCCTGGGGAAGCAGCATCAGCCCGACCGTCAGGCCGGCCCAGAACTCCCCTTGCAGCAAGGTGGCGGTGGGCCGGGGCCAGGCCAGAAAAGGGAAGTAGCGGGCGAGAGAGGTCAGCATGGCCCGATTGTGCGTGGTTTCACAGCAAAGCGCTGATGCGCGCCGGGCTGGAGTGCAGCTGTTGCTATGGAATTAGATAGCGCCATTCATCGGTCATGTCAGGGTTTGTCCTACGCGCCGCTGAGAGTGCGCCTCACTCCAGGCCATGTGGGAACCACGTAGAGTAGGTTGGCATGGCCTTGCGCCATTCCGATGAACTGTCAGAACGAAGGAGCAGACACCGTGAATAAATCGACCCAACGCATTGTGCAGATCATTGCCGTTTCGGCCCTGGCCTTTGGCCTGGCGGCCTGCAACAAGGCTGCTGACGAGGGACAGACCGCAGGCCAGAAGCTCGACAGCGCCATCGCCAACACCGAAAAGGCAGCAGACAACGCGGCGGCCAATGCCTCCGCTGCCGCCACCAATGCCGCGGATGCGGCCAAGGATGCCGCAAAGGACGCCGGCAATGCCATGGTCTCGGCAGCCGACTCGGCTTCTATCACGGCCGCGGTGAATGCGGGCCTGATCAAGGACTCCGAGCTGAGTGCCATCAAGATCAATGTGGACACCAAGGACGGTGTGGTCACGCTGACGGGAGAGGCGCCCAGTCAGGCGGCCAAGGACCGCGCTGGCGATATCGCCAAGGCGGTGCAGGGGGTGAGTTCGGTGGCCAACAACCTGACCGTGAAGGCGGGCTGAGTTAGGTCTGCCTTGCCCCTTGCTGCACCGGCATGCCGGTGCAGCAGCAAAAAAAGCTGCGATGCATCGCAGCTTTTTTTTCATGGCTTAGTCCAAGTCCAGCCCAGCCGCCGTGGCCGGGCATCTGGCAAGGGGAGGAGTTACAGCTCTTCGACGCGGCGTGCGGGGTAGCTGTCCCAGCTCTGGCAACCGGGGCAATGCCAGAAATGGGTGCGGGCTTCGAAGCCGCAGGCGGCACAGCGGTAGCGCAGCAGCGGCTTGCTGGCATGGTCCAGCGCTTTTTGCACGGCGGGGTGGAACTGTTCCTGCTCCAGCTTTTCGCCTGCCAGCCACTTGGTGGCTGCGACCAGCGAGGGTTCGCGGGTCAAATGCTGCACATACCAGCTGCGGGCATCGGCCTGGGCGTCGCCGTCTTGGGAGGATGCCGGGGCTGCGCCCAGGGCGACCAAGGCGTCCAGCAGGTCCAGTGACGGCGTTTGCTGGTAGTGCTGGCGCAGCAGGGCTGCGGCATCGGCGGTGTGGTCGCTGGCGGCCGCCACTTCCAGCAGCAGCGGTGCGGCCAGTGGCAGGCCTTGTGGTGTTTCGCGCGACAGCGTGACCAGGGACTGGAAGGCGTCGTCGGAGCGTTGCAGGCGGTGCAGCACCTTGGCCAGTTCAATGCGTGGGCGGATGGATTGGGGGGCTATGGCCACGGCCTCATGCAGCAGGTCCATGGCGGGCTCCAGCTGGGCGTGGGCGGCTTTCTCGCTGGCTTGCTCGCACAGGTAATGGGCAAGGCGGGCGCTGAAGTCGCCCTGGTTGGCGGTCTGCATGCGGCGGGCAATGTCGGCGGCCAGTGGCCAGTCGCGTGAGCGTTCGTAGATGGCCAGCAGTGCCAGGCGGGACTCGGTCTCGTAGGGCGTGCCTTCCAGACGGCGCAGGGCTTCTTCGGCACGGTCCAGCAGGCCGGCTTTCAGAAAGTCCTGGGCCAGACCGTGCTGGGCACGTTCGCGGTCGGAGGTGCTCAGGTCTGCCCGCGACAGCAGGTGCTCGTGCACGCGCACGGCGCGGTTGTATTCGCCGCGGCGACGGAACAGATTGCCCAGCGCAAAGTGCAGCTCGGTGGTGTCGGGGTCGTTCTGCACAGCCTCGATGAAGGCATCAATGGCTTTGTCCTGCTGCTCGTTGAGCAGGAAGTTCAGGCCTTTGAAATAGGCCTTGGGTGCCTGGCGGTTTTCTGCGCGGATCTGGCGCAGGTCCAGGCGCGAAGCCAGCCAGCCCAGGATGAAGGCCAGCGGCAGGCCCAGCAGGATCCAGCTGAGGTCAAATTCCATGGATGCTCGAGGAAATGGTGTCGGAAGAGGTCACAGGTGCTGGCGTCTCGGCATTGGCGGGCGCAGGGACTGGCTTTTGGGCGTGGGCCGCAGCCTTGCGGTGCTTCCACCAACGCGGCACCATGCCGAGCACCCCGGCAATCAGGCCCAGGCCGAAGGCAGACAGTACCACCAGGACCAGAGGGGCTCGCCATTGCGTGCCAAAGAAGAAATGCACCGTGACTTCTTGCTGGTTGTTCAGCGCGAAGGCGAAGAGGGTGAAAAAAATGGCTGCCTTGAGCAGCCACAACAGGTATTTCATGCGCGCCCTTGTAGTGACGCTCTGATTCTAGAACCTTCGCTGCGCTTTTTGAGCCGGCGCAGCATGTGGATTCGAGGGCTCAGACCTTGCGTTGCAGGAGGGGGGTGGTGTCGCCGGCGGCCGTGGACACAGGGTGGTCCACATCTTCGCGCAGCGCCTTGCCGGGCTTGAAATGGGGGACGCGCTTGGCGGGAATCTGCACAGCTTCACCGCTGCGGGGGTTGCGGCCCAGACGGGGGGGGCGGCGGGTGACAGAGAAGCTGCCAAAACCGCGGATCTCAATGCGCTGGCCACGCACCAGGGCGTCGCTCACGGCGTCCAGGATGGTTTTCACGGCCAGTTCGGCATCGCGCTGGGTCAGCTGATCGAAGCGGGCGGCCAGTTCCTCGACGAGGTCAGATCGGGTCATCGCACAAAAGTGAGGCTAGGGTGAAAAGCGCAGCGGGCGCCGAGAGAGCGCCCGCTGCTTGCAAATCCTCAGTGTTAGCGCAGGGCTAACGCTGTGGGATTACTTGTCGGCGTCCAGCTTGGCACGCAGCAGAGCGCCCAGGCTGGTGGTGCCGGCATTTTCCTTGGAGGATTGGGCCGACAGGGAAGCCATGGCTTCTTGCTGTTCAGCTTGGTCCTTTTGCTTGATGGACAGCTGGATGTTGCGGGTCTTGCGATCCACGTTCACCACCACGGCGGTCACTTCGTCGCCTTCCTTCAGCACGGAGCGGGCATCTTCCACGCGATCGCGGGAGAGTTCGGACACGCGCAGGTAGCCGATGATGTCTTCGCCCAGATCGATTTCAGCGCCACGTTGGTCCACGGTCTTGACCTTACCGGTCACGATCTGGCCCTTGTCGTTCACGGTCACGAAGGTCGTGAAAGGATCGCTGTCCAGTTGCTTGATGCCCAGGGAGATGCGCTCGCGCTCCACGTCCACGGCCAGCACGATGGCTTCGACTTCCTGGCCCTTCTTGTAGTTACGAACAGCGGCTTCGCCGGTTTCGTTCCAGGACAGGTCGGACAGGTGCACCAGGCCGTCGATACCGGCAGCCAGACCCACGAACACACCGAAGTCGGTGATGGACTTGATAGGGCCCTTCACGCGGTCGCCGCGCTTGGTGTTCTGAGCGAATTCTTGCCAGGGGTTGGCCTTGCATTGCTTCATGCCCAGGGAGATGCGACGCTTGTCTTCGTCGATTTCCAGAACCATGACTTCCACTTCGTCACCCAGGGTGACCAGCTTGGAAGGAGCAATGTTCTTGTTGGTCCAGTCCATTTCGGACACGTGCACCAGACCTTCGATACCGGGTTCCAGTTCCACGAACGCGCCGTAGTCGGCAATGTTCGTGACCTTGCCGAACAGACGGGTGGCCGAAGGATAACGGCGCGACACGCCCATCCAAGGATCGTCGCCCATTTGCTTCAGGCCCAGGGACACGCGGTTCTTCTCGGTGTCGAACTTCAGGATCTTGGCAGTGATTTCCTGGCCGGCAGTCACCACTTCCGAAGGGTGACGCACGCGGCGCCATGCCATGTCGGTGATGTGCAGCAGACCGTCGATGCCGCCCAGGTCAACGAACGCACCGTATTCGGTGATGTTCTTGACCACGCCTTGCACGATGGCGCCTTCCTTCAGGGTTTCCATCAGCTTGGCGCGTTCTTCGCCCATGGAGGCTTCGACCACAGCGCGGCGCGACAGCACCACGTTGTTGCGCTTGCGATCCAGCTTGATGACCTTGAATTCCAGGGTCTTGTTTTCGTAGGGGGTCAGGTCCTTGATGGGACGGGTGTCGATCAGCGAACCAGGCAGGAAAGCGCGGATGCCGTTGACCAGAACGGTCAGGCCGCCCTTGACCTTGCCGGAGGTGGTGCCGGTCACGAATTCGCCGGATTCCAGCGCCTTTTCCAGCGACAGCCAGGAAGCCAGACGCTTGGCGGTGTCGCGCGACAGGATGGTGTCGCCGTAGCCGTTTTCGATGGAGCCGATGGCCACGGACACGAAGTCACCCACTTGGACTTCGACTTCGCCCTGGTCGTTCTTGAACTCGTCCAGAGGCACGTAGGCTTCCGACTTCAGGCCAGCGTTCACCACCACGAAGTTGTGCTCAACGCGCACGACTTCAGCGGTAATGACTTCGCCAGGACGCATTTCGGTGCGTGTCAACGACTCTTCAAAAAGGGCTGCAAAAGATTCAGACATGTAGTTCCTTGACTGCAAACAGGTTTCCGTCGGCACCATTGCCGGCGTTTTTATGTCTGTAAGCAGAGGCTTGCAGGTGTCACCCTGCGGGTTAAAAGGTTGCAAACCGCAGCACCAGTGCGCATGAAAAAGGCGCGAATGTGGTGTGCGGACCCAGTGCTCAGCCTTGTGCGGCGGGCGCAAAAGGCTGGCGCGCTGCCCACCAGTCCATCACCTGTTGTACGGCTTCTTCGGCCGTGCCGGTGGAGTTGTCCAGTTGCAGCGCGTCTTCTGCGGGCTTGAGGGGGGCGGCTGCGCGATGCATGTCGCGCGCATCCCGGGCTTCAAGGTCCGCAAAAAGCGCCTGCATATTAGCAGGAAGTCCCTTGGAAATCAACTGCTTATACCTACGCTCGGCGCGGCATTGCACGCTGGCCGTGAGGTAGACCTTCAGCGGCGCCTGGGGGAAGATCACCGTGCCCATGTCACGGCCGTCGGCCACCAGGCCGGGCAGGGTGCGAAAAGCGTGCTGCACGCCCAGCAGGGCGCTGCGCACGGCCGGGAAGGCCGAGACTTTGGAGGCATTCATGCCTGCTTCCTCGGAGCGGATGGCCAGCGAGACATCTTCGCCATTGACCAGTACGCGCTGGTCGGGGGTGAATTCCAGCTGCTGCGCTGCAATCAGCGCCGCAATGCGTTCGGCGTTGGCGGCTTCCAGGGCCATGCCGGCGCGGGTGGCCACCAGACCGGTGATGCGGTAGAGCGCGCCGGAATCCAGCAGATGGTAGCCCAGGCGTTCGGCCACCTGGGCTGCCACGGTGCCTTTGCCGGAGCCGGAGGGGCCGTCGATGCAGATCACCGGAATCTGCTGTGCCGGGGTGTCGCACACGGCAAACAGCGATTCAAAGAAGTCCGGGAAGGTCTTGCCCACGCACTGCGGGTCCTCAATGCGCACCGGCAGGCCGGCCGGATTGAAGGCAGCCAGTGCGAAGCACATGGCCACGCGGTGGTCGTCATAGGTGTGGATGCTGGCGGCTTTCCATCCGGCAGCACTGGCGGGTGGGGTGATGCGGATGTAGTCCGCGCCTTCTTCCACTGTGGCGCCGAGCTTGCGCAGTTCGCAGGCCATGGCGGCGATGCGGTCGGTTTCCTTGACGCGCCAGCTGGCGATATTGCGCAGCGTGGTCGTGCCCTGGGCGTACAGCGCCATCACGCCCAGCGTCATGGCGGCGTCGGGAATGTGGTTGCAGTCCAGATCGATAGCCTTCAGCGGCCAGGCGCCACGGCCTACCTGCAGCCAGTTGGGGCCGCTTTCCACCTGCGCTCCCATGGCCTGGGCGGCCTCCACAAAACGGATGTCACCCTGGATGGAGTCCTTGCCCACGCCCAGAATCCGCACGCCCGGCTGGCCGGGTGTGGCGGCTGCGAGGGCGCCGAGGGCGATGAAGTAGCTGGCGGACGAGGCGTCGGCTTCCACATGGATGGCGCCCGGCGACTGGTAGCGGCTGCCGGCAGGAATCACAAAGCGCTGCCAGCTTTCGTTGCGAACCTGGATGCCAAAACGCGCCAGCAGTTCCAGTGTGATGTGGATGTAGGGCTTGGAGATCAGTTCCCCCACCACCTCGATGGTGATGGCCTTGTCCGTAGCCAGCAGGGGCAGTGCCATCAGCAGCGCGGTCAGGAACTGGCTGGAGACATCGCCGCGCACCTGGATGGGGGCGTCACTCCAGCAGCTGAAGTCCGGCTGGCCGATTTTCAGCGGCGGGAAGCCTGCATCCTTGAGGTAATCGATCTGGCAGCCCAGCTGGCGCAGCGCATCGACCAGGTCGCCGATCGGGCGTTCGTACATGCGGGGCACGCCTGTCATTTCAAAGTTGCCACCCAGCAGGGCCAGGGCGGCGGTCAGCGGGCGCATGGCGGTGCCGGCATTGCCCAGGAACAGGGTGGCGGCCGTGCCAGCGGGCAGCCGGCCGCCAATGCCGGTCACGGCAATCGGCTGGCTGGGTGTGACGGCGTCAGGAGTGATGGTGCAGCCCAGTTGCTTGAGTCCGGCCAGCATCACGCGGGTGTCGTCGGAATCCAGCAGGTCGTGGATGGTGGTCGTGCCCTGGCTCAGCGCGGCCAGCAGCAGTACGCGGTTGGAAATGCTTTTGGAGCCGGGCAGGCTGACGGTGCCGCCGGCCGTGGCCAGCGCGGGAAGGTCCAGGAATGCGGTGCGGTACATGCAGGAGGAATTCTCAAAAATACAGTCAGGCCGGCGTGCGTGTCGCAGGGGGCTGGCCCATGGTCCAGTGCAGGCGGGCAGTGCTGGACCGGGTCAGCAGGGCTTGCAGCGCCTGGTCGTCATCGGCCAGCATGGCCTGTTCCAACTGCTGCAGTGCTTGTTGGAAGTGGCGGGACTGGGCCAGCACTTCTTTTTTGTTGGCCAGCAGCACATCGCGCCACAGGCGGGGCTCGCCGCCAGCAATGCGTGTGAAGTCCCGAAAGCCGGGGCCGGCCAGCGACAGAAAATGGGCCGCTTCCGGCTGGGCCAGTATGCCGTTCATCATGGCAAAGGCCAGCAGGTGGGGCAGGTGGCTGACGGCCGCGAAGGCGGTGTCGTGTGTTTCCGGTGCCATGCGGGTCACGCGGCAACCCAATGCCTTCCACAGTGCTTCGGCATGCTGCAACTGGGGTGCCAGGGTGTGCTCGGTGGGGGTCAGCACCACCAGGGCATTGCGGTACAGGTGGACGTCGGCGTGTTCGACGCCGGCCACTTCCTTGCCGGTGATGGGGTGGGCTGGCACAAAGCTGCCGAAGCTGTTGCCCAGTGCGTTGCGCGCAGCGTGCACCACATCGGTCTTGGTGGAGCCAACGTCCATCACCAGCGTGCGGGGGGTGACCTGCTGCTGTATGGATTGGAGCGTGGCTTCGGTGGCGGCCACTGGCATGGCCAGCAGCACCAGGTCGGCACCGGAGGCGGCCATGGCGGCGGTGGGCGCGATGTCATCAATCACGCCCATCTGGCGGGCGCGTTCGGTGGTGGAGGGGGATTTGCTATAGCCGACCACACGCTTCACCAGACCGGCTTCTTTCAGCGCCAGCGCAAACGAGCCGCCCATCAGGCCACAGCCGATCAATCCCAGTTGTTCAAACATGCGGGAGCGTCCTCAGGCTGCAGCCACGGGGTAGGTGCCCAGCACCTTGTAGAAGGCGCTCAGGCTCTGCAGCTCGGCCAAGGCCTTTGCCATGTTGGGCTGGGCCGGGTGACCTTCCAGGTCGATGTAGAAGTAGTACTCCCACTGGCCGGTCCGGGCCGGACGCGATTCGAAACGCGTCATGGAGACGCCGTGCGTCTTCAGGGGGACCAGCAGATCGTGCACGGCGCCGGGGCGGTTGGGCACGGAAATGACCAGGCTGGTGCAGTCCTTGCCTGTGGGGGCAGGTGTGGCCAGGGTGTGAGGCAGGCAGATGACAGCAAAGCGCGTGCGGTTGTAGGCGTCGTCCTGGATGGCGTGACTGACGATGTGCAGGCCAAACTGCTGTGCGGCGCGTTCGCTGCTGATGCCGGCCCAGCCGGGGTTCAGGGCTGCCAGACGGGCGCCTTCGGCATTGCTGTCGACCGGGCGGCGCTCGGCATGGGGCAGGTGTTTGGACAGCCAGGCGTGGCACTGTGCCAGGGCCTGGGGGTGGGCCGCCACCACCTCGATGCCGTCGAGCGTGTTGCTGGTGCGCAGCAGGTTATGGCGGATCAGCATGCTCACCTCGCCCACGATGTGGCAAGGCGAGTTGCGGAACATGTCCAGGGTGCGGTTGACCACGCCTTCGGTCGAGTTTTCCACGCCCACCACGCCGTACTGGGCGCTGCCGGCGGCGGTGGCGTGGAACACTTCTTCAAAGGTGTTGCAGTACAGGAAGTCGGCGGCACCGCCAAAGTACTGCACCGCGGCTTCTTCGCAGAAGGTGCCTTCGGGGCCGAGCACGGCCACGCGCTGGGGCGATTCCAGCGCCAGACAGGCGGACATGATTTCACGCCAGATGGCGGCCACATGCGCGCCCTTGAGCGGGCCGGGGTTGTGGGTCTTGATCTTTTCGATGACCTGGGCCACGCGGTCGGGACGGAAGAAGGTGGAGCCTTCCAGCTTCTTCAGGTCGCCCACTTGCTCGGCCACGCGGGCGCGCTGGTTGACCAGCTCCAGCAATTGCTTGTCCAGGCTGTCGATTTCGTTGCGCAGCTTCAGCAGCTCGGGGCTGGCTTGGGGTTCTGTGCTCATGGCATCCTCAAAATGCAAAAGCAGCCTGTACGCATGCAGGTGACAAACGTTTGCCATAGAGCGTTGCGGCAAATCGTGGTGCTGCACGCACCGGCGGCTTGTTTTTTATCTGTGCGGGGTGGTGGAGGTCAGGCGTCAGGCGCTGGTGCGCTCGAATTCACGCATGTAGTCGACCAGTGCCTGCACCCCCGCCAGCGGCATGGCGTTGTAGATGCTGGCGCGCATGCCGCCCACGGACTTGTGGCCCTTGAGCTGGAGCAGGCCACGTGCCTTGGCGCCGGCCAGGAAGGCATCGTTGCGGCTTTCGTCACGCAGCAGGAACGGCACGTTCATGCGCGAGCGGTAGGCCTTGTCGACCTTGTTCACGTACAGCTGCGAGTCATCGATATAGCCATACAGCAACTCGGCCTTGGCGATGTTGCGCGCTTCCATGGCGGCCACGCCGGTCAGGCTGCCTTCGGTCTGGCGCTGGAGCCATTGGAAGGTGAGGCCTGCCATATAGATGCCCCAGGTGGGCGGCGTGTTGAACATGCTCTGGTTGTCTGCCACGGTCTTGTAGTCGAACGCCGTGGGGCAGGCCGGCAGGGCGCGGCCCAGCAGGTCTTCGCGCACGATGACGATGGTCAGGCCGGCCGGGCCGATGTTCTTTTGCGCGCCGCCAAAAGCCAGGCCCACGCGGCTCCAGTCCACCGGGCGCGAGGCCACGTGCGAGGAGAAGTCGATCACTAGCGGGGCGTTGCAGCCCAGGGCCTGCAGGTCGGGCAGTTGCTGGAACTCCACGCCGTGGATGGTTTCGTTGCTGCACAGGTGCACGTAGGCCGCATCGCTGCCCAGCTTCCAGCTGGCGGCATCGGGCACGCTGGTGAAGTTGCTGGCCTCGCCGCTGGCGGCCAGGCGGTTGCTGGCGTACTTGCCGGCTTCCTTGAAAGACTTCTGGCTCCAGCTGCCGGTCACTACGAAGTCCACCGCACCGCCTTGCGACAGGTTCAGCGGAACGATGGCGTTTTCGGCCAGGCCGCCGCCTTGCATGAACAGGATCTTGAAGTTTGCGGGCACGGCCAGCAGGCTGCGCAGGTTGGCTTCTGCCGCTTCGTAGATGCTGATGAATTCCTTGCCGCGGTGGCTCATCTCCATCACGCCCATGCCGGAGCCTTGCCAGTCCAGCATCTCGGCAGCGGCTTGCTGCAGGACTTCTTCGGGGATGGCGGCGGGGCCGGCGGAAAAGTTGTAAGGGCGCGTCATGGTCGGCTATCAAATCGGGCTGCAGCGCCACGGTAGTCGGCGCAGTCAGCTATCAAAAATGCAATGTTAGGCGAAAAAACACCCCACAGCTTGCGCAGTGGGGTGTGGGGCTTATTCCGCCGAGGGTGCCTCGGGGGTGTCATCGCCTTCGGTGGCCTCCCCGGGGTTGGCTTCCGGGTCGCCTTCGGCGTCGCTGTTGGCGTCGTTTTCGGCAATCCGCTGCAGGCCGCTGAGCTTGGCGCCTTCGTCCAGTGCAATCAGTGTGACGCCCTGGGTGGCACGGCCCATTTCGCGGATCTCTGCCACCCGGGTGCGCACCAGCACGCCGGTGTCGGTGATCAGCATGATCTCGTCTTCGGTGCCGACCAGGGTGGCGGCCACGACCTTGCCGTTGCGTTCGGACTGCTGGATGGCAATCATGCCTTTGGTGCCGCGGCCGTGGCGGGTGTACTCACCGATGTGGGTGCGCTTGCCGTAGCCGTTTTCGGTGGCGGTCAGCACGCTTTGCGAGCCTTCGACCACGTTGCCGGTGCCGTCGTCGGCTTCGGCCACCAGCATGGCAATCACGTTTTGCGTGTCGTCGATGTTCATGCCGCGGACACCGCGGGCATTGCGGCCCATGGGGCGGACATCGTTTTCGTCGAAGCGCACCGCCTTGCCGCCGTCAGAGAACAGCATCACGTCGTGCTTGCCATCGGTGAGTGCGGCGCCAATCAGGAAGTCGCCTTCGTCCAGGCCCACGGCAATGATGCCGGCCTTGCGCGGGTTGCTGAACTCCGTCAGCGGCGTCTTCTTGACGGTGCCCATGCTGGTGGCCATGAAGACGTAGTGGTCTTCTGGGAAGCTGCGGTTGTCACCGGTGAGCGGCAGCACCACGTTGATCTTCTCGCCTTCTTGCAGCGGGAACATGTTGACGATGGGGCGTCCGCGCGAGCCGCGCGAGCCTGCAGGCACTTCCCAGACCTTGAGCCAGTAAAGGCGGCCGCGGTTGGAGAAGCACAGCAGGTAGTCGTGCGTGTTGGCGATGAAGAGCTGGTCGATCCAGTCGTCTTCCTTGGTGGAAGTGGCCTGCTTGCCGCGGCCACCGCGCTTTTGTGAGCGGTATTCGGATAGCGGCTGGCTCTTGATGTAGCCGGTGTGCGAGAGCGTCACCACCATGTCGGTGGGGGTGATCAGGTCTTCGGTGGACAGGTCTTGCGCGCTGTACTCGATGGTGGAGCGGCGCATGCCCTTCTTGGATTGGCCGAATTCGGTCTTCAGTGTGGTCAGCTCGTCACCGATGATGGTGGACACGCGGGCGGGCTTGGCCAGGATGTCCAGCAGGTCTTCGATGGCGGCCATGATCTCGCGGTATTCGGCGACGATCTTGTCCTGTTCCAGGCCGGTCAGGCGCTGCAGGCGCATTTGCAGGATTTCCTGCGCTTGCGTGTCGGAGAGACGGTACAGGCCATCCTGGCCCAGACCAAATTCGCGTTCCAGCGATTCCGGGCGGTAGTCGTCGGCATTGACCACGCCGCCGTCTTCGCGGGTGCGGGTGAGCATTTCGCGCACCAGCTTGCTGTCCCAGCTCTTGGCCATCAGCTCGGCCTTGGCCACCGGTGGGGTGGGGGCGTTGCGGATGATGGCGATGAAGTCATCGATATTGGCCAGCGCCACGGCCAGGCCTTCCAGCACGTGGCCCCGGTCTCGCGCCTTGCGCAGCTCGAACACGGTGCGTCGGGTTACCACTTCGCGGCGGTGCTGCAGGAAGACCTGCACCAGATCCTTGAGGTTGCACAGCTTGGGCTGGCCGTCGACCAGCGCGACCATGTTGACGCCGAAGGTGTCCTGCAGCTGGGTCTGCTTGTACAGATTGTTCAGCACCACTTCGGGCACTTCGCCGCGCTTGAGTTCGATCACCAGGCGCATGCCGGATTTGTCCGACTCGTCCTGGATGTGGCTGATGCCTTCGATCTTCTTTTCGTGCACCAGCTCGGCCATGCGCTCTTGCAGGGTCTTCTTGTTCACCTGGTAGGGGAGCTCGTCCACGATGATGGACTGGCGCTGGCCCCGGTCGATGTCTTCAAAGTGCACCTTGGCGCGCATCACCACACGGCCGCGGCCGGTGCGATAGGCTTCCTTGACACCATTGATGCCGTAGATGATGCCGGCGGTGGGGAAGTCGGGCGCGGGCACGATTTCCATCAGGTCGTCCACGCTGGCTTCCGGATTGCGCAGCAGGTGCAGGCAAGCGTCCACCACTTCGTTGAGGTTGTGTGGCGGGATATTGGTGGCCATGCCCACGGCAATACCAGCCGAGCCGTTCACCAGCAGATTGGGCAGGCGGGCCGGCAGGGTCAGCGGCTCGCTTTCGGAGCCGTCATAGTTGGGGCCGAAATCGACGGTCTCCTTGTCGATGTCGCCCAGCATTTCGTGGGCGATCTTGGAGAGGCGGATTTCCGTGTAACGCATGGCAGCGGCGCTGTCGCCGTCCACCGAACCGAAGTTGCCCTGGCCATCGACCAGCATGTGGCGCAGGGAAAAATCCTGGGCCATACGCACGATGGTGTCGTACACGGCGCTGTCGCCGTGGGGGTGATACTTACCAATCACGTCCCCGACGATACGCGCCGATTTTTTGTAGGGGCGGTTCCAGTCGTTATTGAGCTCGTGCATGGCATAGAGCACACGACGATGCACGGGCTTCAGGCCATCGCGCGCATCAGGGAGTGCGCGGCCCACAATTACGCTCATTGCGTAATCGAGGTAACTGCGGCGCATCTCTTCTTCTAGGCTGATGGGAAGTGTTTCTTTGGCAAACTGGGTCATGTACTCTTATACGGTGACAGCGAAGAGCGGTCATTTTAGGGTGAATGGCATGTTGCTGCCAGGCAACACATGTCCGGTATTAGGCTTTTGTCCTACTGTTGGTGCCCAAGGGCCTTGGCTTTTGCTCTGTTACGTATGGCACAATCAAAACCAGCGTTCTTGGTGATGGTCACTAATGACGTCCTCAATTCCGTGGTCCGGCCACGGCTCAATCCCCAAGAGGAGAACCATGAAGAAACTGAACAAAGTAGCGATGCTGTTCGCAACCGCCGCCCTGGCAACTGCCGCTGGCGCTCAAGTCAAGGCAGCTAACGGTGGCAATGTCATCGACAACTGGCAGAACGGCACCGGCGAACACGTCTGGAAGAACGGCACGAACGAACTGTGCTGGCGCGATGCCAACTGGACGCCTGCTACTGCTGCTGTGGGTTGCGACGGTGCTCTGCAGCCCGCTCCTGCTGTGGCTCCTGCTCCCGCTGCTGTTGCTCCCGCTCCCGCTCCCGCTCCCGCCGTGGCTTCGAAGGTGACCTTCGCTGCTGACGCTTTCTTTGACTTCGACAAGGCTGTTCTGAAGCCCGAAGGCAAGGCCAAGCTGGATGACGTGGCCTCCAAGGTCAAGGACATCAACCTGGAAGTCGTGATTGCTGTGGGTCACACCGACTCCATCGGCTCTGACGCTTACAACCAAAAGCTGTCGGTGCGTCGCGCTGAAGCCGTGAAGGCTTACCTGGTGTCCAAGGGCATCGCCAAGGACCGCGTGTACACCGAAGGCAAGGGCGAAAAGCAACCCGTGGCCGACAACAAGACCAAGGAAGGCCGCGCCAAGAACCGTCGCGTGGAAATCGAAGTGGTCGGTACCCGCGCCGCTCAGTAATCTTCGGATTGCCTCTAAAAAGCCCCGGCAACGGGGCTTTTTTTATTCCTGCTGATATGCCCGTGGATGGGTGACAATCTTTCACTATGAGCCAAAGTACCAATGTGGATCCAGCCGAGCTGGAGAAATTTGCCAGCCTGGCCCACCACTGGTGGGATACAGAGAGTGAATTCAAGCCTTTGCACCAGATCAATCCGCTGCGCCTGGCGTGGATTGACGGTCTTGCCTCGCTGAAGGGCAAGCAGGTGCTGGATGTAGGCTGTGGTGGTGGCATCCTGGCCGACTCCATGGCGCGCAAGGATGCGCAGGTGCTGGGGATCGATCTGGCCACCAAGTCACTGCGCGTGGCGCAGCTGCATGCGTTGGAAGCCGGCACCACGGGCGTGCAATACCGCGAGGTGCCGGTGGAGGTGCTGGCGGAAGAGAAGCCGGGTGCCTTTGATGTGGTGACCTGCATGGAGATGCTGGAGCATGTGCCGGATCCGGCCTCGGTGGTGCGGGCTTGCGGTCAGTTGGTCAAGCCGGGTGGCTGGGTGTTTTTCTCCACCATCAACCGCAATCCCAAGGCGTATGCCTTGGCCATTGTGGCGGCGGAGTATGTGCTCAAGATGCTGCCGCAGGGTACCCATGAATTCGACAAGTTCATCCGCCCCAGCGAGCTGGCGCAATTTGCCATGGATGCGGGCTTGGTCGTTGATTCGGCCAAGGGAATGGAGCACAACCCTTTGACGGGGCGTTACTGGTTGAGTGGCGACACCAGCGTGAACTACCTGCTGGCGACACGCCGGCCCGTCCTGTGATGGCCGTGCCCTGGAATGGCGTGCGCGCCGTGTTGTTTGACCTGGACGGCACTTTGCTGGACAGTGCTCCGGATCTGGCCGCCGCAGCGAATGTATTGCGTCGCGATGCGGGCCTGGATGATTTGCCGCTGTCGCATTACCGGCCTTTTGTGGGCACGGGCGCACGCGGAATGCTGCGCATTGCGCTGGGTCTGCAGCCGGATATGCCAGAGTTCGAGCTGCGCCGCGAAGAGTTCTTTCAAGCCTATGAGGGCTTGCTGATGCAGCATTCGGGCCTGTTTGCCGGAGTGCCGCAGCTGGTGCAGGGGTTGGAGCAGCAAGGTCGTCCCTGGGGCATTGTGACCAACAAGTCCGAGCGCTTTACGCTGCCGATTGCCCGCCAGGAGGCGACGCTGGGTCGGGCGGCGGTGGTGGTCTGTGGTGATACCACGCCACATGCCAAGCCACATCCGGCACCCTTGCTACATGCATGTGAGCGCCTGGGCATCTTGCCGGAGCACGCCATTTACGTGGGGGACGATGAGCGGGACATGCAGGCGGCGCGTGCCGCAGGGATGCGCGGTGTGGCTGCGGATTACGGCTATCTGGGCGGCGTGGACAGTACAGCCGGCTGGAATCCGGATGCTGCAATTAAAAATCCCCTGGAGCTCTTGAAGTTGCTGGGGATGGACTAAGATACGGTCTATGGGGCTGTCCTGGTTTCGACGTGGGTTCGGGATCAGCGCGGTGCATGCCGAGCTTGAGTGACGCTCGTAAATCTCCATTCAAAAAACTAACTGCAAACGACGAACGTTTCGCACTCGCCGCTTAATCCGGTGAGCCTTGCAACAGCACGTTGATGGGCTGGGCAAGGGGGTAGAAATACCTCCAGGCTGCAAGGGAATTTACATCAGCTGGTTCTGCGCCGGGTACCTTGGTGTGGAACAAGAAAATAGGGTACTGGCCTTGTTTGCAGCGTGCGCCTGCGCGGCAAACCGGGTGAGATTCAAAACAGAACGCTAAGCATGTAGATCTGTCTGACGAAGGCTTGCGGACGCGGGTTCAATTCCCGCCAGCTCCACCATCCACAGCAACGCCACACAATGAGAGCCATTGTGTGGCGTTCGTCTTTTTGCCACGTTGGTTGCCCTCTGTTGCGCTGAGATTCACACCAAATTCACACCAGAATCACACGGGCAAAATTCAGGTTACGGCGCGCAGGGTGGGCTTGGGCTTCTGGTAGTCCTCGCGAATGAACTTGCCGTAGGTGCGGAAGACCATCTCCACATCCTCGTGCCCAAGCTGCTGGGCGACATACCAAGGGCTCGCCCCAGCCGTAAGCAGTGTGGACGCAAAAGTGTGCCGGATCTGGTACGGGTTCCGATACTCGATTCCTGAGCGCTTCATGATCGGCAGCCAGGCCGACTTGCGTATCTGAGCGTCTGTTTCCCAAGGCTCGAGTGTTCGAGGGTTCAAGAAGACGCGGCTGCCGCGCAGCATGCTGATGGATTTTTGAGCCTTTAATGCAGCCATTGCATCAGAGTTCAGATCCACTGTCCGGATGCCTGCGGCAGTTTTGGCGCCTTGACCACGCCGGCAACTTGATTCCATTCAATGCGGGCTGTGGCATTGTCGAAGTCAATGTACTGCCACTCCAGCGCCTGCAGCTCGCCGGGGCGCAGCCCTGTATTGAACCAGAACAAGAAGGTGGGATGCTCGTCGGCCCGACATGCCTGCAAGATGCTTTCCCGCTCGGCCTGCGTGAACGGCTGGATCACATAGTCGCTGGCCTTGCTGGTCTGGCGGATCAGCTTCACCAGGGCAATGCGGTCGAACGGGTTGCTGACAATGATTCCATTGTTCAGTGCATCCTCAAACACGGAACGCAGAGGGATCAGCATGTTCCGGATGGCTTTGGAGGTGCAGTCCATCTAGCTGACCCAGTCACGCAGTGCAGATGGCGTGACTTCTTCCAGCCCCCAGCCGTGCCAATGGCGCATGCGCTCGCCGTTGATGCTCTTGGCATATCCGCGGAACGTTGCTGGTGACATCTTCCCGTTGTCGACTTGCTTTTGGTATAGCTGCAGTTGCTTTTCCAGCAGCGTTTCCATCATGCTAGTGACGATGGTTTTGCGCTTTGCATTCGGGCTACCGGGGAAATACTCTTTGTAGTCAAACGAGCCGTTGGCCACCTTGCGCCGAATCTCGTTGCGCAAATTGCTGGCATACAGAATCGAAGCCTTGTTGATGGTGCAGGGTGGCAGCAGTTCTCTGCACTGCTTGGCATTCCAGGTAAAGGCGATTTGAATGCGGGCTCCGGTGGCAGTTTCCCGGATGGTTACGCCCGGCGGGGTTGAGGGAGTTGGCTTTTTATCCATTTATCGGCTTCCTTGATGTTGACGTAGAGGCGGCGAGCAATAAAGGCACAGTGCTTTCCATCCAGCCATACGCCTTCACGGCGGCGGTTGTGAACGGTCATGCGAGTGACGCCGGTTAGCTCATGAAATTTTTCAGCGAGTACCCATTTGGGCTCGATTGATGCAACTGCTGGTGGTGGCGGCGCTTGGGTTTCGGTGGCGACGGTGTTCATGGCATGGACGTAAAAAAGCCCCGCTCAAAATGGTGGGGCTGGTTGTCGTAGGGGGCGAGATCGGGGGGGGCTCATGTTGTGCCGCGCGTCTGCAACTGGGCGCGCTGCAGCCGCAGCAGGTTAGCGGCGCTCACGCCACGGACGTATGTCCATTGGCGTGCCCATAGCCGCTTCCAGCGCTTGGGCGCTTGGCGTGGATCGCCGTGGAAGTCGCGGAATTTCCCGTCGATGCATGGCGTGTCGAGAAAAGAAGCGAGAAAGCGTTTGCGGCGCTGGCGTTGTGTGGCAGTGGTCATGGGTGTTGCTCCTGTAGCTTCATGAACACCAGCCAATGCGTCATTCCGGCGCGACCGCTGACTTGGCCGAACAGCGGCTTCTCCGGCGGAAGGTCCAGCACCTCGCGGAGCTTCACCTGGGTCTCGTTCCACTTGAACACCAGCACGCCCTCGGGCTCCAGGACGCGGAAGCATTCGGCGAAGCCCTGGCGCAAGTCGTCGCTGAGCTTCCCGTGTTTGGCCGCGAGCCAACTGCGCGGGCCGGCGCGCTCAAGGTGTAGCGGGTCGAATGCCACCAGCCGGAACGAGTCGTCCGGCTCAGGCAGCGCGCGGAAGTCCATGAGCATGCCGGGCTCGATGGTCAGCGTGCGCGTGCCGTCATCGCGGTGCGATCAGTCAGTGACGGTCAGGGTTTCACTGCGGCGATCGCCGAAGATGGCGCGCGGGTCGGCCTTGTCGAACTACATCATTCGGCTGCCACAGCAGGGGGCGAATACGCGGGGTGTAGCGTTGGTCATAGCTGATTCCAGAATGAGAAAGGCCCGCGGTGGGCGGGCTGGGGGCGGCCACGCTCCAGCCAAAGCCACGAAGGCGCTTGCAGCCGGATCAGGTGCTCAACAGCCCAGGAAGTGGTTCCGCTGTCCATAGTCGCGATGGCGTGAAAAACGCATGGTCATCGCCTTACTGTTCGAGACGGGGCAGTAATGAAAAAGCCCGCTTGCAGCCGGCTGGGTGTAAAGACGCCGGTGCCCGCGGATGCGGGTGTGCCTAGGGAAAGAGAAGGGGGGCGGGCAGAAGCGCTACCCAGGCTCGGCGAGAGAGAGAAGGTATCCAGTCCTCTGGTGTGAACGGCTGCGTTGGGTCAGTCGCAAACGTGACCTAAGGTCAACATTTGCGCTTGTCTTGCCACACCTCAAATCGGACCATTCCGGCCGCTGATAGTGGGATCACAATCGAAGATAGAAGCTTGATAGGCAGTGAATAACTCTTGTCGTACGTTTGCCCACATCAACAACAGCAGATTAACGGGACCCATCTTGAGCAATCATGGTTCGCATATGAAGAGCATCCGTTTTTTTGACCGTCTGATAGATGGAGTGGTAACAAGTCTCATTCGATCCAGACGGCTTTTGCTAAAAACTGTTGTCGGCGTTTTTTTTATTGCTGCCATACTGATAGCGTCCACTTGGCATAATCTGCGCGAGTCGCGTGGGTACCACGTTCAACGCGGCGTGGACGCTTCTGTCAACCAAGCCCGGTTGTTGAGCTACGAGCTCAACACCGAGATGCGGCTGATTGATAACGCCCTTTCGACTATTGCGCATGAGTTTTATCAGTCCGGGGCAACTGCACAAACATTTGAATCGGCAGTAATCAAGCAGGCTGCTTTGCTTCCTTTCTCCAAAGCAGTACGTGTTGCCGATGCCAATGGCATGGTGCGCCTGGGCCTTTTGCCCGATGAGCAGCCTTTTTCGATTGCGGATCGGGTGTACTTTGAAGAAGTCAAACGCTCGGACAAGATGATCATCTCGGAACCCTTGATCAGCCGGTCGTTCAAGGAATGGAGCGTGGTGCTTAGCAGAAGGCTGGAGAGCGCAAACGGTACCTTCAAGGGCGCTGTTTTTGTGGTGCTGGATGTTGAGCATTTCCGCAACCTGTTCGAAAAGCTGACTCCCGGTGAAGACAGCGCAACCACGCTGCGTTCTGCAGAAGGCCGCTTGGTAGCCCGCTATTCAGAGGCTGATCCCACGTCGCGCATAGGCATTGGTGGCACGCTAACGTCAATAGCGCTGAAGGAAACTGTCCGCCGCAGCCCTGAGCAAGGGTGGTACATCACCAAAACAGCCCTGGACGGCATTGAGCGAATTACCGCCTACCAACGCCTGTCCTCCCCTTACCCTCTGACGGTCTATACCGGCATCAGCACTGAAAGCTACCTGCAGCCTTGGCGCAGTGAAGCCGTGCGTGCTTGGGGCCTGACAGGGCTTTGTGTGCTGCTTATGGCGCTTGGTGCAGGAAGCCTGTTTCTGCACCAGCAGCGAGAATTGGCTGACAAGTTGCGCAATGCAGAGTTGCTGACAGAGCAAAGCTTCTTTGTTGAAAATGACCTGATCGGCATGATCAAGGTGCGCGACCGGAAAATACTCTGGGCCAACAAGGCCATGGCGCGCATGCTGGGTATGAATATTTCTGATCTGAACCAGCAGTCCAAGCTTTGCATTTATCCGGACCAAGAGACATACGAATGGATCGGGCGGCTGTCCGGCGAAGCACTCAGCCAGAACAAGCACTTCCGCACCGAAGTGCAGTTGCAAAAAAGCAATGCTCAAACCTTCTGGGTGGACGCCAATGCCGCACAGATCACAGAAACGGATTCTGTGTGGATTTTTGTGGATATAGACGCCCATAAAAAGCTCCAACAAGAAACCGAACACCAAGCCACCCACGACGCTTTGACAGGTCTGGCCAACCGCCGGCTTATGGTCATGCAGATGGAGCGTTTCATTGCACTTGCCAACCGCCACCTGAGCTCAGTTGCCATTTGCTTTATAGATCTGGACGGGTTCAAGGCTGTGAACGACACCTACGGGCACGATGCCGGCGATGTCGTTCTGCAGACCGTAGCCAAGCGCCTGAAAAGTGCAGTGCGTGAGCACGATTGTGTTGCCCGCCTGGGCGGGGACGAGTTCCTGGTGATGCTGACCGGACGTAACGATCGCGAAAGCGTTGTGCACACCATGCAGCGCTGCCTGCAGGAAGTGCTGATCTCTATCGTGGTGGAAGACATCCACACGACGAAAGTGGGTTGCAGCATCGGTATTGCCTACTATGAATTTGATAACGAGTCATGCGATTCGTTGATTGAGCGTGCTGATGAAGCCATGTACATGGCAAAGCACGCAGGCAAAGGGTGCGTCATTGAATCAAACAGGCAAACAAGAAGCGAAGACTCTGGACAGACCACATAAGGAATGGCATCAGTTTGGCGCCAAGCTTGGCATCTGTGCCCAAACTTGTGTCTTCCCTTCCCCCATTTGCCGGGGGCTGGCCGCATTCTGCAGCGTTTGCAGCTGCTGAAGTAGCCGTAGAAAAGCCCGCATGCTGCGGGCTTTCTTCTTGAGGCATGGTTGCTTCGATCGCAAACGCTGCGCGCCCTTTGCCCGCAGTCCACGATGGCGGCTTGATGCGGCCGGTCCAAGTAGCGCCGGTTGAAGCGGTGTGCTACCTAGGGCCCTCCCAACGTGATCAAGTTTGAAGGGCTCCTGCCGAGTGGGGCGGGCGCTCATCGATTTATTCACACAGGAATCTCAGCGCGCAAGGCGTCATATTTCGCAGACAGGTTACGGCGCTCATGCTCGTCAGGCAGTTCGCCAATCAGTCCTCCCGCATCATCCAGTGCCTCCAACGTATTGGCCTTGAGCATCATGTCCAGGACCTGCGGAGCGGTGAAGCCAATGGCCCGGGGCGAACTCACTGTCTGCGGCGCTGGTGTTTGGCTTGCGGACGGTCCATCGACCACCCCATCTTCATCTGGGCCAGCCGTGGGCATGTCTTCCGGCACCACAGCGAATTCGCCGTCGATGATGGTGCTGGCGTCCAGGCCTTGATCCTTACCAGCGTCGGCCATGCCGTCCAGCGTGGCGGCAGTCTGGAACTCGATGGAGAGCGGCAGGTACTTGGCCAGCCGGCGGATCACGGTCTTGCGGCCCATCTCCGTGAAGTTTTCTTTCCAGGGGCCGTAGTTGCCCTTGCTCTGGGTGCTGCGCATGATCTGCTCGACCTGCAGACGGCTCATGAACTCGAAACAGTGCCCGCCATCCTTGAGCTTTGCCACGGCATAGAAGCCGATCACATCGCCACGTTCGCCCATGGCAGGACGGTGCTCCAGCTTTTCATCCAGGCCATACACTAGGTCGAATTTGTCGTTCTCGCAGACCTCGTGTGCGGCAATGCTCACGATCTGGCCGCTGCGGCGCGCCAGGTCAATCAGGCCCTTGTAGCCGATGATCACCTGCACGCTGTTGACCCAGCGCTCATTGCCGTTGCCGTCTTTGCGCTTCGTATTGAATGGCACCAGGTAGGCGTGGCCCAGCACGGTGTTGGGCTCCAGGCCCATCTGGGCGCACTGGCCGATGGCGCCGACCAGGCTGGCCACATCGCACTTTGCCAGGGCCGGGGTGGTGGTTGCTGCGATCTGGGCAACCTTCAGCAGGCGCTCGGCATTCAGATGCTTGGGCAGCATCTTGGCGATCTCGCCCTTCTTGGTCATCAGCAGGTGAGCGATCTGCTCTTTGGGCTTCATCTGGGCCAGTGGGCGGTTGACGGCTGCGGCCTGGGGGATGCTGGTGCTCATGCGTGCTCATGCGTGCTCCTGGGTGTTGCCGCGCAGGGCGGCTTCGTTGTGGTCGACGAGCTGCTTGAATTCGAGCAGCTCGGTTTCCATGTTGTCGATGTAGTCGTCATTGCGCGGAACGCGCCAACGGGTGAAGTCGCGGCCGATGCTGGCCAGGGCGGGGCAGTAGATACAGAAGTCCCACGGTGATCCACATCCCGCCTTGGACCTGATCCATGAAGTCTCTGATGTCGTTGTCGACCAGCGCGGTGCGCAGGCGCAGCGGGTCGACCAAGCATTTGTATTCGGCACCGCCGCTGGGGCCGATCAAGCCGTCAGCACTCGCGCCGAATGCGTTGTCGACCGTGGTCACAAAGCCGCAGGGATCCACAACCAGGTCGGCGTGCTGTTCGTGCGCGGCCCTGGCCATGGGCTCCAGCTCGTGCCCGCGATTCATGGCCCAGGTCTCGACCCCTGCATCCAGTGGCTCGTAGCTGATGCGCTCGATGGCCAGACGGAAGGCATAGTTCTTGGCCGCCTCGGAGAAGTCGCCCACGGGCAGGCCCTCAATGGCGCGCTGCACGGTTTCCGTCAGTTTCGGCTTGGTCTTGTAGCCGGCCTTTGCGGCTGCGGCCTCGATGGTCATGCCCGCCCGGATGGCAGCCACCAGCTCCGACTGCTGGACTGTCAGCCCACCAACGCGCTCACGCGCTGTCTTGAACATGCTGGCAGTGATGACGCCTGCCCGGGCACGCTTCCATTCGTCCGTGCCCTGGGCGCTGTAGTGAACAAGGAACGGTGGCAAGTCGGTGAGCGCATTCATGGATACCTCGCAAAGATGGTCACTGCGGCGGCCAGCAGAGCGAGTGCGCTGATGCCAAGCCACTTGAGCAGGTCCAGAAAATAAGAAGCCCGCAACGAGGCGGGCTGGTGGAGGGGAGTGGTGGTGTTCACGCAGAACCTCGCACACCGGCAGTGGTGATGCCCGCGATGACGCTGCCGGCGCGCAGCAGGCCGGCGCTGTATGCCGCGTCGCGGGTGCTGAAGGTGCCAGCACTGGGCTGGCCGTTCACGATGTAGATGAAGCGCATGAGATCTCCTAAAGCTGGGTGGCGGCCTGAGCGGCGACGATGGCCACGGCCAGAATGAACAAAGCCCGCTTGATGGCGGGCTTCTTCTTGCGGCGCGGCAGGCGCTGGAGTTGGATGGTTGGGCGCATGCTGGCTCTCAATCAGAGAAGCCGGCCCGGCGCTCCACCTGGGCGTCCTGGCGCAGGGCCTGGCGGTGGGTGTCGTAGGCGCTGAGGATGGCCTCGTCGATGCTCGGCTCCAGCAGCGGGGCGATGTTCACGCCGCGGTGCCAGATGGCCGAGACAGACAGGTCAAAGTCATCGCCGTAGTGGATCAGCGTGTCCAGCGTGACGCCCTCGACGGTCACCTGAAAGCGCGCAGTGTCAGGCTCATAGGGCGGCAGGGCATTTGCATCGGAGGGTATGGCACGCAGCGGGAGTCGGGCGTTCATGCATGCTCCTGTTTGAAAGCAAAAAGGCCCGCCGAAGCGAGCCTTAGAAATGAAAAAGCCCGCTGGGGCGGGCTGGGGAGAGATTAAGCAGCAGAGATATTTATGTTGGTCCGTCTTGGACGTAGACAAACACTAGTTGACCAGTGTGGGACGAAAGTACATGGATGCATTCAATCCGTGGACAACGCCTGCAGCGTGTGAACTGGTTGTGCCCACCCGTGTGCGGGGGCCTGGTCGGTCCACACTTTGATGTGGGGCGGCTCGCTGATCACACCACCAAAAATGGTGGCAAAAGCAA
>NZ_DLMU01000004.1:193265-378906 GCF_002479375.1 Comamonas sp. UBA7528
CCACCGCGTAGTTCGACAGGCGGTCGGACTGGCAATAGCGGCTGGGGTAGATGAAGTGCAACACCTCCAGCGGCAGCAAGTGCACGGGCACTTCGACAATGTGCATCGGGTCGTCCAGGTGGTGGGAGATTTCCACGGTGGCCTGGTACTGCACGCGCAGCGGCCCGGGTTGCGCATGCAGGCGCAGGCAGCGCTGGCCCACGTTCTGGCTTTGCTGCACATCCCATGTGGCGCCAGTCTGGCTGATGGTGAGGTTTTCATACGGCACCACCTGGTGGGGGGTGCAGGCTGCGTGGATGTAAAAGAAAAAATCTGCGCCCGGTGGCTGCACGGTGTACGCCAATTCAAGCTGCAGCTGGAGTCTGATCATGCTCGTCTCCGGCAACCTGAAAGTTAGGGGATTCGTGTCGCTGACGAAATGCTCCGTATCGCGCTGATCAGGCTGGATTGCCATCAGTGACCAAAGCGGGAGCCAGTTTGTGCGCGCTGCATCTAAGCGGAAATTCACAAAACCACATGTGCAGCGTCATTTCAACATCACTTGCCGAACTTTTTCAGCCTTGCTGCTTCTCTTTTACGCCAGGCTCTTTTTCTCTGTCACCTTGCTGCCGCTCAACTTTTTCATGCGGCTCAGGCGCATCCTGTCTCACAGGTGCAGGCGGCACTGGCGGTGCGACAGGCTCGGTTTTTAGCGGTGTTTGGGTATCGGTCATTTTTTGCCTTCACGTTTTCCTTGAAGATCAAAAGCCCGCATTTAGCGGGCTCCGTTAACTACTGGTCTTGAAGACCGTGTAGTGACCCCGAAAACCGAGGCGTTGGCAACTTGATTGCTTACTTGTGCTGCTCACTTGGCTTTTGAACTGGCTGACCTTGTTGAGGAGTCTTCGGGGAGGACTGCTCGGCTTGGCCGGGCTTTTTGCTCGGGGTTTGGCCGGGCTGCTGGTTGGATTGCGTCATTTGGACTTCCTTAGCCTTTAGCAGCGCATCAGGATGACTTGCTGCATCTTCACAATGAGGCTTTATGGATAACCACGCTGTACCAATGCGTTACGACCCCTACCATTGAGGATCAATAGTCCTCTTCCGCAGTTTTTTCGCGCTGGACTGTGCGGACCTTTTTTATGGTCACTTTGGGTTGTTTGCTCGGGTCCAAAAGCTTGGCCAGCACATGCCAGTTCGGTTCGAAAACATAGGTGTTGCTCGCAGTCGTGTGTCTGTCAAAGTCTGGTAGTTGGGGCTTTCTGTCGCCTAAATAGGCTGCAGATTTTGAGAGGGTTGACATTTTGACCTCCGGTCTGTCAAGACGAATCGGGGCCGATCGCCTTTCTTCAGGGTACTCTTTTTAGCCTTCAAAAACCGCCCGGAGACAAAACTTAAATTTCCAGGTGCTTAGCCCCGCATGCACCCGGTGCAGATGTCTCGTTTTTCGCCTCGATGTCACGCAAGCCGCACTGCCGTCCCAGAGCTTCCTGGTGTGTCGCCCCTGTTTTCTGCCGCCTGCTGGCCGTCCTTGATGTACCCTGAGAGCCCGCCATGCACGGAGCATCGTGACAGCGACAAGCGGCAATTGCCCCCTTGAGCACATGCGTCAGAGACTGCATGGCTGATCTGAGGAATACTGGAAATGTCGGGATAGATTGGTCAAAAGCGCCCAAACTTGCGCGCTGGTGGGCCATCCATAAGGATGGTCTGGCGCACTGGTTTTGCGAGCCAGACATCGCTTTTTATTCAAGCTTTTGGTTTACGGATGCGGTCCCCCCTCCTGCGTTCAGCTACTGCGGGGACTACAAAAAATCTTTGACACCGCGTCCGGAACGCTGCAGCAAAATTTAGCTATTTCCCGCGTAGTTGTAAGACCGAATCATCTCGGTGAGTGGTCGTGTAGCTGTCAGTTGGAAATTGGGCATGTGCCAATCCACGGCAAGCATTAGTCATCAGCAAAAGACGCAAAAAAGCCCGCGAATTGCGGGCTGTGCTGGATAGATGTGCGCTTAAATCGCAAACGCTGCGCGGTCTTGGTTCGCAATCCACTTTGGCGGCTTGCCGCGGCCAGTCCAGGTAGCGCCGGTGGCGGGGTCGCGGTACTTGGGGGCCACAGTTCCACGGGCACCGGTTGCGGCCTTCTTGCCACCAAACACATCATCAGCAGTCAGGCCGAATTGCGCGACCAACTCACGCGCTTGGGTCACAGCGTGGGTCAGTTCGGTTTTGCGCGCCTCGGCAATCTTGGCTTCCAGTTCGGCTTTTTGTTGAAGAAGGCTTTGGTAGGTGCTCATGGTGTTGATCCCTTAGTTTGAGAGTTTGCAGTTGCCGTTTGAAAGATGCGCGTATGTCCCGCGCTTGGGTCTTGCCTTGTGTGCTTTTTCCGAAGAGACAGCATCCATATAGTAATTCTCAATATTATTTATATTACTTTAGATTTCTGAAATGTAGAACACTTCCAGTGAAATTGTTCACCAAATCAGAGCATCCGCGTTGGCCGGTGCTCTGGTTTGCCCCGGGTTGCCTCGGGCGAAAGGTTGCTGGATTAGGTGTTGAGTCTCAGGAGGTTGTTCATGGCCGGTATACGGCTCATGGGAGGCTGGTGGTTGGGGGCGGAGTGTGGCCTGAGCCAGTTGTAGTGGTCAACGAAGGGCTGCAATGCGGCTTGCCGCTGCGCTGAGCTTTCGCAGGCACGGGCGTAAGCCCACTCGCGCAGGCTGATCTGCACGAAGCGCTCGGCCTTGCCATTGATCTGTGGGGTGTAGGGCCGGGTGCGGATGTGGCGTATGCCCAGCTCGTCGCAGGCAGCTTTGAAGGCGTTCTTGTACCCCGTCCCGTTGTCGGTCATGACGCGCTCGATCTTCACGCCCATGCCCGCATACCAGGCTACGGCCTCGCGCAGGAACTGCACGCAACTGGCGGCCGTCTCATCGGGCTTGATCGCGGCGAAGGACACTCGCGAGTGATCGTCGATGGCCAGGTGCACCGTATCCCAGCCGATGCCCCGGTTGCGGCTCGTCCTGTCGCCCGTGATTCGGTGACCGATGCCCTGGATGCGTCCGAGCCACTTGGTGTCGATGTGCAGCAGCTCGCCGGGGGCAGCCCGCTCGTAGCGGATCACCGGCACGGGCGGCAGCAGGGCCTGGAGCCTGCTCAAGCCCATGCGCGCCATGTGGCGCGCAACCGTCGCCAGGCTGCGACCTGACTCCTTTGCAATCCGCCACAGCGGCACACGCTCGCGGCGGCGCTGCTCTAACCGATGGAGCTGCTCGGGATCGCAGGCGCTCGGGCCACGCCAAGGCCTGCTGCTTTGAATCGCGCCAGCCACTTGTAGCCGTGCGCTCGTTGACTCCCGCCGCACTGCTGGCATCCCTGACCTTGCAGCCCTCGTGCAAGACCCTGTAGACCAACAGGGCTCGACCTCGCGGCGTCAATGCCGCATGCTTATGGCTGTCCATCCGTCTTCCTTTGCTGAGTTGCGATGGCCTGGTAACCACAGCTTTCCAGAGCAGGGACGGATGAACAACCTATTAAGACTTCACATCTAGCCACGGCTATTGCTGCGTGTGCTGCTCGCTGGTTCGGCATGGCTGATTCCCACATTGCATTTCGGCACCACGCAGTCCACGTTGCTCGCGAGGCAGGCTCACCCAAGGCGGGCCTTCTGGCCGCAGCCATGGATTTGCGTGAGCGACTGGCCCAAAGCCCGGATGGTCGGCAAGCCCTGCGTGATCTAGGTTTTGAGCCATGAGTGATCAGTCTGCAATCACGACAAAGGCTCTCGCTGAGGCTGTGATGCAAGCATCTCCGCGTCGAGTTTTGCCGCCGTTTCTGGGAAATGACGATGCAATGCGGTTCGCAGGCCCTGGATCAGGCTGGCGACTTCATGCGGCTCCATCCAAATCTCTGGAAGCGCTTCAACTGGGTGATGGCCAGCCTCGTCCTGGCGGTGAACCTCGAGAGTGAGGCGATACATGTCGATGAACCGCCCCTCTCCCTCGTTTGCAGAGCCCGTCGCAATGACCACCTCGTCTAACGAGTGCACGAATTCACTCGTCATGCCCGCCCTCTCTGGTGATGGTTGTGTAGGAACTCCCATCGTAGCCCGGGGCAGGGCGGGCACCCATTCCAAGCCAAACGCCAAGGAGGTGAGCCATGGCTGACCTGTACGCCGCTGCTACAGCTTCTCGCGCCGCGCAATTTCGCTGTCCACCCGCTGAATGCCCTCTAGAAGCATGAAGTACGCCTCTTCGAACGCATTCGCAACGATGGCTGGTGTGAATTCGCTGTGCTCGTCTTCGAGGTTCGACAGCAGCGCCGCGGCAAGCGTCGCAGTTGGACCTATCAATTCCTGTTTCATGTCCGCTCTCTCTGGCGTTGGTTGTGTAGGAACTTCCATCGTAGCCCATGGCCGGGCGGGCACCCGTTCCACGCCAAACGCAGAGGAGACCCCCATGGCTGACCCTTACCGCTTTGATGACTCCATTCCTGATGCTCTGCAGGGGCTGGGCACTGCGACGTGGGTATCGCGCCTTCAGCTTGTTTGTTATGGGGAAGCGTGGTCGGAAGGAGGCTGCTGTAGCGATGTCTTCGCACTTGCGCTCTGCTGCCCCCGAAGCGTCTCGAGCATGTGAAGGGCGCGGTCCTTCTCGGTCTGCATCAGATCCAGATACGAATTGCTGACCCCGGTGGGCATGTGCATGTTCTCCCAGGATTCGAATCTGATTGCCACGTCCTTGCTAATCTCTTCCGCAGGGATTCGGGCCAAGAGGCTCATCACCAGTAGCCGTAATCCATCGATCTGCGCCTGCAGCTCTTCTGGTTTTGTCATGTGCGCTCTCCCTTGGGGTGGTTGTATAGGCAGCACCAGCATAGCCCAGTGCCGAGCGGACACCCCTACACATCGCGCTGGCCCAGCGCGATCGCACGGAGCGCGCGTGCCTCAATCCTTCCAAGCCACTTCTCAGCCCGTTCAAGGGCTGCTTGCATCTGCTCTGATGTCAGCGCTTCGGGCTTGGGTGGTTGTGGCTTGGGTTCCATCTCTATCTTTCTTCGTTGGGCCAAGTGTCGGATCGACTCCGTTTGGCAGCAACGTCCGTTTTTCTGGAGCCCGGACATGAACTCCCTTGATGGATTGCGGCGCATGGTTGCCAACTACCCTGGAGGCCGGGCAGCTTTGGCTGTGCGCCTGGGTAAATCTGATGAGGTGCTGCGCAAAGAGCTGAGCAGAGCCTCTGCCCACCACAAGATGGGCCTGGCGGATGCTGAGCAAATTGCCGAGATGGGCCGCGAGGTTGGCAGCCCTGAGGTCCACACCCTGGGCACGGTGTTTCCCTTCAAGGCGCGTGTGCTCTCGCTGCCGGTGATGGACGTGGGGGAGGGCGGCTTGTGCCTGTCCAGGACCTCGGCCCGCGCTGTCCACGAGGCCGTTGATGTGCTGCTGGCGGTGACGCGTTCCAATGCCGACGGAAACATCAGCGACAACGAAAAGCGCGAGGTGTTGACCGAGATTGGCCAGGCGGTGTCTGCATTGCAGGCCGTGGTCGCCGCGCTGAAGGCCGAGCATGCGGCCGACAACCGCAGCCGCGTGGAGCAGTGTCATGAACTACTACCCGTTCCATATTGGCGACTTCCGCAGCGGCACCATGCACCTCACCAATGAGGAGGCGCACTGAAATCCATCCGTGCTGAAGCTAAGCCGGATGACGTGGAATTCAGCTTTGCAGGCCTGGTCAGCAATGGCGTGAACGAAGCTGCTGGCCTGATCCTGAAAGCTGTAACAGCCTGGGATATGGAAGATGCGATGACCGTGGAAAACATTGTCGAGCTGGAAGACATCCTGCCGGGCACCATCTCTGCCACGCTGAACAAGATCGATGGGGCTCTGTTCCAGGGCCGCCTGGGAAACTGAAGGCCATCGCTCGCGCCCTGTTTGAGCCACCGGTTACGCAGGCTGAGGCGCGCAGCGAGGGCTTCGAGCTAGAGGACTACGAAACGGAGGTCGTGGAGCTCTGGGCGGACAACACCCAGGTCTACGAGCTGTTCATGCGCGTCTGCACGCGCTGGAGGCTGCCGCCCATGGGCTGCAGTGGGAGGCCATCTACCCGCTCATCGACCGGCTTGGGCTAGAAGATGAAGCTTGGAACGACCTCCACGAATTGGTGATGTCGTTGGAGAGCTTTGCGCTGGAGGTGATGCGGGAGTTTGCGCCGAAATCTGATGAGAAGACTATCTATCAGTGCGTTGGAGCAGCTCGAAGTGACCGGCTGTTCGGGTGGGATGAGGCCAAGAATTGACGCGGAGTCTTGAGCGGAATTCCTAGCCTAAGTATATTTTTTTGCGCAGCATTCTCGAGATGCGCACTAAAGGATGGCGCACATTCCTTTGCATTGCAGGAAAGATGTTTTGCTTGGCAGTAGGGTTCTCAACTGATCTTGATCTGCATCATTTCCCTTACCATCTGTACGGAAGCTACTTTCCATACCAGGATGTGATCAAGGGAGGTGATGATCTTGGGACTCTTAAATATAAAAATTGGAAAACGCTTGGCGTTTTCTTTCGGCTTGGTATTGGTAATTACTGCGGTTATATCTGCCATAGGCGTTTGGCGTTTGCAGGAGCTGGAGAACGTAACTCAACAGCTGACGCAAATAGATAATGAAAGAGTCAAAGCCACATCGGATTGGCGTCAAACAGTTGAACTGAACTGGGTGCGTACGCGAGCGGCAGTCACAACGACTGACAGGCGCCACTTTGACGCTTTGCTTGCGGAAATGGACAAGACGTCACAAACAACGAATGCTGCTCGTACTGTTGTGGAGCGATTGATTCGTACAGATGCTGGCCGGGAATTGGTTGCAGCGATCGATAAAGCCCGCGAAGCTTATCGTGGTCCCAGAAGCGATCTCCTGAAGCGCAAGGCGAATGGGGAAGATGTCACTGACGACCTTGATAAAGTGATTGCGCCTCTTGCCGAAGCATATAACAAGTCGCTTCAAGATTTTGAAGCACGGCAGCAGATGCTATATGAGCGGACGAGAGATGAAGCTACCGCACAAGCCAAGCAAGGCCGGATCATCATCATCGTCTGTGCCGTGATTGCATTAGTGATTGGCGCTTTCGCGGCGAGAATGCTCAGCCTTTCCGTGACACGTCCTCTGCAGGTTGCAGTCCGAAGTGCAGAAAATATTGCGAATGGCGATCTGACACAGCCCATTCATTTTGAAGGCCGTGACGAGACTGCTGAACTCCTTAAAGCGCTGCAGAATATGCAGGCCAAATTGGCTGATGTAGTTGCAGGCGTACGCTCTAATGCAGAAAGCGTGGCCACTGCAAGTGCACAAATTGCGCAAGGAAACAGCGATCTGTCTACTCGCACTGAAAGCCAAGCGAGTGCGTTGGAAGAGACCGCTGCTTCGATGGAGGAGCTTGGATCGACCGTGCGTCAGAATGCCGATAACGCACACCAAGCGAATCAGCTTGCCCTGCAAGCGTCCACAGTGGCTGCACAGGGCGGAGAAGTCGTGGCCCAGGTCGTCGATACGATGAAAGGTATCAATGACAGTAGCCAGAAAATCTCCGACATCATTGGAGTGATCGACAGCATTGCCTTCCAGACCAACATCCTGGCACTGAACGCCGCGGTGGAAGCGGCCCGCGCTGGCGAGCAAGGCCGTGGCTTTGCGGTGGTGGCTTCTGAGGTGCGTTCGCTGGCTGGCCGCAGTGCGGAAGCAGCCAAAGAGATCAAGCAACTGATTTCCGCCAGCGTAAACCAAGTGGCGAAAGGCTCCCAGCTGGTGGATCAAGCGGGCACTACGATGACGGAGGTGGTCAGCGCCATTCGGCGAGTCACTGACATCATGGGCGAGATAAGCGCTGCAAGCAATGAGCAGAGCCAAGGCGTAGCTCAAGTCGGGGAAGCCGTCATGCAAATGGATCATACGACCCAGCAAAATGCCGCTTTGGTCGAGGAGAGCGCCGCCGCCGCGGGAAGCTTGAATTCTCAAGCTAGCCAGCTGGTAGGTGCAGTTTCCGTGTTTCGATTACCAGGAGGCCAGACGCTGCAGCTGCTAAGTGCTGACCGTCAAGGTTAAGAGTAGCTAACACCACCGATCCGCGAAGCGCGCACAGGTGAGCGCTGCCGCCAATTTCAGCAGCGCTTCGTGGATATCCAGCCTTCTTTCAAAGCGGATTCGCAGCTTGCCAAAGCCTGCAAACCATCCGAGCGTCTTGTCCACTACCCAGCGCTGCTTGCCCAGCCGCTCGCTACTTTCAAGGCCCCGTCTGGCTATCCGGCTGGCGATGCCCCGTTGCCTCAGGTGCTGGCGGCAACGCTTGTCGTCATAGTCCTTGTCGGCGTGCAGCTTCGATGGTCTTTTGCGGACACGTCCTGGCAAACCGCCAATTGCTGGAATCGCGTCTACACACCTCTCGAACATCTTGGAGTCGTGCCGGTTCGCCCCGCTGACCAGGATCACCAGGGGAATGCCTCTGGCATCTACCACGATGTGTCGATTGGACTGAGCTTGCCTCTGTCCGTGGGGTTGGGGACCGTTTCCTGACCCCCCCCCCGGGGGGCTTGGCGCTGAGAAGCCATCAATGCTGGCCCGGCTCCAGTCGATCTGGTTATGTTCACGCAAGCGGATCAGCATGGCTTGGTGCAACTGCTCCCAGACACCAGCGGCATTCCAGTCGCGCAGGTGCCGCCAGCAAGTCATGCCGCTGCCATACCCAAGGGATTGGGGACGGTCTTCCCATGGAATGCCTGTTTGCAGCACAAACAGGATGCCGTTGAGGGCGGCTTCATCGCTGACTGTGAGCTTGCGCGCACCGCCTTTGGCAGAAGGCACGAAGGCTGGGATCAGGGGTTGCAGTTGTCGCCACAGTTCGTTGCTTGTGGGACGTCGTGCCATGAGGGCAGCGAGCATCACTGCTCTGTGGTGGCCTCTGGCCAAGTGGTGTTAGCCACTCTTAGGTCGACTGCAGTGCCTGCTCAGGGTTCTCAAGCGTTCGGAAAGACATCGCTGCTGCCGCTGGGGGCATTGGTTGCCACACCTGGGCGTATCCAGGTTTGCGCCAATGAAGCCCTCAGATGCCAAGCTAGGCCGGCGCAAGGGTAATGCAAGAAAAGTGGCATCAAAGACGGATGTCTTTGGTGGAGCCGGATTTTATTTGCTTGAAGAACTTGATCTTTAGCTCATCCAGGCGGCTGATTGCCTTGGTTGATCCGGTCAAGTCAAAGCGCATCACGGTAAAAGATCCACTCTGCACTGGCATGGCAAAAGAGAGTATTCCAGATGACTCTGTCACCACAGCCGTCGCATCGTCAAACGGTGAAATGACATAGCGGTGATATTTTGTGCCGGATATTTCATAGGCGCCTGCGCAGTGCGCCGTGAATTGACTGGATCCGCTCGATGAATTGCCCAGCATGGGCGAAGATTCACCTCTCTTGCACGGTATATTGGGAGAGAGAATCATCCAGAAGCAGCCTTCTGCATCCTCTGCGCATACCTGCCCAAATGCATTGTCGCTGTCATTCGAAGTCAACGCCATGGGCGGGTTCCCATCGTTCGCCCCGAATACGCGCCATTTGCCAAAATAGTCATTTGCAGCGTTGGCATTGGCAGCAATCGAAAACAGTATTGCAGCATAGAGTGTTTTATTCATTTCTATCTTATTAATAATTTTGATTGAAACCTGCATCTGTGGAATATATGGTTTTTGAAATCGAATGATGTTCCCTAAGAAAGGTGTTATCCATTTCAGATCAAACTGACTTCATCTGCTCTGTGACTTCTGGCGCCGGTTTGGGGTGGCCAAACAGGAAACCTTGAAACTGAGAGTATCCGATGTCAATGAGCATTTCGTGCTGGCTGTGCTCTTCCACGCCCTCGACAATGGCTTCCATCTCTAACAGTTCGGATATTTCGAAAATCTTCTTCAGCAGATTGATGGAGGATTCATTGGACTTGGCATCTCGAATAAATTGCTTGTCTATTTTTATCTTTTGCACCGGCAATTTTTTGATTATGGACAATGATGAGAATCCAGAGCCGAAATCATCAAGGGCCCATTTGATGCCAAAATCTTTTAGTTGTTGGATTTTAAAAATTGCTTCCTCGGCATCGATGATCAAGGCCGACTCCGTCAGCTCAAGTTCTAGCAGGTCAGGCCTTATCCCGAAGTCTTGAACTACCTCGATGACGGCAGCGACGAAATCTTCATCGGCAAGCTGCACGGGACTCACATTGACAGCCACATATTTGTCTTTGAGCACAGGGTCTTTCGACCATTCCTTCAGCAGGCTACAGGACTGGCGCAACACCTCCAGACCAATGTCACGAATAACCAGACTCTCTTCGGCCAATGGAATGAATTTATCAGGAGATAAAAGCCCTCGTTCTGGATGGCTCCATCTCACCAGTGCCTCTGCTCCCAGAGTGCTACCTTCTGCATTAACCTGAACTTGGTAGTGGACCACTATTTCATTTTTTACCACGGCTTGGGCCAGGCTGAATGCGAGATCAACTTTCTCGTTTAAGTTTTTGATATATATTCTTATTATGGATGCCAGTATTAACGTGGAAAATGTGTAGTTGCTTACGCAGCCTATCATTCTGATATTTTCAGGCGGTGAGAAACTGGACGAATCTATATCAAAAAGTCCTACTCCGAAAGCGGCAAAAAGTACTAGGCAAAATCTGGGGAAAATAATTCCCATGTATTTGTCTTTGGGGTTAAATATAAAGACAACCCCAATAGCGAGCGGCAAGAAAAATACATGGGCAGAGCGTGGGATATTTTCAAGAGGGCTGTCTATCAAAGAGATAAGTGTCACTATCAACAAGAGTGCATGCGCCATCCCTGCCAGATATGCGTAGCTGAAATTTCTTGCGGAATAATATGAGCATAGGCCCACGAGAAAAAGCCCAACAAAGATCAGCGCCAGATCATTTCTGGAATATAAAAAATAACACGCAGCCCAGAATATTCCCAAAACTGTGCATACAATGGTATTGAGCTGTAAAAGCAGTTTGATTTTTATGACTTTATCGCTTTGGGGAAATTTTTTCCCCAACCACTCTACCTCTCGGTAGTGGGAGGCTTTTGTATTATATTTATTCGTCAACGTACTTGCGCCTTGTAAAATTAAAGCAGTTGATATTTCATTAAAACAATAATGATTATTATAAATTACAATTTGTTTCAATGCATTTGCTTTTAACTATAATTATTTTTGTTTTGATAGTTTATGATCAATATGGAGAATTGATTTTATTAATTAATGACCGGATGAAAATTTCATTAATTCTATCAAGATGCGAGATCCGTAGATTTTCTCATGGTGCGTGCAATAAAAAATGAATAGATGTCGATCATTCTTGCTTGAAACAGCCATGAAAAGGAAGGCTGGATGCCATCGGCGGCAGCAGATTGCTGGAAATGGGTATGTCGATGGGGAAGGCTGAAAAGGGGCGATCCAGGACCTGGTCGTGCCCATAAGTAGCGCTGATGATGGACAGGCCAGCCTGGCTGTTGGGGGGGGAGCTTGCGAAACCCTTGGGCGCCCGCAGACCTGCCGAGTGCTTGCGGACGCGGGTGCAATTCCCGCCAGCTGCGGGGGCACAACGCTCAAGGGCGTTCACTGGTGTCCAGTGAGCGCCCTTTGTCTTGGGTGAGCCATCGTGCAACACCCTGCATCCGAGGGCGTTGGCGCCCATGGTGCCGATGGAAGCGGATCGGCGTCAAGCGCCGGGAGCATGGGGCTTCTGGCGGATCTCAATGCAAGGCGACGGTGGTGGTGGTGCTTAGAAGCTTTCCCACTCGTCGGTGGCGTCTGCGGTTTTGGCCAATGCAGGGGGCTTGGCGGGTGCGGTGGGCACTGCTGGTGCGCTGCCCTCGATCTTGAAGGGGGCAGGGCGCGCTGCAGGGGCCGGCTTACGGGCTTGGGGGGCCGGGCGTGGTGCTGCGCTGGATGGCGTGGTAGTCGCCGAAGCCTTGGTGGCCTGGGCTTCGCTGGGGTGGAGTTTGAAAACGGCGACGGCCTGCACCAGGTCCTGTGCCTGGCCATGCAGGCTGTTGGCAGCGGCCGACATTTCTTCCACCAGGGCGGCATTCTGCTGCGTGGCATGGTCCATCTGGGTGACGGCATCGCCGACCTGGATGACGCCGGCGCTTTGTTCCGAGCTGGCGGCGCTGATTTCGCCCATGATGTCCGTGACGCGGCGGATGCTGCTCACCACTTCGTTCATGGTCGAGCCGGCCTGATCGACCAAGGCCGTGCCTTGTTCCACGCGCTGCACGCTGGCGGTGATGAGTTCCTTGATTTCCTTGGCAGCTTCGGCGCTGCGGCCGGCCAAGGTGCGCACTTCACCAGCCACCACGGCAAAGCCACGGCCTTGCTCGCCTGCACGGGCTGCTTCGACGGCGGCATTGAGCGCCAGGATGTTGGTCTGGAAGGCGATGCCGTCGATGACGCTGATGATGTCGGCAATCTTGGTACTGGATTGGCTGATGCCCTTCATGGTGTCCACGACCTGGGCCACCACCTGACCGCCTTGCACGGCCACGCTGGATGCGCTTTGGGCCAGTTGGTTGGCCTGGCGGGCATTGTCGGCGTTCTGCTTGACGGTGGAGCCCAGTTGTTCCATGGAGGCCGCCGTTTCCTCCAGGGCACTGGCCTGGCTTTCGGTGCGGGCCGACAGGTCGAGGTTGCCCTGGGCAATTTCGGAGCTGGCAGTGGCCACGCTGTCCGAGCCCTGGCGGACGGTGCGCACCACGCCCGACAGGTTGTTTTGCATGTCGCGCAAGGCTGCCATCAACTGGCCGATTTCATCGCTGCTGGTGATGCGCACTTCCTGGCTCAGGTCGCCTGCGCCAATGCGTTGGGCGGTAGCGCGCGCGTTGTCGATGCCAGAGGCAATGCCGCGCGACAGGCGGCGACTGATGAACACTGCAACGACGATGGCCAGCACCACCAGCGCAGCGCCCATCTGGTAGAGCTGCTGGAACATGGTCTTGACTTCCACCTCGGCTGTGGAGACGTTGCTGACTTCCGCATCGACCAGCACCTGGATGGCATCGACGTAGGCCGTGGTGGCGGGAATGAAGCGGTTTTGGACGAATGCTTGAATCGTCTGGTTGTCCGCCGTGGCCTTCATCTGGTTCACCTCATCGCGGGTGCTCAACCAGACCTTGCGGACATCCACGACCTTGTCGGCAAGCTGTTTGGATTGTGGGTTGCGGACTTTTTCGAAGAATGCGCTTTGCTTGGCATTGGTCTCGCGGGTGGTTGCGGCCATGGACTCCTTGAAGAAGTCCAGCATGGCCGTGCCATCGGAATAGGCGACAGCCAGAGAGCGTGCCGAGTTCTGGCGCACGTCGCCCTGCCAGGCACTGGCGATCTTTAGCAGTTCGGCCGAGCGCTCCATGCGCACGGTGGCCTGGGAAATCATTTCCACACGCCAGGCCGTGGCGGCGGACAGCAGCAGCAAGATGGCAATCACGAGCGTAAAGCCCAGATTAAGCTGGCTGGAAATTTTGAGGTTTTTCATGGTATGGCGACGAGTCTGTTCTTGTAGTTATGCGTTGGCTGGCGTCAGGCTGCTCAAGCCCATGTCCGCACTGGTGATGAGCTTCTCGATGTCCATGAGAATCAGCATGCGGGCCTGATCGGCCTGTTCCACCGTGGCAATACCCATGATGTGCTGCGAGGACACGGCGCCATTGAACTCCGGTGCAGGCTTGATGTCTTGCGCTTGCAAAGCCACAACGTCCTGCACCGCATCCACGACCATGCCAATCACCCGGTCCGCCACATTCAAAACGATGGTGACGGTTTGGCTGCCGTAGTGCACATCGGTCATGCCGAATTTGATACGCATGTCCAGCACCGGAACAATCACACCCCGCAAATTCAATACGCCCAGAATGAAGGTGGGGGCATTGGCCAGGCGGGTGGAGGGCTCATAGCCGCGAATTTCCTGGACTTTCAGGATATCGATGCCGTACTGCTCTTCTCCCAGCTGGAAGCTTAAAAATTCATTGTTGTTGGATTTCATGTCTCTGTGTGGTTGGGTTTATTGTTTGCACACAGAAGTATCCCCGCACCGGGCGGTGTGAGAGCGGCGGATCAAAGAAGAAAAGGCGGCCCAATATGGCCCATGCGTGGTGTATGCGTGGACCGCCTCTCACCGCCGCCATGGTCATGGATGGTGTTTCCTCCATGAAAAAGGCTTGTTGATCCACAGCGCCAAATAGCAGGTGGCGCCAAGTTTTGCTTCTTTTGCTTCTGCGTGCAAAAGCCGAGAGGCTACGGTATCCATGGAGCGCCATTGCGCATATTCCAGATGAATAAACTGTAACTTTCAGGCGATCAATTTTTGGCTATTGCCACAGGCCCTGGCGATGCCATTTTCTAAGAACAGTCCACTGAATGGCTGCGTAGCGCCGCCATGGAATCTGGTGCGTGCGCTTTGCTTCGATATGGTTGCTTTCCCCGGCTGGCTGCCGCAGCCAACTACTCGGCCATGCTGCGGCCGCAAGGGACGCATGAACCAGGATGGCTGGATCAGCGTTCCGGGGCGCGACGACTGGGGGTCAAGGAGGGCGGTCTGACCGTGTGGGTAAGCCCCCGGCGCCCGGGGCATAGGGCCTTGCCTGCAGAGTGTGCGAAATCACATTAAAATTCCAGCAGTGGTCGCAGGTTTGCACGCTTGGCTGTGCGGACGCGGGTTGATTCCCGTTTGCGCCACCATTTCACAAAGCGCCACACAGCGTATTCGCTGGCGTGGCGTTTTTCATTGGCTGCTGCGCTGTCTGTGCCAACAGTACGGGCACCGGCCAAGGCAGTGGCCATGTATGTAGGGTGTGATACACCCACAGCAGCTATGGCAGCTGTTGATACGTACACTGTCAGGTTACGCGCCTGCTCCCCCACGGATTCGCACCATGAACGCCCCCATCGACGTCTCATTTTTTGAACGCGCAGCCAAGCCGCTGACCAGCTACAAACCGTACTGGGCCAAACGCTTTGGCCCGGCGCCGTTTCTGCCCATGAGCCGTGCGGAAATGGACCAGCTCGGCTGGGACAGCTGCGACGTGATTCTGGTCACTGGCGATGCCTATGTGGACCATCCCAGCTTTGGCATGGCCGTCATCGGCCGTGTGCTGGAGGCGCAAGGCTTTCGTGTGGGCATCATTGCCCAGCCGGACTGGACCAGTGCCGAGGCGTTCAAGGCCCTGGGCAAGCCCAATCTGTTCTGGGGCGTGACAGCGGGCAATATGGATTCGATGATCAATCGTTACACGGCTGATCGCAAAATTCGCAGCGACGATGCCTACACCCCGGGTGATGTGGCCGGCAAGCGCCCGGACCGGGCCGCCATCGTCTACTGCCAGCGCTGCCGCGAAGCCTACAAGGATGTGCCTGTGGTGCTGGGCGGCATCGAAGGGTCGCTGCGCCGCATTGCCCACTACGACTACTGGAGCGACAAGGTTCGCCGCTCCATCGTGGTGGACAGCAAGTGCGACATCCTGCTCTACGGCAATGCCGAGCGCGCGCTGGTGGAAGTGGCACACCGCATTGCCGCGCGGGAGCCGGTGGAGCAGATCACCGATGTGCGTGGGACCTCGTTCTTCCGCCGCGCGTCCGAAGCGGGCTGGTTCGAGGTGGATTCGACCACGGTGGACGAGCCGGGCGAGGTCGAGCCCCATATCAATCCGTACATGACGACCAGCGAGCAGGCCGAGGCGCAAGGCCAGAGCTGCTCCAAGGAAGAGGCGGCTGCCGGAAATGCCGCTGGCAGCGCGGTTTCTGCCTGTGCCAGCGGTGCCGGCGACGCCCCATCGGTCGCCAGCGTGCAGCCGATCCAGTTCGTTCCCAATCTGTCGCTGCGCAGCAAGTCCAAGTTGCCTCCGCGGGACCGTACCGTGCTGCGTCTGCCCAGCTACGAAGAGGTCAAGAGCGACCCGATTCTGTATGCCCACGCCAACCGTGTGCTGCACCTGGAGACCAACCCCGGCAATGCCCGCGCGCTGGTCCAGGCCCATGGTGAGGGCACGACGGCCCGCGATGTGTGGATGAACCCACCCCCGATTCCGCTGACCACGGCCGAGATGGACTGGGTCTTCGGGCTGCCCTATGCACGCAGCCCGCATCCGGCCTATGCGGATGAGGGCGGCAGCCACGAAGGCACGACCAAGATTCCCGCCTGGGAGATGATCCGCACCTCGGTGAACATCATGCGCGGCTGCTTTGGCGGCTGTACGTTCTGCTCGATCACCGAACACGAAGGCCGCATCATCCAGAGCCGTTCGGAAGACTCCATCATCCAGGAGCTCGAGGAGATCCGCGACAAGGTCAAGGGTTTCACGGGCACCATTTCGGATCTGGGTGGTCCCACCGCCAATATGTACCGCCTGGGCTGCCGCGATCCCAAGATCGAGGCAGCCTGCCGCAAGCCGAGTTGCGTGTTCCCGGGTATCTGTCCGAACCTGCACACCGACCACGGCCCGCTGATCAAGATCTACCGCCGTGCGCGCAAGCTGCCCGGCATCAAGAAGATCCTGATCGGCTCCGGCTTGCGCTACGACCTGGCAGTCAAGTCGCCCGAGTACGTCAAGGAATTGGTTCAGCACCATGTGGGCGGCTATCTGAAGATTGCGCCTGAGCACACGGAGCAGGGGCCGCTGGGCAAGATGATGAAGCCCGGTATTGGCAGCTATGACAAGTTCAAGCAGCTGTTTGAAAAGTACAGCGAAGAGGCCGGAAAAAAGCAGTTCCTGATTCCCTATTTCATTGCAGCCCACCCGGGCACCAGTGATGAAGACATGATGAATTTGGCCATCTGGCTCAAGAAGAATGGTTTCCGCGCCGACCAGGTGCAGACCTTCTATCCCAGCCCCATGGCCACGGCCACGGCCATGTACCACAGCGGCCGCAATACCTTGACCCGTGTGCGCCGCCAGATGCGTGACGAGGCCGAAGAGCGCGTGGACATCGTGCGCGGTGAAAAGCGCCGTCGCCTGCACAAGGCCTTTTTGCGCTACCACGATCCGAACAACTGGCCGCTGCTGCGCGAGGCGCTCAAGGCCATGGGCCGCGCCGACCTGATCGGCAACGGCAAGCAGCACCTGATCCCGACCTTCCAGCCGCTGGTGGATGGCAGCTACCAGAGTGCACGCAAGAAAAACAGCACGGCCACCAAAGGCGGCGGTGCAGGGCTGGGCTACACCACCAACAAGGATGGCAAGGTCGTGGCCGTGCGCCAGCGTGTGCACAATGCCCAGGAGCCCCAGGGTGACGTGCGCTTCCGCCGTGCCGAGCCCAAACCGGGGCGCATGCTCACCCAACACACCGGCCTGCCACCGCGCCCCGGCGTGGGCAAATCGCTGGGCGGCAAAAAACGCTGAGTGAAGTAAAAGCCGCTTTCTGGAAAGAGAAGCGGCTTTTTTGTGGGAGAGTGGGCCGGTAGACTGGATACGGCGGTGGGCGCTGGCGACGCAGTCACCGCGCCAGCACAGCGCGTTACGGCGTGTCCTGGGGGGCTGTGCCGAAACGTTTGGCGCCTTGCGTGCTGGCTGCAGCGAAATATTCGTAGTTCCACGGCATGGGTTTGGCAATGCAGAAACCTTGTCCGTAGTCGACCCCCATTTTGCGCAGCGCATCGATGGTGGCCTCGTTTTCCACAAACTCGGCCACCGTGCGCTTGCCCATCATGTGGCCGATCTGGTTGATCATCTCCACCATCGCGAAATTGGAGGGGTTTTCCAGCATGTCATGCACAAAGCCGCCATCGATCTTCAGATAGTCCACGGGCAGGCGCTTGAGGTAGTTAAAGCTGGACATGCCGGCGCCAAAATCGTCCAGCGAGAAACGGCAGCCCAGGGCCTTCAACTCGGTAATCAGGCGGATGGCATTGTCCAGGTTGGCAATGGCGCTGGTTTCGGTGATTTCAAAGCACAGAATCTGCGGCGGAACGTGGAATTCCTCGATCTGCTGCTGGAGAAAGCCCAGCAGGGATTCATCGCCCAGGCTCATGCCCGACAGGTTGATGGCGCAGGTGTGTATATCGCGCAGCTGTTTGGGGTAGCGTGCCAGGGTGTGCAGCGCATGCGTGACCACCCACCGGTCCAGTGCCGGCATCAGACCGTAACGTTCGGCCGCGGGGATGAAGTTGCCGGGCGGAATGATCTGCCCGTGTTCATCGGTCATGCGCAGCAGCACTTCAAAGTGCAGGCCGTGCTCGGCCCTGGTCTGCAGGGGCGCCAGGGTCTGGGCGAACAGGCAAAAGCGGTTCTGGTCCAGCGCGGTACGGATGCGTTCCACCCAGTCCATCTCGCCCATGTAGCGCTTGAAGGCATGGTCTTCGTGCTCGTAGGCCAGGACTTTGTTGCGGCCGCTTTCCTTGGCGCGCAGACAGGCCATATCGGCCATGCGCAGCAGATCCTGGGCGCAGGCATCCACACCGCTGATATGCACCATGCCGATGCTGACGCCGGTGCGCAGAATGCGCGTGCCCCACTGCAGGTGCAGGCTCTGGATGGCATGGCGCAATTTCTCTGCAACCGCACTGGCCTGCTCCGGCGGGTAGTCGTGCAGCAGCACGGCAAACTCATCGCCGCCCAGGCGGGCCACGGAGTCGCTGTCGCGCGTCAGGCGGCTGATGCAGTGACAGACTTCACGCAGTACTTCGTCGCCCGCCGTATAGCCTGAGGTATCGTTGATCAGCTTGAACTGGTCCAGGTCCAGGTGCAGCAGGGTGGCCGGGCGGGACTGGTTCCGCGGCACGCTGAGCAGGCGTTCCAGGCGGGTGCGGAATTCGCTGCGGTTCTCCAGCCCGGTCAGCGTGTCGTGGCGGGACTGCCAGTTCAGCTGGTGCATGAAGTTCTGCTCGCGCGTGACGTCGTGCAGCACCAGCACGGCGCCAGCCAGCTGGCCTTCTTGCTGGATGGGAGAGCCCATCAGCTTGACGGCCAGTTGCTGCTGGTCATTGCTGCGACGTATCCAGCGTACGGCCTCATCGCGGAAGGGGTGGGGGGACTCCATCAGGCGCACAAACACCGGATCGCGGCCTTCCAGTTCGGTGCGCTCGAACACCAGCACCTTCTCCAGGGCCTGCCCGAGCAGGATGTCGGCGGGCTGGCCCAGCAGGATTTCTGCCGCAGGATTGGCATAGACGATCAGCCCCTGGTCGTTCAGCGTGAGCACGCCATCGCCCAGTGCCGCCAGCGTGGTGTAGCCGCGCTCGCGTTCGGAATGCAAGGCGTTTTCCACCGTGTGGCTTTGCGTCAGCAGCTTGTTCACAAACCACAGAATGGCCGAAATCAGCAGCAGCGCCGTGCCGAAGTTGATGGCCAGCAGCACCTGGGTGATCCTGCGGGAATGCACCCCCAGTGAGTCGCTGAAGGCCTGACTCAAGGGTGCAATGCTGGCGTCGATGTGGCTGATTTCCAGATGCCATGCCCTGCGTTGCAGCAGATCGATATTGCGCGGGTTGGTGGTGCGGGCATTGCGGATTTCCATCGACAGCGTGACCAGCTGGTCCAAATAGGTGTCCGCAGCGCGCCACAGGCCTATCGTCTTGCGCATCCATTCCATGTCCCAGGTGAGCCGCAGAATGTCTGTAGCAGTGCTGATGTCGTCGCTGTGGACTTCTCCGCGCAGCAGTCCTTCACGCACCTGCTGGGTGTTGGTGGGGGAACGGTCCAGGGCCAGCCTGGCCAGCCGGTCCCCGAGGGGAATCTCCAGCGCCTGGCGGAATTGCTGGTACGCCTCTTCATCGCCCTGGGCGGCGTAGCGATCCAGGTAGAGGATGGCGTCTTTCTGGGCCTTGGACCAAGTGCTCTCGCCTGCCACGATGATGCGCGTGCCCGACAGCAGGTAAATGCTCGCGGTTGCCAGCAGCAATTGCAGACAAATGGCCAGCACAAAAGGCCAGGTGCGGGCCAGGAGACTGCGTGCTTGGCTCCGGATGATCATGGGTGGGTGCGGAGGAATGGGCAGTGAATGGACATGGGCGTGCTTACCTCAACGACAAGGCGGCGCACTCGGTCGCTTGGCTGCTGTTTTGCAGGGTGTTGTCGGTCTGGAAACCCGCCACCAGATGGCTAAGCCGCTGCGCGTGCTGCGCCAGTGCCTGTGCGGCGTGGCTGGATTGCTCTACCAGAGCCGCATTCTCCTGGGTCAGCGTGTCCACCTGCTGTACCGCCGAGCTGGCATGCTGCAGCTGGGTGGCCTGTTGGTGTGCGGTCTGACTGATGGCCTCGATCAGCGTGGCGACCTGCTGGGAGTGGCTGACCAGTTGGTCCATGCTGTGGCCTGCCTGGCCCACCAGATTGGCTCCATGGTCGGCGTGGCCCATCGATTGTTCGATCAGCTGGCGCACATCCCGGGCGGCACTGGCGCTGCGCTGGGCCAGGGCCCGTACTTCGCTGGCCACCATGGCAAAGCCCCTGCCTTGTTCCCCTGCGCGTGCGGCTTCCACGGCGGCATTCAGTGCCAGGATATTGGTCTGGAAGGCAATGGAGTCGATCAGCCCCACGATGTCACCGATCTTGCGCGCACTGCTGTGAATGGCTTCCATGGTGCTCACGACATTGCGCACCACGCTGCCGCAGGCATGTGCGCTGCTGGTGGCATGGCCGGCCATGGAGCGGGCGCTGTCGGCTTCGGCGGCGCTGTGGTGGGCACTGCTGCGGATGGCGTCCATGCTGGCCGCTGTCTGCTGCAACTGGCTCACCGCGGATTCTGCACGCTGGCCCAGGTGCTGGTTGCCCTGTGCGATGGTGGTGCTGGTCTGCAGCACCAGTGCGGCGGCGGCATGGGTTTCGGCCACCACCTCGTGCATGCGCGCCAGCGCATGGCGCACGGATTGCGCCGTGGGACTGGTGACGGGCATGTGCTGCACGTTCAGCGACAGCTCGCCGCTGGCAGAAGGCTGGCACAGGCTGCGCAACTCGGCCGACTCCACCGCGTCGGCACGCATGCGCAGCGCGATGCCCACTTCCACCGCTGTCTGTACCACCACAAACACTGCGTGCAGGACCACGCGCCCCATATCCGGCTGGGTCAGACAGAACACGGGCAGGCCCAGCCATTGCAGGCGGTCGAAGGCCACATGGTGCACGGCAATCGCGGCGGCGGCCACCACGATGGGGCGCCAGTCACGGTAGACCAGCAAAAATGCCAGAAAAACGAAAACACCGAAGTGCAGCTCGGTTTGCCCCATGGACAGCTGGATGTGCAGGGCCACCATGGCCATACCGCACACGGCCAGCGTGCACCGGGACAGCGTGGAACCTGGCGCCAAACGGTAGGTCACGGCAGCGACGGCGAGCAGAAGCAGGGCGGCGGTACTGCCGGCTGCCAGGGAGCCATGGAGACCGCCCAGCGCTGCCGCAGCCAGCGCCCCCAGGCTCAGAATGCCCAGCACGGTCACATCTGCGCGGCATGCCATGGCATGCATGCTGGCATGCACTTCGTCCCGGGCTGGCTGCGTGACAGTCTTCATGGATGTCCCTTGTAGAGTTCCCATGCACCGCATGGAATGGGCGAGGGAGCCAGGACATTCACTGGTGCATGCTGTGGTGCACCGGCGCAACCCTCATCCAAGAGCAGGGCGGAATACGCCCCCCATGCAGCCCAGAGGCCGCTTGATTGGTACCGGCTGTGCGCAACTAACGCACGGCTTCAGTCCATTATTTGTTTCTATCTGCAAGGACATGTAGGGGAATGTCCTTTTCTACGGACAAGCGTTCTAAATCTGTACCAGCGGTGGTCTGCAGAAAGCGGGCGATTTGGGCATGCACCGCCGGTGCGCGCATGGCCTGCACGCTGCCGTCGCACTCCACGCCCGCCAGGGCGCAGAGCTGGCGGGCAAAGTGGGGCTCCAGGGCGGCTACGGCCACATGCCCGTCGGCCGTAGCGTAGACACGATAGCCGGCATGTGCTCCGCCCACATCGCCGTTGGGGGTGGTCAGGCCCCAATGCAGGGGCTGGGCCAGCCAATGGGCCGCCTGGGCCAGGCCCACGTCGCGCACCACGCCGGTGCCACTGCGTTCACGCTCCAGCAGGGCTTGCAGCAGGGCTTCGGCCGCGCTCAGGGCGCCCGCCATGTCGGCGTGCAGGCTGGTGGGCATGTGGCCGGGGCTGACCAGGCCGGCTTCGGCCTGGTAAGTCAGGTCGTGGCCGGGTTGCCCGGCCGCTTCGGCATTCAGATCCCCCTGGATGCGCACCATGCACAGCTGGGGGTAGCGGGAGTGCAGGTGCTCCCAGTCCACCCCCAGCTTGACCAGGGCGCCCGGGCGGAAGGAGGTAATGAGCACATCGGTGACCAGCAGTTCCTGCTGCAGCAGCAGCTGGCCTTCCTCGGTTTTGAGATTGGCGTGCAGCACACGCACGCCCTGGTGCAGCTCGCGGTATGCGGCGGGGCTGTACTGGGCCATGGGGTCGGCGCTGCTGCTGTGTTCCGGCGGCGGGGGCTCGAGCTTGGTGCAGATGGCGCCCATCTGGTGGCAGCGCAGCAGGGCGGCCGGCCCGGGCAGATTCAGCGCCAGGCTGAGGACGCGGATGCCTTGGAGTGTGGGGTGGTGTCTCATGGTGATCTTGTGGTTTTGATAAGGGCGGCAACGCTCCTGCGAATGGCTCTCCGTCTTTATAGCCGGTGTGCTGGCGCAGGCGATCAGCCGCAGCGACAGCGATTGCTCTGAAAATATGAGCTGCCTGTGTGCTGTGCAAGGGCTGCGCAGGGCTAAAAACACATGGATTTCCCTGAGATCGGCGCGGTGCAGGGAGTTCTGTCTGCGCAATGCTGGGGCGCAGGCATAAAAAAACCGCCCGAAGGCGGCTTGGCAGAACACGATCGGCTGCAGCGCAGTGCGCCGCAGCGGTGGTGTCTTTACATCACGGCAGCAATGGACTTGCAGACGTGGTCGATGTTCTTGCTGTTCAGCGCGGCCACGCACATGCGGCCGGTGTCGGTGCCGTACACGCCGAATTCATTGCGCAGGCGCACCATCTGGTCCTTGGACAGACCGGAGTAGCTGAACATGCCGATCTGGGTGGTGATGAAGCTCATGTCTTGCTGCACGCCGGCAGCCTTCAGGCCGTCCACCAGCTTCTGGCGCATGGCCTTGATGCGCACGCGCATCTCGCCCAGCTCGGCTTCCCATTGGGCGCGCAGTTCGGGGTTGTTCAGCACGGCGGCCACCACAGCGCCACCGTGGGTGGGTGGGTTGGAGTAGTTGGTGCGGATGACGATCTTCAGCTGCGACAGCACGCGGGCCGCTTCTTCCTTGTCGTTGGCCACCACGGACAGGGCGCCCACGCGCTCGCCATACAGGCTGAAACTCTTGGAGAAGGAGGTGGAGACGAAGATGTTGAGGCCTGCGGCCACGAACTTGGCGATCACGGCGCCGTCTTCGGCCAGGCCGTAGCCAAAGCCTTGGTAGGCCATGTCCAGGAAGGCGACCAGGTCCTTGGCCTTGACAACTTCGATTACCTTGTCCCACTGGGCGGGGGTGATGTCATAGCCGGTGGGGTTGTGGCAGCAGGCGTGCAGCACCACCACGGTGCCGGGGGCCGCAGCGCTCAGGTCGGCGATCATGCCTTCGAAGTTGATGGCGCGGTTGGCGGCATCGTAGTACTTGTAGCTGTCCACTTCAAAACCGGCATTCTGGAAGATGGCGCGGTGGTTTTCCCAGCTGGGGTCGGAGATCAGCACCTTGGCGTTGGGGTTGAGCTTCTTCAGGAAGTCGGCACCGATCTTCAGACCGCCCGTACCGCCCACGGCCTGCACGGTGGACACGCGGCCGGACTTGACCACGTCGGACTCAGCGCCGAACACCAAGGCTTTCACGCCGTTGTCGTAGGCAGCGATGCCGTCGATGGGCAGATAGCCACGGGCGGTGGGTTTGTCCATCATGGCCTTTTCAGCAGTCTGCACGCACTGCAGCAGGGGCAGCTTGCCGTTATCGTCGAAATACACGCCCACGCCCAGGTTCACTTTGTTGGGGTTGTTGTCGGCGGCGAATTGATCATTCAGGCCCAGGATCGGATCGCGGGGAGCCATCTCGACGGCGGTAAACAGAGACATGAAAAGTCCTTGATGGTGGAAATAAAGCGGGGAGCACCCAAGTACTGCGGTAGTCTTGAGAGTTGCCCCGTTATTTTAGCCCCGGGCAGCATCATGCGTTGAGCACATAACACCATGCAAGAAGCTATTGATACCGCGCCAGAAGGCACTTTTGTGCATTTCCCCGATTCGCCCTTCGAGCTGTTCCAGCCGTACCCGCCGGCAGGGGACCAGCCTGCGGCCATTGCCAAGTTGGTGGAAGGCATTGAGGACGGTGAGGCTTTTCAGACCTTGCTGGGGGTGACGGGCTCGGGCAAGACCTTCACCATGGCCAATGTGATTGCACGCATGGGGCGACCGGCCATTGTGTTTGCGCCCAACAAGACGCTGGCTGCACAGCTGTACAGCGAGTTCCGGGAGTTCTTCCCGAACAACGCGGTCGAATACTTCGTTAGCTACTACGATTACTACCAGCCCGAAGCCTATGTGCCGCAGCGCGACCTGTTCATTGAAAAGGACAGCGCCATCAACGAGCACATCGAGCAGATGCGGCTGTCGTGCACCAAAAGCCTGATGGAGCGGCGCGATGTGGTGATTGTGGCCACCGTCTCGGCGATTTACGGTATCGGCGAGCCGGAGAGCTACCACCGCATGGTGATGACACTGCGCACCGGCGATACGCTGAGCCAGCGCGATGCGATCGCCCAGTTGATCCGCATGCAGTACCAGCGCAACGACCAGGAGTTCACGCGCGGCAAGTTCCGTGTGCGCGGTGACACCATCGATGTGTTCCCGTCGGAAAACTCGGAGCTGGCGCTGCGCATCGAGCTGTTTGACGATGAGGTGGACAGCCTGCAGCTGTTCGATCCGTTGACCGGGCGTGTCAAGCAAAGCATCCCGCGCTTTACCGTCTACCCCAGCAGCCACTATGTGACGCCGCGCGACAAGGTGCTGGCGGCGGTGGAAACCATCAAGCTGGAGCTGGCCGAGCGCCTGAAGCAACTGGTGGGCGACGGCAAGCTGGTGGAGGCCCAGCGCCTGGAGCAGCGCACGCGGTTCGATCTGGAAATGCTGTCCGAAGTGGGGCACTGCAAGGGCATCGAGAACTACACGCGCCACCTGTCGGGCTCGAACCCGGGCGATCCGCCCAGCACGCTGACCGACTACATGCCCAAGGACTCGCTGATGTTCCTGGATGAGAGCCACCAGATGATTGGCCAACTCAACGCCATGTACAACGGTGACAAGGCGCGCAAGACCACGCTGGTGGAATATGGGTTCCGCCTGCCGTCGGCGCTGGACAACCGTCCGCTGAAATTCGAGGAGTTCGAGCAGCGCATGCGCCAGGTGGTGTTTGTCTCTGCCACGCCGGCGGACTATGAAAAGACGCACTCCGGCCAGGTGGTGGACCAGGTGGTGCGACCCACCGGACTGGTCGATCCGGAAATTGAAGTGCGTCCTGCCACCCACCAGGTGGACGATGTACTGCAGGAAATCCGCAAGCGGTCGGAGGTCGGGGAGCGGGTGCTGATCACCACGCTGACCAAGCGCATGGCCGAGCAGCTGACCGATTACCTGACGGACAACGGGGTGAAGGTGCGCTATCTGCACTCGGATGTGGACACGGTGGAGCGTGTGGAAATCATCCGCGACCTGCGACTGGGGGCTTTTGACGTGCTGGTGGGCATCAATCTGCTGCGCGAAGGCCTGGATATTCCCGAAGTGTCGCTGGTGGCCATTCTGGATGCGGACAAGGAAGGCTTTCTGCGTGCCGAGCGCAGCCTGATCCAGACTATCGGCCGCGCGGCGCGCAATCTGCACGGCAAGGCGATTCTGTATGCGGACCGGATCACCGATTCGATGCGCAAGGCTATCGATGAGACCGAACGCCGCCGCGTCAAGCAGATGGCGCACAACGAAGCGAACGGAGTGATTCCGCAGGCCATTGTCAAGAGGGTGAAAGACCTGATTGATGGGGTCTACAGCGAAAAGAGCGGAAAAGAGGCCAAGCAACTCGAAGTACGCCAGCGCCAGGTCGAAGAGGTGCAGGAACTTTCCGAGAAGGAAATGGCCAAAGAAATCAAGCGTCTCGAGAAGGAGATGCTGGAGTTCGCGCGCAACCTGGAATTCGAGCAGGCCGCCCGTGCGCGCGATCAGTTGGCTGCGTTGAAGACGCGGATGTTGGGTGTCTAGGCATGCCGCCTGTCGGTGGAAACCGCGGGGCCGATAAGGTCTCGCTATGCCCGCAAGCGACAAAAACCATGGTATCCGACAAATTTGATGGGGTTTATGCTATACTCCTGTCAATAACTCAACAACAACACACTTCGAAACAAAGAAGGGCTCTGGACCTTTTATAGGGCGGAGTAAGGGCGGAGACGGTGTCGGTACCAGGCATCCACTTGGCCGACGTTTCTGTAACCACAAGCCTGATTGAAGGAGCTCGCGATGCGTCTCACTACCAAAGGCCGCTTTGCGGTCACTGCCATGATTGACTTGGCCCTGCGCCAGAACAACGGTCCTGTCACCCTGGCGGCCATCAGCCAACGCCAGCAAATTTCGCTCTCTTATCTGGAGCAGTTGTTCGGCAAGCTGCGCCGCCATGAACTGGTGGAGTCGACCCGTGGTCCTGGTGGTGGATACACCCTGGCGCGCAAGGCGGCCGACATCACCGTGGCCGACATCATTGTGTCGGTGGACGAACCCATTGACGCCACCCAGTGTGGCGGCAAGGAAAATTGTATGGGCGAAGCAGGTCGCTGCATGACCCACGAACTGTGGGCCGCACTGAACCAGCGCATGGTCGAGTTTCTGGACTCCGTCACCCTGCAAAAGCTGGTGGACGAGCAGATCGCCAAGGGCGTTCAGATCGAAGACAAGCCGGTCGTGCGCCGTGCGATCTCGACCGCGCCGGTGGTTAAACCCATCCGCGTGAACGCCCCGAATTCGGTTTTTGCCCTGGGCAACGCCTTCGCAAAATCCTGATTTGGCGGGTGTGTGCTGGTCCCTCGGGAGCGGCGCCCACCCGGACAACGGCCAATTATTTCGGCACATTCATTTCGGCATATTCAATTGCCAGCCTGATTTCATAGAGCCAGCCATGGACATGACCCCGCACTTCCCCATCTACCTTGACTACGGCGCCACCACGCCTGTGGATCCCCGCGTCGTGGACGCCATGATCCCGTGGCTGCGCGAGCATTTCGGCAACGCTGCCTCGCGCAGCCATGCCTGGGGTTGGGAGGCGGAGGAAGCCATCGAGAAGGCGCGCCAGCAAGTCGCAGACCTGATTGGCGCCGATCCGCGTGAAATCGTCTGGACCAGCGGTGCCACGGAATCCGACAACCTGGCCATCAAGGGCGCGGCACAGTTCTACAAGGGCAAGGGCAAGCACCTGATCACCGTGAAGACCGAGCACAAGGCCGTGCTGGACACCATGCGTGAGCTGGAGCGCCAGGGCTTTGAAGTGACCTACCTGGATGTACAGGAAAACGGTCTGCTGGATCTGGAGGTCTTCAAGGCCGCCATCCGTCCCGACACCATCCTGGTGAGCGTGATGGCCGTGAACAACGAGATCGGCGTGATCCAGGATCTGAACACCATTGGCGGGATCTGCCGTGAGAAGGGCATCATCTTCCACGTGGATGCTGCACAGGCCACGGGCAAGATGCCGCTGGACATGCAGACCATGCCTATCGACCTGATGAGCCTGGCTTCGCATAAGACCTACGGCCCCAAGGGCATCGGCGCTCTGTATGTGCGCCGCAAGCCGCGCATTCGCCTGGAAGCGCAGATGCACGGTGGTGGCCATGAGCGCGGCATGCGTTCGGGCACGCTGCCTACCCACCAGATCGTGGGCATGGGCGAGGCCTTCCGCATTGCCAAGGACGAAATGGCGCAGGATCTGGAGCATGCCAAGCGCCTGCAGCAGCGTCTGCTCAATGGCCTCAAGGATGTGGAGCAGGTGTTCGTGAACGGCGATCTGGAGCACCGCGTGCCCCACAACATGAACATCAGCTTCAACTACGTTGAAGGCGAGTCGCTGATCATGGGGATCAAGGGCCTGGCGGTGTCGTCGGGTTCGGCCTGCACCTCTGCCAGCCTGGAGCCCAGCTACGTGCTGCGTGCCCTGGGTCGCAGCGATGAACTGGCGCACAGCAGCCTGCGTATGACGATCGGCCGTTTCACCACGGAAGAGGAGATCGACTATGCCATCAGCACCATCCGCATCAACGTGGAAAAGCTGCGTGAACTCAGCCCCCTGTGGGAAATGTTCAAGGATGGCGTCGATCTGAGCACCATCCAGTGGGCCGCGCACTGAAGCGTCGCCAGCAGCACAGTACATACTGAAAATTCAAGAGGTAGACACCATGGCTTACTCTGACAAAGTTATTGACCACTATGAAAATCCCCGCAACGTGGGCTCCTTCGACAAGGGCGACGATTCGGTGGGTACCGGCATGGTGGGCGCTCCGGCCTGCGGCGACGTGATGAAGCTGCAGATCAAGGTCAACCCATCGACCGGCGTGATCGAAGACGCACGCTTCAAGACCTACGGCTGCGGCTCGGCGATTGCCTCGTCGTCGCTGGTGACCGAATGGGTCAAGGGCAAGACGCTGGACGAAGCGGCTGCGCTGAAGAACAGCCAGATCGCTGAAGAGCTGGCACTGCCACCCGTGAAGGTGCACTGCTCCATCCTGGCGGAAGACGCCATCAAGGCAGCGGTCAACGACTACCGCACCAAGCACACTGCCACTGCGGAAGCCTGAAATGGCCATCACGCTGACAGAAGCGGCCGCACGCCATGTGGGGCGTTATCTGACGCGCCGCGGCAAGGGCATCGGCGTCCGCCTGGGGGTCAAGACCACGGGCTGCTCCGGCCTGGCCTACAAGCTGGAGTATGTGGACGGCGTGGAGGCCGAGGACATCGTGTTCGAAAGCCACGGCGTCAAGGTGCTGATTGATCCCAAGAGTCTGGCGTACATCGACGGAACCGAGCTGGATTTCGTGCGCGAAGGTCTGAACGAAGGCTTCAAATTCCACAACCCCAACGAACGTGATCGTTGCGGCTGTGGCGAGAGCTTCCGCATCTGACGCGCTGTGAACGGCCTGCAGGCAGGCCGCCCCTTCCTCCAAACCGCCACCGCAGCCGTGCTGGCGGTTTTTTATCGACATGAATCTGCAGTCTGACGATTTTGAACTGATGGGCCTGCCGCGCCAGTTTGCCCTGGATCGTGCACAACTGGATGCGCGCTGGAAGGAGTTGCAAAAGCAGGCGCACCCGGACCGCTTTGCGGCCGAGGGCGCGGTGGCGCAGCGCGTGGCCATGCAATGGTCGGTGCGCATCAACGAGGCCTACCAGCGTCTGAAGCAGCCACTCAAGCGTGCGGCCTATCTGTGCGAGTTGCTGGGCGCGCCAGTGCGGGCGGAAGACAACACCGCCATGCCGACGGCTTTTCTGATGCAGCAAATGGAATGGCGTGAAGCCTTGGATGATGCGGCCACGGAGGCGGACATCGATCGCCTGGAGCAGGAAGTGGCCGACTCCAAACGCGCCATGCTCCAGCGGTGCGAGCAATTGCTGGTGTCTCCCGAGGGAGCACAAAAAGCTGTGCAGGAGGTGAGATCCCTCATGTTCGTTGAGCGCTTTGCCCAGGACATCGATCGCCGCCGCGATCAACTGGGACAATAGGCTTCCTTCTTTTGTCGCAGCGCTGCAAGCGCGCTGCACATCTCTGTGGGGCAGGGGGCACGCCGTGCCTGCCTTCCCTTGTGATTGCGAAGAATCCATGGCGTTACTGCAAATTTCTGAACCCGGCCAGTCTCCTGATCCGCACCAACGGCGCATTGCCGTGGGCATTGACCTGGGAACCACCCATTCGCTGGTGGCTTCGGTGCGCAATGGCGTGGCCGAATGCCTGCCGGATATGCAGGGTCGTGTTCTGCTGCCTTCGGTGGTGCGCTATGCACCCGAAGGCAAGCGCCAGATCGGTTATGAGGCGCGGGGCCATGAAGTGGAAGACGCTGCCAACACCATCGTGTCGGTCAAGCGCTTCATGGGCCGCGGCCTGGCGGACATCGCTAACGCCGCGCAGCTGCCCTATCTGCTGGAGCAGCCCGAAGACCAGGGCATGGTGGCCCTGTCGACACGGGCAGGCCGCAAGAGCCCGGTGGAGATCAGTGCCGAGATCCTGGCTACCTTGCGCTACCGTGCCGAAGACAGTTTTGACAACGATCTGTACGGTGCGGTGATCACCGTGCCGGCCTATTTTGACGATGCCCAGCGCCAGGCGACCAAGGATGCCGCCCAGCTGGCAGGCATCAACCTGCTGCGCCTGATCAACGAACCCACGGCGGCGGCCATTGCCTATGGCCTGGACAATGCCAGCGAAGGCGTTTACGCCGTCTACGACCTCGGTGGCGGCACGTTCGACATTTCCGTGCTGCGCCTGACGCAAGGGGTGTTCGAGGTGATTGCCACCGGCGGCGATTCGGCCTTGGGTGGCGACGACTACGATGCTGCGCTGGTGCAGTGGGTGTTGGAACGTACCCCGGTGCAGCCCGCCCACGGCGAAGACCGTGCAGCCCTGCGTGTGGCAGCCCGGGCGTGCAAGGAAGCCCTGACAGACGCAGACAGCGCTGCATTTGCAGCCACGCTGTCGGGTGGGGCGCAGATCGCCCTGGAGGTGACACGCGCCGATTTCGATGCCGCCACTGCGCACCTGACCAAGCGTTCGCTTGCCGCCGTGCGCCGCGCCTTGAAGGACGCAGAGCTGGTGGTCGAGGATGTCCAGGGGGTGGTGATGGTGGGGGGCTCCACCCGCATGCCCCAGGTGCAGCAGGCGGTGGGCACTTATTTCAACCAGACCCCGCTGACCAACCTGAATCCGGATGAGGTGGTGGCGCTGGGCGCCGCCATCCAGGCCAACCAGCTGGCGGGCAACAACAGCGCCGGCGATCTGCTGCTGCTGGACGTGATTCCGCTGTCGCTGGGGGTGGAAACCATGGGCGGGCTGGTGGAGCGCATCGTGGCGCGCAATGAAACCATTCCCTCGGCCCGTGCCCAGGATTTCACCACCTACAAGGATGGCCAGACCGCCATGGCCATCCATGTGGTGCAAGGGGAGCGCGATCTGGTCGCCGACTGCCGCAGCCTGGCGCGTTTCGAGCTGCGGGGCATTCCGCCGATGGCGGCGGGTGCGGCGCGCATCCGCGTGACGTTCACGGTGGATGCCGATGGTCTGCTGTCGGTCAGTGCCAAGGAGCAGCTCAGTGGCGTGGAAGCGCACATTGACGTCAAGCCGTCCTACGGTCTGTCGGATGCCCAGGTGGCGCAGATGCTGCAAGATGGCTTCAACACCGCACAGGAAGACATGAAGGCGCGTGCGCTGGTGGAAGCCCGCGTGGACGCTGACCGCATGCTGCTGGCCACGCACAGTGCGCTGGCCGCCGATGGCGATGTGCTCAGCGCTGCACAGCGCGCCGAGATCGACCAATTGATGGACGCTTTGAGCCAGGCCAAGAGCTCGGACGATGTGGCCGTGGTGGAAGCCGCCACGCAGGCGCTGGCCAAGGGCACGGAAGCCTTTGCCGCCGAGCGCATGAACCGTGGCATCCGCGAAGCCCTGGCTGGCAAGAACGTGCAATCCATTTCCTAAAATCTGACCCCATGCCTGTTATCAAAATTCTTCCCCATCCCGAATACTGTCCACAAGGCGCCCAGGTGGAGGCGCCTGCCGGTACCTCGATCTGCGAGGCCCTGTTGGACAACGGCATCAAGATCGAGCATGCCTGCGACATGAGCTGCGCCTGCACCACCTGCCACGTGATCGTGCGTGCGGGTGGGGCATCGCTGAATGAAGCCGAGGAGGAAGAGGAAGACCTGCTGGACCGCGCCTGGGGCCTGGAGCCGCAATCGCGCCTGTCCTGCCAGGCCATCCTGGCACAGCAGGACGTGACGGTGGAGATTCCCAAGTACTCCATCAACCACGCCAAGGAAAACCACTGATATGTCACGGCTGATCGTTCTCGATACGGAAACCACGGGTCTGTCGGCCGTTGACGGCGACCGCATCGTGGAGCTGGGGTGCGTGGAGCTGGTGAACCGCAAGCTCACCGGCAACAACCTGCATCTGTACTTCAATCCCGAGCGCGACAGCCATGAGGAGGCCTTGCGTGTCCACGGCCTGACCACCGAGTTCCTGCGCGACAAGCCCAAGTTCGCCGAGAAGGCGCAAGACATCCTGGCCTATCTGCAGGACGCCGAGCTCATCATCCACAACGCGCCGTTCGACGTGGGTTTCCTGAACAAGGAGCTCGATCGGCTGGGGCTGAAGCCGCTCAAGAGCTATGTCAGCGCTGTCACCGACACGCTGGCGATGGCCAAGGAGCTGTTCCCCGGCAAGCGCAATTCGCTGGATGCGCTGTGCGACCGCCTGGAAGTGGACAACAGCGGACGCACCTTGCACGGCGCTTTGCTGGATGCGGAGCTGCTCGCCGACGTCTATATCAACATGACCCGCGGCCAGGATGCGCTGTTGATCATGGAAGACGAGGCCCCTTCTGCTTCCCAGGCGAATGCAGAGGTCGGCAGCCAGCAGCGCGTGGACCTGTCCAGCATTGCTCTGCAGGTGCTGCGCGCCAACGAGCAGGAACTGGCCAGCCATGAGGCGGTGCTGGCCGAGCTGGACAAGTCCAGCGACGGCAAGACCATCTGGCGCACCGCGGAGCAGGCCGCCGCCTGATGCCGCAGCGGCCTGCTGCCCGTGCGGGGTAGCACGCCGTGCTGCAATCAGGGTCAAATACCGCTGCTGCGCATAGGCGTTCGCGGCAAAGCGCCCCAGGCAGGCTAGGATGCGGGGCTTATGACCGATACCCGCTCCCGCGATCTGATCACGCAGATCGTTCACCACCCCTACGTTCCCCCGTCCGATTTTGTCGCCCCCCAGCCGCCGGTGCACAAAGGCTCCACGGTGCTGTTCCCCAATGTGGCGGCCATGCGCGAGCGCCGCTGGCTGGATAAGAGCAGCTACACCTACGGCTTGCACGGCACACCCACCACCTACCAGCTGGAAGAGCGCCTGTGCGCGCTGGAAGGCGGCTTGCAGTGTCTGCTGGTGCCCAGCGGTCTGTCGGCGCTGACCACGGTGTCGCTGGCATTGTTGAACGCTGGCGATGAAGTGCTGGTGCCCGACAACGCCTACGGTCCGAACAAGGATTTCACCGAGATCGAGCTCAAGCGCCTGGGCATCGGTCATGCGTTCTACGATGCCATGAACCTGGCCGATCTGGAGGCCAAGATCACGCCCGCTACCAAGCTGGTGTGGCTGGAAGCTCCTGGCTCGGTGAGCATGGAATTTCCGGATCTGGCGGCCTTGGTGCGCCTGTGCCGCGAGCGCGGCGTGAAGACGGTGCTGGACAACACCTGGGGTGCAGGTCTGGCTTTCCGTCCGTTCGATCTGCTGGCCGACGGCGGCAGCCTGGGGGTGGACATCACGGCCCATGCGCTGACCAAGTACCCCAGTGGCGGGGGCGATGTGCTGATGGGCAGCATCATCACCCGCGATGCCAATCTGCACATGCGCATCAAGCTCACCCATATGCGCCTGGGCATTGGCATTGGCGCCAACGATGCCGAACTGCTGTTGCGCTCCCTGCCCAGCGTGGGTTTGCGCTACCAGGCCCATGATGTGGCGGCGCGCGATCTGGCCCGGTGGCTGGGCCAGCAGCCGGCCGTGGTGCAGGTGCTGCACCCGGCGCTGGAAGGGGCTCCGGGCCATGTGCACTGGAAGGCTTTGTGCGGAGCCACCAACGGTGGCCAAGGCGCCGCGGCGGGCCTGTTCAGTGTGGTGATCGACCCCAAGTACGGGCAGGACGCCGTGGACCGTTTCTGCGACAGCCTGCAGCTGTTCAAGCTGGGTTACAGCTGGGGCGGTCCCATCAGTCTGGTGGTGCCTTACGACATCGAGCGCATGCGCAGCCAGCCGCATGCGCAACTTAAGACCGGGACCGTCGTGCGTTTTTCGATCGGTCTGGAGCAGGTTGACGATCTGCGTGCCGACCTGGCGCAGGCGCTCTCCCAGGCGTTTGCCTGATTGCGCTGAGCGTGTGCCGCAAAAAAGCCGGGCAATGCCCGGCTTTTTTTGTGGTCGCTGTCCGCGCCGTGTTCAGCGGCTGCCGGAGAGATCCATTTCTTCATAGCGCACGATGTGGGTGCCCTTGGCCCATTTGTAGCCGAACCAGATCAGCAGAAACAGCGGCAGGCCGATGTAGGTGGCGATGACACCGGTCCAGTCGATGCTGTCCTTGGTGAAGGCTTCGTAGTTCTGGCCCAGGGTGATGACCAGGCACAGCACAAAGGCAAAGATGGGGCCGAAGGGAAAGGCCGCTGCGCGGTAGGGCAGCTGGTCCAGCTGGTAGCCCTGTGCTTCGCAGCCCTTGCGGAAGCGGTAATGGCTGATGGCAATGCCCAGCCAAGCCACAAAACCGCACATGCCCGACAGGTTCAGCAGCCAGATGTAGACCGCTTGCGGGCTGAAGATATTGGTCAGAAAGCACAGCGCGGCGACCACGGTGGTGGCAACCAGGGCCATGATTGGCACACCGCGTGCATTCACGCGGGCGAACAGCCGGGGCGCCATGCCTTGCTGGGCCAGCGCATACAGCATGCGGGTGGAGGCATACATGCCCGAATTGCCGGCCGACAGCACCGACGTCAGCACCACGGCATTCATCACGGCCGCGGCACCCAGCAGGCCGGCGCGTTCGAACACCAGGGTGAAGGGGCTGACACTGATGTCGCCCACATCGTTCTTCAGCAGTTGCGGATCGGTATAGGGGATCAGCAGGCCGATGATCAGGATGGAGAACACATAGAACAGCAGGATCCGCCAGAACACCTTGCGCACGGCGCGGGGCACGTTCCTGGCCGGGTCTTCGGATTCGCCGGCGGCAATGCCGATCAGCTCAGTCCCCTGGAAGGAGAAGCCCACGATCATGGCCACGCCGATCAGCGCGGCAAAACCGCCGGCGAACGGCGCATCTCCGGCGCTGAAGTTGGCGATGTTGCCCCACAGCCCTTCGGGCGCACCGCCTTGCAGGATGCCCAGGATCATCAGCAGGCCCACCGCAATGAAGACCAGCACCGTGGTCACCTTGATGGCGGCAAACCAGAACTCCGACTCGCCGAAGCCCTTGGCCGACAGGGCGTTGAGCCCCACCATCAGGGCCAGAAACAGTGCGCTCCACAGCACGCCATTGCTGTCCGGGAACCAGTAGGCCATCACCAGCTGGGCGGCCACCAGATCCACGGCAATCGTCACGGCCCAGTTGTACCAGTAGTTCCAGCCCAGGGCGAAGCCAAAGCCTTCGTCCACATACTTGGCGCCATAGGTGGCGAACGAGCCGGAGACCGGCAGGTGCGAGGCCATCTCGCCCAGGCTGGTCATCAGAAAGTACACCATCAGGCCGACGACCATATAGGCCAGCAGTGCGCCGCCAGGGCCTGCTTGCGAGATGGTGGCGCCCGAGGCGACAAACAGGCCGGTGCCGATGGAGCCGCCGATGGCAATCATCGACATATGGCGCGGCTTGAGGCTGCGGTGCAGCGCGGAAGGCTGGCCGGAAGAAGAGGAGTCTGCTGCCATGGGTGATGCAGTCGTGTCGTCAAAAAAGCAAGATCCCAGGCGGTGGCCTGGTTGCCCGCACCAAAGACAAAGGCCGCAGACAATGCGGCCTTGAAAGCTGGAACGGGGGCGTTCGGAGGCAGATTGTGCGCGATGGGGTGCATCGCCGGTGGCGATGGGGTTAATGACCCTACAGGCAGTTTAGAGCTGCTAATGCCCCTCGCATGTGTGCTGCCAGTGGCGCCGGGGCGTGGGCACAACGCAGCACCGCGGGTGATCCTGCTGGTTGTGGGCCGTGCTCTGCGCCGGTCATGAACGTTGCGGCCCCTGGATGGCTGTCGCAGGGACCCAAACGCGGTTTAATCGCTGCATTGGCAATGCCCCCTGGGCTGGAGTTTTGCATGACCGATCACACGGCTTTGGAGATTCAACGCATCGCACCCCGTAGCAGCGACCTGGGTGAGGGCCTGATGGTGGCGCGCACCTTGCCCAGCCGGGCACGCCGCATGGTGGGGGCCTGGTGCTTTCTGGACCATATCGGCCCCACGCATTTTGCGGACGGCCAGGGCCTGCACGTGGGAGCGCATCCGCACACACGGCTGCAGACCTTCACCTGGATGATCGAGGGTGAAATCCTGCACCGCGACAGCCTGGGCAACGAGCAGGTGATCCGACCCGGGCAGGTCAATCTGATGACGGCGGGCCATGGCATTTCCCATACGGAGGATTCGGCGCAGCCCGGTCAACGCCTGCATGCGGCCCAGCTGTGGATTGCCTTGCCCGATGCGGTGGCCGAATGCCCGCCGGACTTCGCCCATTACCCTGATCTGCCTCAATGGAACGACGCCCAGGCGCCTGCGGTGCGTTGCGCGCTGATGGCCGGTCAGTACGCTGGCCACGCCGCACCCACGGCGGTGCATTCCCCATTGCTGGGGCTGGAGTTGCGCAATACCGGCAGCACGCCGGTCACGGTGGCGCTGGCATTGGCGCCGGGTTTCGAGCATGGGCTGATGGCGCTGGAAGGCAGCTTCACTCTGGCAGGCCAGGGCTTTGCCATGGACGAGCTGGCCTATGTGGCCCCCGGACCTGATCAGGCTGCGCTGGAGCTGGCGCCGGGGGCGCGCGTGCTGCTGCTGGGCGGCGCGCCGCTGGGCGAGGCCGTGACCATGTGGTGGAATTTTGTCGGTCCGGATCTGGCCAGTATCCGGGGTTACCGCGCCGAATGGGAAGCGGCCAGCCCGCGCTTTGGCAGTGTGCCCGGCGGGGAAGGGCGGCGCATTGCGGCCCCGGCCTTGCCGTGAACAGCCCTGACGCCACGCAGCAGGCGGGACGCCGTGCCCTGTGGCGCACCCAGCTGGGCATGGCGCTGTTCTGGCTGGCGGCGCTGGGTGCGCTCTACCTGGCCATGGACCGCTGGCTGCAGCCCGCTGCGATAACCGTGCAGGCCGATGGCAGCGTGCAGTTGCAGCGCCACCGAAACGGGCATTTCTATGCTGCTGGCCATGTCAATGGCCAGCCGGTGCAGTTCATGGTGGACACCGGCGCGACGGCGGTGGCCGTGACCGATGCCCTGGCCGAAGCCGCCGGGCTGCGTGGCGGGCGGTCCGCCACTTTTTCCACTGCCAACGGCGACCGCCCTGGCCGACTGGTGCGTGCCGACACGGTGGCCGTGGGGCCGCTCACGGTGCACCAGCTGACCGTGGGCACGGGTTACACCGGCGCCACGCCGCAGTCCGCGCTGCTGGGGCAGAATTTTCTGCGCCACTTCGATGTGCGCATGCAGGGCGATGTGATGGAGCTGCGCCCGCGCTGAGCCCATGCATGAGCCCATGCTGAGTCTGCGCGTGCCGTGTGGCGGCGCTGTGAGGCATGGCAGAGGGGGGGCGCTGCAGGGGGCGTCCGGCTGAACGTGGGCCGCTGGCATCCATGCCGGTGGGGTCTGCGCGTTGGTGCGGGCATGCCGCTTCCATATCGTTCACCCTGTCGCTACCGGCATGAAAAAAGCAGCCCGCAGGCTGCTTGGGATGGGGCGCTGTGGAAGGGTCAGCCCAGCAGCAGGGCGTCGTCCGCCAGTTTTTCGCCGCGCACCTTCTCGAACATGTGCAGCAGATCGGGTACGTCCATCTGGGCGCGCTCTTCGCCGCTGACGTCCAGCACCACGTTGCCCTGGTGCAGCATCACGGTGCGCTCGCCCACGTCCAGGGCCTGGCGCATGCTGTGCGTCACCATCATGGTGGTCAGCTTGCTCTCGGCCACGATGCGGGCGGTGAGCTGCAGCACAAAGTCGGCGGTGCGGGGGTCCAGCGCGGCGGTGTGTTCGTCCAGCAGCAGGATGCGCGAGGGCTGCAATGCCGCCATCAGCAGGCTCACGGCCTGGCGCTGGCCGCCCGACAGCAGACCGATGCGGTCCGTGAGGCGGTTTTCCAGGCCCAGGCCCAGTGTGGCCAGGCGTTCGCGGTACAGCTCGCGGTTCTGGGCCTTGACGGCGCTGCTCAGGCCGCGCGACGTGCCGCGGCGGTGGGCCAGTGCCATGTTTTCTTCGATGGTCAGGTCCTCGCAGGTGCCGGCCATCGGATCCTGAAAGACGCGGGCCACCCGGTGGGCACGGTCCCAGACGGGGCGGCGTGTCATGTCTTCGCCGGCAATGTGGATGCTGCCCTTGTCCACGCTCTGGTCACCGGAGATGGCGTTCAGAAAGGTGGACTTGCCGGCCCCGTTGGAGCCGATGACGGTGACAAACTGGCCGTCCGGAATGTCCAGCGACAGGCCGCGCAGCGCGCGGGTTTCGATGGGCGTGCCGGGGTTGAAGGTGAGTTCGAGTTTTTTGGCGCTCAGCATGGGTTCACAACTTTCTTCAATGGTGGGCGCGTCAGGGCTTGCGGCTCCACTTGCGCTTGAGCTGGGGAATCACCAGCGCCACGGTCACGAGCAGGGCGGTCACCAAGTTCAGATCCTGGGCCTTGAGGCCGATGAAGTCGCTGTTCAGCGCTGCTGCAATGAAGAAACGGTAGACGATGGCACCCACCACCACGGCCAGCGTGCACCAGATGATCTTGCGCGAAGGGAGGATGGATTCGCCCACGATCACGGCGGCCAGACCGATCACGATGGTGCCGATGCCCATGGAGATATCGGAGCCGCCCTGGGTCTGCACGAACATGGCGCCGGCCAGTCCCACCAGGGCGTTGGAGATGGCCATGCCCAGCAGGATCATGCCGCCGGTGTTCACGCCCTGGGAACGGGCCATGCGGGCGTTGGAGCCGGTGGCCCGAATGGCCAGGCCGCGTTCGGTGGCGAAGAACCAGTCCAGTGCCAGCTTGGCGGCGACCACAATCACCAGCAGCAGCAGCGGGCGGAAGATGTAGTCGTCAATGCCCTCGGGCTGGAGCATGTTGAAGATGGTGGGGTCGTTGATCAGCGGGATGTTGGGGCCGCCCATGACGCGCAGGTTCACGGAGTACAGCGCAATCATCATCAGGATGGAGGCCAGCAGGTCCATGATCTTCAGGCGCACATTCAGCCAGCCGGTGATCAGCCCGGCCACGGCGCCGGCCGCGGTGGCGGCCAATGTGGCCAGCCAGGGATTGATGCCGGCAGCAATCAGCACGGCGCAGACCGCGCCACCCAGAGGGAAGCTGCCGTCCACGGTCAGGTCGGGAAAGCGCAACAGGCGGAACGAAATGAAGACGCCGAGCGCCACGAGGGCGAAGATCAGGCCGATTTCGATGGCGCCGAAAAATGAGAACAGGGACATGGACGGGGCAGGCGCCGGGCGCCACACTTGGGGGGGGGAATGAACAAAGGCAGGGCCAAGTGTACTTGGCGCCTGCCTTGGGTCTGCCCGGTTGGGGCAGACAACACTCAGGGGATGGAAGGGCCCGGAAGGGCTTACTTCACCACCTCAGCGGCGGACTTCACCAGTTCGTCGCTCAGCTTGATGCCTTGCTTCTCGGCAGCGCCGGGGTTCACGAACAGTTCCATTTTGGTGCTGACTTCGGGCTTGATGGTGCCGGGCTTTTCACCCTTGAGGATGCGCACCACCATGCGGCCGGTCTGCTCGCCCAGATCACGGTAGTTGATGCCGTAGGCGGCCACAGCGCCGCGCTTGACGGAGTCGGTGTCCGAGGCCACCAGCGGGATCTTGGCGTCCTGGCCGACCTTGACCAGCGATTCGTAGGCCGACACCACGTTGTTGTCGGTGTTGGTGTAGATCACGTCCACTTTGCCGATCAGCGAACGGGCGGCGCTGCCCACGTCCACGGAACGGGGGGCGGCGGCTTCCACCAGGGTCAGGCCCAGGGTGGGCAGCAACTTCTGCAGTTCCTTGACCACGACCACCGAGTTGGCTTCGCCGGGGTTGTAGACCATGCCGATGCGCTTGGCGTTGGGTGCCACCTTCTTGACCAGCTCCATCTGCTTGTCCAGGGCCAGCAGGTCGGACACACCGGTCACGTTGGTCTTGGAGGGCTCCCAACTGGGCACCAGCTTGGCGACCACGGGGTCGGTCACGGCGGAGAACACCACGGGCACGGTCTTGCTGGCGGCGACCACGGCCTGGGCCGAGGGGGTGGCGATGGCGACGATGGCATCAGGCTTGTCACCCACGAACTTGCGGGCGATCTGGGCGGCGGTGCCGGTGTTGCCCTGGGCACTTTGGTACTGCCACTTCAGGCTCTTGCCTTCTTCGTAGCCGGCGGCCTTCAGCGCGTCCTTGACGCCGTCACGCACGGCGTCCAGGGCCGGGTGTTCGACGATGGCGGTCACCGCCACGGACTTTTGCTCGGCCGCTTGTGCGGGGGCGATGGCAGCGATGGCCAGTGCCATTGCACCCAGCGGTGCCCAGGTCAGATGCTTCATGTAGCTATCTCCAGCTTTTGTTGGTTTGGAATGCCTGCTGTGTTTGCGAGAAGGGGCTGCGCAGGACCGTGCTGCTCCTCGGCGGGCAAGTCTAAAGCACGACCGTGCCGAATGGAGTGGGGCGAAACACTGGTTTGTGACGCTTTTCTGACGGCGTGCAGTTTTCCTGCAGACCCCGCTGCGGGTTTGCACTTAGATACAGGGGCTGCGCAAAAAAACACACGAAAAAATGCCCGTGCAGCCATATCTATGCTGTGTCAGAAGCTATGGTTTTTTCTGGTGCAGCCCGGGGAGTGCGGTGCACCAATCTGCTGCAGATTCCCGCAGTTCATGCACTCTTTCATGCCATGCGCAGCGCGCGTGAGCGATGGTGGTGCGGCAGCGCCGGCCGCCGCCCGAGAAGATGGTCGCCGTGTTCGCCCCGGCTTTTTGCACTCAGACAAATGAGACGCTGACTTTCACTGCTTGCTGGTGGGCAAATACCAGTCACCCCATCAGCAAAGGCCGCAGGGCATGCACATGAGAGAAGCGCATGGGACGGCGGCCTTTGCTGATGCGCCGCCCGTCCATCCGGGACTTGATGGCAGGCAGCATGCTGTGTAGATGGCGTTCGGGGCCATGGAGTTCCCCGGAGGCGCGATGATAAACGGCTGCCATGTACCGGCCGCTACGGTGGTTCGGTGCAGGATTCAGCGGTGCAGCTCGTATTCCAGCGCCCAGAAGTAGTCCCAGACGTGGTGCTGGCTGCGGTGGGCCCAGGGGGCCACGGCAGCCAGCAGCTGCTCTCGGCTGGGAAAGTTCTTCAACACCCGGTGCACTGACCCATCGGCCAGGGGGCGCAACTGGTAGGTGTTGCCCGCAGCGTCGCGCTCGGCAATCGGCGTGCTGCTGCCAGGCACATACCGGTTGTCCATGAAGACCACGCGCGCGCCGGGTTGCAGCACCGCGTGCAGGTTCTGCAAAAAGGCCGGAATGCGCTCCAGTGGAATGTGCGACCACCAGAAACCGGCCAATGCGGCTTCAAAGGGCAGGCCGCTGGCGTCGTGCGTGGGCGGCTGGTAGGCGTCGCCGATTTGCAGCTGAACCTGCGGAAAGCGTGCGGGCGGCATGCGCGTGCGGGCGATCTGCAGCGTCTCGATGGCGCTGTCGATGCCCAGCACGCGGGTGGCGTGGGGCGCGTAGAACGGTGTCCAGTAACCGGTGCCGCAGGCGATCTCCAGCACCGAGCGGCCGCTGAACACGCCGGGCAACCAGGCTTCCATCTGGCGCAGATCGGCCTGGCGCTCGGGCTTGTGGTAGATCTGGTCGTATTCGCCGGCGCGGGCGGCGTAGTAGTCCTGCATGCCTTCCTCCTTCTGCTTGATTCTGGTGCATCCATCCCGCACGCGCCACCCATCGTGCAGGGTGGCGGTGCTTCCCAAGCCTGGGCTGTGCAAGGGCGCGGGCGAGGGGCTTGGTTCCGGGCGTAAAAAAGGCCTGCAGAGCAGGCCGGGTGTGCACAGAGTGCCTGGGTTTTACATCCCCGAGTAGTTGGGGCCGCCACCGCCTTCGGGCGTGACCCAGACGATGTTCTGCGTCGGGTCCTTGATGTCGCAGGTCTTGCAGTGCACGCAGTTCTGCGCGTTGATCTGCAGGCGCTGGGCATCGCCGCCCTTGTCGGTGTCGGCCACGAATTCGTAGACGCCGGCCGGGCAGTAGCGCGCCTCGGGGCCGGCAAACTTGGTCAGGTTGACGTTGACGGGCACCGAAGCGTCCTTGAGCGTCAGGTGGGCGGGCTGGTCTTCGCTGTGGTTGGTGTTGCTGATGAACACGCTGGACAGGCGGTCAAACGTCAGCTTGCCATCGGGCTTGGGATAGTCGATGGGGGTGCACTCTGCCGCGGGCTTCAGGTACACGTGGTCAGGCTTGTCGCGGTGCAGCGTCCAGGGGATGTTGCCCTTCAGGACGAACTGCTCCAGACCGTTCATGATGGTGGCAGTGGACAGGCCCTTCTTGAACCAGGTCTTGAAGTTGCGGGCCTTCCACAGCTCGTCGTACAGCCAGCTGTTCTCGAAGGCGGTCTCGTAGGCGCTCAGCACATCACCCTGGCGGCCGGCGGTCACGGCGTCATAGATGGCGTCGGCCGCCATCATGCCGGTCTTGATCGCGGCGTGGCTGCCCTTGATGCGGGACACGTTCAGGAAGCCGGCGTCGCAGCCCACCAGCGCACCGCCGGGGAACACGAACTTGGGCAGGCTCAGAATACCGCCGGCCGTGATGGCGCGGGCGCCATAGGAAATGCGCTTGGCCGGCTTGATGCCCTTGGCCTCATCGCCTTCCAGGTAGTAGCGGATGTTGGGATGGGTCTTCCAGCGCTGCATCTCCTCGAACGGAGACAGGTAGGGGTTGGCATAGTCCAGGCCCACCACATAGCCCAGCGTGACCAGGTTGTTTTCCAGGTGGTAGAGGAAACCGCCGCCATAGGTCTTGTTGTCCATGGGCCAGCCGCCGGTGTGCAGCACCATGCCGGCCTGGTGGCGGGCAGGGTCGATCTCCCACAGTTCCTTGATGCCGATACCGTAGGTTTGCGGGTCCTTGTCGGCATCCAGCTGGTACTTGGCAATCAGTTGCTTGCCCAGGTGGCCGCGTGCGCCTTCGGCGAACACGGTGTACTTGCCGTGCAGTTCCATGCCCAGCTGGAATTCACCGGTGGGCTCGCCATCCTTGCCCACGCCCATGTTGCCGGTGGCCACGCCCTTGATGGAGCCGTCTTCGTTGAACAGCACTTCGGCCGCGGCAAAGCCCGGGAAGATTTCCACGCCCAGGGCTTCAGCCTGGTCGGCCAGCCACTTGCTGAAGAAGCCCAGGCGCACGATGTAGTTGCCTTCGTTGTGGAAGCACTGGGGCAGCAGGAAGTTGGGAGTGCGCAGCGAGCCCTTTTCGCTCAGGAACACCATGGCGTCGGTGGTGACGGGCTGGTTCAGCGGTGCGCCTTTTTCCTTCCAGTCGGGGATCAGCTCGTTCAGCGCCTTGGGGTCCATGATGGCGCCGGACAGCGTGTGCGCGCCGGGTTCGGAGCCTTTTTCCAGCACCACGACAGAAATGTCCTGGCCTTTTTCGGCGGCCAGCTGCTTGAGGCGGATGGCGGTCGACAGGCCTGCAGGGCCGCCACCGACCACCACCACGTCGTATTCCATGGCCTCGCGTGGTCCGTACTGGGCCAAGATTTCTTCGTTTGTCATCGGGGTGTCTCGCTTATAAATAGTGAAAATCCGGAGGGCCTGAAGCCGGTGCTGCAGCGCCGCAAATTGCGGCTGATTCTATGCGTGCTGAAGGCATCTCCCAATAACTTGCGCGGCACTTACGGGGAGTCAACCCTGAAATATGACGTCTTGTCGGCATTTTTCTGACACCTTGGTGACGCATGGCGGTGGCCGCCTTGCCGCATTGCGAGGGGTTGCCTGTGCCGGATGCGAAGGTGGCAGGCCGGGGGAGGTGATGTCCACCAGCTGGCCCAGGGCATGCGGCTACAGAACAAGGTCACGCCATGCGCGGTGTCCGAAGCTGCGCAGCACACCGTGTCGCACGCCTTGGCAGGTTCCCCGCACAGAAGGGGGAAAGGCGAAGGCCATCCATGGTCGGGAGTGACTGCAATAGAATGAATAAGAACCATTCTTGTTTGATTTGCAGCGGACCGACCGGCTCCTATATGCCTTCCAGCCTCCCATCTTCTTCGCGGGACATCGCCACCCTGTATCTGGACCACCACAGCTGGTTGCTGGCTTGGCTGCGCCGGAGGCTGTCGAACGCCTGCGACGCAGCGGATCTGACCCAGGACACTTTTGTGCGCATCCTCGGAGCCAGGGAGGTGGCGACGATCGAGACGCCGCGCGCCTACCTGACGACCGTGGCCAAGGGCGTGCTGGTCAACTGGTACCGGCGCCAGGCGCTGGAGCAGGCCTACCTGGAAGCCCTGGCGCTGCTGCCCGAGCCGCAGGTCCCTTCACCTGAGCAACGCGCGCTGGTGCTGGAGACGCTGCAGGAGATCGATGCCATGCTGGACACGCTGGCACCCGTGGTGCGCCGCACCTTCCTGTTGTCGCAGCTGGAGGGCATGAAATACGAAGACATTGCGCTGCAGCTGGGGGTGTCGCTGACCAGCGTCAAACGTTATATGGCCCAGGCGTTCCGCCAGTGCCTGCAACTGGTGGAGTGAGCAGGTTCATGGCCGGTGATGCAATGGATGCGCGCATTCTGGACGAGGCGGCCGATTGGCTGGTGCTGTGGCACGGCCAGGGGATGACAGAGGCGGAGTGCGCGGACTTCGAGCGCTGGCGCGCCCGCAGTCCCGCCCACCGCCAGGCGTGGGCCCGCGCAGAGCTGCTGATGGGGCGGCTGGGTGATCTGCCCCGTGACTGGGCCATGCCGGTGCTGGACCGTCCGGTGCGCCATGCCCGCCCTTCGCGCCGTCAGGTGGTGGCCAAACTGGCTGCCTTGCTGGCCGTGGCACCAACGGCCTGGCTGGGCTGGCAATGGGCGGGGGAGCAGGGCTGGACGGCCGATGTGCGCACCGCCACGGGTGAGCAGCGCCGTCTGACCCTGGCCGATGGCAGCCAACTGCTGCTGGACACCCATACCGCTGTGGACATTGTGTTCGATGGCCTGCAGCGTACGGTGCATCTGCGCAAAGGGGCGATTGCGGTGGACACCGCGCCGGACGCCAACGGCCTGCAGCGTCCTTTTGCTGTGCACACCGCCCTGGGGCGGCTGCGGGCACTGGGGACACGTTTCACGGTGCGCCAGGAGGATGCGGTGGTGCACCTGGCGGTGGCCGAGGGCGCGGTGGAGGTGACGCTGCACGGAGAGACGGTACCCCGCGCCGTGGTGCCGGCGGGACAGCAGACGGAGCTGACGAAGCAGGGCGTCAGCGCACTTGCGCCGGTGTCGGTGCAGCAGCAGGCCTGGACACACGGCATGTTGATGGCCGATGCCATGGCCTTGAGCGATGTCTGCGCCGAGCTGTCGCGCTACCGCAGCGGCATTTTGCAATGCGCGCCGGAGGTGGCGGGGCTGCGGGTGTCCGGGGCCTATCCGCTGACGGATACCGACCGTGCGCTGGCCATGCTGCAAGCGACGTACCCCATCCAGGCGCACCAGCGTTGGCGTGGGCACTGGGTCACGCTGCTGGCGCGTTAGGGCGCACAGCTTGCAGGGCTGCAGCGGCCTGCATGCCCCTGACAAAAAAATGTGCCCGCACCCTGAGACTTTTTTCCGGCTCGCTTGGCAAGGGAAGTGAAACCGCTTTTTGCTCTTCACTTTTTTGCCCAAGGACCGCCTTTCATGCCCGCATTCCAGGCTTCACGCCCTGTCTTCCATCCTGTTGCCCACGCCGTACGGCTGGTCTTGCTGGGCTGCGCCCTGGCGGCCGGCGCGGCCCATGCGGCAGACCCCGTGCCTGCAAGCACGCCCATGGCTGCCCAGAACTACCAGATCCCCGCAGGCCCGCTGGGCCGTGCACTGGCCGAGGTGGCTGCCGCAGCGGGCGTGGCACTGTCTTTCGACCCCGCATTGACCCATGGACTGAGCAGTCCGGGCGTGGCAGGCAGTTTCACGCCCCAAGCGGCTTTGCAGCGCCTGCTGGCGGGCAGTGGACTGGAGCTGGTGCAGCGCCCTGGCGGCAGCTATACCCTGCAAAAACAACCGCAGCCGCGCAGCCGCAGTCAGGAAGGGGCGACGCTGGCCGAAGTGCGCGTGACGGCGAATGCCGAGCCCAGCGACGCCACGGAAGGCACCGGCAGCTACACCGCCCGGCGGATGCGCACTGCCACGCCCCTGGCGCTGTCGCCGCGCGAGACCCCGCAGGCGGTCTCTGTGGTCACCAGCCAGCAGATTGAAGACCGGGGGCTGGTGTCGCTGGCCGATGCGGTGCAGGCCACCCCCGGCCTCACGGTGAGCAAGTGGGGCGGCGAGCGCTACCGCTTTTCTTCGCGCGGCTTCCAGATCAACAACCTGATGGTCGACGGCCTGCCCATGGAGTATGAGGAGGCGGCACTGTCCACGGGCGCACTGTCCATGTACGACCGCCTGGAAGTCATGCGCGGTGCAGCTGGTTTGAGTGAGGGGGCGGGAACGCCGGGCGGCTCCATAAACCTGGTGCGCAAGCGCCCGACACGCGAATTCCAGGGCTCGGCCACGGTCAGTGCCGGCAGCTGGGACGATTACACGGGCTCGGTGGATCTGGGTGGGCCGTTGAACGAAGCCGGCACGCTGCGTGGGCGTGCCGTGGTCAGCCGCCAGGATCGGCATTCTTTCATTGATGACTACCAGAACCGGCGCACCCTGGCCTACGGCATTCTGGAAGCGGATCTGGCATCTTCCACCACCGTGACCCTGGGCGCTTCGTACAGCAACGAGGACAATCCTGGCGTGGACTGGAACGGTCTGGGCACCATGCCCGACGGCAGCTTTCTGCCGATCCGCCGTTCCACGCGCATGAGCCCCAGCTGGTCTTTCTGGGACAAGCGCAGCACCACGGTGTTCGCCGATGTGGAGCACCGCCTGGGCAACGGCTGGAAGGCCAAGTTCGCGGCATCGGCCATCGACAGCGAAATGCACATGCTGGGGACCTATCTGCGTTCGGCCACCATTGATGCCGGCGGCCAGCCGCTGTTCAGCCTGGGCGGTGGTGGTTACGACTACGAGCGCACGCAGCGCAGCTTCGATGCCCAGCTCTCGGGTGCGGTCACCGCCTGGGGCCGCAGCCACGATGTGGTCGTGGGCGCCAGCCACCGCCGCAGCCGCTGGGACGATGTGGGCGGTGGCGCCACCATCGACGGCAGTTTCACCCTGGCAACTTTCAATCCGCTGAACTGGGACCCACGCAGCGTGCCCCTGCCCACGGTGGGCGCCTACGGCCTGTGGCGGCGCAAGGCCGATATGGAGCAGACCAGCGTCTATGGCATGACCCGCCTGGCCGTGACCGATGCGACCAAGCTGATTCTGGGATCGCGCCTGGACTGGTACGAGCGCAACCAGGTGCAGTTCGACGGCGACTATCCTTATGGAGAAACCCACCAGAAGGCCAGCCACAAGTTCACGCCATATGCCGGGGTGGTGCATGCGCTGAGCCCGACCCATGCCGTGTATGGCAGCTGGACACGCATCTTCAACCCGCAAAGCTACAACACGGCCGACGGCGGCACGCTGGCGCCCGAGCAGGGCCGCAATCTGGAACTGGGGATCAAGGGCGAGTACCTCGACGGCCGCCTGAACGCCAGCGCAGCGCTGTTCCAGATCGATCTGGAAAACCTGCCAGACGCCCTGCCCAGTTCCGCATGCACCGGACAGCTGACCGCCTGCTACCAACCGGCCGGCAAGGTGCGCAGCCGGGGGGTAGAGTTCGAGGTGGCAGGCGAGCTGGCCCGTGGCTGGCAGGTGGCCGCCAGCTATACCTATGCCTCGGCCAAGCGGGTGGCCGCCGCTTCGGGCTACGACCCCACGGGCAGCTATTCCGTGGGATCCCGCTATGCCACCAACATGCCGCGCCATCTGTTCAAGCTGACCACAAACTACCAGCTGCCAGGGGCGTTGCACCGCTGGAAGGTTGGCGGTTCGGTCCACGTGCAGGACAGCATTTCCAGCACCTGGCATGTGCGCCAGGGTGGCTATGCCCTGGTCGGCCTGCACGCGGCGTATGCACTCAGCCGCCAGCTGGACCTGAGCCTGAACGTCAACAACCTGTTCGATCGCAGCTATTACTCGGGCATTGGTGCGGACAACGGGCCGAACTTCTTTGGCGACCCGCGCAATGTGATGCTGACGGCACGCTACCGCTTCTGAGGGTGCTGGCTGCGCCGCGGGACTGCCTGCCTTGGGCGGTTCGCGGCGCTGGGCTGTTGTTTCAGGAGCCGATGAGACATCCGGCCATCCCCCGCAAGGATGGGGCGGCAAGTGCCTGCGCGACAGGGGGCGTTGCCGGCTCCTGTGCCAGCAGGTCAGGGCGCAGGGGCCAAGCCCGCCCGGGACCTCTCCCTTGGCCACAATAAGATGGCCCTTTTTTCCATCTCGCGTGTCATAGCCTGAGAAGGGGGTATTTGCGCCCTCGTTTTTTTCTGTCTGTTTCTCGCTGAGGGATTGCTGCGCCATGTCGCTTGCTTTGACCGCCCGTCCGGGCTTTTCCATACTGTCGCGCGTGCTGGCCGCCGTGCTGGGGGGCTATGCCGTAGCCAGTGCCGTGGCCGTGCTGCTGGCTGCGGTTTTGCCCGTGGCGCGCGCGGAAGCGGTGCTGGCCGGCATGCAGTGGAGTTTTGTTGTCTATGTGGTGGCCGCGATCTGGGCGTTCTCACCCGTGCCGCTGGCCCGTGTCTGGGGCGTGCTGCTGACGACCGTGGCGCTGCTGGTGCTGGTCAGCTGGGTCTGCGCACGTGCCGGTACAGGGGGCTGAGAGATGGCCAAATCACCTTCTACCAGCGGCGTGGGCCGCGGCAGCTTTCGCCAGGCCCAGGCCTGGCTGCACACCTGGTGCGGCCTGTGGGTGTCATGGCTGCTGTTCGCGGTGTTTCTGACCGGCACACTGGCCGTGTTTGAAGAGCCCATCACCCACTGGATGACCCCCGAGCACCACGCAGAGGAGGCTGCACAGGTGGCGGCGCCGGCGGCGGCAGCCGGGGGCAACCTGTCCCAGCGCCTGGCCTGGGGGCTGGCCTATATGGAAAAACACCATCCCGACGCCGAGATGTGGGAGCTGTGGCCGGCCGATGCCGAGGGCGCAGGGCGCCTGACCGTGTACTGGTTCGATACCGCGCGCGCTTACGCAGAGGCCAAGCTGAACCCTGTCAACGGAGAGCCGCTGGGCACCGTCGCACGCACGGCGCGTGACACCCTGGGTGGGCACCATTTTGTGGACTTTCACTACCAGTTGCACGCTGGCAGGGTGGGGCTGTGGGCCGTGGGCATCGCGGCCATGGTGATGCTGGTGGCGCTGGTCAGCGGGGTCATCACACACCGGCGCATCTTTCAGGATTTCTTCACCTTTCGCCCCCGCAAGGGCCAGCGTAGCTGGCTGGATGCGCACAACGCCACGGGGGTGTTGACGCTGCCGTTCCAGCTGATGATTGCCTATACCGGGATCGTGATTTCGGGTCTGAGCTTCATGCCGGCAGGCGTGGTGGCCTTTTACGGGGCGGGCAGTGACGGGGTGCGGGCACATATGGCGGCGCTGGAGGAGGCGGGCAAGCCCCCACGTTCCGGCCAGGCGATGGCGGTGCCCGATCTGGAGCCGTTTGCCCTGCGCGGACAGCAACTGATGGGCCAGCCTGTGCGGGCCGTGGTGATCAGCCATCCGGGCGATGCCGCAGCGCGCATTGGCGTGTACGGCTGGAACCAGGAGGACAGCATGCGCCAGCGCCTGAGTGCCACCAGCGGCATGGTGATGTTCTCTGCCGCGACGGGCGATGTGCTGCAGGTGCGGCTGCCTGGTGGCGTGGATGGTGGCGGTGCTTCGCTGGCGCAGTCAGTGCTGGGCGGTCTGCACCGTGTGGAGTTTGGGGGGCTGGCACTCAAGTGGCTGTACTTTCTGTGTGGCCTGGCGGGCAGCGCCATGGTGGCCACCGGCGCTGTGCTGTTCATGGTCAAGCGCCGTACCAAGCACCTGGGCGAGTTCGGCCGCGCCACCGCCCGCGTGTATGGACTGATTGAAAGCCTGAATGTGGCGGCCATCGCCGGGCTGGCGCTGGCCTGCATCGGCTATCTGTGGGCGAACCGGCTGGTGCCGGTGGAGCTGGCCCACCGCCATGACTGGGAGCTGGCCACCTTCTTTGGCCTGTGGCTGCTGGCGCTGGTGCATGCGCTGTGTCGCCCGCCTGCCAGGGCCTGGAACGAGCAGCTGGGCGCGCTGGCCGCGCTGTGCCTGCTGCTGCCGCTGCTGAACTGGATGACGGTGGGTGACCAGCTGTGGGCCCAGTTCCTGCGCGCAGACTGGGAAAGCATGGGCGTGGAGCTGGTGGCACTGGCCTGCGGTGGTGTGGCGCTGCTGGCATTGCGCAGTCGCGCCCAGCAGCGGCCGGTTGCCGCAACGCGCAAGGCGGCAGAGAGGGGCGTTGCCACGGCTGACGTGTCCGTACCTGCATCGGCCGCCCGTGCCAAGGAGGCCGCATGAATACCGGACTGGCTTTTCTTTTGTCCTGGGCGCTGGCGCTGGCGGGCATGGCGGCATTGGCGCTGGCGATCGACCGCCACCACGGACAGCTCCATGGCGACAGCGAGCTGTCTCGCCGGCGCGCAGTGCTGCTGCAGGTGGCGGGGGGATTGCTGCTGGCAGCTGCCGTGGTGCCTTGCGTGCAAGCCTGGGGCAGCACGGTGGGGACGGTGGCCTGGCTGGGCTGCCTGTCTGCCGGCGCTTTGGCGGTGGCCTGGGGGCTGAGTGTTTCCCCACGCACCGTGGCTTGGCTGGCCCTGTTGGCGGCACCGGCCGCGCTGGCGGTGTGGCTCTGGTGCGGCGGCTGGGTGGCGTGAACGTGTCAACGCGTAAAAAGCTGCAGCCAGGGCCGCGGCGCTGGCTTTACCGTCTGTAATCCTGGCGACTTCCGGCTAGGGTATGCACGCCTGAAACCGGAGCGCTCGCTTTCTACACTGGCTTCTCATCCATCTGGAGGAGGCAAGCGCATGAAGCAATCTCGGCGTGGGGTTCTGAGCTGGGCCTTGGCGGCCTGCGGGGCGACGGTGGCGTCCGGGCCTGTAGCGGCTTGGGCGCAAGGGGCGTATCCGAGTCGGCCCATCAAATTCATCGTGCCCTGGCCGGCCGGCGGCAGCGCCGACATTGCCGGGCGCCTGTATGCTGACTTTCTGTCCAAGGAGCTGGGCCAGCCCGTGGTGGTGGAAAACCGGCCCGGCGCCGGTGCCAACCTGGGGGTGGGCGTGCTGGCCAAGTCGCCGGCCGATGGGTACACGCTGGGCCAGGTGTCCATCGGCACCCAGAGCATCAACCAGTTCATCTATCCGGCGCTGGGCTTCGATCCGGTGGGCGGTTTCGAGCACATCGGCCTGCAGACCAAGCAGCCCAATATCCTGCTGGTGAAAAAAGACTCGCCTTTCAAGACGCTGCAGGAGCTGGTGGCCTATGCGAAAAGCAACCCGGGCAAGCTGAACTATGCATCGCCTGGCATTGGCTCGTCGCTGCACCTGAGCGGGGCGTACCTGGCCTCGCAGGGCGACTTCCAGTGGACCCATGTGCCGTTCAAAGGCAGCGCGGAATCGATTCCGGCATTGATCGGCGGGCAGGTGGATGCGGTGTTCGACAACCTCTCGTCCTCGCTGCCCCATGTCAGGGACGGCAGCAAGGTGCGGGCACTGGTGGTGACGTCGCAGCAGCGCGTGGCCGACATTTCCCAGGTGCCCAGCGTGCTGGAAACCGCAATTCTGAAAGACCCCATCTACTCGTGGTTTGGCATTGCCGCACCCAAGGGCCTGCCGCCCGAGGCACTGCAGCGGCTGGTGGCCGCATCGGCCCGGATCTTTCAGCACCCGGATTACATCCAGAAGCTCAAGGCGATTGGTGCCGAGCCGGGCGGGCTGCAGGGGGCGGATTACCTGAAGTTCCAGGTGGCCGAGCGCGCGCGCTGGAGCAAGGTGGTCAAGGACAACCAGATCAGCATCCAGAACTGAGCGTGCGCACATGTTCCGAGATGCCGCCGTGCGCCAGCTGCGCGGGCCATTGACGCCCGGGCGACAGACGGACTAGTCTGTCCCCAGGCACGCTTCAGGCATTGGAGGAGCGTCCTCCTGCGCTTGTTGCATGTACGCAAGCAGCTATGGATTTGAAAGGAAACAAGAGATGAACGGTGCCGATCAGCTGTGTGACACCCTGCTGGCCAACGGGGTGGATGTGTGCTTTGCCAACCCCGGCACGTCGGAAATGCACTTTGTGGCTGCGCTGGACCGCAAGCCGCAGATGCGCTGCGTGCTCGGTCTGTTTGAAGGCGTGGTCACCGGCGCGGCCGACGGGTACGCGCGCATCACCGGCAAGCCGGCCGCCACGCTGCTGCACCTGGGCCCGGGCCTGGCCAATGGCCTGGCCAATCTGCACAATGCGCGCCGTGCGCGTTCGCCCATCGTCAATGTGGTGGGTGAACATGCCACTTACCACCAGCAGTACGATGCGCCGCTGACGTCCGACATCGAATCGCTGGCACGCCCCATGTCGCACTGGGTGCACCGCATTGCAGCGCCTGAGGCGGTGGGCAAGGACACGGCCCGCGCCGTGGGCGAGGCGCTGCGCAAGCCCGGCCAGGTGGCCACGCTGATCCTGCCGGCCGACTGTGCCTGGGGCGAACTGCCCAAAGACACCCGGCCGGTACAGGCACGGCTGCTGGCCGCACCCGCACCGGATGTGCAGCACATCGAACATGTGGCACGTGCCATGCTGCGCGCCATCCAGGCCGAAGAGCAGGTGGTGCTGTTCCTGGGCCCGCAGGCGCTGGAGCCCGAAGCACTGCAGATTGCCGGCCGGATTGCCCAGGCCATCGGCGCGCGGCTGATGACGCCCACGGCCTTTCGCCGCATGCAGCGCGGCCGCGGCGCCGTGGCGGTGGAGCGTCTGCCCTATGTGGTGGATGCCGGCCTGCAGGCCCTGGCCGAAGTGCAACAGCTGGTGCTGCTGGGCGCACCCCAGCCGGTGGCATTCTTTGCCTACCCCGGCAAGCCCAGCACGCTGGCGCCGGCCGGCTGTGCCATCCACACGGCCTGCAGCCCGGAAGAGGACGCGCTGCTGGCGCTGCAGGCCCTGGCCGCCGCGCTGGGCGTGGACCGCAAGGCGCCACTGGCCGTGCAGGCTGCCGGCCACATCCATGCGCCCACCAGCGGGCCGCTGACAGCCAGCGCCGTGAACCTGGTAGCGCTGCAGGCCTTGCCGGAAGGCGCCATCGTGGTGGATGAATCCATCACCTCCGGCCGCGACATTGCGGCGCACAACATGCAGGCCGTACCCCATGACTGGCTGGTGATCACCGGTGGCGCCATCGGCCAGGGTATCCCCACCGCCGTGGGGGCGGCCATTGGCGCACCCAGCCGCCAGGTGGTGGCTTTCCAGGCTGATGGCAGCGCCATGTACACCTGCCAGGGGCTGTGGACCCAGGCGCGCGAAAAGCTCAAGTGCCTGACCATCATCTACGCCAACCGCAGCTACGCCATCCTGCATGGCGAGATGAAGGCCGTGGGCACCCAGATCCCCGGCGAGAATGCCCAGCGCATGCTGACGCTGGATCAGCCCGCCATCCGCTGGACCCAGCTGGCCGAATCCATGGGCGTGCCGGCGGTGCGCTGCGAGACGGTGGAAGACTTCAAGAAGGCGTTGCAGGCAGGGCTGGCGGAAAACGGCCCCTTCCTGATTGAGGCCGTGATCTGAACTGAATGGGACTGCGGCGCGGTGACAACGGCCTCAGCGTGCCGGGAGCACCAGACCATGGCTGCGCAGCGCGTACAGCCGGGAATGCGTGCCGGGTCAGTGCCCTGGGTCGACAAGGCGGTGGCAGATGGCACGGCATACGCCTGGAGCCGTTACTCCGCACTGGGCTTCTCAGCCCAGGGCCTGCCCGGAGGTGGGAGACTGCCTGCCGGGCCTGTCCGGCTCCGTCAAGGGCGGATGAATTCGCAGCCCCCTGGGGTGGGCACATGGCCAGCCACCGGCGCGCGGCTCTGCAGGTTGCAGGCCAGCCAACCGGGAAGTTCCGACGGTTGAAGAGGCTTCGCAAACAGGAACCCCTGGGCTGCCGGATAGCCCAGGTCCTTGAGCAGCTTGCGCTGCGCATCGGTTTCCACCCCTTCCGCCACCACAGACAGGTGCAGGCTTTTGCCGACGCCCAAAATGGCGCTGCTCAGGGAGCGTGCCGCTTCATCGTGCTGCAAGTCGGCGACAAAGCTGGGGTCCAGCTTCAGTTCGCTCACGGGCAGGCGGCGCAGGTAGCTCAGGCTGGAATATCCGGCGCCAAAGTCCTTCATGGAAAGCCGCACGCCCTGCCTGTGGATGTCGTGCAGTGTTTTCAGCGTGGCGGGATTGGCATCCTGCAGAATGCTTTCCGTCAGTTCCAGGGTGAGGTCCTGCGGTTGCAGTCCATGGCGGTGCAGCGTATCGGCAGTCATCTGTGCCAGATCGAGGTGCTGAAAATCCGTGGGGGAGAGATTGACCGATACGGCCGGCACGCCGACGCCTTCCCGGCGCCACTGGGCCAGCTGGCGACAGGCTTCATCCAAGGCCCAGCGGCCAAGTTCTGCCGTCAGGCCGTGCTCCTGTGCCAGTGCGATGAACTGTGTGGGTGGAATTTCCCCCATCTCTGGATGCGTCCAGCGGGCGAGTGCTTCCACGCCATAGAGTTCGCCGGTTGCCAAATCGATTTGCGGCTGGTACTGCAACCGCAGGCGCAGTTGTCTGTCCTGCAAGGCGTTGCGCAGCTCCATCTCCAGCATCAGCTTCTGCTGTGCCGCATGGTTCATTTCGTGGCTGAAGAAGCAGAACCTGCCCCTGCCGATGCTTTTTGCCTGGTACATGGCCATGTCGGCATGCTGCAGCAGCGTCTCCAGATCGTGCCCATCGGCGGGGAACAAGGCAATTCCGATGCTGGCAGACAGCGACAGGCGGGTTTTTTTGATGGTCAGCGGTTCGGCCAGCAGCACCTGCAAGCGCTCGATCGTGCTGGTGGCATGGTCCGCATCGCATTGCGTTAGCACTGCGGCAAATTCATCGCCGGACAGGCGACCGACGATGTCGTTGGCGCGCAGTACCTGCTGCAACCGGGCTGCCATGGTGCGCAGCAGCTCGTCACCGGCGCCATGGCCCAGGGAGTCGTTCACCTGCTTGAAGCGGTCCAGGTCAATGAACAGTACGGCCAGTTGTTCGTGGTTGCGCGTTGCCGAGGCGATGGCCTGGTCCGCCTTGGCGCGCAGCAAGGCCCGGTTGGGCATGCCGGTCAGGCCATCGTAGAACGCCAGCTGGCGAATGCGGTGCCGGTCCGATTCGCGCTCCAGTGCCAGGGCGCACAAATGCGTACACGCATTGATCAGCTTCTGGTGAAAGTCCCGTGAGGCTTCGGCCCGTGGTTCCCGGAAATAGAAGGCAAACGTGCCGATAGGCTGGAGCTGGCTGTTGCAGATGGGAGTCGACCAGCAGGCCTGGTACCCCAGTGGCAGTACCAGGTGCCGATACTGCTCCCAGAGAGGGTCTTGCGCGATGTCGTCCACCACCACCGGTGCATTGCGCCAGGCTGCCGTGCCGCAGGAGCCGGCGGCAGGACCGATGGACTGTCCGTCCAGAAGCTGCGCATACGCTTGGGGCAAGCTCGCGCCCGCCAAAGGGTGCAGCAATCCCTGGGCATCCACTTCCAGCACCGATGCCGTCACCTCCGGTGCAATCCGCTCGACTTCCTGGCAGACCAGCTCCAGGACCTCCGTCAATGGCTGCTCGCGTGCCAAGGCCTCCAATACGCGGTGCTGCAATGCCTCGTGCATCTTGGAGCGGGTGATGTCCGTGAGCATCGAAACGGTGTAAGTCCATGCACCCTGCGCATCCTGGATCGGATTGCTGATGACCTTGACCCAGTAGCGCTGACCGCTTTTGCCCACCACAATTTCTTCCCGCTCCACGGATGCCCCGGAACGCAATGCGCCGTGGTAGTTTTCTGAAAATTCGGGCGGCAGGTGCGGTGCCAGCAGGCCGATGGGGGCCCGTCCCAGTACTTCCTCGTTCTGCCAGCCAAATAGGCGGCTGAACCCACGGTTCACATGCAGGATGCGGGAGTCCTTGTCGCTGATGATCAATGCCGCATCCGAGGTGTCTGCGATCAGCGTCAAACGCGTGAGATGTTCCTGCTGGGCCTGCTCTTTGACGTAGCGGTCTGTGATGTCGGTCGCAATCTTGAGAATGTGCTGCACCTGGCCCTGTGCATTGAATACCGGGGAATACGTGGCATCCAGCCAGCAACTACGGCCATCGTCGCGTACGCGCTCCACGGAACCGGAATAGGAGTTGCCGGCACACAGATCTGACCAGATGGTGCTGTAGCGCCCACTGTTGAGCAAGGCTTGCGGACAGAAGCTGCTGTGCTTTCTGCCCTGTGCCATTTCATGCGACAAACCAAACAGCTGCAGATAATTGGCATTGGCGTGGCGCAGCGTGCCATCGAGCTCGAACTCTGCAATGGCCATGACCCGGTCGAGTGCCATCAACTGCTCCGTGCCCAGATTGCGAGGAAAGTCATCCAACAGGGTTTCACCTTTCATGCGCTCCTCCGACCGATCCTTCTGGTGCCGACAATGGCCCGCCACATGCACGAACCCCGCGTTAGGGGACGTTCATGTTAGGAGGGTTGTCGGAGCAGGAAATACCATTTAGCCATGGATAGGAAGCGGGTATCCATGTGAAGAACCCCATAGCCTGAATGCGGCGCAGACCGCAGGGGGTGGAATGCACATGATTCTGATCGGTCTTCGCTGGCAGCGGACCTTCCGGCCACGCTGTGGGGAGGCACGGGGCACTGTGGAAGGCATAAAAAATCCCGGACTCTCCGGGATTTTTGCTGTGGATGCCTGTGGCGCGTGAGGTCCGCTCCAGTGGGCGCCATGCGCGGCGCGCAGCGTGTCGACGCTTGTATGGGGCTATTCCGTTTCCAGCGTTCCAAACTGCCGGTACCCGCCGGTTTCCGGAAAGCTTCCCGCACGCTTTTGCTGGCCAGCCTGGACGGCTTCCATCACATGGCGGTTGCTCCAGATGCCGGACTGTAGCCAGCCCATCTGGCGCAGGCTGTCCTGCACGCTGTGGTCGCGTGCGTAGTGCAGGGCCTGCTTGGTACCCCAGATGGCTACGGGTGGGTGCCGGGCAATCTCCCGGGCGCAGGCCATGGCAGCTTGCAGTGCGGCGTCAGGGGTGTCGAGCACGGCATTGACAAAGCCCTGTTGCAGGGCCTGGGCTGCGGGCCAGCGCCGACCGGTGTAGGCCAGCTCCTTGACAAGCCCCATGGGCAGCAGCTTGGGCAGACGCTGCAGGCTACCGATGTCGGCGACCATGCCGATGTTGATTTCCTGCACGCAGAAGAAGGTGTCCTGTGTGGCGTAGCGTATGCAGGCACAGGCCACCATGTCCAGCGCACCGCCGATGACGCCGCCCTGCAGCGCGGCAAGCACCGGCAGGCGCAGTTCTTCGAGGCGGGTGAGCGTGGCCTGCATGTTCCACAGCATCTCGGCCAGCGCGGCGCGGCCTTCAGGCGTGCGGTCGTCCGGGGCAAAGTCGGGGTTGGCAAAGGTCTCCAGGGCCATGCCGGCCGAGAAGTGCTTGCCGGTGCTGCTGATGACCAGAACGCGGGCGGAACAGGCGTCTTTGCCGTGCTGCAGATGGTGAAGCACGGTGTCCAGCTCGCGCCAGAAGCCGGGGCTCATGGTGTTGAGGCTGTCCGGGCGGTTGAGCTGCAGGTGGGCAATGTGGTCCTGCAGCGTCCAGCGAAAGTGACTGAGGGCGGGGAGGGGCGAAGCGCTGGAATCGGCAGCAGCGGCCGATGCGGTGGTGGAGGCGGTCGATGTGGTCATGCGCTGCACTCTAGGCGGCGCTGCGGCCGTGCACCACTGGCGTAAACACCGGATGCGCACCGCCAGTGCCAACCGCTGTGGCGCGGAATACGCTCCTGCCGGTTGCGGCCCTCTGGCTGGCGCGTGGGCGACAGGCTGGCAGCAGCCTGTCTGCAGCGCAATCAGGCCGGGTCGATCTGCACGGTGAAGCCCTTGCCGGTGGCGATGACCTCCAGCAGGCGGTCGATATTGGGATGGGCACCGGGGCGGGCCTTGGCGTCTTCGGTGTGCTCGGCAAAGATCTGCAGGCCTTCTTCGGCCGCTGCCACATTGATGCTGCCGTGCTTGGCTACCAGGGCGTTGTACACGGTGACCGAACCCGCCTTGCCCGGGGCATTGGGTATGGTGGCGACCACGGCGCCGCTGTCGTCCAGCAGGTGCAGGGCGGCAATGTGGGTGATGGCGGGCAGCTGGCGCAGGTTGTCGGCAAAGGCCATGGTCAGGGCTTTCAATTCAAGAGGTCTGGAAAAACACAGCCGCTGGAGGCCAGGACTGCGGCCGCTATTGTGGCCCGGAGTGATGCCCCGGTTGGCGAAGCCCGGGGCAGTCTGGGTATATGCCGTTCATGAACCAGATCTTGGATCATCCGGCGCAGGCTTGCTCTGGCGGGATGCTGGCTGCGGCCTCAAGACGCCAGCACATAGCCCAGGCCTGCAGCCAGCAGCACCACAGCCACGGGCGGCACACGGGCCACGGCCAACAGCGCCAGGTACAGCAGGGCCAATGCGCAGTCCTCCCGGCTGTAGATGGCACTGGTCCACACCGGGTCGTACAGGGTCGCCAGCAGCAGTCCCACCACCGTGGCGTTCACCCCGGCCAGCACGCGCTGGGCCACAGGGTGAGCGCGCAGCGCGGCCCAGAACGGCATGGCACCAAGCACCAGCAAGGCGGCCGGCAGAAAAATGGCCACCAAGGCCAGCAGGCCACCCAGCCAGGCCGACCATGCCCCCGACCCCAAGCCTAGCGGCAGCAGCGCACCCAGATAGCTCGCCAGCGTGAACAGCGGTCCTGGTACGGCCTGGGCGGCGGCATAGCCGGCCAGAAACTGCTCGCTGCTCAGCCAGCCGGGTTGCACCACGCCGCCTTGCAGCAGCGGCAGCACCACATGGCCGCCGCCAAATACCAGCGCTCCGGCCCGGTAGAACACGCTGGCTGCGTGCCACAGGGGTGACTGGGTGCCGTGGGCCAGCAGTGGCAGGGCCAAGCCCAGCAGCAGGCACAGCAGCAGCAAGGCCGCGCCGGTGCGGCGGGAGATGCCAGTGTCTGGAGCGAGGTCGGTGACCGCCGACGCGGACAAGGCGGGCCGTACCCAGCGCCAGCCGATCAGTGCGCCCAGTCCAATCAGCAGCAGCTGCACGCTGGCGCCGAAGTGGCTGGTCAGCAGCAGAGTCAGCACTGCCGCGCTGAGCGCCAGGGCGGCGCGCAGCCGGTCCGGGCACAGGCTGCGGCCCATGCCCCAGACGGCCTGGGCTACCACCGCCACGGCCACCAGCTTGAGCCCGTGCAACACGCCGTGGAACGCGTCCTCATGCCCCCCAGCCTGCGACAGGCCCAGGGCCAGGGCGGTCAGCAGCAGAGCCGACGGCAGTGTGAAACCCAGCCACGCTGCCAGCGCTCCCCAGCCGCCGGCACGCAACTGGCCCAGGGCCATGCCCACCTGGCTGCTGGCCGGACCGGGCAGGAATTGGCACAACGCCACCAGATCGGCGTACTGTGCATCGCTGAGCCATTGGCGCCGCTGCACGAAGGCCGTGCGGAAATAGCCCAGATGTGCCACCGGCCCGCCAAACGAGGTCAGGCCCAATTGCAGAAAGACGATGAACACTTCCAGCACCTGGCGCCAGCGTGCGGGTGGCCGCGAGGTCGGGGCTGCGGGCGGCGACTGAATGCCACTGCCCGGGTTGCCTGGGGTGAGGTCTTGGGGGCTGGCTGTGCGGTCAGGATGCAGCGGCATTGCGGGGGCGACAGGGGCTGCGGCAGGTGGGGGAGCAGATGGAGAGGGCATGGTGGCACGAGAGAGGATGGCACCAGCATAGCTCCGGCATGTGAAAGTCCAGGGTCCGCGGTGCGGATGCGACCATAGCGGCTGTGCCGGGATGGTGTGGTCTTGCAGCAGCTTCTTTCCGGCACGGCGCCCGCTGGCTACGCTGGCCTCCGGGTGTGCGCACAGAGGCGGCGTGCGGCGCGGGACGGGTCACTCTGTCTCGGAACCGCTCTCTTTGTGCAGCCCTCCCAGCCCCATGCCGACGCCCATGCCTCCCATGCCACCGGCAGCCGCACCGCCGCCTCCACCACCTGCGCGGCCCCCGCCGGCTGCCGCACCCGCGCTGCCTGGAGCACCGGTTGCGCGCCGGGCGTTGCCACCACTGGTGCTGCTGCGCGTGGGGCCCTGGTTGGGGATGGTGATGTGGGCGGGAATCGGCTCCAGGTCCAGTGCCGCGCGGATGAACTGGCGCAGAGAGGCCACCAGCGGCGCGGTCTCGATGGCGCGGCCGGCCACCATGTCCTGCGCAGCCTGTGCGGCCAGACGCACCTGCTCTTCGGTGCCCAGCAGGATCACATCGGACAGGGCCGCTTCCACGCTATCGCGCGTGCGGCGCTGGCGTTCGCTGCTGCTCGAGGTTGGAATGTCGTCACTGTCTTCGCCGGTGCTGTCTTCGGCTTCGGCGGCATCTGCCATGGTTTCCGCACGGCGTGCGGCGGCGTGGACGTCACGCAGATGTACGGGACTGACGGCCAGTTCCCCGGTGAAGCTGCCGCCCAGGGTCTTGTAGACGGCCATCAGGGTTTTGAGCCGCTCGTTGATCTGGCGGTTTTCGCGTTCACGGCGTTTCTGGATGGTCTGCATGAACACCAGGCGTATGCCCACCATCAGCAAGGTGATCAGCAGGAGGCTGGCCACCGTGGTGAGGATGGAGGACCAGGAGCTGAAATCGATCATGCCGCCGCGCATGGTGTCTCCTCAGGTTGCAGACTGCAGCAGCACGCGCTGGATGTAGTCCCATTCTGCCGGGGTGACCTCGGTGATGGACAGACGATTGCCGCGCTGCAGCACGCGCATGTCCTGCAGTGCGGCATGTTCGCGCAACTCGGGGATGAGGATGGGGCGGGTCTTGCGCAGGGCCTGTACATCCAGCAGCAGCCAGCGTGGCTGGTCGGGACTGCTCTTGGGGTCGTAATAAGGCGACGTCGGATCGAACTGGCTGTCGTCCACGCGCAGACCTCCGGCGATGCGCGCCAGGCCGTAGATGCCGGGTTCGGCGCAGCTGGAATGCCAGTACAGCACACCATCGCCCACGCGCATCTGGTCGCGCATGTAGTTGCGCGCCTGGTAGTTGCGCACGCCATCCCAGGCAATGGTCTGCCCGGGCGCCGCGAGCGCGTGGTCGATGGAGTAGGCATCAGGCTCGTTCTTCATGAGCCAGTAGCGGGGCGTGGAAGCATCGGTCATGGCTGCAATGATCGCCGATTTGGTGCCGCTGGAGTGGGTTGGTGCCGCATGCGCCATGGGCGAAAAAAAGCAGGTGTACCGGGGTACACCTGCCGTGGGACGCTGACGACCGGGGCGCAGCGCGGGCTGCGGCCGTCTGCCGGCTCAGCGGGCCTTGCTGCGGACCAGGTTGTAGATGAACAGCAGGACGATCGCGCCGATGACGGAGGCGATCCAGCCGGCGGCTTCACCCTGGGCGTACAAGCCCATGGCCGCACCCAGATAGCTGGCCAGGAAAGAGCCGGCAATGCCCAGCAGGATGGTCATGATCCAGCCCATGCCATCGTCGCCCGGTTTGAGCGCGCGTGCGATCAGGCCCACGATCAAACCCACAATCAAGGTACCAATTAGCGACATCATCTTTGATCTCCAAAAGCAATAGGGGCTACTCTAAAGAGCGCGCGCGGCGTGGGTTGTCGGACAGGGGCTTTTTGATGGTGCGGCGCACTGCGCGTGTGCATTGTGACAAGCCCGGTGCGGGCGCTGGCCGCCCAGTATGTCAAGAAACGTCCTGAGACCCTGATTCCTGTGGAGCGGATTGCTATCGAATAGGAGAGAGGCGGGATAGACAGTCTGTCCGGCGCAGCGGGCGCAGGCCCGCAGCCTGGATGCTGCCGCGGCCGTGCTCAGGCCATACAGGGCTGCGGGGCCGTATCGGTGCGCAGTTGCTGGTGGGCATAGTGCGCAAAGCGCGGAAGCAGGCGCGCGGCCCAGGGCGTGCTGCACACGGGCCACTCGCTGCTGTCGGCGCTGGACAGCGCGTGGCTGTGCAGGCTGTGGCGCACATGGTCCACATAGGCTTGCATCACCAGTGCATCGAATTCCGGGTGGAACTGCACGCCCCAGGCATGCGCACCCCAGCGAAAGCCGTGGTGGGGTTCGTGCGGGTTGGCCGCCAGCACTTGGGCGCCTGCAGGCAGGCGGCGTACCGACTGGTAGTGCACGGCATGGGCTTGAAAGCGGGCAGGCAGGTCGTGCCACAACGGATCCAGCGCGGCGGCGCGCTGGGCATCAACCGGCACCGTGCCCAGCTCCAGGCCGGCCGGATGCGGGGCGACCTGCCCACCCAGGGCCTGGGCCAGCAACTGGTGGCCAAAGCAGATGCCCAGCATGGGCAGATCCTGCTCGGCCAGGGTGCGCAGCCAGTCCTCGCAGCGCAAGCACCAGTCGGCACCGTCGGTGACCATGTCGTGCGAACCGGTGATGACCAGGCCGGCCATGGCGCTGCGCTCCGGCCACTGCCAACCGGCTGCGGTGCAGGTGTGGGCATCCAGCACGCGGATGTCCAGCGGTGTGCCGGCCAGACCCTGGGTGATCCAGTCTTCAAAATCGCCATGCGCTGCCGCGAGCGTGGGCAGGGTGGATCCGGTTTTGAGGATGTACAGAGCTGGTGTGGCGGATATGGCAGGCATGAAGCGTTCCCAGAGCGTGTCAGATATGCATTCTTTGCATGCAAGAATCATGCCGTTTGTCTGCCGGCCAAGTGTCCGCACGCCCTGGGGCAAGGGATCAGTCGACCGGCAGAGAGAGTAGCCACTGCGCCAGTGCGTCGCGCCAGACGGTGGGCTGACCCAGAAAGCTGGCAGTGTCCACGCGTTGCAGCTGTACCGGGACATCTGGCGCGGTCTGCCATTCCAGCACCCAGGTGGGAAAGCCCTGGCCTCCGGCGCGCTGCAGCCACTGGCGGCTGTCCCGAATGTGGTCGATCGTGCGGTCGCCCAGTTGCATCACATAGGCTGCCGCAAATTGCTGGGTGTCGAGCCCGGCCTCGGCGGCGATCTGCTGCAGGGTGTCGGCATCGCTGATGGTGCGGCCTTCCGCGTAGTGCGCGTGCTGGATGCGGTGTAGCAGATCCAGGGCGTGGACTTGTGGCTGGTCGCTGGCTTGGTCCATGGCCTGCACGGCCAGCAGGGCGGTAATGGGTGGACCAGAGTCCAGCGGCGTACCCACCTGGTTCAGCAGGACGTCGGTGTAGGCCGAGCCAAAGGGCTGGCCGGTCAGCTGGGCTATGCGGTGGTCGTGTGGCAACACGTGGTCGCGCCAGTCGGTCGTGATGCGCCGTGCGTGCGGGCCTGCCAGCATGCCACCGGCATGCCATTGCACGACCAGGCCGGGCAATTGGCGTGCGGCATCCACAAGTGGTGCGGCGCCATAGCACCAGCCGCACAGTGGATCAAAGATGTAGTGCAGGGTGGGTGCGGTGCGGGCGGAGGTCATCAGCTGTGGGCAAGGGGTGGAGATTGCCCGCAGTATGGCCCAGCAGCAATCACCCGCCACTGTGCTGTCTGTCGTTGGGGTGTGTCGGCGCGGGTGAAATATCCGATGCCCTGGATGCCATCGCCGTCACGCAAAGCCCACCCCACAGACAGCCCGAAGTGGCAGGTAGTGCGCAAGCATGCAAACAGACGGGAGGGCCTGTCGGCGCATCCGCTGGACTGTGTCCACCGCCACTTCGCACCGCCTTCGGGCGGCTGCTATGGACATTGTGTTGCACCTGCTGGGCAGTGTGTCCAGCTTTTTGCTGCGCTTGCTGGGGTTTCAACTGCTCTTTTTCTGGCCCGGCTGGCTGGTGCTCAGGTTGCTCACGCTGGGGTGCTATCCACGCTTTCTGGGCCCGCGGTGCAATGCCTGGGCGTATGAAGACGTGGAGCTGGTCAGCTGCATAGGGCTGGTTGCCGTGCTGCTGGCCCTGGCGCTGTGGGCACACTATGGAGCCGGGTAAGGCTTGCAGTTGCGGCGGTGGCTGCTTGGCGGTGTCTGGCCTGAAAAGGCCTGCGCCGAGGTGAATCGGCCTGGTGGGGCAAGGGCCTGCACAGGCCCTTTGGGGTGCTTACAGCTTGCGCAGCCGTTCCAGCGCGGCGCGCAGGGTGTCGTCCTGCTTGGCAAAGCAAAAGCGCACCACTTTCTGATCGAAGCCGTCGCCGTAGAAGGCGGACAGCGGAATGGCGGCCACGCCGACTTCCTTGACCAGCCATTGGCAGAACTCGGCCTCGTTCAAATCGCTGATGGCGGAAATGTCGGCGCACTGGAAGTAGGTGCCGGCCGTGGGCAGCAGCTTGAAACGGGTATGGCTCAGACCTTCGGCAAACAGATCGCGCTTGCGCTGGTAGAAGGCAGGCAGTTCCAGGTACGGCGCCGGGTTCTGCATGTAGGTGGCCAGGCCGACCTGCATGGGGGTGTTCACGGTGAACACATTGAATTGGTGCACCTTGCGGAATTCGGCCGTCAGCGCGGCGGGGGCGGCCACGGTGCCGACCTTCCAGCCTGTCACGTGGTAGGTCTTGCCAAAGCTGGAGACGATGAAGGTGCGTGCCGCCAGGCCGGGGAAGCGCGCCGCGCTTTCGTGCTGGGCGCCGTCAAACACCATGTGCTCGTACACCTCGTCGCTGATCAGCAGCACATCGGTGGGGGCCAGCAGGTCTTCGAGCTGCTGCATCTCTGCCGCCGTCCATACCGTAGCGCTGGGGTTGTGTGGCGTGTTGACGATCATCAGCCGCGTTCTGGGCGTGATGGCTGCGGAAATCTTGGCAAAGTCCGGGCGGAAGGTGCCGGGGGTCAGCGGTACCCGGACGATGGTGCCGCCGGCCATCTCGATATTGGGGGCGTAGCTGTCGTAGCAGGGGTCCAGCACGATCACTTCATCGCCGGCCTGCACGGTGGCCAGGATGGCAGTCAGGATGGCCTGGGTGGCGCCTGCGGTGATGGTGATCTCGGTTGCCGCGTTGTACTGGCGGCCATGGAGGGTGTGGATTTTCGCGGCCACCGCTTCGCGCAGCTGGGGCATTCCGGCCATGGGTGGGTACTGGTTGTGGCCAGCACGCATGGCATCGTTGACGGCGTCCAGCAGCGTGGGGTCGCAGCCAAAGTCCGGAAAGCCCTGGCCCAGGTTGACGGCCTGGTGTTCGGCGGCCAGGGCCGACATCACGGTGAAGATGGTGGTGCCCACATGGGGCAAGCGGCTGGGGAAACTGGGAGTGTGGGCGGTGGTCATCGCTCAATCGCAAAAAGGCAAAAGCCCGGGGGCTAGGGGGCTAGCGCCGGGCTGGGGAAAGTCTCTGGGTGAACTGTACGCTCACAGTTCGTAATCGTTGACGTGGCCGGTCATTGCCCGCGCGATCAGGTCGCGGCTGAGGCGGTCGCTCAGGGTTTCGGCAAACTTGTAGACGAAGTTGCGCAGGTAGGCGCCACGCTTGAAAGCCACGCGCGCTACGCTCTGACCGAACAGGTGGCCGACGGGGCGGGAGACCAGGTCCACGCCCGGATCGTCACGCATGGCCATTTCGGCCACGATGCCGATGCCCAGGCCCAGGCGCACATAGGTCTTGATCACGTCCGAATCAATGGCTTCCAGCACGATGCGCGGGGTGATCTTGCGCGTGGCAAACGCGGTGTCGATCTTGTTGCGGCCGGTGAAGGAGGGGTGGTAGGTGATCAGCGCTTCCTGACCGATGTCTTCCAGACCGATGCGTTCCTTGGTGGCCAGCGGGTGGCCCTTGGGCACCACCAGCACGTGCTGCCATTCATAGCAGGGCAGGGTGACCAGGTCGGGGTAGTCGGCCAGCGATTCGGTGGCCATGCCGATTTCTGCCACTTCATCCAGCACCATGCGCGCCACTTCGTGGGGCGTGGCCTGGTGCAGGCTGATGGTGACCTTGGGGTAGGCGTCGCGCAGCTTGGCTACTGCATTGGGCAGCACATAGCGCGCCTGGGTGTGGGTGGTGGCAATGCTGAGGGTGCCGCTGTCCTGGGCACTGAACTGCTCGCCGATGCGCTTGAGGTTACCGACTTCACGCATGATCAGCTCGATGCTTTTGAGCACATGCTGGCCAGGTTCGGTGATGCGCTTGAGGCGCTTGCCGTGGCGGGCGAAGATGTCCACGCCCAGTTCTTCCTCCAGCTCGATGATGGCCTTGGAGACGCCTGGCTGCGAGGTGTGCAGCGCTTTGGCGGCCTCGGTGAGGTTGAGGTTGCGGCGGGCGGCCTCTTGAACGAAGCGGAATTGGTGCAGATTCATAAGCGGATGTCGGCTGGCGTGGACATCATTATGAATGATTTATCTAAAGTTTTGGTTCTTTATATATGTGCTGCTGTGCGATTTGTGCCAACAGGCCGATGACCCGGGGGTCTTCGCCCACGGCGGTGGCGCTGTCCAGCTGCACGCCGGGGTGCTGCTGGCGGGCTTGCTCCAGCAGCAGGGGCAGGTCTTCGCGCGCGTGGCGGCCGGTGCCCAGAAACAGCGGCAGCACGGTAATGCGGGTGCAGCCCTGGGCGACCAGTTGCGCAATGGCGGTGGGCAGCGAAGGGCTGCTGATCTCCAGGTAGGCGCACAGGCAGAGCGCGCCCGGCTGTTCTGCCAGCAGTTGATCGCGCACGGCCTGCATGGGGCGGTGCCACAGCGGGTCGCGCGAGCCATGTGCGAACAGCACCAGGCCCGCTGCCGGAGCGGCGGGGCCGGGGTCGCTGTGGGTAGATGGGTTCATCGCCGCAGCACCAGCCAAGTGAATGCGCCCAGGGACAGCAACGAATAGATCACCCCGGGGGCTGCTGCTGTCAGCATGGGCTGCCAGTTGTTCAGATTGCCGGCGTAGCCAAAGACGTTGTTGAGCAGGAAGAAGCTGATACCGGCCATCACACCGCCGAACACATAGCCTGCCAGTCCGCCGGAGCGGAAATGCAGATAGGCAAAAGGCAGGGCCAGCACCACCATCACCAGGCAACTGAGCGGGTAGAACAGCTTGCGCCAGAACTCGATCTCGTACTTCTGCGCCGACTGGTCGTTGCTCTGCAAATGCTGGATGAAGCGGAACAGCTCAATGGTGGGCATGCGATCAGGCTTGTGCACGGCCGCCGCCACCATGTTGGAGGTGAGATTGGTGGCGAAGTCGTATTCGGCTTCGGTGTAGCGCTGCAGGCGCGCTTGTGTGGGTTCGGGGTAGCTGAACTCGGAGCGGCGTACCTGGCTGAGCTTCCACAGGTCGTTGTCCTTCACCTCGGCTTTTTCGGCATGGATCTGGCGCAGCATGCGGCCGTCGGCATCGAACTCGAAAATGCGCACGCCCAGCAACTCGTCGTCACGGATGTTGCGCACATTGATGGCCAGGGTCCTGCCGTCTTTGCGTTCCTTCAGCCAGGCTCCTGTCGCCCCGGAGGTGACGGTGCCACCCTGGAACTTGGCCTGGGTGGCCGATGCGGCGCGTTCGGACAGCGGAGCGATGTAGTCCCCTATCAGAAAGGTAAGCACCACAAAGCCGGCGCCAATGGTGACCAGGGTGCGCAACGCCAGCCAGGGGCCCAGGCCGCTGGTGCGCATGATGGTGAATTCCGAGCTTTGCGCCAGGCGGGCCATCACGTAGATGGTGCCGATCAGCACGGTGATGGGCAGCAGCTCGTACAGGTGATTGGGCACTTCCAGCAGCACCACCAGCATGGCCTGGGGGACGCCGTACTGCTCGTAGCGGCCCACATAGCGCATTTCGTCGAGCAGGTCGAAGAAGAAGAACAGCGCCAGGAAGGCCAGAGTCACAAACGCCACCGTGGTGATGACGTCCTTGAAGATCATTTTGCGCAGTGTCTTCATGCCGAAGCTCCTTGCGGTACTTGGGCGCGGCGTTGCAGCAGTTGTCGGGGCGACCAGCGGTGGTGGCGAATCATCAGGGTGGCCAGGGCGATCCCCAGGACCGCGCCGTGCAGGCCGAGCAGGAAGCCCAGCATGGACATGCGGCCGGAGACGACCCAGCTTTGGCCCACGGTCATCAGGTTGTAGTAGACCACGAATGCCAGCAGCGCGACGGCCAAGCTGGTGCTTTTGGCGGCACGCGGGTTGGCGTTGGTGATGGCCAAGGCCAGCAGCACAAAGTTGAGTGCTGCCAGGGGCAGGCCCAGGCGCCAGCCCAGCTCGGCCCGGTCCTTGGGCGCGTCAGAGGCCAGCAGTGCTGCCGTGGGCTGGGATTTGGTGGCCAGGGCTTCGGCGCTGGCGCTGCTGCCGTCCGACAGGCGCAGTGCGTATTCCTGAAACTGGCTGATGCGCAGCCCCGCTCCGTCGGGCTTGGTCTCGATGCGTTGGCCATCGGTCAGCACGGCCATTCTCACGCCTTGCTGCACGCGCAGATGGGCGCTCTTGGCGGAGGTAACGACCTCTTTGCCATTGCTGTTGTCGACGATGAAGACATTGCTCGCAGATTCGGAGGACACGGATTCCTTGTCGATGAAAAACACCCGCTGGCCGTCCGAGGATTCTTGGAACTCTCCGGGGGCAATGCGGTCCACATCGCTGCGCTGCTCGAATTGTTCACGCATCTGCTGCACCTGCTGGTTGCTCCAGGGCCAGACCCACAGGCCCAGCACGGCGACGATCAGCAGCACCGGCCAGGCAAAGCGCAGCAGCGGCTTGACCAGACTGGCCAGGCCGCGGCCGCTGGCAAACCAGATCACCATTTCGCTGTCACGGTACATGCGGGTGAGCGTGCCGACAATGGAGACGAACAGGCTCAGCATCAGGATGGTGGACAAATGGCTGAGCACGGTGAAGCCCATGACCAGCAGCACGTCGGATGGGCTGACATTGCCCTTGGCGGCCTGGCCTAATGTGCGGATCAGCATCATGGTCATGACCACGGTAATCAACACCACCAGGGTGGCGCCAAAGCTGCGGGCCAGCTCCTTGCGTATGGATGAATCGAATAACATCGGCTTTAAAGGAAAACACCGATTATGAACTTTGATCTCAAGGCCTTGAACTTGGCGGGTGCTGCCGCTGAAAAATGTGATGCGCTGGTGCTGCTGGTGCCCGACGCTTTCAAGCCCGGCAAGGACGCGCTGTCACAGTGCGTGGCGCAGGCGCGCAAGGCAGGGGATCTGGACAATGGTGCCGGCAAGCAACTGGCGCTGTACCAGCCCGCAGGCGTGGCGGCCCGCCGCGTGCTGTTGCTGGGCGCGGGTACGGCCTCTGCCAAGGAAGTGCGCACCGCGCTGACAGCGGCTGCCAGCACCCTCAAGGCCACGGGCTGCAAGCGTGCGGTGGTGTGCCTGTCGGCCCTGCCGGATGCGGCGGCGGTGACGGCCGCCGCCGTGCAGACGCTGGCCGATATCAGCTATGTGTACACGGCGACCAAGCCCGAAGCCAAGGCCCTGGCCTGGACGCGTACCACCGTGGGCGTGCCCGACAAGGCTGCGGCCGCACAGGCATTTGCCCTGGGCGAGGCCTTGGCCTCTGGCGTGGGCATGGCCCGCGAATGGGCCAACCGCCCCGCCAACCATGCCACGCCCACCATGCTGGCCGCTGCGGCCAAGGCCTTGGCCAAGCACAGCGGTATCCAGTGCAAGGTGCATGGCCCCAAGGAAGTGGCCAAGCTGGGCATGGGCGCTTTCATGGCGGTGGCCCAGGGCTCGGCCCAGCCGCTGCAGTTCATTGAACTGCACTACAACGGCGCAGCCAAGTCGCAGGCGCCGGTGGTGCTGGTGGGCAAGGGCATCACGTTCGACACCGGTGGCATCTCGCTCAAGCCGGCTGCGGGGATGGACGAGATGAAGTTCGACATGGGTGGCGCCGCCAGTGTGCTGGGCGTGTTCCGCGCGCTGGCCGAGCTGCGCCCCGCCATCAATGTGGTTGGCCTGATCCCGGCCTGCGAAAACATGCCCGACGGCACGGCCGTCAAGCCCGGGGATGTGGTCACCAGCATGAGCGGCCAGACCATCGAGATTCTGAACACTGATGCTGAAGGCCGTCTGGTGCTGTGCGATGCGCTGACCTATGCCGCACGTTTCAAGCCTGCCGCACTGGTGGACGTGGCCACGCTCACCGGTGCGTGCGTGATTGCCCTGGGCGGCATCCGCAGCGGCATGTACGCGACCAGCGATGCACTGGCCGATGCCTTGCAGAAGGCGGGCGATGCCGCGCAGGACCTGTGCTGGCGCATGCCGCTGGACGACGACTACGCTGAGGGCCTGAAGACGACGTTTGCCGATGTGGCCAATGTGGCAGGCCGTGCCGCGGGCTCGGTCACCGCCGCCAAGTTCCTGCAGCGCTTTGTGGGCGACATCCCCTGGGCGCATCTGGACATCGCAGGTACCGCATGGAAGGAAGGCGCTGCCAAGGGCGGCACCGGCCGCCCGGTGGGCCTGCTGGTGCACTATCTGCTGGGCCAGGTGGCCACGGCAGCCAAAACTGCCAAGCCGGTAAAGGCCAAGGCGCCCCAGGCGGTGGTTGCGGACAAGGTCGCCAAGAGCGCGAAGCCGGTGAAAGCCGCCAAGGCAGTCAAAACCGTCAAAGCTGTCAAGGTGGCGCAGCCTGCTGCGGCATCCGACACGGCGCCGACGGCCAAAGCCGCGCTGACGCCGGTGGAAGCTGCGCGCGATTGAGAAGGCGGGTGCTGTGATGACCGAGGTGGCTTTTCACTTCAACGCGCCGGACAAGTTGGGCTATGTCTGCCGGTTTGTGCGCAAGGCACTGCGCCATGGGGCGCAGGTGACTGTTACCGCCCAGCCCGGCGTGCTGGCCCATCTGTCGGCGCGGCTGTGGAAAAGCGCGCCCAGCGATTTTCTGGCCCATGCCGGCCCTGGGGCCGACCCGCAGGTGCAGGCCTTGTCGCCGGTGGTCCTGGTGCAGCAGGCCGAGGCCTCACCGCACCGCGACATCCTGCTGAATCTGGGCGAAACCGTGCCCGATGGACTGGAAGGTTTTGCGCGGGTGGTGGAGGTGGTGTCGCTGGACGATATGGACCGCGCGATGGCCCGCAACCGCTGGAAAGACTATGCGGCACGTGGTCTTGCCATCCAGCGGCATGATCTGGTGCTGAAAGGAATGTGATGGAGCCGTTTGGCCGCCAACCGCCGCGTTTTGTGCCGACACTGACCGATGTGGTGCCGGAAGGCCTGCCGCTGGCAAAGCCTGCGCAGCAGGAGCCGGTGCTGGAAGACCTCGTAGACGCGCCGGGATTGTCGTCGGAGTCTGCCGCCGGCATGCCTGCGGGACCGGAGGGCGTACCGCAGGCGGGTGCGCAGCCAGTAGCAGGATCCGTGTCGGAACCCGTGCTGACGTCTTTCGTGCCAGCCGATACGGCAGGTATGCCTGAGCCGGCACAGATGGACCCGGTGCTGGCGGAGCCGCCTGCGGACTGGCTTCGTGGGGAAGCGGATTCTGTGGCAGGCGGCTATGCCGATATGCCTTTGGTGCTGGATCTGCCCGAGCCCGCAGCGGAGCCCGCACCTGTGCCAGCGTGGGATGCCGCAGCCCTGCACGAGATGCTGGTGGAGCGTATTCTGGCGCGGGTCCAGCCCCAGCTGGAGGCGCATCTGCGCGAAGTGGTGGCAGATGTGGTGTCCATGCATGCCCAGGCCATGTCGCGCAGCCTGCATGCTGCCGTGGAGGATGTGGTGCAGCACGCCGTGGCCGACGCGATCACCCAGGAGCAGATCCAGGCCCAGCTGGGGATTCAGTCCCCTCTATAGCGCTGAAGGTGTGCCGGTGGTGGGGGCGTTGTCGCTCCGGAAAACAATAAAGGCCTGCTGATGCAGGCCTTTTTGATAAGGACATGGTTTCGTGGAATGGCTCAGCGCGGAGCAAGCACCGCGGGGTTGACGATGTTGGTCGGCTTGCCTTGGACGAAATTCACCACATTGTCAAAAGCCGCGCCAAAGTACAGTTCGTAGTTGTCCTGTTCCACATAGCCGATGTGCGGCGTGCAGATGCAGTTCTCCATGCGCAGCAGCGCATGGCCTTGCAGGATGGGCTCAGACTCGAACACATCCACCGCGCCCATGCCGGGGCGGCCGTGCTGCAAGGCCGTGGCCAGCGCGTCTGGCTCCACCAGCTCGGCCCGCGAGGTGTTGACGAACAGGGCCGTGGGTTTCATCAGCGACAGGTCCCGCAAGGTGATGCAGTGCTGCGTATCGGGCGTGAGCTTGAGGTGCACGGACAGAATGTCGCAGGTGGAGAAAAAGTCTTCGCGCGAATGGGCCACCTGGTAGCCATCGGTCAGTGCCTTGGCGCGTGAGGCCTCGCGCCCCCAGACCTTGACGCCCATGCCAAAGGCCTTGGCGTAGCCGGCCACGATCTGGCCGATGCGGCCATAACCCCAGATGCCCAGAGTGCGACCGCGCAGCACGGTGCCCAGGCCGAAGTTGGAAGGCATCGAGGCCGCCTTGAATCCGGACTGCTGCCAGGCGCCATGTTTGAGATTGGCGATGTATTGCGGCAGGCGGCGGCTGGCCGCCATGATCAGTGCCCAGGTCAGCTCGGCTGGTGCAACCGGGGAACCCACGCCTTCTGCCACGGCAATGCCGCGCTCGCTGCATGCCTGCAGATCGATGTGCGGGCCCACGCGGCTGGTTTGTGAAATCATCTTCAGCCGGGGCAGCTTCTCCAGCAAAGCACGTGTGATGGGCGTGCGTTCGCGGATCAGCACAATGATGTCGGCATCACGCAGTCGCACAGCCAACTGGCCCACGCCTTTGACCGTGTTGGTGAAAACCTTGGCGTTGAAAGCGTCCAGACGGCTGGCGCAGTGGAGCTTGCGAACTGCGTCTTGGTAGTCGTCCAGGATCACGATATTCATGGGAGCGTGGCCTTATCAAACCGAGAAGAAGTGAAACAGATGCAAAGCTTGCCTGCACGCGCATGTGGTCTGCAGTCTGCCACGGCGAATCTGCAGCACAAATGTGTATTCTCTTCCGAAACGTGCGTTAAAACTATGTGAAACCGGTGTGTGCGCGTAAAACCGTGCGCCATGGATGCTATGGATTTCCATCTGGCGATAGCGCGAAGTGTTGGCGTGGCGATAGAAGGTTGCAGAAGAACCGTATTCCTTCGCGGCACAAATGCGCTGTTGGCTGGCAGCGGGCGGCGAGCTGGTCTGTTACGTTGGGCTGATGCAAAGTTGGAATCGATCGCAATGGCGTGCTGCTGGGCTGCAATGTCTGGCAGGCGTGCTGCTGGGAGGGTTGGGTGGCTGCGTCAGCGCCCCGGCGCCGCACGGTGCGGTGCAAGGGGAGAAATTCTCAGCCGAGGAAATATGGCAGTCCGACAGCAACCGCATGGTCACGCTGGCGATGCGCGACAACCTGGAGAGCCTGTGGATGCTGGCAGACAAGCTCTACCAGCGGAACCCAAGGGAGTGGAAAAAGAGTGCCTCCAGCCGCGAAGCGGCACTGGTGCAATTGCGCAAGGCGGTGCTGGAGCGCCAGCCATGGCCCGATCTGCAAGGTCAGCGTGATATCGCCGCCTTGTCGCTGGCGCTGCAGCCGCAATTCGGTGGGGACCGCGTGGCGGGCTTTGTCTATGCGGCAGCAGATACGGTGATCACCGCCCATGGCAACAAGACCCGTTTCACTCTGGTTGATGGTCTGGATGCACAGCATGTCTTCAATGCCGCACGCAATCTGGAAGTGGCCAACTGGATCCTCAACAGCCGGCGCAATGCGGATGGTTCATCGTTGCTGCTGTCCAACCACATCGACGACAGCCAACGCAATCTGAGCTTCGAGCGGGAGATGGGCAAGATCATCGGCAGGCTGGATCTGGTGGCCAGCTATGCCACCGAGCGTTACCGTCGCTCGGTCATCGGCTATGGGCAAGGGCTGGTGGCCGGGCCGTTTCTGCAGTTTCTGCCGGTGCGCTGAATGCGTGGTGTAACCGGGGGGCGCTGTTCGGTGGCAGAGACCGGCTGGCAGGCGTGCCACAATCGCGGCATTGCAAGGACAGACCGGCGCAGCCATTGCCCGGTTCTGGCGTTTGTATCGAGGCTCGATCGACTCCCTTGCGCCATGCCGGCTTGCCGGGGCGCTACACCAGTGCTGCATTGCTGCACTGCGTCGATTGTTCCGGGGCCGGGCGCCTGCTGTTGTTCTAACGCTTTGTCCCGTGTCACACCGCCAACCCATACGCGTCGCTGATATCGCGCAGTTTGACGCCATCATCGACGCCCGCACCCCGGCCGAATTCGCGCTGGACCGCATTCCAGGCGCCATCAACTGCCCCGTCCTCAGCAACGAAGAGCGCGTGACCATCGGCACCATCTACAAGCAGGTCAGCCCTTTCGAGGCCAAGCGGCTGGGGGCAGCCATGGTTGCCGCCAATCTGGCGGGCCATCTGCGTGAAACCTTCGCCAACCAGCCAGCCCACTGGAAGCCGCTGGTGTACTGCTGGCGTGGCGGGCTGCGCAGCGGCTCCATGGTGACCTGGCTGAGGCTGGTGGGCTGGGACGCGCAGCAACTGGCCGGCGGCTACAAGGCGTTTCGCGGCCATGTGATTGCGCAGCTGGAGCAGCAGGTGCCCCGGTTACATCTGCGGGTGCTGTGTGGTGCCACCGGCAGTGCCAAGACCCGCGTGCTGCATGCCCTGCAGGCGCAGGGCGCGCAGGTCCTGGACCTGGAGGGCATGGCCAGCCACAAAGGATCGCTGTTGGGAGGCCTGCCTGGCGTCGAGCAGCCCAGCCAAAAGCATTTCGACACCTTGCTGTACACCCAGCTGGCACAGCTGGATCTGACGCGCCCGGTGTTTGTGGAAGGAGAAAGTCCCAAGATCGGTCGCGTGGCCCTGCCGTTGGCGCTGGTGGAGCAGATGCGCCAGGCACCGGTGGTAGAGGTGCGTGCCACGCCGGAGGCACGTCTGGCCTTTTTGCTGCGTGACTATGTCTACCTGGGCGACGACGCCGCAGGTCTGGCCTTCAAGCTGGGATTTTTGAAGGAACTGCAGGGCAGGGAACGCGTGACGCGCTGGCAAGGCTGGGCACAGCAGGGTGATCTGCCTGCACTGTTTGCCGAGTTGATGGCACTGCACTACGACCCGCAGTATGAGCGCTCCCAGGCCAAGCATTTTGTGCAGTGGGCGCAGCGTCAGGTGCTGGAAACAGACGATCTGACCGCACAGGGCATTGTTGCGCTGGCGGGTCAGATGTATGCCGGTCAGGAGTGAAGCGCAGCCAGGACGTTGCTGCAGACCCGCTGCCGCCGGCGCAGGGTCACGCGCAGCAGGCTTGGGGCGATTGCAATGGATGGCGGTGGGCGGCATGCAGCCACGGCCCCTGGCCTGGAGTTCATGGCATGAACATTGCCGTGCACGGGCGAGGCACTGGTCTTGCGTGTCGCACTCAATCGCGCTTGGCGCGGATCACCCGGCCGTCGGCCGCATCCACCTTGACTTCCATCAGCACGCCATCGGCCTGCAGCACGTTGACCTGGTAGCTGGTCGTGCCCCAGTGGTTGTCCAGCTCGGCACTGACTGCGGTGCCGGGGGTATGTGTGGTGGCGGACTGGATGGCCTGGGGCAGGCTGGCTTTGGCTTTTTCCAGGCGCTGCAGGTCTTTGCGTTTGGCCTTGCCGTCGTTCTTGTATGGGGTGGCCTGGCCGGTGACGGCGTTCACCCAGACCTCTACGCTCTCGCCATTGGGCGTGATGACTTCCATCTCATAGCGGGCTCCTGCCTGATCGCCTTTGTCCAATTCGGCTTCGATCACCGAGCCTGGCACGGCGCGGGTGGCGTTGTCGATGGCCTGGATCAGGCTGAGCTTGGACTGCGCCGTGAGCTGAAGCCATTCCGCGCCCGATTTGGCGTTGGCCAGGGTGCAGAACGCCACCGTGGCAAGGGCAAGAGCATAACTACGGGGGGAAAAGCGCATGCGGAACTCCTTGTGCAGTGCAAAACGAAGCAGCAAGCTTAGGCGATGCCGCGTGCCAAGGCGTGTCAGCCCAGGCCGGTAATTGGCACGCTGGCGGGACGCAATGTTGCAGCCAGCCTGCGACCTTGTGCCATCCTGGAGATGCTGGTGGCATGATACCGGCACGGGCGTTCGGCGCTGTGGTGGCGTTTCCAGCGTCGCACACCGTTGGGGCTGTGATCTGGCTCGCCGATACCGGGGCCAGCGGTGAAAAAGGCAGGGCCGGAGTGATGCTGGCTCAGACGGTGCAACGCCAGTGCGCTGCCGTGCTCTGCGTTTTGAACTGCCTGCGGCAAAGCGCTTGGCCGGTGCCGCCAACGGCTTCTGTTGGCTGGGGCATCCGCTGTGCTTACAGCCCCAGGACCTTGGCTACGTAGTCCGCGTCTTTGTCGCCGCGGCCCGACAGATTGACCAGAATATGCTGGTCGGAGCCCAGCTGCGGCGCCTGGCGCATGGCCCAGGCCACGGCGTGGGCACTTTCCAGTGCAGGGATGATGCCTTCCACGCGCGACAGCGTCATGAAGGCGTTCAGACATTCCTTGTCGGTGACCGATTGGTACTGCACGCGCCCCAGGTCTTTCAGGTAGCTGTGCTGCGGTCCCACGCCAGGGTAGTCGAGGCCGGAGGCGATGCTATGCACGGCGGCAGGCGTGCCGTCGGCATTTTCCAGCACATAGCACTTCATGCCGTGGATTTCTCCGGGCTTGCCCACCGACAGGGTGGCCGCGTGGCGGCCGGGCTGGTCTACACCTTCTCCGGCAGGCTCCACGCCCACCAATTGCACTCCGGCATCATTCAAAAAGGCGGTGAACATGCCCATGGCATTGCTGCCGCCGCCCACGCAGGCGCTGACGTAGTCGGGCAGGCGACCATGCTTGGCCTGGAACTGCTCGCGTGCTTCGCGGCCGATGATGCTCTGGAAGTCGCGCACCATCATTGGAAAGGGGTGGGGGCCGACCACCGAGCCAATGGCATACAGGTAGTCGGTGGGGTTGGTCAGGTACTCGTCGAACGCGCTGTCCACGGCTTCCTTGAGTGTGGCCGCGCCACGCGTGACGGGCACCAGCTTGCAGCCCAGGATGCGCATCTTGGTGACGTTGGGGTGTTCTTTTTCGATATCGACCTGGCCCATGTGGATCTCGCAAGGAATGCCCACCAGCGCACAGGCCGTGGCCAGGGCCACACCGTGCTGGCCGGCTCCGGTTTCGGCAATCACTTTCTTCTTGCCCATGAACCTGGCCAGCAGTGCCTCGCCCAGGCAGTGGTTGATCTTGTGGGCGCCGGTGTGGTTCAGGTCTTCGCGCTTGAGGTGGATCTGCGCGCCGCCCAACTGGGCCGACAGGCGTTTGGCATGAAAGATGGGGCTGGGGCGGCCCACGTAGTCGGCAAACAGGTCGGCCAGCTCATCCTGAAAGTCCTGGCGCTGGGTGATCTGGGCATAGGCGATGTTGATGTCGTCCATGGCCTGCTTCAGATGCGGGGGCACCAGTTGGCCGCCATAGGGACCGAAGAAGCCCTGTTCGTCGGGCATGGGAGAAAAAGCGGGCAGAGCGTTCATAGAGTGACAGCAAGAGTGGGTGAAAACAATCCCCATCTTGATAGCACGCCATGCTTACAGCAAGCCATGCGAGCTTGCCCGGCTTGTCAAAGTGTGGCGATATCGGGTGATCAGGCCATCGTGGATTCGGACGGAATCTCGGCTTCCACCAGCAACGCCAGCAGTTGCAGCGACTGCTGCCAGCCCAGGTAGCAGGCTTCTGCAGGAATCACCTCGGGCACCCCTTCCTGCACGATGTGGACCTCGGTGCCGCAGGCCACGGCACGCAGGTCGACCGTGGTGGTCATGGAGCCGGGCAGGCTGGGGTCGTCAAACTGGTCGCTGTTGCGGATGCGGGTGTTGGGTACCAGTTCCAGGTAGGTGCCGCCAAAGCTGCTGCGCTCGCCGGTGCCCAGGTTGACGAAGGCCATCCGAAAGCGCCCACCGGTACGGGCATCCATTTCCAGCACCTCGCACACGAAGCCATGGGGTGGCATCCATTTGGCCAGAGCCGCAGGGCTAGTGAAGGCTCGGTAGATGCGCTCCGGCGGAGCCTGGAGCACGCGGTGCAAGCGGATGGTATGGGCCATGTCCAGCTCCTGTGTGCGGTGTGAAGGCGCCAAGCCTAGCGCTTTGTCGCAGGTGTGGCGAGCCAAAGCCCTGGCTGCGCCGTGGCAAAGCGCACCGGAGGTTCAGGTGGGTGATGCTGGGCGGTGCGCCGGGAACTGTCGCCTGCAGGACGGAAGGGCAGGGTTGCTGCCAGGATTGGGAGACGGGGCGCGCTCCTACAGTGTCCGGAACGTGCCGGCGATGGCTGCATTTGCGCGGCGAAGAGAACAGCGCCTGCACGTTGCAAAGGGGTAGTCCGCCAGCGGTGGCGGGGCCCATGTGAAAGGCAAGAGCATGCAACGCAGAACCCTGATCGCCCTGTGCGCGTCCCTGGCCGCAGTGGCCACCATGCCCCAAGCGGGCGCGCAAGGCGCATACCCTAACCGGCCCATTACACTGATCGTGCCCTATGGCGCGGGCGGGGTGACCGATGTGATCGCCCGTGCACTGGCACAGGGCATGTCCAAATCGCTGGGCCAGACCATCGTGATCGAGAACAAGCCTGGCGCCGGCGCCTCCATGGGCGTGGTCGACATGAAGAACGCCAAGCCCGACGGCTACCGCCTGACGCTCACGCCGGTGGGCATCTTCCGCCAGCCTCATATCCAGAAGGTGAATTTCGACCCCGTAGCCGATGTAAGCTATGTGGCGGCCTTCATGACCTATGACTTCATTCTGGCCGTGCCGGCCAATTCGCCCTTCAAGAGCGTGAAGGATGTGGTGGATGCTGCCAAGCGCGACCCCGGCAGCGTCGACTATGGGACCCCTGGCAAGTTCTCGGCCAACCACGTGACCATGGCGCAGCTGGAGCAAAAGACCGGAGCCAAGTTCACCCATGTGCCGTTCAAGGGAGATGCGGATTCCATCAACTCCCTGCTGGCCGGCCACACCAAGACGGCCGTGTTTGCCAACAGCGTGCAGCCGTACCTGGCCAGCGGCAAGATGCGGGCGCTGGCCATTGCCTCCGACAAGCGCACCGAAGCCTTTGCCGATGTGCCCACCTTCCGCGAGCTCGGCTATGCATTTGACGTGCCGTCGCCACTGGGCATTGCAGGTCCCAAAGCGCTGCCCGTCGAGATCACGCAAAAGCTCGAGGCGGCCATCCAGTCCGCCATGCAGGAGCCCGCCTTCAAGCAGGTGGCGGCCAACTACGGCATCCGCCTGGAATACCGCAATGCCCAGGAGTACAGTGCCTTTGCCAAGAAGGCCTTTGCCGAGGAGAAGGACATCGTCAAAGCGATAGGACTGGACTGATGATTCCTGTGGACTGCTGGGTGGTGCGTTCTGCATTGCCCAGCGGGCGCCGGGCTGGCATCCGCTGTCGGAGCGCGAGTCACTTGCAGTGAAGGCCTTTCAAATCCCCAGGACATTGATTGCTGCTATAGTGTTGTGCACTGCAGCGAGGTCCATGGACTGCTGGCAGCACATTCTGGCCTTCCGCTGGCACCGTACGGCAAGCGCTCCAAGGCCCATCGCATCAGACGATGACTGTACTTTCCTGTCCTGCGGCTTCTGATCCGCTGGTCTTCCCGCCCTGAACCTTCCATGGGCCGGAAAAAAATTCTCCCTCGCACCCCAACGCGTTGAGCGGGCTTGCTTTTGAGTCCTTCCTTTTTGTACCGGTGTTCTTGCACCACGTTCTGTTGTTGAACCACTCCTTCTCTCTTTCCCAGGTCGTCGGTAAATACCTTCTGTCTCCTGGTTCGGTGCCCATGCCCGACGGGCACTACACCGCCTCCCTTTCGATTCGCAGCGGCCACGGCACGGCCACCCATGACCGGGTGTTCCGCTTTGTGCCGCAATTCCGCTCCGCCCAAGCTGCCGTGGCCTACGCCATGGAGCAGGGTATGTGTTTGCTGCGCCAGCCCGGTCTGCCGGCCTGAGTGCACAACACCTTCGGGATAGATCCCCCAGTTTCATTCAGTCAGAGCCCTCATGTCGAAAGAAGATCTCATTGAAATGCACGGCCAGGTGATGGAAGTGCTGCCGGATTCACGTTTTCGCGTGACGCTGGACAATGGCCATTCCCTGGTTGCCTACACCGGTGGCAAGATGCGCAAGTTCCGCATCCGCATCCTGGCGGGTGACAAGGTTTCGCTGGAGATGTCGCCCTACGACCTCACCAAGGGCCGCATCACTTTCCGCCATATCGAAACACGCTCCGGCGGCGCTCCTTCGGGACCGCGGCGCCGCTAAGTTCCGGGCGGTGCGTCCCTGTAGGGCGCACCGCCCACCCTATGTCCATTGCAGCATCTGCTGCACGGTCATTTTTCCCCTGAAAGTTCAACCATGAACAACAAACTCTACGTCGGTAACCTCTCTTACTCCATTCGCGACAACGATCTGGAACAACAATTCGCCCAGTTCGGCAACGTGGCTTCCGCCAAGGTCATGATGGACCGCGACACCGGTCGCTCCAAGGGCTTCGGCTTTGTGGAAATGGCTTCGGAAGCCGAAGCACAAGCTGCCATCGAAGGCCTGCACGAGCAGTCCTGGGACGGTCGCAACATGATCGTCAACGTGGCCCGTCCCCGTGAAGAGCGTCCTGCCGGCTTCGGCGGCGGCGGCTTCCGTGGCAACAACGGCGGCGGCGGTTTCCGCGGCGGCAATGGCGGTGGTTACGGCGGCGGCCGTGGCAACGGCGGCGGCTACGGCTACTGAGCGAAGCGCTGATTGAGCGCCTGCAACACACAGAGAGATCTGGAATACCTGGTACTCCGACCTCTGTGCAGGCGCCAATGGGCCCGCAAAAAAGCTCCCCTGGTGGGAGCTTTTTTCATGGGTGCGTGGCAGGCGGCGCCATCTGAGATGTCGGTCGCAGCGGTGCACAGAAAGTCATTTCAGCGCCGTGCCGAGCCGCGTGTGGCGGCTCGCATCCCCGTGAGCCCGGGCATGGCGGCACGCATGGCATCCAGAAAGCAGCGCAGCCGTGCAGGGTAGAAAGCGGCCTGCGGGTAGACCAGGGAGACCGGCAGCGGTGCGGCCTCCCAGCCCGGGACCAAATGCTGCAGCCGGCCGGCGCGCAGATCGTCCTGTACCACCCAGGCCGAGGCAATGCCCACCCCCAGACCGGCCAGTGCGGCGCTGCGCAGGGCATACAGGCTGTCGGTGGACAGCCGGGGCTGGATGGCAAAGCGCTGCATGCCGTGCTGGGCATGGGTCAGACACACTTCGCGCAGGTAGAAGGTGTTGAGTGCCATCCACGGCCAGTCTGCCAGGTCCTGTGCGGCAGTGGCTGGCGGGTGCTGGGCGACCAGGGGTGGGGCTGCCACCACGATGCGGGGGACTTCGGCCAGACGCAGGGCGATGGCTGCAGGGTCCAGCACCTGGCCCACCTGGATGGCGCAGTCAATGCCTTCGGCAATGAAGTCCGCCCGGCGGTCATGCAGCAGCCATTCCACCTGTACCTCGGGGTAGCGGCGCAGGTAATCCAGCAGCGGCGCCATCAGCTGGTCCTGGCCAAAGGCGTGGGGCACCAACACGCGCAACTGGCCGCGCGGCACATCCTGCACGCCGCGCAGATCGGCCTCCATGGCCTCCCATTCATGCACCAGCGACTTGGCATGGGCGTAGCAGCGTTCGCCGTCCACGGTCAGCTTCATGCCGTGGGTGGAGCGTTGCAGCAGACGCAGGCCCAGTGTGCGCTCCAGCTGCTGCAGGCGGCGGCTGACGGTGGGTTGGGTGGTGCCCAGCTGCAAGGCCGCGGCCGACAGGCTGCCTGCTTCCACGATGCGCACCAGCGTGTGCATCAGCGCAATGCGGTCGCTGCCGGTAGAGATGGTTGTTTCCATACGCAGAGCGTATAGCAGATCTGCATGCCTTGCCACTACGCAAGCGCATGCTGACTCCAGATACTACGCAGCATTCCAAACAAAACCACAGATGGACACCATGTCATCCATTCAATCTACGTATGAAAAGCGTCCTGCTGGCGCCACCGCAGCACCTGCTGCTGCCGTGCCAATCCCCGCACCGCAGGCCATTGGCGCGCCGTTGCTGCTGTTGCTGGCCGCGGCCGCTGGTGTCAGCGTGGCGTCGCTGTACTACAGCCAGCCCATGCTGGGCCTGCTGGGGGCCGATATGCAGGCGTCCGCGAGTACTGCTGGCTGGGTGCCTACGCTGACGCAGCTGGGCTATGCGCTGGGCATTCTGCTGCTGGCGCCGCTGGGAGATCGGTATGACCGCCGGCGCATCATTCTGGTCAAGGCTGTTGCCCTGGTGGGGGTGCTGCTGACCAGCGGATTGGCGCCCGGCATGGGCAGCCTGCTGGCGGCCAGCCTGGGCGTTGGCCTGGCCGCCACGATGGCGCAGGATGTGGTGCCTGCTGCAGCCACACTGGCCCCAGCCGCCCAGCGTGGCCGCATGGTGGGGACGGTGATGACCGGGCTGCTGCTGGGCATTTTGCTGTCCCGTGTGGTCAGCGGCCTGGTGGCCCAGCTCTGGGGCTGGCGCAATATGTACCTGCTGGCCGCAGCGGCCATGGCCGTGCTGGTCGTGGCGGTGTGGCGCGGCCTGCCGCACTTTGCGCCCACCACCCAGCTGGGCTGGCTGGCGCTGATGCGTTCCATGTGGGAACTGTGGCGCCAGCATGCGTCCTTGCGCCGCGCGGCACTGGCACAAGGCCTGCTGGCGGTGGGATTCAGCGCCTTCTGGTCCACGCTGGCGGTGATGCTGCACAGCCAGTTCCAGCTGGGTGCCGCCGCCGCTGGTGCACTGGGCCTGGCCGGTGCGGCGGGGGCTCTGGCTGCACCACTGGCCGGGCGTATGGCCGACCGCCGTGGCCCTGAACTGGTGACGCGCGCAGGGGCCGCCCTGGCAGCGGCAGCCTTTGCCAGCATGGCCTCTGCGCCCTGGCTGGGAGCGCAGGGCCAGTTGCTGCTGATTGTGGCGGCGGCCGTGGTGTTTGACTTTGGTGTGCAGGCCGTTCTGGTGGCGCACCAGACAATCGTCTATGGCATTGCGCCCGAGGCGCGCAGTCGCCTGAATGCGCTGCTGTTCACTGGCATGTTCGTGGGCATGGCCAGTGGTGCTGCCCTGGGCAGTTGGGTGCTGGACCATGCGGGCTGGCTGGGCGTGGTGGTGCTCGCCACGGTGTCTGCCCTGGCCGCCCTGGCGGTGCGCTGCTGGCCGCATGCCCGTTGAGTGTTGCGAAAGTACACGGATACGCTGGGCTGACGCACCATGCATGAGGTGGAAGCTTCATCCCTTCCATCCACTTTCGGTAGCCGGGCCGCGGGAGCACTCAACCACGCTGCGCCAAGGTACGAATCGAGGGGCCTGTATTGCCGGGCAGTGCGTGCAGTATCTGGGCCAGCCGGCGCACGCCGGCTTCCAGTTCCATGGGGGTGTGGGCGGCAAAGCCCATCAGCACGCCGCAGTGGCGTGGTGTGCCGCTGTACAGCGCAGACATGCCTGCCAGGGTGATACCTGCACGCGCTGCTACCGCCACCAGTTGCGCTTCCGGCAGTCCGCCGCGCAGGTGGCAGGCCATCTGCATCCCGCCTGCTGGCACCTGAGGCTCCAGCCAGTCGGCCAGATGCGTGCGCAGCAACTGGGTGAGTACATCGCGCCGGTGGGCGTAGACGGTGCGCATGGTGCGGATATGGGCGCCCAGGTGGCCGCCTTCGATGAAGCGCGCCAGCGTCAACTGGGCCAGGGGAGCGCTGTGCCCGTCCTGTAGCGAGCGCGCTACGGTCATGGGTGACACCAGCGCGGGCGGCAGCACCATATAGCCCAGGCGCAGACCTGGAAACAGCGACTTGCTGAATGTGCCGATATAGAGCGTGCGCCCGTGGGCGTCCAGCCCCTGCACACAGGCCGTGGGCTTGCCCGCGTAATGGAATTCGCTATCGTAATCGTCCTCGAGGATCCAGGTCTGCCGCTCCCGGGCCCAGGCGATGGCGGTCAGCCGCCGCTCCAGCGACAGCGTGGCGCCGGTGGGGTACTGGTGGGACGGGGTCAGAAACATGGCCTGGGCGGAGGGTGCGGCAGCGAGGTGCTGCATCTGCATGCCATCGGCATCCAGCGGCACGGGTTGGCAGACCAGGCCGGCAGCGTCAAAGGCCTTGCGTGCGCCGTGGTAGACCGGGTCTTCAATCAGGATGCGGTCATCTGGGTCCAGCAGTACCTGGGCGCACAGGCTCAGCGCCTGCTGTGAGCTGGTCAAGACCAGCACCTGCTCGGGTGTGGCACGGGCGCCGCGTTCCAGATTCACATAGTCGGCAATGGCCTGGCGCAGCGGCAGCACGCCTTGCGCCGGGCTATGTTGCAGGGCGCGGTGTCCGTATTCCTTGAGTACCTGACGCTGCAGCCGCTCCCACACTGTCAATGGAAAGTTGCGGGTCTCGGGTACGCCGGGCACAAAGGCATGGGGCGCCGGATAGTCGCTCACGCCGCCGGCGGCCAGTATGGCCTGGCCGCGCTGGCTCAGCTGTGGTGCTGCGACGGTGTGGGGGGCTGCGGGGCGGACAGGCAGGCTCCGCGCCTGCTGGGACACCCGGCTGCCGCTGCCCACGCGCCGGGTGATGAAACCTTCGGCGTGCAGCTGGCTGTAGGCCGTTTCCACCGTGTCGCGCGAAACGGCCAGCGATTGCGCCAACGCGCGGGAGGCCGGCAAGGGGCGTCCTGCCGCCAGTTGGCCATCGAGGATCAATTGCCGCAGGCCGCGCTGCAGGCGGGCGTGCAAGGGCAGCGCATGGTAGGCCGGATCGGCCATCCAGGCTTTGACGGATTCGAGCAGGGCGTGTTTGAACAATTGGTCTGGCTATTCGTGAAAAAGTGGTTGGAATCAACATGCCATTGGGATTTTATAAACGGCGCATGCCCTGGCCACAGTCCGGCCCGGTTCCAGCTGCCACACAGGCCAGGGCGCATTTGATCTGTTGGAAAGTTGTTCAGGCATGCCCCATACCCCGGCTCCCGTTTCTGTGCCCACGCGGCTGCGTCTGCGCGATGTGTTCCACCCCGCCATGGCGGGGCTGGTATCGGTTGTCGTCAACTACGGCGGTACCTTCATCCTGGTGTTTCAAGCGGCCAGGGTCGCGGGGCTGGATGCCGCGCACACGGCTTCCTGGGTGTGGTCGCTCTCGATTGGCGTGGGTCTGACGGGCCTGCTGCTGAGTTGGCTGACACGCGCGCCTATCATCACGGCCTGGTCCACGCCGGCGGCCGCGTTTCTGGTCACGGCGCTGGCCACCACCCCCTATGCCGAAGCTGTGGGCGCCTACATGGCTTCGGCTGCTGCCTTTGTGCTGCTGGGACTATCTGGTGGCTTCGAGCGTGTCATCCGGCTGATTCCGCAGGGCGTGGCCACGGGGCTGCTGGCAGGGATCCTGCTGCCTTTCGGCATGCGGGCCTTTGGTGGCATGGCGGTGGAGCCGGCACTGGCGCTGCTGCTGATCGTGGCCTATGTGGTGCTCAAGCGCGTTGCCGCGCGCTATGCGGTGGTCGGCATTCTGCTGCTGGGGCTGGCGTTCCTGTTGTTGCAACGACGCGTGGACCTGGCAGGGCTGTCGCTGCAGCTGGCGGCCCCGGTGTTTACCTCGCCGGAATGGTCGCTGGACAGCCTGCTCAGCGTGGCCCTGCCGCTGTTCCTGATCACGCTGACGGGGCAGTACATGCCGGGCATGCTGGTGTTGCGCAACGATGGCTTTGCCACCAGTGCCAACCCGATCGTGACCGTGACCGGCCTGGGCTCGCTGCTGATGGCGCCATTTGGTGCGCATGCCTTCAATCTGGCGGCCATCACGGCAGCCATTGCCACGGGGCGCGAAGCCCATGAAGACCCGGCCAAGCGGTGGATCGCCGGTATTACCGCAGGCCTGGCCTATTGCGTGGTGGGCGTGTTTGGGGTGACGCTGGCCGCTGTGTTCATGGCTTTGCCTGCTGCTTTCACCACCACGCTGGCAGGTCTGGCCCTGCTGGGAACTCTGGGCGGCAGTCTGGCGGGGGCCCTGGCAGATGCCCGCACCCGCGAGGCGGCGCTGATCACCTTTCTGGCTGCGGCGGCCAATATCCAGTGGCTGGGCATTGGGGGCGCGTTCTGGGGTCTGGTGATCGGCCTGCTGGCCCATGCCGTGCTGCATGGCCGCATGCCCCGGCGCCAGCGCAGCGCAGCTCCCCTGGTGGTAACTCCCTCTGTCCCCAAGGCCTGAACGTATGCCGACTCCACACTTCTCTTCCATCACGACCTGCACCGGCCATGACCGGCATGGTCGCTATCCCCAGGCCCTTACCCTGGCAGATTTTCAACACAATCTGGCTGCGGTGCAGGCCCGCATCGCCGCAGCCTGCCAGCGCACCGGGCGCGAGGTGTCCAGCGTGCGGCTGTTGCCGGTGAGCAAGACCAAGCCCGAAGCCAGCCTGCGCCTGGCCCATGCGGCGGGTTGCCGGATGTTGGGCGAAAACAAGGTGCAGGAGGCCTGGGGCAAATGGGAAGCTCTGCAGGATCTGACCGATCTGCGCTGGTCGGTCATCGGTCATCTGCAAACCAACAAGGCCAAGCTGGTGGCGCGCTTTGCCAGCGAATTCCAGGCCCTGGACAGCCTGCGCCTGGCGGAGGCTCTGGACCGCCGCCTGCAGGCCGAAGGACGCGCGCTGGATGTCTTTATCCAGGTCAATACCTCCGGCGAGGCCAGCAAGTACGGCCTGGCACCCGAGGCGGTGCCAGCTTTCCTGCAAGCATTGCCCGCCATGTCGGCGCTGCGGGTGCGCGGCCTGATGACGCTGGCGCTGTCCTCCCATGACAGCGCGCGGGTGCGCCTGTGTTTCGTGTGCCTGCGCAGGCTGCGCGACCGGTTGCGTCAGAGTGCCCCGGCGGGCATGTCCCTGGAGGAGCTGTCCATGGGGATGTCGGGTGACTTTGACATCGCGATCGAGGAGGGCGCCACCGTAGTGCGTGTGGGCCAGGCCATTTTTGGGGCCCGGCCGGTGCCGGACCAGCACTATTGGCCAGGACTTGCGGGTCCGGTGGAGGTGGACGGGGTTTCAGGGCAGCCGCTTCACCCGAACTGAATGCCCTGGGCCAGAGGCAGCTCGCGCGAGTAGTTGATGGTGTTGGTGGTACGGCGCATGTACTGTTTCCAGGCGTCGGAGCCGCTTTCGCGGTCGCCACCGGTTTCCTTCTCGCCGCCAAACGCGCCACCAATCTCGGCCCCGCTGGGGCCGATGTTGACGTTGGCAATGCCGCAGTCCGAGCCGGCGGCTCCGAGAAACGTCTCCACCTCACGCAGATCGTTGGAGAAGATGCAGGAGGACAGGCCCTGGGGCACGCCGTTGTTCCAGTCGATGGCCTGCTCCAGCGTGTCGTAGGTCAGCACATAGAGCAGGGGCGCAAAGGTCTCGTGCTGCACGATGGCGGTTTGCGCTGGCATGTCCACCATGGCCGGGGCCACGTAATAGCCGTGGGGGAACTGCTCTGCCAGCACGCGCTGGCCGCCGGTCAGCACGGTTCCGCCCTGGGTCTGGGCCTGGGCAAGGGAATGCTGCATCGCATCCCAAGCGGCACGGTCGATCAGCGGGCCCACCAGTGTGCCGGCCTGCAACGGGTCGCCGATGCGCAGGCTGGCATAGGCTTTCAGGAGCTTTTCCAGCAGTGCGGCCTTGGCACTGCGGTGCACGATCAGTCGGCGCAGCGAGGTGCAGCGCTGGCCTGCCGTGCCCACGGCGCTGAAGACGATGGCACGCACCGCCAGATCCAGATCGGCCGCGGGTGTGACTACCATGGCGTTGTTGCCCCCCAGCTCCAGAATGCGCTTGCCAAAGCGGGCCGCCACCTTGGGGCCCACGGCGCGGCCCATGCGGCTGGAGCCCGTGGCGGACACCAGAGCGATCTGCGGGCTGTCCACCAGGGCCTCGGCCACATCGTTGCGGCCAAGCACGATCTGCGCCAGACCCGGGGGAGCACGGTCGCCAAAACGGGCGATCGCTCGCTCCAGGGCCTTGAAGGTGGCCAGGCCCGATAACGGGGCTTTCTCCGAGGGTTTGAAGACCACCGGGTCACCGCATACCAAGGCCAACGCCGCGTTCCAGGCGAACACCGCGCTGGGAAAATTGAAGGCGGTGATTACGACCACCGGCCCCAGCGGGTGGTACTGCTCCATCATGCGGTGGCCGGGGCGTTCTGACACGATGGTCTTGCCATGCAGCTGGCGTGACAGGCCCACGGCAAACTCGCAGATGTCCACACCTTCCTGCACCTCCCCCAGGCCTTCCTGCAGGATCTTGCCCACCTCGCACGAGACCACCTGACCGATGTCGGTCTTGCAGCGGCGCAGCTCCTCGCCCCACAGCCGCACCAGCTCGCCGCGCACCGGAGCGGGCACCAGTCGCCATTGCAGAAAGGCCTGGGCCGCGCGATCGATCACGGCCGGCATCGCTGCCACGGGCAGTGCGGCCAGCTGGGCCAGCGTTGCGCCGTCGATGGGGGAGCGCACGGTGATGTCATCGCCCTGGTGGGCGGCCAGATCGATGCCGCAGTGCGACAGCACGGTGGAAAAGTCGGTGGCAGAAAGCGCGGTCATGGGTGTTCCGTGGAAGAGGGGTGGGTGGGCTTGTGCGGTGGCACGGGTTTCAGGCCGTGGTAAAAGGTCCAGGCCGCTGCGAGGTAGACCAGAGGGTAGGCCAGCGCGTAGGCCGCCAGTTCCAGGTAGGCGGACAGGCTGTCTGCTGCAAAAAGCAAGGTGTGTACCAGTGCCGCCAGCAATGCCACCGTGTATGCCAGCAGCACCAGATAGGCCACGGCCGTGGCCGCCAGCAGCATGGCGCGCCGCCGGACCGGGACCTGCTGCGCATCCCCCGGCACGCAGCTGCCGGGGGATGCGCAGCAGGCGGTAGACCGCCAGCATGAGCAGAAATGGCAGGGCAATGGCGGGCAGAACAAACATGGCAGCGGGCAGAAAGAGGCAGACCCTGGCAGGGTGATCAGACGTCGGTGTTGCCGGGCGGCGCTGAAGCGGGCAGCAGGGCTTCAACGTAGCGCCCCACACGGGTGTTGCGCAAGGCGGAAAGCGTGCATTGCTCCTGTCGCACAAAGCCTTGTTGCGGCAGCAGGCCCTGGGCACACAATTCCACCGCAGCCAGCGCACCAGCGGCCGTGGTCAATTCGATGGCAGTGCGCTGCCGCCCGCGCAGCGGTGCACCGTAGAGCCGGGTGCTGTGCGTGAGCTGGTCCAGCCGACCGCTGCGCATGCCCGTGGCTGTGGCGGCAATCACCACCATGTCGTCGCGGCTGTGGGGAACGGCACCATCCAGCACCTGGCGCAGCAAATCGCGCCGCTCGATCAGGCGCAGCCCGTGCAGCAGCAGGTGCATGGCATCGCGGTGGCCCGGGTGGCGAATGGTCTTGTAATTCAGGTTGCGCACGCGGCCGGCCAGTGTTTCGCAAAGCGTGCCCAGGCCGCCAGAGGTGTTGAAGGCCTCGAACACCTGCCCGTCGAGGCTGAGGTTTTCCAGGCCCTCCAGGGCTTGCACATTGGCGATCTGGCCGCCCACGATGGCGTCACAGGGGTTGCAGTATTCGTTGATGACGCCGTCCACGCTCCAGGTGAAGTGGTAGCGCAGCGCATTCAGGGCGTGCAGCGTGAGCGCGCCCACGCGCAGTTGCAGGTCATAGAGCTCGTCAAACTGCCCGGCCAGATGGCCGCCCAGCATGCCGATCAGTCCCGGAGCCAGGCCGCACTGCGGCATCAGCACTGCCCGTGCCTGGGGGGCCAATGTGCGGATGGTGCGGGTGGCCGCCACATCCTCGGTCAGATCAAAGTAGTGCACGCCCCGCTGCGCTGCTGCCGTGGCCACGCGTGCTGCGCAGAAAAATGGCAGGGCATTGATCACCAGATGGTGTTTGTCCAGCACCGAAGCGAGCGCTGCATCATCCTGCACATCCAGTTGCAGAGGGTGTAGCTGAGGATCACCGTGGGTCGAAGGAGGATGCATATCGGCCAGCGTGACCTGCGCGCCATACAACTCCACCAGCATGTCGGCGAGGGTGGTGCCAATCTTGCCGGCACCGAGGATCAACACCTTGTCCAGAGCAAACTGCATAGCAACTCCTTGTCCAAGCCACCCACCATCCCGGCGGTGAGGCGACGGCGCGCATGCCGTGCGTGTCAGTCCAATGTAGCGAGGGCCACGAAAAATGCAGCCAGGGTCGTGGGGATAAATTTTCTAATGGGGTGTGAGAGGCGCTAACTGAATGAATTTGAATGCATTCTTGGATGGGATCGCCAGAGAACAGGTGATGCTGCACCGGTGCACAACGAAAAATGCCACCCAATTCAGATTGGGTGGCATTCGGCAGGGAAGCAAAGCCGGCGGCTACGCCATCATTTCTTTTGCAGCATCTTGATCACGCTGGAAAAATCCTCCCCGCCATGGCCCGCAATGCTGTGTGCGGCGTAAATGGCGCGGGCCATGCCGCCCAGCGGGGTGCTGGATTTGGTGGTGATGGCATTTTCCTGGGCCAGCCCCAGATCCTTCAGCATCAGATCGGTGCCAAAGCCGCCTGCATAGCCTTTGCTGGCGGGCGCGTTTTCGTGCACGCCGGGAAAGGGGTTGTACTTTTCCAGTGCCCAGTTACCGCCGGAGCTGCGGCGCATGATTTCGCTCAACACCTTGGGGTCCAGGCCATTGGCCACGCCCAGGGCGATGGCTTCGCTGGTGCCCACCATCAGAATGCCCAGCAGCATGTTGTTGCAGATCTTGGCCGTCTGGCCAGCACCCACGGCACCGGCGTGGAAGATGTTGGCGCCCATTTTTTCCAGCAGCGGACGCGCACGGTCCAACTGGGCGTCGCTGCCGCCCACCATGAAGGTCAGGGTACCGGCAATGGCGCCGCCCGTGCCGCCGGAGACCGGGGCGTCGATGAAGTCAATGCCCGCTGCTTCAGCGGCCTTGGCCACTTTCTGGCTGGTGGCCGCGGCTATTGTTGAGCTGTCGATCACCAGCGCTCCCTTGGCGATGTGCTGCAGCAGGCCGGGGGCGTTGCCGTTGCCCAGGAACAGCGCTTCCACATGCTGGCTGGCAGGCAGCATGGTGACGATGGCTTCCGCGCCCTGCACGACGTCCTGCGCGCTGGTGGCGACATGGCCGCCGGCCGCCACCACCTTGGCGATGGCGTCCTGGCTCAGGTCAAAGGCTTTGACGCTGTGGCCGGCCTTGACCAGGTTGATGGCCATGGGGGCGCCCATATTGCCGAGGCCGATGAATGCGATTTGCATGGTGCTGTCTCCTTGGGGGTGTAGGTATGGGAAAGGGGGTCTGGTCGGTTCAGTGGTGGCTCACGCGCGGTGGCGTGTTGCCGCCTGAGGGCGGTTGGTGCGCGGGAGGAAATGCTTTTGCCATCTGGGGTCAGTCCGCGGCGATGGCAGCGCCCTTGTCGGCCAGCAGCGCGCGCAGGACGCTGCGGTGGCAGCGGGTTTCGTCGTCGCAATAGCAGCCAATGGCAAAGCTGGTCTGTTGCGACAGCGCGGCGAGCAGTTGCAGTGTGCGGTCAGCACCGGCCTCCGCCATTTCCTTGCGGAAGGCTTTTTCGAATTGTTGCCAGGCTTTGGTATCCGCCGTTTTCTGGGCGGCCAAGCCCAGTGCCATGGTCTCCGCGCTGGGAGCGAGTTCGGGGTACCAGCAGTCGTAATAGTCGCGGCTGGCAAACTCCGCCTTGGGCACGCCCCGTGGCGGCCGGCGCACGGTACCAATGCGCAGACCTTCGCCCGGGGCGCGTGGGGAGCCGAGTTGGACGATACGAAGGGGCATGGGGGGGCTTTGCGGTAAAGGTCTGGGGTGGGCTGGACGCAGTGGGCTGGACGGCTGCGGCTTATAGATCGTCGTCATCAAATACCGAATGTTTGCGCGGTGGCGCAGCCGCGGCTGTCAGGGTCAACGCTTTTCGATTACCGGTTTTTTGAGGTGTTTTCAGTCCCTGACGATTTTCTGATGGGCTTGGGGCGCTCTTTTTTACAGAGCGCTTGCTTGCTGCTGTACTGGTCGCTTCCGCTTCGTTCACCGCCGCGGTTTTCTTCTTAGCCTTTTTCGGCGTGGCCTTGGCCAGTGGGTTGAAGGCCAGGGCAGCGTCGATCCAGTGCTGCCACTGGGCGCGTGTGGCGTAGGCGGCGGGCCCCACCAGAAAATAGCCATCCATCAGCCCCCGGCTGGACAGCGGCCGAACGTCAGGCGTCTCGGCCACTTCGGCGTGGGTAGCGGGGGGCAGGCGCACGAGCAGCTCGTCATGCTCCACGCCCAGGCACATCTTGCCGTTCACCATGAACACATGGCAGCCGAACATGCGTTTTTCCTCCACATCGCTGCCGTGCTCGGCCAGGGCCTCGCGCACGGCGTCAATCAGTTGCAGCGTGTCTTCGGAAAGGGGGCGGGCAGGCATGGTGTAAGGCAGATGAAAAAGGTCTCTACGGCAGAGCGGGAGTGCGCAGCTGCTTTAGCGGATTGCCTCGCAGGCATCGCCATCCAGCATGCGCCGGGCAATGATCACGCGCATGATTTCGTTGGTGCCTTCCAGGATCTGGTGCACGCGGGCGTCACGCATCAATCGCTCCAGCGGGTATTCGCGGATGTACCCGTAGCCGCCGTGCAACTGCAGCGCTTCGTTGCAGACCATGAAGCCGGTGTCCGTGGCAAAGCGCTTGGCCATGGCGCAGTAGGTCGATGCGTCGCGCGCACCGGCATCCAGTTTGGATGCGGCCAGCCGCACCATGTGCCGGGCAGCGACGAGTTCGGTCGCCATATCGGCCAGCTTGAACTGCAGGGCCTGAAAGCTGGCAATCGGTTTGCCGAACTGCTTGCGCTCCTGCATATAGCTTTGTGCCTGGGTGAGGGCACCCTGGGCCGCTCCGACCGAGCAGGTGGCAATATTGATGCGGCCGCCATCCAGCCCCTTCATTGCGATCTTGAAGCCTTCGCCTTCCCGGCCCAGCAGGTTCTGTGCAGGGATGCGCACGTTGTCAAAGTTGATCACGCGGGTGGGCTGGCTGTTCCAGCCCATTTTTTCTTCCTTCTTGCCGTAGCTCACGCCGTCGGCATGGGCGGGGACGACAAAGGCAGAGATGCCGGAGGCGCCGGAGTTCGCGTCACCGGTGCGGGCCATCAGCACCAGCACGTCGGTGGCTCCGGCGCCGCTGATGAAGGCCTTGCTCCCATTGATGACGTATTCGTTGCCCACCAGCTCGGCCCGGGTCTTGAGCGAGGCGGCATCAGAACCGGCTCCGGGTTCGGTCAGGCAGTAGCTCGCCAGTTTCTGTCCGCTGGTGAGTGCCTCGCCCCATTCGCTGCGCACGGCTTCGGTGGCCCAGGTGCCCAGCATCCACGTGGCCATGTTGTGGATGGTGATGAAAGCGGTGGTGGAGGGGTCCACGGCCGCCAGTTCTTCGAATACCAGCGTGGCATCCAGTCGTGGCAGGGCCAGGCCCCCGGCATTTTCGGGGGCATACAGGCCGCAGAAACCCAACTCGCCTGCCTTGGCAATGGCTTCACGCGGGAAGGTGGCTTCGCGGTCCCACTCGGCCGCATGGGGGGCCAGTTCGCTTTGGGCGAAGGTGCGGGCGGTGTCGGCAAAGGCGCGTTGGTCTTCGGTGAGTTCAAAGTCCATGGCGGGTGTCTCCGTTTCGTTGTTGTTCTGGGGGCGTGGCCAACGGATCAAAAATCCGTGGGTCGCAGTCTGTCGCGCTGCCTGGCTCCGTTCATTGCGGAGGCCTTTCGCCATGGTGCAGCCAGTGTTCCAGCGCGGTGCGGCGTGCTTCGGTGGCGGCCGTCAGGCATCGGTGGTAGCGCGCCGGCCAGTCGGCCCGGTCTTCGTCGGCTGCATGGCGGACCTTGCAGCCGCGCGTGCGCTGCCGGCTCCAGGCGGTCTGGTCCTGGCGCAGGGCAGGGCGTTCATGGACGGAGAGGGCACGCATCACGTCGGCGTAAAGGATGTTCTGGGCCGTGTCCACTTCCTGAAAGTGCTGCACGGCGCAGGCGTTCAGGCTGGCAACGGCGCTGGATTGCGGGTCGCAGACCGCACCGGCCTGGGCCCGTGCGGTGGTGGGGTACAGCGCAGAAACGGTCAGCAGGCCGGCAGCACACAGGTTTGCGAAGAACTGCAGCGGCTGGCGCATGCTGGGAGATGCGGGCAAAGACATGTCTGCATCATCCCAGATTCCATGCGGCCAGCCGGGCTTGCATGCCCGGACCATGGACAGCTGTTGCTATCGTTTCTGCTGCTGCCGGCTTACTTCAGGCTGATGGTGGTGTTCACACCGTGGCTGGTCGTGCTGTCGTCAAACCAGCGTGCGGTCACGGTCTTGGTCTGGGTGTAGAACATCACCACCTGCTTGCCATAGGGACCCAGGTCGCCCAGCTTGGATGCGCGGCTGCCGGTGAACGAGAAAAGTGGCACGGGCACGGGGATGGGCACGTTGATGCCGACCTGGCCCACGTCGATTTCCTCCTGGAACTTGCGCGCAGCGGCGCCGCTCTGGGTGAAAATGGCCGTTCCGTTGCCGTTGGGGTTGGCGTTGATGAAGGCGATGGCTTCATCGATGTCCGCCGCTTCGGCAATGCACAGCACGGGGCCGAAGATTTCCTGGTCGTACACGCTCATGCCGGGCTTGACGCCGCTGAAGACGGTCGGGCCAACGAAGTTGCCCTTTTCATAGCCCTGGACACTGGGCTTGCGGCCGTCCAGCTCCAGCTTGGCGCCATCGGCAATGCCGCGCTCGATCAGGCCTTCGACGCGCGACAGGGCGGCGCAGCTGACCACCGGGCCCACATCTGTGCCGGCTTCGGTGCCGCCTGAGACCTTGAGCGTCTTGGCCTTTTCCACCAATTCGGGGATCCACTTCTGGGCGTCACCCACGAGGACCACCACCGACAGCGCCATGCAGCGCTGGCCTGCGGCACCGAAAGCGGCACCGGCCAGGGCGTTGAGCGACTGCTCCTTGTTGGCATCGGGCATGACGATGGCGTGGTTCTTGGCCCCCATCATGCACTGCACGCGCTTGCCGTTCAGGCTGGCACGGTTGTAGACATGGGTGCCCACCTTGGTGGAACCCACGAAACTGATGGCCTTGATATCGGGGTGGTCGCAGATGGCGTTCACCGCGTCTTCACCGCCGTGGATCACGTTCAGCACGCCAGGGGGAACGCCGGCTTCCAGAGCCAGTTCGCACAGGCGCATGGTGACCATGGGGTCTTGCTCGGAAGGCTTGAGCACAAAGGTGTTGCCGGTGGCAATGGCCATGGGGAACATCCACAGCGGAATCATGGCAGGGAAGTTGAACGGCGTGATGCCGGCGCACACGCCCAGCGGCTGGTTCAGTGTGTAGGTGTCGACACCATTGGCCACGTTGTTGGCCAGCTCGCCCAGCTGCAGATTGCCGATGTTGGCGGCGTGCTCCACCACTTCCAGGCCACGGAACACATCGCCTTCCGCATCCGGCAGGGTCTTGCCCTGTTCGGCGGTCAGGATGGCCGCCAGTTCCTTCATGTTTTCACGGATCAGCTGCTGCAGCTTCAGGAAGATGCGGGCGCGCGTGCCGATCGGGGTCTTCTTCCAGGTCTTGAACGCTTCCTTGGCATTGCTCACTGCCAGGTTGATTTCCTCGGGCGTGGCGAAGGGCACGCGGGCCAGCACTTCCTGGGTGGCGGGGTTGACCACATTGCGCCACTGCGTGGTCTTGGATTCGACCAACTGGCCGTTGATCATCAGCTTGACGGTGGGGGCCAGCACGGCGGACTTGTCAGGGGCGTTCATGGGTGTCTCCTGGAATGGGTGTGGAAGCCGAAGCCTGCCGTCCATGTCGGACAAGCCCCGAGGTGGATCCCATGTTAGATGTGCAAAATGCTGCAAACAAGTGCTATTCATGCACTTAGGGTTTGCGTTTTTGCACAGACATTCCGATAGAAAGGTCGATTGCAAGGCGCGCAAGCCGTGTCAGCCTGGTACTAAGTCATGCGAGGGACAACATGGATTGGGAACAATTGCGCCACTTTGGCGCCTTGGCCCGGGCGGGGACGCTGGCGGGCGCGGCCCGGAGCCTGGGGGTGGAGCACACCACGGTGGCGCGACGCGTGCAGGCGCTGGAAAAAACGCTGGGCAAAAGCCTGTTTGCCCGGGGGGCCGACGGTCACCAACTGACCGAGGCCGGCCGCCAGCTGTTGCCGGCCATCGAAGCCATGACCCAGGCAGCCCGCCAACTGGAGCATGCGGCCGAACTGGCCGTGGATGATGCCGAGGCCCCCAGCGGCCTGGTGCGTGTGGGTACCACCGAAGGTCTGGGCACCCAACTGCTGGCGCCGGCCTTGGCCAGGCTCACGCTGCAGTGGCCGCAGCTGTCGGTGGACTTGCTGGCGCTGCCACGCCTGCTGCACCTGTCGCGGCGCGAGGCGGACATCGTGATCTCCCTGGAGCGGCCCAAGCGCGGGACGGTGGTGGTCAGCAAGCTGGCAGATTACCGCCTGTACCTGTATGGCGAGCGCGAGTACCTGGCCCGCCGCCCGCTGGTGGCCCAGCGCGAGGATTTGCGCCACCACCGCTTCATCCATTACGTGGACGATCTGCTGTTTTCCAAGGAGCTTCAACTGCTGGACCAGTTATACCGCCCGGAGCGCTTTGCCTTCCGCTCCACCAGCATCACTGCACAGTATGAGGCGGTGCGGGCAGGCGCCGGGCTGGCGGTGCTGCCGGCATTTTTGGCCGACCGTGACCCGACATTGAGCCGCGTGCTGCCCCAGCAAGCCTGCTTCACCCGCACGTTCTGGATGAGCATGCCGGAAGAGCTCAAGGGTTTGCCCCGCATACAGACGGTGTGGCGGTTTTTGAAGGAGTCGGTGCAGAACAAGCAGGGCTGGCTGGGATGAGGATGGAGGGTGAGGGTGTTTTTCACCCGGATGACCGCTCATCCGCACAACACCTAGGTTGATTCAAGTCATTTCTGTTTCAAAGTGTTGACGTTTTAGATAGAAAAGTCATCAATTCAGCCCTTCAGCAACATAGAAAGGCACTATGCTTTTAAGTGGTCCACAGTTTTAGCCGCCTATCGTCTTATTCGTCTGTGTGATCTTCTCCTCCCCCTTCATGGCAGTTGCTCCTTCTTCGCGCACGTGGGTCTCGGTCTGGTTGTTGCCAGGGGCTGTGCTATGCGGTGGTGGTTTGCTGAGCCTGGTGCTGGCGTGGATGCTGCAGCGCACGGTGCAGACCATGGCGCACGAGCGCGCGGTGCACCGCATCGATACCCTGGTGCAGGGGCTGGAGCACAGCGTCAACTCGTATGGCGAAATCGTCAAAGGCCTGCAGGCGCGCTTTTCGGTCAAGCCCTATCTGAGCCGCCAGGAGTTCGACGCCACCATGGTGGAGATGGATGTGCCGCGCCGTTACCCCGGTCTGCGCGCTCTGACCTTTACCCGCATCCTGGCTCCGTCCGAGCTGGCCAGTTTTGAAGCCAGCCTGCGCGCGGATGGTCAGGTGACACGCCAGGATCTGCGCATCCGCTTTGCGGCCGATCGCTCGGAGTACGCCGTGGTCGACTATGTCTGGCCGCTGCGTGGCAATGCCGCGCTGGCTGGGCTGGATGTGTATCTGCAGCCCGAAAGCCTCTCGAGCCTGTTGCAGTCGCGTGCCACCGGCAAGGTGTCCATGACAGCGCCATTCACCTTGCTGCAGGATGACAAGGACCCCACCGGGGTGCTGATCCGCGCACCGGTGTTTGTAACGCCTGCCGGCCAGGGCGAGCCGGTATTCCAGGGCGCAGTCAACATCAGTCTGCAGACGCGCGAGCTGCTGCTACATGCGTTGGACGCGGTGCAGCTCGATGGCGTGGCGGTGACCGTAGAGGATCTGGGGCGTGCCGATCAGCAGCCTGGCGGCGAGAACTTGCGCCGCACCATTTATCGCACGCCCAATTGGGAGGCATCCTCCACCACCCTGGCCCCGGTGCTGCGTGACATTGCCGTGCACGACCGTATCTGGCGGGTGCAGTTGCTGCCGCGCAGCGCGTTGCTGTCCCAGGTCGAGAGTGCTCACCCGTGGCTGATGGGGGCCGGCGGCCTGGGTGCGAGTGCACTGCTGGCGCTGCTGGTGGCCTTGCTGGCCCGCCAGCGACAACAGGCCCGCCAGGAAGTGGAGCACACCCAATCGGCATTGCAGGAGAGCATGGACCGCTTTCACGATCTGTTCCATCACTGCGGCATGGGGGTGAGCAAGGTGTGCTCGGAAACTGGGCGCTTGCTGCAGGTGAACCAGCGCTATTGTGAGATTCTGGGTTTCAGTGAAAAAGAGCTGCTGCGCACCAATGTGCTGGAGCTGAGTGCGCCCGAGGATGTGGAGGATACACGCCGGTTGCTGAGCGAGCTGCGCCAGGGACTGATCTCCAACTATCTGCAGTCCAAGCGCATGCGCCGCTGCGATGGACAGCTGATCTGGGTGGAGGTGGCTGCATCTCCCTTGCTGGATGGCCAGCAGGAACTGCTGGGCCAGCATATTTCGGTGGTGCAGGACGTGTCCGAGCGCCGCCAGTTGCAGGCTGCACTGGAGCAGCGTGAAGCACGGCTCAGCGCCATGCTGCAGGCGCTGCCGGTGGGGATGCTGATGGTGGATGCGCAGCAGCGCATTCTCTCTACCAACGACCGTTTCACGGCGCTGACCGGCTACGGTCCAGAGGACTTGCGGACGCTGGATGACTGGTGGAATGCCATCCAGCCCGATACATCGCAGCGCCAGACCAGCCGAGCCTGGGTGGAATCGGCACGGCGCGAAGCGATGGTGCAGGGGGTGATGCCGGGCTGCGAACTGGCCGTGCACTGCAAGGATGGCAAGATCCGGGCCATGGAACTGTCTGGCAGTCCGGTGCAGAGCGACTTTGTCTTTACGCTGATGGACCTGAGCCAGCGCAAGCAGGCGGAAGAGAAGATCCGCAACCTGGCGCTGTTCGACATGCTGACCCAGCTGCCCAACCGCCGCCAGTTGCTGGAGCGGGTGCATGACGCGCTCCAGCACTGCCCGCGCCAGAACACCGCTGGGGCGTTGCTGCTGCTGGACATCGACAATTTCAAGACCCTGAATGAAACCCAGGGCCACGACCAGGGCGATGCGCTGCTGTTGCAGGTGGCACAGCGTCTGTCACACTGCCTGGCCCAGGGGCCGCATGCCGGTTACACCCTGGCCCGCCAGGGTGGGGACGAATTTGCCGTCGTGCTGGAGAACCTGCCGGCCGATCCGCTGCAGGCCGCCCAGCAGACCGAAAAACTGGGGCGCCGCATGATGGAGGCGCTGCGCGAGCCTTTCATCCTGGGTACCGCGCCTTGCCACGTCACTGTCAGCATGGGGGCCACCACGTTCCATGGCTCCGGCGAGACGGTGGAAGAGCTGCTCAAGCGGGCAGACCTGGCCATGTACGAAGCCAAGAGTGCCGGGCGCAACGCGCTGCACTTCTTCGACCCCAGCATGCAGTCTGCGATCCGCGCTCGCGCGGAGATGGAAGCCGATCTGCGCAACGCGATCGAGCAAAGCCAGTTCGATCTGTATTACCAGCCCCAGGTCATGCACGATCAGGTGGTGGGGGCCGAGGCGCTGCTGCGCTGGCGGCATCCGGTCAAGGGCTTTATCTCGCCCGCACTGTTCATTCCACTGGCCGAGGACAACGGCATGGTGCTGCAACTGGGCCGCTGGGTGCTGCACACCGCCTGCCGCCAGCTGGCGCAGTGGGCGCAGCGCCCGGGTCTGGCGGAGCTGGCGCTGTCGGTCAATGTCAGCCCGCTGCAGTTCCAGCAACCGCAGTTTGTGCAGGATGTGGAGCAGGCTCTGGCCTCGCACGGCGTGCGGCCCGACCGTTTGAAACTGGAGCTGACCGAGGGCATGCTGCTGTCCGATGTGGAAGACACCATCCGCAAGATGGAGCAACTGCGCGGCCTGGGCGTGGCCTTTTCGCTGGACGACTTTGGCACCGGCTATTCCTCGCTGTCCTATCTGAAGCGTCTGCCGCTGGAGCAGCTCAAGATCGACCAGAGCTTTGTGCGGGAAGTGCTGACCAATGCCAACGACCAGGCGATTGCCAAGACCATCGTTGCCCTGGCCAGCTCGCTGGGGCTGCGGGTGATTGCGGAAGGCGTGGAAACCGCAGCCCAGCGCGATTTCCTGGATGCCAACGGCTGCCATGCCTGGCAGGGCTATCTGTTCAGTCCGGCTGTGCCGGTGGCGCAGTTCGAAACCTGGGTGGCCCAGTTCAGTGGCGTGGAGCACACCGCCATCGCCTGACTGGCGCGCTGGTGACTCCGGCCACCGCAGACCGGACGAATGGTGATGGATGTCCAGTTCCTTGACTAGGCTGGGCTGCAGCGGAGCTGCAGCGCGAGGCTGCGCAGGGACGGCGTGATCGCCAACACCTATTCCGAGGGAAATGAGCCCCAGCGGGGCTTTCCATCTGCACTGCATGCTATGGTTTGTGGATTCTTTTACACCGGACACCGTCATTTAGTGGCGGTTCTGTCTTTCCCATGCGCACATTTGCCCTGTACCTGCTGACGGCCCTGGCCGAAATCGTGGGCTGCTACCTGCCCTGGCTGTGGCTGCGTCAGGGGGGCAGCGCCTGGCTGCTGCTGCCGGCGGCTGCCAGCCTGGGCCTGTTTGCCTGGCTGCTCACCTTGCACCCTGACGCCAGTGGGCGGGTCTACGCGGCTTACGGCGGGGTGTATGTGACGGCGGCGCTGCTGTGGCTGTGGGCCGTGGACGGCGTGCGGCCCAGCACCTGGGATGTGGTGGGCGGCCTGGTCTGCCTGGGCGGCATGGCCATCATTGCCTTTGGGCCGCGCGGCGCCTGATTCAAGGCCCTTGGCGCACGCTGCGCGCCTGGCCTGGGCCACCGCTCCACGGCCGCGTCCGGGGTGGATTCGGGACCGCGGAGCACGATGCGGTGCGTGGCGACCAGGCATGGCGCCAGAAAAGTGCCGCCCAACGTGCCGTGGCGTTGCTTCTGAATCCATAGCTTCATGTCGTTTCTGTGAAAGGATAAAGCGCCCATTTGACTTGAAGTCTGCTGGCGTGGCCCATGCGGTTGGCCTGCAGCCAAGCGCGGTATCATGCGGGCCTGTTTTCCGCTTCGCACTCTCCCATACCATTCCTCTGCCACTGATCTGACCCGTGCGCCTTAATTCCATCAAGCTTGCTGGCTTCAAATCCTTTGCCGAACCCACCAATTTTCTGCTCCCTGGGCAACTGGTGGGTGTGGTGGGGCCGAATGGCTGCGGCAAGTCCAACATCATGGATGCGGTGCGCTGGGTGCTGGGGGAGTCCAAGGCCAGTGAGCTGCGTGGCGAGTCCATGCAGGACGTGATTTTCAACGGCACCACCCACCGCAAGCCGGCCAGCCGCTCCAGCGTGGAGCTGGTGTTCGACAACGCCGACCACCGTGCCGGGGGGCAGTGGGGGCAGTACACCGAAATCGCCGTCAAGCGCGTGCTCACGCGTGACGGTAACAGCAGCTATTTCATCAACAACCAGCCGGTGCGTCGCCGTGACGTGCAGGACGTGTTCCTGGGCACCGGTCTGGGCCCGCGCGCATACGCCATCATCGGCCAGGGCACCATCAGCCGGATCATTGAGTCCCGCCCCGAAGAGTTGCGCCTGTTCCTGGAAGAAGCGGCGGGCGTGTCCAAGTACAAGGAACGCCGTCGCGAGACCGAAAACCGCCTGTCAGATACGCGTGAGAACCTGACCCGCGTGGAAGACATTCTGCGCGAGCTGAACGCCAACCTCGAAAAACTGGAAAAGCAGGCCGAAGTGGCTGCCCAGTACAACGCCCTGCAAGGCAGCGTGACGCTCAAGCAGCAGCAGCTGTGGTTCCTCAAGCGTGCCGATGCCGAAGCCGACATGGCCAAGATCCGCACAGAAGGGCTGGAAGCGGTCAACGAGGTGGAGTCGCGCATGGCCGAGCTGCGCAAGATCGAGGCCGATCTGGAGACCATCCGCCAGGCCCACTATGCGGCCGGGGACACCGTCAACCAGGCCCAGGGCAAGCTGTATGAAGCCACGGCGGAAGTGGGCCGGCTGGAAGCCGAGATCCGCTATGTGGTGGAAGGTCGCCAGCGTGTGGAACAGCGCCTGCAGCAGCTGGGCGAGCAGATTGCCGCCTGGAGCACGCGCCGCGAAGAGGCCGAGATCGAACTGGAAACCCTGGCCGGTCAGGGCATGGATGCCGAAGAGCAGGCGGAGATGCTGGCAGCCCAGCTCGAAGAGCAATCGATGCAGCTGCCCGATCTGGAGGATGCGCACCGCACTGCCCAGACCAAGGCCAACGAGCAACGCCAGCTGGTTACTCAGGTACAGCAGCAAATCCAGGTGCTGGCTGCCGAGCAGCGCAGCACTAGCGAACAGTCTCGCCAGCTGGAGACCCGGCACGAACGCCTGCGTGCCGACCGCAATGCACTGGCTGCACCGGACGAAACCCGCGTCACCAACCTTCGCCAGCAGTATGAAGAAGCGGCCGAGCTGGCCGAAATGGCCGAAGCGGCGCTGGTGGAGCTGCAGGACAGTGTGCCCCAGCTCGATGATGAGCGCCGCCAACGGCAACAGGCGCTGAACCAGGAAGGCGCCCGCCAGGCCGATCTGGCTGCGCGCATGGAGGCCCTTAAGGCGCTGCAGGAAAAGGTCAAGACCGACGGCAAGCTCCAGCCCTGGCTGGCCAAGCACGGGCTGGACAGTCTGCAGGGACTGTGGAGCCGCCTGCATGTGGAGCCCGGCTGGGAAAACGCCCTGGAAGCCGCACTGCGCGAACGCATGGGTGCACTGGAAGTCGGCCGCCTGGACATGGTGCGTGGCTTTCTGGGCGCCGGAGGGCACGATGCGCCGCCCGCCCGGCTGGCCTTCTACAACAAGCCATCGGCCACTGCTGCGCAGAACGGACAAGGCGTCAACCGTCTGTCGGACCTGCTGCGCATCAGCGATGCCGGCCTGCAGGCCGTGCTGATCGATTGGCTGACCGGTTGCTACACAGCACCGACGCTGGACGAGGCGCTGACCCGCCGCGCCAGCCTGCAGCCTGGTGAAACCATTTACGTGCCCACCGGGCACGCCGTGACGGCACACAGCGTGAGTTTCTATGCCCAGGATTCCGAGCAATCCGGTCTGCTGGCACGGGCGCAGGAAATTGAGCATCTGGAAAAAGAGCTCCGCGCTCAGACACTGATCCACGAAGAATCCCGCATGGCCCTGGCCCGCGCAGAAAGCGCGTATGCCGATGCGTCGCAGCGCCTGGTGACGGCACGGCGCGAAGCGTCGGAGGCCAAGCAGAGCGCGCACGAGTTGCAGGTGGAGTCGCTGCGACTGAGCCAACTGGCCGAGCAGGCGCGTGCCCGCACGGCCCAGCTGGACGCGGACCTGGGGGAAGTGGCGGCCCAGCTCGAAGAGCTGCAGGAGCGCGCCGTGGCGGCCGAGGCCCGGTTTGAAGAGCTGGACATGCAACTGGCCGACAGCCAGGAGCGCCATGCCCAGCTGGATGAACGCGTGATCGAGTGCGAACGGAAAGTGGCCGAATGCCGCGAACAGCAGCGCACGCTGGAACGCCGTGCGCAGGAAGCCACCTTCAGCCAGCGCAGCGTGGAAGCGCGCAAGGGCGAGTTGCAGCGCACCATGGAAACGGCAATGCAGCAGAGCAAGGCCCTGGCCGAGGAGCGTGAGCGCGCCGTGGCCGAGCAGGGGCGCTTGAACGATGCGGCAGCCCAAGGCGGTCTGCAGGATGCATTGAATCTGAAGATGGAGCGCGAGCAGGCCCTGGCCGCCTGCCGCAGCGAATACGATGACCTGACCAATAAGCTGCGTGCCAGCGACGAGCGCCGCACCCAGCTGGAGCGCAGCATGGATCCGCTGCGCCAGCGCATCACGGAATTCCAGCTCAAGGAGCAGGCCGCACGCCTGGGGGTGGAGCAGTTCGAAGGCCTGTTGACCGAGGCCAATGCCGATCTGGCCGCCGTGGCCCAGTCCATTGCGGAAGGCAATGTGCGCCTGCATGGCCTGCAAGGCGATATCGACCGCCTGCACCGTGAGATTGCCGCCCTGGGTGCCGTCAATCTGGCCGCACTGGAAGAGCTGCAGATCGCACGGGAGCGCAAGACCTTCCTGGACGCGCAGATGGACGACCTGACCCGCGCCATGACGACGCTGGAAGACGCGATCAAGAAGATCGATGGCGAAACGCGCGAGCTGCTGTCGGGCACTTTCGACACGGTGAACCGCCACTTTGGCCGCATGTTCCCGGAGCTGTTCGGCGGCGGCAATGCCAAGCTGATCATCACCGGCGATGAAATCCTGGATTCAGGCGTGCAGGTCATGGCCCAGCCACCGGGCAAGAAGAACCAGACCATCCACCTGCTGTCAGGTGGCGAGAAGGCGCTCACGGCGATTGCGCTGGTGTTCGCCATTTTCCAGCTCAACCCGGCGCCGTTCTGTTTGCTCGACGAGGTGGATGCCCCCCTGGACGATGCGAATACCGAGCGCTATGCCAAACTGGTGGCCAGCATGAGCAAGGGCACCCAGTTCCTGTTCATCAGTCACAACAAGATCGCCATGGAAATGGCGCAACAGCTGATCGGCGTGACCATGCAGGAGCAAGGTGTCTCCCGCATCGTGGCCGTGGACATGGAGTCCGCGCTGTCCATGGCCGAGGCTTGAAAACGAAACAGACCCATTCATGAGCACCCTGCAAATCAGTCTGGCCGTCGTGGGCGTTGTCCTGCTCGGCCTGATCGTGGCCTACAACGCATGGAACACCCGTCGCCACGCCCCCAAACGTGCGGACCGGGACGAACAAGCCCGCCAGGGCGCTGAAGATGCGGCCCGCTTCGAGCCTGCGCTGGACGGTGTGGACGTGACGGATCTGCCCCCCCATATGCGCCAGGCTTCTACCCAGCCGCTGAGCACGCCGCTGCACGATCCGCTGCTGGATGCCATGCCGGACAAGCCGGAGTTCGAGGCACCCGTGGCTGCGCCGCAGCCGGACAAGGCCGTGGCCCCGGTGACCAGCGGTGCTGGGGCGGAGGAACCATCTCCGGCACAGACCGCAGCTGCAGCGCCGGTGCACCAGCCATTGCCGGCCGAACGCAAGCTGGCGCTCGATGGACTGATCGATGCCATCGCGCCCATCCAGATGGAGCAAAGCGTTTCCGGCGAGGCGGCACTGCAGGTGCAGCCCACCACGCGCCGGGCGGGTAGCAAGCCTTTCCGCATCGAAGGCTTCAACGAGGCCACGCGCGACTGGGAAAGCGTGCGCGCCGGCCAGCGCTACAACGCCTTCCAGGCGGGCGTGCAACTGGCCAACCGCACCGGTGCGCTCAACGAGATCGAGTTCTCCGAGTTTGCCGCCAAGGCCCAGACCTTTGCTGATGCGCTGAACGGGGCGCTGGAGCTGCCCGACATGTTGCACGAAGTGGGCCGGGCGCGAGAGCTGGACCAGTTCGCCAGCGAGCACGATGCGCAGCTGAGCTTCATGCTGCGCGCACGTACTGCCGCCTGGAGCCCGGGCTATGTGCGCCAGCATGCCGGTCAGCTGGGCTTTGTGATGACCAATATGCCGGGCCGCATGATGCTGCCGTCGCCGGTGCCGGGCAATTACCCGCTGCTGGTGCTGGCGTTTGATGCCCAGGCCGCCCAGGCCGCCGATCTGGATCGCACTGCCTTCCATGAGGTGATGCTGAGTCTGGACGTACCCCAGGTGCCGCGCACCGAGCAACCGTTTGCCAAGCTGCGCGAAGTGGCGCAGGCGCTGTGTGAAGCCATGGATGGCGTGCTGTGCGACCAGAACGGCCAGCCGCTGCACCCTCAGGTGCTGGAGCCCATTGCTGGCGATCTGGAACTGCTGTACGACCAGCTGGACCAGCGCGAACTGTCTGCCGGATCCATGCTGGCACGCCGTTTGTTTAATTAAGGCATTTCCCCAGAGTCGCCCGACGCGGCCTGCTCCACGCGATTGCGTCGCGTGGCGATGCGGGACGAAACGGCCGCGCCGGTGCCAGGCGGCCCTTGCGTGCGGCTCTGCCTCTGACGAGGCCGCGCTGGTTGCGCAGGTGTGGCCTGGGCTTTACGCCATCGCTCTTTCGGGCGAGGATGGGGGAGCCCGCATGCCTGCCGCGCGCAGCGTATTGAACCATTGAAGTCTGATGACCGAAAATTTTGATCTTTTTTCGGGTGAAACGCCCAGTGCAAGCGCTACGCCGGCTCCCAAGGCGGTCGTGGCCAAGGTGCAGGCGCTGCGTGCCCAGTTGCAGCAGTGGGCGCATGAATACTATGTGCAGGATGCGCCCACCGTGCCCGACGGCGAATACGACCGCATGTTCCAGCAGCTGCAGGGCCTGGAAGGGGCCTATCCGCAGCTCATCACCCCGGATTCCCCTACGCAGCGTGTGATCGGTGCCGTGCTGGACGGCTTGACGCCGGTGCGCCACGTGGTGCCCATGTTGTCCATCCGTACCGAGACCGATACCGAAGCCACAGGCGCCGAAGCCTTTGATGCCCGTATCCGCCGCGAGCTGGAGCTGGACGAAAGCGCGCCGGCAGTGGAGTATGTGTGCGAGCCCAAGTTCGACGGTCTGGCCATGAGCCTGCGCTACGAGCAGGGCCGTCTGGTCCATGCCGTCACCCGCGGTGATGGTGAGGTGGGCGAGGAGGTGACGCACAATATCCGCACCATCCGCCAGATTCCATTGACCCTGCCGACGGGCGTGGGTGGCGTACCACCGGTGCTGGAAGTGCGCGGCGAAGTGTACATGCGCCGTGCGGATCTGGAAAAGCTCAACGCCCGCCAGGAGGCCGCAGGTGCCAAGCTGTTTGCCAACCCGCGCAACGCGGCGGCCGGTGCCGTGCGCCAGCTTGACAGCAATATCGCCGCCCAGCGCCCGCTGTCCTTCTTTGCCTACGGCATGGGGGATGTCACGCCGGTGGCTGAGGGAGGGCCTCAGTTTGGCACCCATTACGCCCTGCTGCAGCAGCTCAAGGCATGGGGATTTCCGGTGGCGCCGCAGGTGCAGATTGCCCATGGCGCTGCCGAGCTGGTGGCATTTCACACCCGCATGGGGGCCGAGCGCGCCACGCTTCCGTATGAAATCGACGGCGTGGTCTACAAGGTCAACAGCCTGGCCCTGCAGCGCCAGTTGGGCTTTGTGACGCGCGAGCCGCGCTGGGCCGTGGCCCACAAATACCCGGCCCAAGAGATGCCCACCGTGATGGAAGGCATCGACGTACAGGTGGGGCGTACCGGCAAGCTCACCCCTGTGGCGCGCCTGGCGCCGGTGGCGGTCGGCGGGGTGGTGGTGACCAACGCCACTTTGCACAACCTGTTCGAGACGCGCAAGAAAGGCGTGCGCGTGGGGGACACCGTGATCGTGCGCCGCGCGGGGGACGTGATTCCCGAGGTCGTCGGCAGAGTGCCCGGTACGCGGGCCGCCTATGTGCCCAATTTCCGCATGCCTGCTGCCTGCCCCATCTGCGGCAGTGCGGTGGTGCGCGAAAAAGGCGAAGCCAACCACCGCTGCACCGGCGGGCTGTTCTGTGCAGCCCAGCGCAAGGAAGCACTGCTGCATTTTGCTGCCCGCCGTGCCATGGACATTGAAGGCTTGGGCGACAAGCTGGTGGACCAGCTGGTGGATGGCAATGTGGTGCGCACGCTGCCCGATCTGTACAAGCTGGGTTTGACATCGCTGGTGGCGCTGGACCGCATGGCCGAAAAATCGGCGCAGAACGTGCTGGATGCTCTGGAAAAATCCAAGTCCACCACGCTGCCGCGCTTTCTGTTCGGGCTGGGCATCCGCAATGTGGGGGAGGCCACGGCCAAGGATCTGGCCCGGCACTTCGGCCTGCTGGATGCCATCATGGACGCCAGCGTGGAACAACTGCTGGAAGTGCGTGACGTCGGTCCCATTGTGGCGGACAGCATCCATACCTTTTTTGCGCAGCCCCACAACCGAGAGGTGGTGGAGCAGCTGCGTGCCTGCGGGGTGCACTGGGAAGAGGGCGCCCCGGCCGAAAAACCGGCCCAGATCCTGGCTGGCATGACGGTGGTGCTGACCGGCACCTTGCCCACGCTGACGCGCGATGCAGCCAAGGACATGCTGGAAGCCGCTGGCGCCAAGGTGGCCGGCTCGGTCAGCAAGAAGACCAGCTATGTGGTAGCCGGGGCAGATGCCGGCAGCAAGCTGGCCAAGGCCGAGGAACTGGGCGTGAAGGTCCTGGACGAGGCAGGCATGCTGGCCCTGCTGCAAGGCAGCAACGTGGACGGAGGCTCCTGATGGCATTGACCCGGCGTACCCCCAAACTGGGCTTGGCGCTGGGCAGCGGCTCGGCCCGTGGCTGGTCGCACATTGGCGTGCTGCGGGCGCTCCGGGATGCGGGTATACAGCCCGATGTGGTCTGCGGTAGCTCCATAGGTGCGCTGGTAGGGGCTGCCTATGCCGGTGGCGAGCTGGAGCGCTTTGCCGACTGGGTGCAGGGCCTGGGCATGCGCGATGTGTTCGGTTTCATGGACTTCAATCTGGCCGGAGGCATGCTCAAGGGAGAGAAGCTGATCAGCTTCTGGCGCCGCAATTTCGCCGATTTCGATATCGAGAACTCTCCCATTCCGTTTGGTGCCGTGGCCACCGACCTGCATTCCGGCGCCGAGGTGTGGATGCGCCAGGGCTCGATCGCTGATGCAGTGCGTGCCTCGATCGCACTGCCCGGCCTGTTTACCCCGGTACTGCGCGAAGGGCGCTTGCTGGTGGACGGCGGTCTGGTCAATCCGGTGCCGGCTTCGCTGGCGCGTGCCATGGGGGCGGACATCGTGATCGCCGTGGATCTGAATGTTGACCTGATGCAACGCCACATGCAGCCGTTGGCGGTACAGGAGGCTCCGCCACCGATTCCATCACCACGCCACCAGCAGACAGAAGATGGTGACGAGGAGGGGGACGGCATGTTGAACAGGACGCCGCCTTACCCTGTGCCACCAGCCGGTGGCACAGCGGTGGAGGATGCAGGGGCCGTCATGCCGTCCCCCGGCAAGCCTTGGTCCAAGCGCTTGACCTCCTGGATCCCTGGCGTCGGTGCGCCACCGGCCGTCGCCAATAGCCCGCTGGTGGATGGCATGCGCATTCCTTCGGTGCTGGATGTGGTGATGACCAGCGTCAACATCATGCAGATGCGCATCACGCGCAGCCGCATGGCCGGTGACCCGCCCGAACTGGTGATTGCCCCGCGCCTGGCGCATCTGGGTCTGCTGGACTTCCACCGTGCCAAAGAGGCGATGGATGCTGGATATGCCGCAACGCAGGCCGCTCTGCCGGGGCTGGCACACTGGCTGCGGCAATAAGGGATGGGCAGGGCGTCTAGCGCCCAGCCCTGAGCCGAGGGCCGGGCGCCAGCAGGACAGCGCGCACCGCACGGGTGCGCTGGCGGTGCCTCAGGCCAGAACCTGGCGACGGGCGCGGACTTGCTGCGTGGCCGCGCCGATGGGCTGGCCCGATGCCGGAACGGCACGTTCCCGCCCCCAGGCCCGGATGCTTTCGATCTGCTCCGGCGCTGTCTTGGACAAGGGCACCACATTGGTGAAGCTCCGGCGGAAAAGCTCCGCCGTCACGACCTCGTCGCCGCGCAGGTACGCTTCCTTGACCACCTCGCGCACGGCCGACTCCAGGTCGGAGCCGGCAAAGCCATCGGACAGCTCCACCATTTCGTCCAGCAGCGCAGCAGGGACTTCCTGCCGCAAGCCGCGCTGGGTGTAGATGCCGATGATCTCGCGGCGCTCTGCCGGGGTGGGAAGATCGACAAAGAACAGTTCATCAAACCGGCCCCGGCGCAGCAGTTCCGGTGGCAGCTTGGACACATCGTTGGCGGTGGCAACCACAAAGACGCGGGCCAGGGATTCCTGCAGCCAGTAGAGGAACTGGCCGACCAAGCGGGTGGCTGTGCCGCCATCGCCGCTACCTCCGGCGCCTGCCAGGCCTTTTTCAATTTCGTCGATCCACAGCACGCAGGGCGCCACATGGTCGGCGGTGCTCAGCGCATCCTTCAGACGGGTTTCGCTTTGCCCCAGGTACTGCCCATGGATGGTGGACAGATCCAGGCGGTACAGCGGCAGTCCCCAGTTGGCTGCAATGGCCTTGGCAGACAGCGATTTTCCGCAGCCGGGCACCCCAACCAGCAGCACGCCACGGGGTGGCCGGATGCCACGTTCGCGCAGATCCGCGGTGAGCAGGGGTTGTTCCTTGTCCAGCCAGGCTTTGAGGCCTCCCAATCCGCCCACGTTCAGGCTGCTGCTGCGCACATTGACACGCTCGATGCCGGAGATGTCGGCAAAAATACGGTCCTTGGCATGCATCACCTCGACCATGTCGGCCTTGGTGATGCGGCCGTTGGCCAGCAAGGTCGCAATGATGTTCTCCGCTTCGATGCGCGATACCCCCGCGAGTGCGGCTGCGGCACGGCGCTCGTCGGCATCGTCCCATTCGATGGGAAAATGCTCGCGGTAGGCGTTGAGATTGTCACGAATGATGCCGAGCATCTCGTCTTCGGTGGGGGCGGAGAGCACCAGCGACATCCCTGCGCGCTGCAGCTGGCCCCAGACCGGCTTGGTGGTGATCACGATGACCGAGCCACTGTTCTCGGCTGCCAGCATGACGACATCCAGCAGGTGGCGCGCCGCCGGTGTGTCGTCTTCAATGTCCGAGACTTCGGTCAGGGTCGCGGTGAGATTCTGGCGCTGGGCGAACTGCTGGCTGGCGAAGTCCACGGCACCTGTCACGGAGCGGTCGTCGTTGACGGAGCGGTTGCTGCCGAGTTCGCGTGTCCCCTGGGACAGCGTGTGCACATAGATCGGAGCCTGCAGCGTGGCGCCGACGTCACGCAGCAGTTCCAGAACCCGGCTGCGCTCGGCGCTGCGGATGGAGATGAAGGGGATGCGCGCCTTGAGATAGCGCGTCAGCGTGGCTTTGAATTCGGCGGTGTCGCTCATGGAAGCAATGGTCAGTTCAGGATGTTGCGCCTGCGGGGTGCAGCCGCTGTGGCCGTGGCCGGAGGCAGGGCGGCTGCTGCCGGCGGCGCGTTATGAAGGGGGCTGGAGGACGCCGGCGTGCGGTCATAGCCCGTCAGCGGGTTGTTGCGCAACAGGGTGGCCAGCTGTCCGCTGCGGTCGGCCTTGGCTGTGTCTTCCAGCGATTTCTGTGCGCGCTCGGCAAATTTGAAAATTTCGCTTTGCAGGTGCTGCTGCGTAGTCGCGGGTAGCACCGGCAGTTGGCACAGCCGGTGGACAAAACCCAGTTGCACGCGTCCCTGGAGCACGGCGCGCACGATCAGGGTTTCCTGCGCCCCCAGGCGCAGATCACGTGCCAACCGGTCGGAGCAGCGTTGCAGCCGGCGCTGGACTTCTTCGCTGATCCGTTTGCCCAGCATGGGGGCCACACCCGCAGTCCACTCCAGCTGACCGTTCTCGAGCTGCAGCAGGCAAGCTGCGTCGTTGTCCTCTCTGGCCAGGGCATCGAGGCACTGGCTCCATTGGGCGTAGGACTGTGGGGCATCGCCTGCAGCGGATTCTGCGGCAGGCGATGCTGTATCAACAGGGCGGGAAAACCAGCCTCGTATCACTTGATGCGGCGCACAAAGGGCGAACCCGGCAGGAGATCCCAGTCAGGCAACGCTCCCGCCAGCGCATCGCGGTCAGGTTGTGGTACGGCTTGGGCTGCAACTGGTGCGGGTTGCACGGAAGGCGTCGCCACGGCGGGGCTGGAGGCGTCCGGCGTCGCAGGCGCCACGGTGGAAAAGAGGTCTCGGGGCATAGGGAATCCTGGTGTGATTAGGCGGCCATGACGCGGCGCACGTTGTCGTGACCGGACAGCAGATGCTGTGCCGGGCTGATGCTTTCCAGCAGGGCCGTCACATGGGCCGAAACGCCATCACGCTGCGCCAGGTCGCGGCGCAACTCCACGGTCTCTGCCATGCAGGCGCGCAATGCCTGTGCCGATTGGGTCTTCAGGCGCGCAAAGTCGTCGCGGATCTTGATGCGCAGTTTCTGCACGGTGCGGTGGCCCAGATAGGCCCAGCCCAGTGCGGCCAGCCCCAGCACTAGCGAGACCATGCCGTAGGACACGCTCATCAGCACCAGAACGGCACCGATGGCAACGGCGCCCCAGTGCTTGAGTCCCAGCTTGGCACCTGCCAGTGCCTCGGCTTCGCGTTGGTCCAGATGGGCGGCCAGGCTGGCCAGCAGCTCTGCCTCGTTTTCTCCGGCACCGGTCTGGCCGCTCCAGTCTTCAAGCTGCAGATCAATGCGTTGTGGCACCTTTTGCCGTGCCTTGGCGGTCACATCGCTGTGGGCATCCAGAATCCAGTCGCGCGAATGTGCAATCGCAAAGCGCTGCGTGGCCCGCGTGACATGCGAGGTTTCGGGGTGCATGGCGGCATTGGTCAGCAGCTGGGTGAAGTCCACCTGGGTGTCCAGCGTCTTGCTTTGCAGGTCGTAGCGGCTCTGGGCGGCACGCTTGTCGCCACTTTCTTCAATGATCAGTCGGCACAGTTCTTCCTGGCGACGCAGTGGCAGCTCCTCATCGTCAAAGCGGGTGACCAGTTTGGTCAGCAGATCGTCCACGGCCACCAGCACGCTGCTGGCGGGCTTGATCTCGCCTTGAAAGACCTGCTCGAAATGCTGCAGCACCGCCGATTGCATGGAGGCTTCGTTGAGCGAAGTGCCCAGCGCACCCCAGGTGGGGCTGAAGCGCGACAGATGGGGATAGTCGTCCGCATGGTCTGCGTGGGAGGTCTTGGAGCGCAAGGCGTCGCTCCACTGGCTGCGCTGTGCCTCGGCAAATCCCGCCTGCTGCGACAGTTCTTCGATCCAGGCGGTGATGCGCTTGGAGCACAGCTGTGTGGTGTCCGCATTGAAGACACCATTGGCCATGGCATCGACCATCACCACGGTCTGGCGGTCGAGCTGGTGTGGATTCTGGAGTCCGAAGTAGCGGTCCAGCCAGGTCCGGTTGGCTTCGCTGCGGCCGGCACGGCGGGAGATCAGGGCAAAGAACAGCGAGGTCTTTTCGTCGTCACGGCGCACCGCTTCGGCCAGCGCGCGCTGGGCCAGATCGCGGTTGTCTCCCAGCCAGGCGGCCAAGGCCACCAGGGCCGGTGCCAGCCAGTAGCGGGGGGTCGAGAGCATCAGCTCTTCCGTTGCCCCACGAATGGTTTCCTGGCGCACCAGCTGAATGTCGGAGGCTTGCAGGATGCCGGTGGCCTGGCGACGCACCACGGCGTTCTGCCCGAAGGTGTTTTCGATTTCCTGGCGGATCTTCACCTGGCGGGTTTCGGCCAGCGACAGTTCCTTGGCCTTGAGGTCTGCTTCGACGAAGTCTGCGAAAGCCTGCTCCAGGCGCGACAGTTCGGCACGGGTCTGCGACAGGTCGTGGCCGACGTTGTCCACCTGGTTGGAGACGGTGCCGATATCGCTTTGCAAGGAGCGAAGCGACCCGAGGATCAAGGACAGGTCTGCAACCTGGATGATGCGTTCAGAACTCATAGGGCAAGCACGGAGAGGTCAAAGGTCAATGAGCGCGGTCTGCCCGGAGGAGCTGACCGCGATAAGGCGGGATCCATAGACTTCAATGAAGGCGTAAGCCGGGTGCTGGGCCAGGCTGCGCGCCCGCTCCAGCGTGGAGGGCAGGCTTTCATGGGTCTTGTAGTGCTGGATGATGCTGCCGCTGCAGTCCAGGGTATGCACTTCATAGGGGGCGCCCAGATAGCAGCGGGACACGATGCCAAAGGGCAGTGCATCGATCGACACATCGGGCAATTCATTGCGGATGGCATCGATCAAGGCCTGGGTGGCGGCAGGGCTGTGCACGTGTCCACCGGCATCCAGCTGTGTCACGGCCTGCACATAGGCCGAAGAACGCTTTTGCCGCAAGCGGGCCTGCAGCGCGGCACCGTTCAGGGGAGTCTGGAGCGGGGTGGTGGTGTACAGCTCCAGCGGGGTCTGGGAGGCTGCAGGGCGGAGTCCGAGCAGTGAACGGGCCATTGGGCAAACATCAGCCGTGCCAACAGCGGCACGGCCTAGTTTGTAACATAGCGTGCTTGCACCGTGGAGGAAAAACGGCGGTTCAGGCGTTTTCTTCCCGGCCTGGATGGCGATGATCCTCCGCGGTGGCTGTTGCATTGGTCCGCCTTGGCAGCGCGTGTAACCGAGGACGCATATCACGTAGTTGACCTGCAAGAGTTATTGATCGCCATGCGCGTTGCCGTCTGTATCCGTTGGTCGTTTTCCGTGCCAAAGAGGTGATGGGTGCTGACTGCGTCCCAAGCAGCGTTGCCGGGACCGGCCCACTGACCGCGTAGGTCTAGCGAAGGTCCGAGTGATGCTGGGGGGGGGGGTGCCAAAAATCGAACGTTTGTTCTGTTTTTTATTCCTTTTGGTCTTTGCTAGAGGCATACATCTGACACGGTGTTATGTCAACAAAAGGTAAAAATTTCTTACGAAACAAGATGGTACAACTTTTGACATTTATAATCGCTGGCCATATTGATGTTGATAAATATATTTTTATTTAACATTATAATATTGTTTGATAAGTTCTGCATAAATATATTCATATTAATTTATAAATATAAATACTAATGCAAGGATCTGCAAGAGAGGGTAATGAATAATATTTTCAAAGCAGCAGGGGCGGTGTGGAAAGCATTATTTCTGCGTGAATCCATCGTGCGCATGTTTGGCTCGCGTATGGCGTGGGTCTGGCTGGTTCTGGAGCCTGTGGCCAATGTGCTGTGGCTGATTCTCATATTCACAGTCATCAGGGTTCGCCATGTCGGCGGCATTGAAACCCCTTTATGGATTGCCAGCGGAATGCTGGTTTTCATGACATTCCGGCGCACTGTGTCACAGGTGCAGAACGGGGTGGATGCGAACAGCTCACTCTTTGCCTACCGTCAGGTGCGGCCTGCAGATGTAGTGCTGGTGCGCTCCGTGGTTGAGGGTGTCACCATGCTGTTGATCAGCGCCACGGTATTTGCTGCGGGTGCCGTAATGGGGTGGATGGACTGGCCCGCTAGCGGCTGGAATGTATTGGAAGCCTTTACGCTGGCTTGGTTATGCGCCCTGGGTTTGGGCATGATCTTTGGGGTGCTCATCAAACTGGTGCCAGAGACCGAGCGCATCATCAACTTCATCATGATGCCGTTGATGATGGTTTCGGGTGTCGTCTTCCCCCTTTCGCTGGTTCAGTCCCCTTATCTGGATTGGTTACTGTTGAACCCGATCGCGCATGCGATTGAGGCATCCCGCGTGGGCTTTGCACCTTATTACCACTCAGTTGCCGGTCTGGATCTGGTATATGCCTATCAGTGTGCGCTGGTGTTGCTGTTTCTGGGGTTGGCGTTGTTTCGGCGCTTCAATCAGCGCTTGGTGATGCAGTAAATGATTGAAGTTCTCGATATCCACAAACGTTATTACACAGACCATGGAATGGGGCCCTGGGTGCTCCAGGGTGTCAATCTTCGTATTCCTGCCGGACTCAGTGTTGGTCTGGTGGGCGGCAACGGGGCCGGAAAATCCACCTTGTTGCGCATCATTGGTGGGGTGGACTATCCCTCCAAAGGCGAAGTGCGACGGCACTGCAAGGTGTCCTGGCCGATGGGGTTTGGTGGGGGTCTGCAAGGCAGCATGACTGGCCGGCAGAACACCAAGTTTGTTGCCCGCATCCACGGCGTGGAGCATGAGATTCCCCGCATTCTGTCCCAGGTTCAGGATTTTGCCGAAATCGGATCGGCATTTGATGAGCCTATCAAAACCTATTCTTCTGGCATGAAATCGCGCCTGCAATTTGGTTTATCACTGGCGTTCGATTTTGATGTCTATATTTCCGATGAGATCACTGCTGCGGGGGATAGGTCTTTTCAGGCCAAGGCTTCCAAGGCATTCAAGGATAAGGTAGGCAAGGCCAGCGTCATCATGGTTTCGCACAGCGAGGCGACGTTGAAAGATTTTTGCCAGGCAGGTGTGTGGCTGCACCGCGGGCAAGCCCATTGGTTTGATCAGATTGACGACGCCTTGCGCGCCTACCACGACAGCACTTCCGTTTCCACTTCATGAATATCGCCTCTACTTTGCGCGGCCCAGTTCAACAATGGCTGCGCCGCTCTCCCTTGCGTTCAATTACTGCCGCAGCGTGTGTCTGTACGGCTGTTTACTGGCTGGGCATTGCCTCGGATCGGTATGTGTCCGAGTCGCGTCTCATCATTCAGAGTACCAACCTCCACAGCGGTGCGGCGATTGATCTGGGGAGTCTGATTTCTGGCTCAACAGGGAGCAACCGTGACGATCAGCTTCTGCTGCGTGAGCACCTGCGCTCACCCGACATGGCCGAAAAGCTGGACACCACGTTGCACCTGCGCGAACACTTTGGATCACAAGGTGACTGGTTCTCCCGCATGTGGCAGGGTGCTGAGGCCAGTCGTGAAAATTTCTATGCCTACTACCTGCGCCGTGTGCAGGTGGAATACGACGAGTTTGCGGGGGTGCTGGTCGTCAAGTCGCAAGCCTATGAACCAGAAAAGGCGCAGCAGATTTCGCAAATGCTGGTGCAAGAGGGCGAACGTTTCATGAACCACATGGCACATGCGATTGCCCAGGACCAAGTTACCTTTCTGGAAGGGCAGGTGCAAGCTCTAAACAGCAAGGTGCTGGCCTCGCGCCGTGCATTGCTGGAGTTTCAGGACAAAAAGGGAATGATTTCTCCCGAAGCTGCAGCCCAGGTGATTGCTGCCATCGTGGCCAATCTGCAAGGGCAGATGGCGGACCTGCAGGCCCAGCGCGCTGCCATGCAAGCCTATCTGGTTGCGGACCATCCCAACATCGTTTTGCTGAATCAGCGCATCGACGCTTTGGAAAAGCAGATCGCGCAGGAGCAGGCCAAGCTGGCCGCTCCGGGTGGCAAAACCCTGAATCGTACGGCTGAAGCCTTTGCGCAGCTCGAGTTGCAGTCCAAGTTTGACCTGGACATGTACAAGACTGCACTGACTGCGCTGGAACAGGGGCGTCTTGAAGCCACACGCACGCTGAAAAAAGTCTCTGTTCTGCAGCAACCCAACTTGCCGCAAGACGCCAAGGAACCCCGGCGCCTGTACACCACCAGTATCTGGCTGGTCACCATCATGCTGTTGGCCGGCTTGGCGCACCTGTTGCTTGCCATAGTCCGTGACCATCGCGATTGAAGTTGCCTGCCAAACAGGATGCGGTATTGGCATAACAGGACATATATCTTTGGCAGATACGCCGAAACTTGAAGGCAGAACTGTCAATAGCTATTGAATTAATCGCTTGCAGCGAAATACCTGCAGGCATTTCTCATTTCTAGACCCAAAAAATGATGACAGATCCGACGCCCGCAACTCTGCATTTAAAAGCATTCAACGCGCGCCATCTCACAGGCCGCCGTGTTCTGCGCCCTGGCGCCATGCTGGTGCTGCTGGCACTAGCTATGTGGCAGCCCACAGCGCGGGCGCAATATGACCTCAACAGCACCCTGGGGCTTGGCGCAGGCACCAACAACAATGCGACGACCAATTCGGGCAACGGCTCGTACGTCAACGGTGGCGTTGCCAGCTCTGCCTACCCCACACCCACTGCGGTGCTTCCGCCCGTGGCACCCAGTGCTGCTTTCACCACACCTGCAAGCAGCCTTTACCAGCCCCAAACGCAGAATGCAGGTGGCAACACAGGTTCACCAATTCGGGCGGCGGGGCAAGCACCGGGTTCGCAGAGCTTGACTGCGCAAACCCAGGACCAGATCAACAACCAGTCCAGCGATGTGTTTGGCGCCCAATTGTTCACAGGCGCCTTCAGCCAACCTGGCGCGACGCAATTCAATCCCGACTACGCGATTGCGATTGGCGATCAGATTGAGGTGCGCTTATGGGGTGCGTTTGCGTATGAGCAATCACTGACCGTAGACCCGCGCGGCAATATCTTCTTGCCGCACGCAGGTCCCGTACAGGTATTGGGTGTGCGCAACCGTGAGCTGGAGGCCGCAGTACAGGCTGCCGTGCGTCGTACTTTCCGTAATAACGTGAGCAGTTACGCCAGCCTGGCTGCGGCCCAGCCGGTGCGCGTGTTTGTCGGCGGCAATGTCAATCGCCCCGGCCTCTACAACGGCACCAGCATGGACAGCGTGTTGCGCTATCTGGACATGGCCGGCGGCGTGGACCCGGAGCGCGGCAGCTATCTGCAGGTGCAGGTCAAGCGAGGCGAAGTCACCAAGGCCACCGTCAATCTGTATGATTTTTTGCTGCACGGAACCATGCCGATGGTGCAATTGGCCGATGGTGATGTCATCTTTGTTCCGCCATATGCTCGGCGTGTCAGTGTCAAGGGGTTGGTGGCAAATGCCAAGCGTTTTGAATTTCTAAGCGGGCATCAAACCGTCGCACAGTTGATGCAAGTGGCCAAGCCCTTGTCTATTGCCACCCATGTGCGCGTGGTGCGCAATACCGGCAGCGTGCGCAACGCCGAGTATTACGCTCTGAGCGAAGCCAACTCTGTGGCACTGGCCGACGGGGATGAACTGGAATTCACGGCAGACAAAAAGCCCGGAACCATTACTGTGCGCGTGGAGGGGGAGCACAACAGTGCCCAAGAATATGTGCTGCCCTACGGCACCCCCATGGGTACTTTGCTGGAACAGATTCAGCAAAGCACCAACTCCGACATGGCCAGCGTGCAACTGTTCCGAGAAAGCGTGAAGCTGCGTCAGAAAGAAATGTTGCAGACCAGCCTGCACAACCTGGAAATGAGTCTGTTGACCGCCCGCAGCGGCAGCAGCGATGAAGCCAAGTTGCGCAAGGATGAGGCCGATTTGACCCTGCAGTGGGTGCAACGTGCCAAGCAGATTGAGCCTACGGGCCAGGTACAGATTGCCAAGGCCAGTCAACTGAGCGGCATGCTGCTGGAAAACGGTGACGTCATCCGCATTCCGCGCAGGGACGACCTAGTACTGGTAAGCGGAGAGGTTTTATTCCCCAATGCGGTCGCTTATCAAACAAAGTTGAGCCTGGAGGGCTACATCCAGCGCGCCGGTGGTTTTACACAGATGGCCGACAACGCTCGCGTGGTAGTGGCCCGTCGTGATGGATCGTTTGACCAGGTCAACCCCAAACAGCTCTTTGCCAATACCGATATTCACGCAGGTGATCAGATTCTGGTGCTACCCAAGGTGGATGAGAAAAAGCGCCAGTTCTGGAAAGACATGACACAAATCATGTACCAGATTGCTGTGAGTGCAAAAGTGGTCTTTGGTCTTTAATTATATTTTGTGAATAAAAAATGAAAACGTGGGTTTTTTGTACTTATAAATGGCAAGGCAATCCGAAGGCATTGTTTCTTTATATGACTAAGCATTATTCAGCAACCCACGAGTGCTGGTGGGTTGCTGAAAACAGTCAGGATGCTCAAGAAATAAAGAATTTTGGGTTTGAGCGGGTTACTTTCAACGGTAGCAATCGTGCTAAAAATTTGTTCTCTTCTGCTGATGTTTATGTCAGCGAAAATTTTAGAGAAAAGTACCCGCCGGAATTGAAAAAGGATGCTGTTGTATTCAATACATGGCACGGCGTGGGGCTTAAGCATATTGAGCTAGCTGTCAGCGAAGGCTCCATTATTGCTGATGGGGTGATGCGGAAGAACATAAGAAATTTTAAACTGTATAAGAACCAGACCTATTTTCTTGTGACCTCCAAAGAAATGGAAGACCATTTCTTAAAGGATACGCTTGTCAGTCCGGATAAATTGATCAGAGGGAATTATCCGCGCAATGAGGTTTATGGCAAGCATAAAATCTCTACATTTGAACTTTCTGAAGTTCTGAAGAATGATAAAAAAGATTATCGCAATATAATTTTCTTCGCTCCTACCTGGCGAGTTAGCCGAAAAGAAGGGGTGTTTCAATATTTGCTTCCAAGCTTAGATATTGTCAAAGAGACTGTAGCTGCGAATAATGATTTATTCATCATTAAAGTTCACCCGTTGATGGAAAATGATGTTTATTATAAGAAGGCCAAAGAAAAATATCAGGGTGATGAGAATATTCTTTTCTGGGATGATCGTTTTGATATCTATGAGATTTTTAATAAAATTGATATCGCAATCGTCGACTATTCGAGTATTTTCTATGATTTACTCGCGGCCGGTGTGAATAAATTCATCAGATATATTCCAGATTATGAGGAATATGTAAGCGATGCAGAACTTGTAGGTGATTATTTTGAATTGACTGGCGGGGAGCCGGTTTTTGAGTTCAATCGTTTGCTTGAGGTTTTAAAGCACGGCGTCGAGGTTATTAATAACAAGAATTATCTATTGGAATATTTCTTCGGGTATAAAAACGAAGAAAATATGGATGGGATTATAAGAAAAATCGATGAGGCACAAGTCATTGATGTTAAACATCCAGAGTTTCATACTTTTGATGTTTTTGATACGCTTATAAAACGAAAGACACTTGCCCCATTCAGTATATTCTTCTATGTTCAGAATTTGATGAAAAAATCTGGATTTATATTCCCGGATTTTTTGAAAGAAAACTGGCCAAGAATTAGAAACCAGGTTGAGCACGACGTTAGAGATATGCGTCGCAAAACGCTCTTTGAGCGAAAAAGTGATTCACTGGAAATCACATTGGACGATATATATAAAAGATTGCAATCGAGTCTTAATCTTTCTGATGCCGAAACAGAGTTTCTGAAGAACGCCGAAATTTCGGCAGAAATTGAACATGTGGAACCGATCAAGTCCCGCATTGATATGTTGTTTGAACTGGTGGAGTCTGGGCATGATGTCGCATTGATCAGCGACATGTATTTGCCTGAAAATATTATTCGAGCAATGCTTGAAAGAGCGGACTCGAGACTCAGTGCTGTTCCACTGTTTCTTTCTGCCAGTGTAGGCCATCAAAAATCAACGGGCAAGCTTTATAAGAATATATTCTTTAAGAATAAATATAAGTATGAACGTTGGGTGCATTACGGAGATAATGCGCACGCTGACGGAAGTGTCCCTAGACAGCTAGGTATTGAAACCGTTGTGCATCATATGGATTCGTTCGCTCCATATGAGAAGGCATGGGTCGATGCTGCAAATATGAATTTGCGCTATGACGCATATCGGCTTGCTGCAAAAATGCAACGTTATCGTATGTCTTTGCTGGATAGCGATAATTCTGATATTTTTGAGAAAAAATATTATGCATATGCTTATGCAGGGTCTGCTCTAGTTCCCTATATACATTGGGTGCTTCTCGATTCCATGAAGAGAGGGTATGAAAAAGTATATTTTATTTCGAGAGATGGACATTTTCTCAAGCAAATCGCAGATCATATTCTAGAGCGCAAGAAGTATCCATTGAAAACTGGGTTCTTATATGGTTCTAGAAAAGCATGGCGAGTGCCCTCTTTTATTGATTCTGTTGACCCAGAAACTTTCGGACCATTTGGTAACTTTACCGGGATGGATTCTTTCGAAGATCTGGTCAATGCGAGCTGTCTCAATGAAGAGGAGTTCTTGGGGTTGTTCCCTGAGTTTGAATCTCTGCGGGAATCTCGGCATCTGCGCGGAGCGGCTGCCGAAAACATCAGAAGAACGCTGGAGCAATCTGAGACATATAAAAGCAGGCTGTTGACCATTGCGCATGAGCGCCGAGAGATAGTTCGCAAGTATCTCTTGCAAACAATCAATTTCGATGAGAAATTTGCGTTCGTGGAATTTTGGGGGCGTGGTTATACGCAAGATGTTTTTGGTCGATTGTTGAATGATGCCGCAGGAAGGCATGTCGTAAATCCATTCTATTATGTCCGAAGTTTTACAGAGGATTATGGCAGTTCATTGCGACATAATTTCATTATGTCTTCTCAAAATTTTTCTTATTTTGAGCCGATTTTTGCGAGCACCCCGTACGAAAGCATTCAGCAGTACTCTGAAGATGGTGACGGCATAGTTTCTCCGGTAATTGTCCCTGCTGATAATGAAATGTCTGTCCATTTTGAGAATGGGCTGAAAAAATTCGCGGAAGATTATTTGGAATGTGTTGAGTGCGATGATTTGAATTTCATTAGATCTCTCGCAATTTTTGCTTATGAATACCAGCTCAAGAATTCGGATGACCAATTTGTTTGCTCAGTATTCGCAAAACTGAAAGACAACATGTCTAGTTATGGGCAAGTCAAAGAGACAGCGCCTGTGCTGACCTTGCAGGAACTTGAATCTGCACGGGATAAAAAAGATCTTGACGTTCTAACGAGCCGCATATCTATTTCCTTGGCAAGAAGTGATAATTCCGTCAGAGATTATTATGCTAAGTTTCATAAGAAAATGCGATGGCCCGCTGTTCAGGTAAACGCATCCAAGAAGCACTACGTTGTCAATGATCTGGATTATTATGTCCGATCTGATGCTTTTCCTTTTAAAGCCATTTCTCTTCAAGAGAATGGACTATATATGGATATAGCATTAAATCCGGCAACGAAAAGACAAGATAAAATTTTGAATCCATTCGAAGTTTTTGATGTCGTTTCCATTGATTGGACGAGCAACGGTGTTCCACGGCTTTTGACAGCATATGGCTATGTTACAGCCAACAAAGAGTATGTGCAGAAAGTGGTGGATGATTCAAATGCTGAATCCAGTGTAAATAATATGAAGCTGATTCTTCGTGGTTTCAATCGACGGCAGATTGAAAATTCGAAGAAGACGGGGGTAATAATTTCGAGGACTGAAAACAAGAGCATCGCTAATATGATCGATGCCATTGGGAAAATATTCAGATTAGATATGGTTGAAGTGAAGCGTGGGCGGAAATGGAAAAAATTCACCCGTAACCCTTACCAGTTCTTTGATGATGCCAAGAGTCCATCTTGGCGTCGAATGCGTGTGCTTTTCAGTCCTGGACATGTTGTGGGTAAAGTCTCAACGAGATGGGTGAGGCGCTTTCTTGATTGAATTCGCTGAAAATTGAGTATTCTAAAAAATCCAAGATTTCTTGGTTTTTAATTGTAAGTGGGTTGATGGATATTTATGTCGAAGAATATAGCAGTTATTTTGTCCGGGGGATCTGGTTCGCGTTTTGGTGGTGCATTGCCCAAGCAGTTCACAAAATTGGCTGGAAAGGCAGTCATCGAATATACAGTTGACGTTTTTGAGAAGTCAGCCCACATTGATGAAATTATGATTGTCTCGCAGGTGAACCATATTGAAAGAACCTGGGAGATTGTGAAAAAAAACAGCTGGTCCAAAGTTTCTAAAGTAATTACCGGTGGTAAGGAACGATTTGATTCGACATATTCTGCATTGCAAGCGTTGAAAGACTATGATGATAAATCAAAGGTTTTATTTCATGATGCGGTGAGACCGTTGATTAGTCAGAATATCATTTTTGAATGTTTGGAAGCGCTTGAGAACTTTGAAGCAGTTGATGTTGTAATTCCTTCTGCAGATACCTTGGTTGAGGTGTATGACGATGGCTGTATTGCGAATATTCCTAACCGCTCCATGATGCGTCGTGGTCAAACTCCGCAAGGTTTCTTACTGGAATCCATCAAGAAAGCTTATCAGAAAGCCATTGATGCAAACCGTTATGTATTCACTTGTGATTGTGGCGTTATACGCTCAATGCTGCCACATGTGCGTGTTGCTACGGTAGAGGGTAGTGAGCGGAATTTGAAAGTTACCCAGCCGGTTGATCTGTTTATCGCAGAGAAATTGTTGCAAGCAGGCAGCAAAGGAGATTATTTGGAGGGAGACAGCCTTTCTCCTTTGTCCGGAAAAAATATAGTCATTTTTGGTGGGTCCAGCGGTATCGGACTCGAAATGAAGAACCTTGCTGTTTTGAATGGTGCAAATGTAGAAGTTGCAAGCCGTAGCGCAAATGGTATTGATATTCGAAATCTGGATAATGTCAGGCATTTCTTAAATGAGGTGAATTCTCGCCTGGGTCAAATAGATTACGTGGTAAATACTGCGGGCCTGCTCATCAAGAAGCCTATTGATACCTTGTCGATTGAGGAGATGTCTGATCTTATCAACGTCAACTATACCGGGGCTGTAAACGTGGCAATTGCTGCGAAAAAATTCCTCATGGAAAGCAACGGCATGCTGCTTAACTTTACATCTAGCTCCTATACACGTGGACGAGCCTATTATGCTTTGTACTCGTCAACAAATGCAGCTATTGTCAATTTCACGCAAGCACTGGCAGAGGAGTGGGAAGGGGATGGTGTGCGCGTCAACTGTATTAATCCTGAACGAACGGCGACGCCAATGCGTACCGCGAACTTTGGTGTTGAACCCGCCGGTTTACTTCTCGATGCGAAAGATGTTGCAGCGACCAGTCTGCGCGTGCTGTCTTCTGAAAGGACCGGCATCATCATTGATGTCCGTAAGGATGGAAGATAAATCGCTGTAGATTAAATATTATGGGCAAGATGTTTGCGCTGCCCATAATATTCAGGCCGCTATTTCCTTTCCTCCTGTGTCATAAGATGTTGAAAAAAATAATAACCCTGTTGAAGTTCATTAGCCTCAAGTGGGGGAGAGGGCGTGATAAACCAGAGGTGGACGCTGAATGCTCGTTTGTGTTTATTGATAATAAATTCGAGAATTTTTTCGAGCAAATAAAGATTTTTTTTGATTCGGGATTTTTAGATGCAAAGAAAACAGTATTAATTGTAAAATTTTATAATTCAAATTATCATAACATCGATACCGTTGCAAAGAAGCTTGGTCTTAGGGTGATATTTTATTTATTTTATAGACAAATTCCTAGCTTGAATGGACGAGTGATTTTTTATCCTTATAACGCACAATCAAATTGCCGTTTGATTCTAAATCGCAGTGCATGCCATGTTTTTCTGACTCATGGGGAAAGTAATAAGAAGGCAAGTGTCAACCGGATGGCTCGTCTTTATGATTATGTGCTGGCTGCAGGAGATATTTCATCTCAACGGTATGTGAAAGGTGGTGTATTTACTCGTCAGGACATTGAGGCCGGGCGTGTGATTCGCGTTGGTGCGTCACTAAGTGCAAAATGCCTCGAGTATACAACGAATGCTGGAAGTCCTTGCCTTGTTTATATGCCAACCTGGGAGGGAGGGCTTGATGAAGAGAACTTCTCCAGTATTGCGTGCCAAAATATTGCAAGCATACTCTGGAATATATTGCAAGGGCTAAATATAAAAAAAATCTTAATCAAATGCCATCCCAACACGGGGGGGAGAATTCGTACATATAAATCAGCACTTGCACTTTTAATAAATTCCTTGATGGAAAAAGATATTGATGTCTATGTGGATCCGAATTCGGAAAAATTTTTAAAAAAATATCCTGAATTGCAGCGTAGAGTTAATTCTGATTGTTCTAGATTAAATGTCCTCTGGGGTGTTGTTGATGTCTCTGCTGCCGAATTTATGCTTGCAGCAAAGAAAATTCCAACAATTGTTCTTCTTCGACAGAGAAATCAATGCTTTGCCACCTCCGAATATATGCGTATGCGGCATGACGCATTAATCGATATGGATGGAGTAATTGAAGTCAATGCTGCTATTGAATATTTAAGAAACTCGACCCAGGAAGATGAGTTTATGCTGAAGGCATTCCAAAAGGAAGAGTACCTTTGCTCCAAAACTACCAAAGAGATGGCAGAGATATTGATTGCGAAATTTCACAATGAAATGCGCATTGGAAATATGGAGATGATATGAAATATTTATGGATATTGATTACCTGTTTTTTTATGCGGTCATCGTTGGCTGGAAATGATGCAGACTCTCTTGGAGAGTGTTTTCCCAACGAAAAGACGATAACGCAATCTTTTACTATTGACAATAAAGCAAATGAATCGTTTGGGCAAACGCTAAAAAAGATATCGCAGAATCCTGATGTTTTTGGTGCAATCATTAGCCATTATCCGGGGACAGTAGGTACGTTGCGCGCCAAGGATTGGACCCCCCCTCTGGATATCATTGGACACCAAGGGCTTGCCATCCAATATATTAACAACGAGCGGTATTTTTGGGGTTCCCTGAATGAGGATTACTCATCCGATCCAGGGGCTTACGCAATTCGGTATAAGTTGGAGGGAGGGGCGGTCAATTCAGTTGAATTCTTTAAAATTTTTTCTGATAGAAATACGAAGCAGCCCACTTCGCCGACAATCAGTGCAGATGGAAAATATTTGATTGTTCAAATGGTGCGAAAAAATGAATATGAGATACGCTCATTTAATCTAGATATGTTGTCGCACGAAGGTGACTTTTCAAATTCTTACTCCCATCATTTCATCTTGAAAAGAGAACGGCAGAAGAATGGACCGTATGCCGCGCAAGCGCTGGCCAGCGACGGGGCACGCATTTTTATGCTAATGGGTTCTTTTAAGGTTGATGAAATTAATATCTTAAATATTTATACTATTTCTGGAGCGTTTATTGAATCTGTCCCATTGAGATTTGGTGAAGAACGTGCCAGAAATACCGGTAAAGGTACTCATTATGAGCCAGAAGGCCTTACATGGCTGAAGACGGCCAAAGGCAGTGAGCTCATTCTGCAGGTAGCCGCAGGGGATGGAAAGAACCGCAGCTGCTTGCTTTACGGAACGGGTATCCATGCGCAATGAATTTCGCATAAATGGACTAGCACGATGTTTTTCTACTTCAGCGTTTCGTCGACATGGATAGCTTTTCAAGAATTTCTGGAATTCGGGTGAGATAAATGGATATATTGCAATCGATCCTGGAAATTGGATTGGCAGGACAGGCTGGGTGTGCTTTGCCTATCAAGGCCATGACGAATCCACTGTATGTGGAGGCCATCTGAATATGCGTTTGGGAATCTTTTCGCAAGGCATTGCGCGCATCCCTTTTCTCTCAACGCTGGCTGGTGCCACCGTGCACAGGCTTCGCGTGTGGCCTTCCATTGCCGTGGATGCGGTGGCCGGGTGGGGCTTACGCCCAAGCACCGCCCGCGCAAGAGCCTATGCCCATAAGCAGTGCCTTTCTTATGTGGCACTGGAGGATGGGTTTCTGCGCTCTTTTGGTACAGGCGAGACATGCCCGCCTTTGGCTTTGGTGCGTGATGAACTGGGGATCTATTACGACTGCACCAGGCCAAGTGCTTTGGAAAATCTGCTAAATAGCGATCAGGGCTTGCAAGGCGTGGGGATGGCTGCAAGCAGTGGTGCACGTGCACAACTGCTGCGAGCGAAACTTAGCAAGTACAACCATGCTCCATTATTGAGACCAGAGCAACTGTGTGGGAATGACGTTGCCAAGGTATTGGTGGTAGATCAGACCTATGGCGATATGAGCGTTGCCTTGGGCGGGGCTGATGAAAGGTCTTTTCAAAACATGGTGCAGGCTGCGCTTTCTGAGAATGTGGGAGCGGCAATTTATGTGAAAACCCACCCAGAAGTCTCATCAGGACGCAAAGCCGGATATCTAACCAATCTGAAGACGGATTTGGCCCAGCGCATAGTGGTTCTACGCGATGCCGTGAATCCAATCAGCTTGATCGAGCAGATGGATAAGGTATATGTAGTCAGCTCCACCATGGGATTTGAAGCCTTATTAGCAGGTAAGCCCGTGAGCTGCTTTGGTGTGCCATGGTATGCGGGATGGGGTGTCACGGATGACAGACAGCCAGATCATCCTGCCATGTTGCGCCGTTCCGCAAGGCGTGGAATCAGCCGCTCTGTAGACGATTTATTTGCAGCGGCATACATGCAGTACACGCGTTATCTAAATCCTGAAACGCATCAAGCAGGCGATATTTCTGATGTGATGGCATGGTTGCAGCGGCAACAAAAAATGGCACAGCGGTTTAATGGCCGCATGATTGTCGTGGGTTTCCGGCGTTGGAAAGCTGCGAATGTTCGATCCATGCTGTCACTCCATCCTGGCAGGGTCATCTTCGTCAAAAACGCCTCAGCTGCAGCGGCATTGCTGCCAGAGGACTGTGATTGCCTTGTGTGCTGGGGTAGGGTACCGCCGGCTGGTCTGGCCGAGCTTGCCAAGCAAAGCGGTTCGCGTTTGCTTCGTATGGAGGATGGATTTATACGCTCAGTGGGCCTTGGTTCAGACCTTATTCCTCCACAGTCATTTGTGCTGGACGCAAAAGGGATTTATTTTGATCCATCCCAGCCTTCTGACTTGGAGGTTTTGCTAAATGAGCATACTTTCATTCAAGAAGATTTGGATCGTGCTGAGTCTGTGCGAAAGACTATTATTGAGCATGGTATTACTAAGTATAATATTGAGCCTTTGATCCCAGTGCAGTGGGGGATTGAAGGTGTTAATCGCCAAGTTGTTTTGGTTCCTGGGCAAGTCGAGGATGATGCATCCATCCGTTCCGGGTGTGATTGTGTTAACGGAGTGCATACGAATGCTGGTTTGTTAAGCGCTGCACGCAAGCAATTTCCCAACGCCTTTATTGTGTATAAACCACACCCAGATGTAACAAGTGGGAATCGCAGTGGAAAACTAGCGATGACTGAAGCGCTGCAATGGGCTGATCATGTGGAAATGCATGCATCCGTTGTGAGCTGTATCGAGGGATGCGATACGGTGGTGACCATGACATCATTAACTGGCTTTGATGCACTGCTGCGTGAAAAGCAAGTTGTTGTATATGGACGCCCTTTCTATGCGGGTTGGGGGCTGACTCAAGACATGCTACCCATTCCTCGGCGATCACGCGCGTTAAGTTTGAATGAGTTGGTAGCATGTGCTTTATTGCATTATCCTTTGTATTGGGATCCTGTTTTGAAGGGTTACACCAGCTGTGAGGCGGTTCTGTTGCAGATTGTAAATAAACGTGATCGTTTGATTCGCACAGGAAATATGGAGAAATTGCGTGCAGGTTATTTTAGACGGCAGTTTAGAAAACTAATGGTATTATTTAGGTTGATCAGAAATTGAATTAGATAGATTGTATTTAAAATAGTGCTATAAGAATTAATATGAACAAGCCCAGTTTCCACGGTAAAAAAGTACTTTTTTTGCAAGGTCCAGTCGGTCCATTTTTCTGGAATCTATCAAAGGATATGAAATCGAAAGGGGCAGACGTATATAAATTCAATTTCAATGCGGGAGACTGGTTATTTTTCCGGGAAAATGCCAATTCATTTAGAGGTGATTTGACTGAATGGCCTGAGGTTTTAGGGAAATTTATAAAAGAAAAAAGTATTGATGTAATCATCCTTTTTGGAGACTGTCGGCCTGTGCACGCTTGTGTAAGAGGCTTGGCTCAAGAATTGGGTTGCGCCGTCGGTGTTTTTGAAGAAGGATATTTGCGACCAGACTATGTCACTTTTGAGCCGGTAGGGGTAAATGGCAACTCTGAATTTTCACAAAGCCTTGCCCCGTGGCTTGTGCAGCAGGCACTTTCAAAAGAAGCAGATAATAAAGAATATAAAATCAATATAGAATCAAAAAGCATTCCAGTTGGCAATACGTATTGGTATGCTGCGCGTTGGGGTATGCTATATTTTTTTGTTTCCTGGATATCTCAATGGTTCTGGAATAATACTTTGCATCACCGTCAAATGTCTGTACTGGATGCTCCTTGGTGGTGCTTGTCATATGGCCGTAAGATTTGGTACAAAATAAAGGAAAAAGGAGTGGAGGAAAAGCTGTGTGGCGAATTTCGTCACCGGTTCTTTTTGATTCCTTTGCAGGTACATAATGATTCGCAAATTACGGTACATTCTGATTTTGATTCAGTCTGCAATTTTGCGGATTATGTAATGAGATCTTTTTCCAAGGCATTAATCGACGAGCAGAAAGAATTATTGCCCAAAGATGCTCTTTCGATTTCAGATGCTGTGCTGGTTTTTAAACATCACCCGATGGACCGAGGTCATAGAAATTATGGAAGAGCGCTCAAGCTATTGACACGTCGTTATGGCTTGGAAGGTAAGATTATTTATATCCATGATCAGCATCTACCTGCTTTGTTGAAGGCAACGCGAGGGGTGGTTCTTGTCAACAGTACCGTCGGTTTGTCTGCACTCCAACATGGTGCCCCCGTCAAGGTGTGCGGAACTGCGCTGTACGATATGCCTGGATTGACTTTTCAAGGCCGGTTGCGCGATTTTTGGCACATGACTGGACAGGCAATTCCGGATGCAGAAGAGTTGAAGCGGTTTAAGCAAGCACTTATTCGCCGCACGCAGCTTAATGGGAGCTTTTACAAAAAAATGTCACAGGTTGAATGGCAGTGCGGTGTTGCTCTTGATGGTCAAATGGCCGAGCGGCTATGGCCGGCTGCTGTTTCAGCATTCCAGAAGCCTTCGTCCCAATTTCTAAAATCGCCAATGTTAGCTCCGGCAAAAATGTCTTCTGATGGGGTATGGGTTGTCAGACCTACCGGGGGCCAAGGAAAAGTCGAAGAGCAGGACACTTTGAGCGTGGAGTCCTAGATGCCGTACCAGCAAGAAGAGGCTAAGCTGCCTTCAAAAAATGAACGGTTAATACTTTTTGTCGGTGGGTATGATCCACGCGGTGCGCGGCATTATCACCAAATTATGCAACGTGAGTCTTTGAAGCAGAGCGAAGTATCACAGAAAAATTACAAAATAGGCAATCGCCATCGTTGGGAGCCAGGTTTGGAAGAAGGACTCTTCCATTCCCAATGGACTGTTAGCAATGAGCAAGGGCAAACCAGTGACTATGTGTTTGTAGACTGGTCAGATTTGGTGCGTCAGAGTTGGTCTTCACGGATTGCGGATGTTTTGTTGCAAGGAATGAAGACGTATCGTTTGATATTTCTCAACAAAAGCCTATTGCGCCCGTTGTTTAAAGCGACACCCTATGTAATTTGGACGTTGGCGTATCCTTTGATGTATATGCTGCTCTGCTTGGTACTTGCAGTTATCGCAATAACAGTGTTTTATAAAATCAACCCTGGATGGATTGGCTTTGCAAGCGGTACATTAGGTGGCGCTGTTATTTTATGGATTGGATATGTGCTTGATAAAAGGCTACATATTAGCTGGTTACTTAGAATATTGAATTTTGCAAAAAAAGAAGCTGAACAGCCGCTGCACGAGATTAAAGACCGCTTCGAGAGGACAGCAAAAATTGTTGCGAGGCAGGTCATCCTGGGTGACTATAAAGAAGTTATCGTGATCGGTTTTAGTGTCGGCAGTGCTGTAGCGGTTTCTTTTTGGCAAGCGATCCGTGAAGAATTTATTTCAAAAGGTTATCCTAAACAAAAAATCAATTTTCTGACACTGGGTAATTGCATTCCATTATTCTCGCTTATGCCAGGAGCGGACAGGATGCGCCGCAATTTATTTGATTTGGCTAAAGATGAGAGCTCTTATTGGATCGATATTTCATCTCCTGGCGACAGTGTAAGTTTTGGTATGTGTGATCTGCTGGCGTTGAGTTTTCCCAAGCAGGACAGCATAGTGATGGCAGGTTGTGTCAACCCTAGACATATGTGCAGCCCACGTTTTCACAAGCTGTTCACGTCATCGACCTACCGTTGGATGAGGCGCAACAAAATGCGGATGCACTTTCAATATCTGATGGCATCTGAGTTACCCGGTGCATATGATTATTTTGAGTTGCTCACTTGTAAAGATCCGTTACCAGATTTTATTGAAAAGAGATTGGTCCGATGACACGGTTTTGTCCTGTTTATCCAAAGCCTCATTCTGAGAAAGTATCCAAGCTGAGCTTGTTCTGGCATGCCCGACGCTCCTGGATGGATGCGTTGTACGAGCGCAGTTACACCATGCAGATGGGCGAAGTGCACTTGCCAGGCGTAGATCTGTACATGCTCAATGACACGGAGCAGGTCAAGCGCGTCATGCAAACAGAGGCCGAGAATTTTCCCAAGAGCCACTTGCTGCATGAGTCATTGGAGCCGCTGTTGGGCGATAGCATTTTCACTACCAATGGTGAGCAGTGGAAGCGCCAGCGCACGATGATGAATTCTGCGTTTGAGCAGGCGCGTTTGCATGTGGCTTTCCCACGCATGTTGGATGCAGCCATGGCCATGCTGGAGCGGCTTGATGCCTTGAAGGATGGTGAGGAATACGATATCGAAGTGGAGATGACCCACGTCACCGCGGATATCATTTTTCGTACGATTTTTTCAACTCCTCTGCAGGGTGCGGATGCTTACCGCGTTTTTGCTGCATTTGCACGTTACCAGGCATTGGCTCCCAGGCTCATGTTGCCAGCCCTGTTTGGTGTGCGCTGGTTGCGACTTCCATGGCTGAAGTGGCAGAGCAATCAGGCTGCTAAGGAAATCAGGACGCTGTTGGTGGAGATTGTCCGCCCTCGCTATGAAGCATATGCGCGCGGCGAAGATCAAGGCCAAGAGGATATCTTGACTGCGTTCATGCGTGCACGAGATCCGCAGACTGGTGAGCCATTCTCCTTTGAAGAGCTGATCAACCAAGTGGCAATGCTGTTTTTGGCAGGACATGAAACCTCGGCCAGCGCGTTGACGTGGACTTGCCATTTGTTGGCAAAATCTCCCGATATTCAAGAGCGGGCTTTCAGCCAGATTCAAAGCTTGCTTGGCGAGCGTGCTCCAGAACAGACGGATATGAAAAATCTCCCTCTTCTTTGGAACATTTTTCGTGAATCTTTGCGCCTTTTCCCGCCGGTAGGATTTTTTGCCCGAGAGAGCGCACAAGGTTGCCCTATCCGCGGTAAACAGGTCAAGGCAGGAAGTACCGTGGTAATTGCTCCATGGCTGCTGCAGCGACACCGCAAATGGTGGCAGAACCCGGATGCATTCGACCCTGATCGATTTGATCGTGAAGAGAGCAAGCAGGCGATTAAGCACACCTATATGCCTTTTAGCATGGGGCCGCGCGTTTGTTTAGGGGCTGCGTTTGCGTTGCAAGAAGCAGTGCTGATTCTGGCCTGTCTTCTGCGCCACTATGAGTTGCTGCCTGTGGATGGGCATGAACCGCAGCCGGTGGGGCGTCTGACGATTCGTTCGGAAAATGGTGTCCGAGTTCTGTTGCGTAAAAGGATCAGTGGGTGAAAGAGCGTTTGGCAGGTTTTGCTCTGATGTGTGCCATGGTGCCCATGGCGATCATGGGATATCTGGTGCTGTGGTGGGTCGGTTTGTGTGGAAACACCGAGCGAGGGCGGGCAGGCGTGCGCGCCCTCGATCATTTCGTCAATGCGACAGTGTTCAATGGCTACGCCTGGGAGAGCGTGTCATCCCATGCATGGCGGGTGCGTGAAAAACGTTGGGCACGCTTTGTCATCTGGTTCACTGACCATTTTCAGGAGAATCATTGCCAGCGGGCGAACAAGAGAGAGCAACCCATCGTGGACCTGGCCCTGCGCAAGGGCCTGGAAAAGCGCACGATCGAATAAGACGTTCAGGCAGCGATGTTAGGCAGTGGGCAAACCACTGCCCAAAGAAGCTGCAGTGCCATTCGCCTGCCCCTGCAGCGTGTGCAGCAGGGCCGCTGCACTGATGCACTGGATCAGCAGGCTGCCGCCATTGGCCTTGACCAAGGCATCCACCAGCCGGTGCTGGGAGGGCGCCATGGCAGGTGCCGGGATGACCTGGCTGTCGGCAAAGCGGGCCACGCCCTGCAGGTCGCTGACCAGCAGGCCCAGGCGGCGCCCGGCATGCTCCAGCACGATGACCTGGCTTTGCGCGGTGACCCGAGTGGGCTTGCCGTGCAGCAGGGCGTTCAGGTCAAACACCCAGACATAGCCGGTCAGCGCGCCGCGGCTGCGGCGGGCCATGGTGCCCACGCAGTGGGGAATTCGGCCGGCCGATACCGGGGCGATGGCCGCAGCGGGCAGGGCTTCGAGCACGCAGGCGGCGTCCAGGGCCATCAGGCTGCTGCCGACGAAGAAGGTGGCCATCTCGCGCAATTGGTGCTGCCCGGCCTGGGCGGGTGCCATGGAGTCGATGTAGGTGCTGCGGCGGCGCACGGCGGCGATGGCGTCTTCCTGCTCGGCCCCGAAAGGCTGTACGGCCACGGCCAGCACGTCTTCGCGGTAGCCGTCGCTGCGCTTGAATTCGCGGTAGCCGCTGCCTGCCGTGGCGGCCACGATGCAGTACTGGCCGGCATGCACCATGGCGCGTGCGGCACTCTGCCCGGCAGGCAGCTGCAGCAGGTCGGCTGGCAGGGGCATACGGCTGCCCACAGGCTGGGCCGTGTCGGTGGAGGCCAGCACCTGGCCCTGGCGGTCCAGGTAGAGCACGCGGGTGGCGCTGTCAGCGGTAGCAGCGTTGTGCGGCGCGGCACTGTCCAGCATGGACTGCAGCTCGCGTTCGGCATTGAAGACCAGACCGATGCCGCCAAGCACCTGTCCGTCGTCGCTGCGCAAGGCTGCGTGGTAGGCATAGGTGGGGGCCTGGCTGCTTTCGAGGGCGCTGGGCCGCCAGGGGCTGACGTGGTAGGCCTGCGGGCCGGACAGGGCCAGCACCTGGGTGAGCGTGTCGGCCTCGATGCTCTGGCCCAGCAGGGGATGCTGCAGGGCGTCGTCGATGGAGCGGAGCCCGCCGGTGGGTGCCCCAGCGGGTGTTTCGCCCCGCAAGCTGGAGGCTACGATGCGGCCACTGCGGTCGTACACCACCAACTGGCTGTAGACGGTGTAGAGGCTGTGAATGTGGCTGAGCTGGGCACAGACCTGCTGCACCTGGGCGTCCGTGGCCTGGTTGCGTTGCACGGCCAGCAACAGCGCTGGCAGCTGGGGTGTCAGCGCCCACCAGCGGCAATCGTTGGCCCGTTCGTACAGGTTGCGGTCCAGCAGGTCCACCAGCAGGCGGCTGAGCAGGGTGTTGTCGCGCAGGGCTGCGTTCAGCACCGTGTCGTACAGCGCGCGGATGGACTGGGTGAACACCTCATTGGTGCGCGCCCCTGTCTCGCCGATCTGCTCCAGCACGGCCTGCAGACGGGTGCCGTCGCTGCCGTTGTCGGGCGTGTCGCCGGCAGTCATCACCTGGCCATTCCAGACCACGCGGCGGATGGTGTCCGCCGCCGTGATGATGGCATGCAGCGGCGGGCAAAAACGGTGGGCATGGGCCAACAGACCCTGGGCCACATAAGGGTCCAGCTGTTCCAGCAGATGCTGGCTCTGGTTGGCAAAGGCCTGCTCCACCGGAATCATGATCTGGCCTTGCCAGCCTTCAGGGCCAGGGTAGCCCTGGTAGCCGGCCGACGCGGCAGTCTGCACCAGATAGGTGCGTCCTGCATGAATATGCAGACTGGGTGCACTGTCGCGGTACGTTGGGACAGGGCTGTTGGCACCAATCCAGTGCGGATCGCTGCTGGCCAGCACCTGGCCGCTCCCGTTGACCAGCAGGCCCACGCTGCGCACGCCATTGTTGCTGCCTTGCAGGCCTGCGGCACGTGCCCCGAAGATGCCGCGCATTTCGCCATCGAAATCAAAGCTGAGGCACAGCACGCCAATGGGTTCACCCGTCTGTGGGTGCAGCATGCGCTGGGAATAGATCAGCGCGTGGGTCTGGTGGGGACGCAGGTCGGTGGCGCGGAAGGTCTCCACATAGCTGCTGCTTTGCAGCGTGTGCGCCAGCAGCGGGTCCTGGCTGCCTTCCACGGGCGAGTCGCCATCGGTCTGGGCCAGCACCGTACCGTCCAGGCCTACGAGCAAGATCTCGTTATAGACCGTGTACTTGCTGCGGTAAGCGCGCAGGCGCTCCTGCACGCCCACACCGTCGGCCAGCCCGGCCACGTAGCGGCAGAGCATGCTGTCGGTGGCCAGAAAGCCCACGTCGGCCGTGCGTTCGTACAGGTTGCGCACCAGGGTATCGATCACGTTCTGTGCCTGTGTGGCCAGGGCGGCCATCACCCCGGTGACGGACTGATGCACCATGGAGTGCACCAGATCCTGTTCCAGTTGCTCAAAGCCGGCACGCGTGGCGGCCATCATCGGAAGGATCGCATGCGCTTCCTGCGGGCAGTTCATCTTGGCTGACGATTCGATCAGCCGCCACATCAGGTTCAGCTCGCGCAGCGAAGCCTCGCAGCGCGTGACATTCCGCATATATGGGATGAAGGCATCGGTGTGCAGCTGGGGGACTGCAGAAGATGCGGCGGCATTGTGGCTGGAGGTCGTCATACGGGTCCTTGTCTCTTGTTGGTGTGTGCCTCGGTACGCGTGATCTGCATCAGCAAAAGCCGGGCCCGGGGTAAACCCATGTCAAGAAACTGCCAGCAATGTCAGCAGCAGGTGGTGGGCGATATCGCGGGTTTTGTGGCCGTGCCGTGTTCGAGCGCCGCCAAGACCCTTACCATCGGCGCCTATGAGTTCCCAGTACGAAAACCTGCCCCAGCCGGGCGATTACGCCGCCTTCTTCAAAGTGAGTCCTGTGGAGGTGCCTGCGGAGCGCCTGGTCCGTGCCAACCGCCTCAGCGGCATGGTCCGCGCCGTGGCACAGCCCGTGTCGTCGGACGCTACGGTGGCCGATGTGGTGTCCGTGGCAGGTGGTGCAGCCGAGGCCGCGCCCCTTCCGGAGTCGACCGTGGCTGTTGCCTCCGATGCGGTGCCTGCGGCCAAACCCAAGGCCCCTCCCGTGCAGCGCGAATGGGTGCAGGCACAGTTCGGTTTTGTGGCGCACTGGGTCAAATCCGCATCCGATGCCCGGCTGCGTGCGCCCAAGCAACTGGTGGCGCGCAACGACACGGTATCCACTGTGCAGGCCTACCGTGACGCATGGTTGGCCGGGCAGCGCTGCATCATTCCAATGCAGGCGTTCTTCGAAGACGATCTGCGCAGCGGCAAACCCGTGTCCACCCGCATCTCGCGCGTGGATGGCGAGCCTATGGGCGTGGCCGGGGTGTGGTCCCGTTGGCAGGATCCGGACAGCGGCGCGGAGCTGATCAGCTATGCCATCCTGACCGTGAACGCCAACAGCCATGCGCTGATGCACCGCTACCAGCACCCGGGCAGCGAAAAGCGCATGCCGGCGATTCTGAACGAAGGCTCGTACGACGCCTGGCTGACTGCCCGCCAGGACAAGGCGCGCGAGTTTTTGCGTGCCTATCCGTCCAACTGGTTGACGGCCAACCCGGTGGAGCGCAAGCAAGACAAGAAGCCCAAAGGCTGGCTGGGCTGAAGAGGCCATTCAACGCGGTACAGGGGATCGCCACGGACCGCTGTGCCGCGGCCGTCGCCGCCAGATTGCAAGTTCCTGCCACGGTGTACCCAGGGCAGTGCCCGGCGTTAGGTGGGCGTACATGAAAAAGCCCGCAGGATTCCGGCGGGCTGGTGCAGACGGTTGTGAGTGGACGATCAGACCAGATCGATGGCGTGCACCTGGTCGCTCATGCCGTTGTCGCGGTCGGCAAACCAGCGCTGCAGCGTGGTGCTCACGGTGCGAAAAGCAATTTCGTCCCAGGGAATATCTTCTTCGCGGAAGAACCGTGCCTCAATCGTTTCGGGGCCCGGGTTGAGTGCTTCGCTCAGCACTTCGGCGGTGTAAAACAGGTGCACCTGGCCTACGCGCGGCACATTGATGACGGAAAACAGCCGCCCCATGCGGATCTGGGCGCCGGCTTCCTCATCCGTCTCGCGTGCTGCGCCCTGGCTGGTGGTTTCATCCAGTTCCATGAAGCCGGCCGGCAGCGTCCATTTGCCCCAGCGTGGCTCGATGTTGCGCTTGCACAGCAGCACGCGGCCATCGGCCAGCACGGGAATGGTGCCCACCACGTTCAGCGGGTTCTCATAGTGGATGGTGGCGCATTGCGGGCAGACGGCGCGGGCACGGGTGTCGCCGTCGTCGGGTACGCGGTAGGTCACGGCATGGCCGCATTCACGGCAGAACTTGATGGGGCTGCGCAAGATCATGTCTGGAATATAGGAAAAATGGCACTGTGATGCTTGCGGGGTGAAGATTGCCAGCTATCAAAACATGAGTTTTAGGCGGCATTGGCGTTCACGGATTGCACACAGGGCCCGGTCGACCGCTGGTCTGCATGGAGACCAACGCGAAGCCCGGCGTACAGCACGGCCGTACGCCGGCGTCTACAGGGCGGCCCGGGCTGCGTTTATGCCATGCGCACGCGGATGGACTCCAGTCCGTCCACGCCGCCCGCCATCACATCGCCACGCACCACGGCACCCACGCCTTCGGGCGTGCCGGTCATGATCAGGTCGCCGGGTTGCAGCTCCCAGGCTTGCGACAGGATGGCCACGGTCTCGGCAATGTTCCAGATCAACTGGTCCACATTGCTGCGCTGGCGGTCGGCGTCGTTCACCTGCAGCCAGATGCCCGCCGTGGCCACGTCACCCGCCTGAGCGACTGGAGTGATAGGGCCGATGGGGGCGCTGTAGTCGAAGCCCTTGCCAATGCACCAGGGACGGCCCTGCTTCTTCATCTCGCCTTGCAGATCGCGGCGCGTCATGTCCAGACCCACGGCGTAGCCGTAGATATGTTCCAGCGCCTGGGCCACGGGAATGTCCTTGCCGCCCTTGCCAACGGCCACCACCAGTTCGATCTCGTGGTGCAGGTTGTCAGTCAGCGTGGGGTAGGGCATGTCCACCGTCTGGCCTGCGGGCACGGGCAGCACGGCATCGGCCGGCTTCATGAAGAAGAACGGCGCCTCGCGCCCGGTAAAGCCCATTTCCTTGGCGTGTTCGGCGTAGTTGCGGCCCACGCAGTAGACGCGGTGCACGGGAAAGTGCGCTTCGCTGCCGGTGACGGGCAGGCTGGCAACAGGAGCAGGGGGGAGAACGTACTGTTGGGACATGGTAGTTGGTCAATCTAGCGTGTTGTCTCGGGGCACGGGCAAAGTGGCGCTGCGGCTTTTCTGCCCTGCTTGCAGTGTGCCACGGCGCCAGCACGGTGCAGCCCAAAAGGCGACACGGCCTGCGCTATGCTGCGGCCCATGCAGCTCTACAACTACTTCCGCTCCTCGGCCTCGTTCCGTGTGCGCATTGCTCTGGCACACAAGGGGCTGCCATATGACTACCACGCCGTACACCTGGTGCATGGCGCGCAGCGGGCGCCGGACTATTTGGCGCACATGGGGGACAGCCTGGTGCCGGCCCTGGACATCGGCGGCGGTGCCGCCTGGTTGAACCAGTCCATGGCCATCATTGAATACTTGGACGAGGCCCATCCCCAGCCCAGCCTGCTGCCAGGCGATGCGCTGGCTCGTGCGCGCATCCGCGGCCTGGCGCAGATGGTGGCTTGTGACATCCACCCTTTGAACAATCTGCGGGTGCTGCGCTGGCTGGTGCATAAAGGCGGTTTGAGCGACGACACCAAGAACCTGTGGTACCACCACTGGGTGCGCCAGGGCTTGGAGGCTTTCGAGCGCGAGCTGGCGCTGCTGGCGACCGAGCGCGCGCGCCTGGATCTGGCGCCGTCCACGCTGTGCTGGGGTGACAGCCTGACCTTGGCAGACTGCTGTCTGGTGCCGCAGATCTTCAATGCCCAGCGCTTTGGCGTGCCGCTGGACGGCCTGCCTGCCACCCTGGCCGCCTATGAAGCCGCGCTGGCGCAGTCCGCTGTGCAAGCGGCGCAGCCCTCGGCCTGCCCGGATGCACAGCCTTGAACGGCGGCGTTGCGCCGAATGAGGAGCTTGATGTGGTGTGTGTGAACGAGAAAAATGACGATGCGTGAGAGTGTGATGTTGCCTGTGTCCCATCCTTGGCTGACGCCTGAATGGCCGCAGATCAAGGGTGTGCAAGCCCTGTTCACCACCCGTGCAGGCGGGGTGAGCCAAGCGCCGTTTGACAGCCTGAACCTGGGCGACCATGTGCGTGACGACCCTGCCGCGGTGGCCGCCAACCGGCATATCCTGACCGAAGCCATCCAGCGCAGCAGCCCGGGAGCGCGCCCGGTGTTCTTGCAGCAGGTGCATGGCTGCAATGTGGAGGCATTGCATGCCCACTCCGCCGACGGCACCGCAGCAGATGCCTGCGTGAGCGATCAGCCGGGCGCGGTGTGCACCATCATGGTGGCCGATTGCCTGCCGGTGCTGCTGGCCCACCGGCATGTGCCGGTGGTGGCTGCCGCCCATGCAGGCTGGCGCGGACTGGTGGGACAGGATGGTGTGGGCGTATTGGAGACAGTGTTTGCCCGTTTTGCAAGGCAGGTACAGGCACGCCAGGCGCATCCGACGCCTGCAGCCCTGCCACATGCTGTTGAAGCGATGTCGGTGCAGACGGTGGCTGACATCGCAGCCGATACCCAGGTCTGGATGGGGCCGTGTATCGGCCCCACGGCGTTCGAGGTGGGCAGCGAAGTCCGCCAGGCGTTCGTCACTGCGTCTGCGCCCGCGGCCAGTTGCTTCACCTCTGGCGCGGCGCCGGGAAAATGGTGGGCCAACCTGCCAGGACTTGCCCGCCAGCGCCTGCAGGCGCTGGGTCTGACGGGCATCTACGGAAATGACGGCAGCACGCCCTGGTGCACGGTCACCGACAGCGCCCGCTTTTTCTCCCACCGCCGTGATGCTGCAGTGCTGGGCAGCACGGGACGGATGGCCGCATGCATCTGGCTGGAAGGGTAAGCGCCTGCAGCGCGAAGCTGACGGATGTCATGCCCAACTGGCTGGGCTACCCCAGACGCAGGCCGGTGTGGCACGTGAGATTTGCAGCGAGCATGTGCCGCGAGCTGGGCTGCAGACGTTCGCAGGACGAGGCACCGTGGCGGTCCTTTGGGGAAGGATCGCAGCGATTGATCGGTGGTCCTGCGCCGGTGGGTACGCACAGTTTTCAATTGCTTGCAACTTGGCTGGGCGGCCCGGACAGACTGTGGCGTGCGCGCTGCAAGTGGCATGCCGTTGGTCGGCGTCCGTCTTTCAGGGGTGCTGTTCTGTCGGGGCGGTGGCGTTCGCTGGCCGCGCCTCGGCAGGAACAACGGGTGCGGAGCCAACTCCTGTCGTGGTCGGTGCCTCGATCGTGCCGGAGGGCATGGACTTGGTGGTGGTTGCAGGGGGCTCCTGGGCTGCATCCCAGGCCTGCTGCTCGGCTTCGCGCCGGGCTTTCAAACGGCGTTTTCGCTCGGGTGTGGCCATGATGTAGCCCACGATGGCCATGGGGAGCAGGCCATACAGCACAAACGTCACGATGCCGCCCAGCACCGACCCCACGGGGTTGGTGGCTTCGGCAATGGCCATCATCAAGGTGACGTAAAACCAGGCAATCAGGATCAGGTACATGGCGCCAAGCATAGGGCAGAGGGGGGTGTGCATGCCGAAAAACACCGTGAATCGGGCTTGATGTCTGTCAACGTCCCTCCAAGCAAGGCACAGTGCGGCGCTGGGGTGCGTTGTCAGCGCCTGCCGCCTCGGCAACAATGGATGCAAGCCCGTTGGCGACACACGGCATGGCGGGCTGACAGCGACAGCAACACCAAGGGGACAAGGCAGGCATGAATTCTGAACCTATCTGGGGCCAAAGCGCCCAGGCTTTCCAGCAGTTCTTTGGCGAGCATTGGGTCAAGACCCTGCAGTCATTCCAGCAGATCGATCCGAAGGCGCCCGGCGCCGTGCCGCCGGTGCAGTTTGAGCCGGGCAAGCTGCAGGCGCTCCAACAGGAGTACGTGCGGGAAGCCACGGCCTTGTGGGCCGCCGGCATGAAGGCCCCCGTGCCCAAGGACAAGCGCTTCAGCGCCGCACCCTGGGAACACAATCCGCTGGCGGCATTCTCGGCTGCCAGCTATGCGCTCAACGCCAAGGTGCTGACCGGCATGGCCGATGCGGTGGAGGCGGACGAAAAGACCCGCCAGCGCATCCGCTTTGCTGTGGAGCAATGGGTGGCGGCCATGGCGCCCAGCAATTTTCTGGCGCTGAACCCCGATGCCCAGCAAAAAGCCATCGAAACGCGTGGTGAAAGCATCGCCAAGGGCGTGCAGAATCTGCTGCACGACATCCAGCAGGGCCATGTGTCCATGACGGACGAAAGCGTGTTCGAGGTGGGCAAGAACGTGGCCACCACCGAAGGTGCGGTGGTGTATGAGAACGAGTACTTTCAACTGATCGAATACAAGCCGCTGACGGCCAAGGTGCATGAGCGCCCCTTCCTGATGGTGCCGCCGTGCATCAACAAGTACTACATCCTGGATCTGCAGCCCGACAATTCGCTGATCCGCTATGCCGTCAGCGAGGGGCACCGCACCTTCGTGGTGAGCTGGCGCAACCCCGATGCGGCCATGGGTGACCGTACCTGGGACAACTACATCGAAGACGCCATCCTGCGTGCCATTGCCGTGGTGCAGGAGATTGCCGATGCGCCCAAGATCAACGCGCTGGGTTTCTGTGTGGGAGGCACCATGCTGGCCACCGGCCTGGCGGTGCTGGCCGCGCGCGGAGAGCATCCGGTGGCCAGCGCCACCTTCCTGACCACGCTGATCGATTTCCACGACACCGGCATCCTGGATCTGTTCATCGACGAGAACTTCGTCAGATACCGCGAAATGCAGATGGGGCAGGGCGGGCTGATGGCAGGTCAGGACCTGGCATCCACCTTCAGTTTTCTGCGCCCCAACGACCTGGTGTGGAATTACGTGGTGGGCAACTACCTGAAGGGTGAAACCCCTCCCGCGTTCGATCTGCTGTACTGGAACAGCGATTGCACCAATCTGCCTGGTCCCTGGTACGCCTGGTATCTGCGCAACTTCTATCTGGAGAACAACATGGTGCAGCCAGGCAGGCTGACCGTGTGCGGCGAGCAGATTGATCTGCGCAAGCTCAAGCTGCCGGTGTATGTCTATGGCTCACGCGAAGACCATATCGTGCCTATCACCGCGTCCTATGCGTCCACCCAGGTCCTGCCCGGTCCCCGGCGCTTTGTGATGGGGGCCTCCGGGCATATTGCCGGGGTGATCAACCCGCCTGCCAAGAAAAAGCGCAGCCACTGGATCCGGGAGGATGGTGCATTGCCGCCCACCCATGCCCAGTGGCTGGAAGGGGCGCAAGAGCAGCCCGGCAGCTGGTGGGAAGACTGGGCCGGCTGGCTCAAAGGCCATGCTGGCAAGCAAATTGCTGCGCCCAAGCGCTACGGTCAAGGTACCAAATACAAGGAACGCATGCCAGCACCCGGCAGCTACGTGCTGCAAAAAGCCTGAGGTTTCGCTGCCGCAGCCCCGGAGGACAGGGCAGAATGCTGCGGTGCAATATCTGAAGCAGCCGCTGTACGGCCCTCGGGCTGTCATCGGCTGCGGAGCTCAACCACCCCGATACGGAAAAACACAAGAGGAAGACCATGGAAGACATCGTTATCGTTTCTGCTGTCCGCACCCCCGTTGCCAAGTTTGGTGGCGCCCTGGCCAAGGTGCCTGCCACCGAGTTGGGTGCCGTCGTCATCAAGGAGGCTCTGGCCCGTGCCCAGGTGGGCGCTGACCAGGTGGGTGAAGTGATCATGGGTCAGGTGCTGACTGCAGGTGTGGGCCAGAATCCCGCTCGCCAGGCCATGATGAAGGCCGGCGTTGCCAAGGAAACCCCGGCGCTGACCATCAACGCCGTCTGTGGCTCCGGTCTCAAGGCCGTGATGCTGGCTGCCCAGTCCGTGGCCACGGGGGACAGCGAAATCGTGGTGGCCGGTGGCCAGGAAAGCATGAGCCTGTCGCCCCACGTGCTCAATGGTTCGCGCGACGGCCAGCGTATGGGTGACTGGAAGATGAGCGACACCATGATCGTGGATGGCCTGTGGGACGTGTACAACCAGTACCACATGGGCATCACGGCCGAGAACGTGGCCAAGGAAAACAGCATCAGCCGCGAGCAGCAGGACGCGCTGGCGCTGGCTAGCCAGCAAAAGGCTGCAGCGGCTCAGGACGCTGGCAAGTTCAAGGACGAAATCGTTCCCGTGGTGATCCCGCAGCGCAAGGGCGACCCCGTGGTGTTTGCGGCCGATGAGTACATCAACCGCAAGACCAATGCCGAAGCCCTGGGCGGCCTCAAGCCTGCTTTCGACAAGGCCGGCACGGTGACCGCGGGCAATGCCTCGGGCCTGAACGACGGCGCTGCCGCCGTGGTGGTGATGAGTGCCAGCAAGGCCAAGGCCCTGGGCTTGAAGCCATTGGCCACCATCAAGTCCTATGCCACCAGCGGCCTGGACCCCGCCACCATGGGCATGGGTCCGGTGTTTGCCACCCGCAAGGCGCTGGACCGCGCTGGCTGGTCTGTAGGGGACGTGGATGTTTTTGAGCTGAACGAAGCCTTCGCAGCCCAGGCCTGCGCCGTCAACCAGGTGCTGGGCATTGATGCCGCCAAGGTCAACGTCAACGGTGGTGCCATCGCCATCGGGCATCCCATCGGTGCTTCCGGCTGCCGCGTGCTGGTGACCTTGCTGCACGAAATGCAGCGCAGCGGCGCCAAGAAGGGCGTGGCTGCGCTGTGTATCGGCGGCGGCATGGGTGTGGCCATGGCGCTGGAGCGTTAAAAGCCCGGCGGCACACGCGGCGCGATGCGCTGTCGCTGCGGCCTGGCAGCAGCCAGGCCGTGGTTCGGCACCATAGGGTATGCCCCGGTGGGCAGGGGGGGAGGGCTTCGGCTTGCCGTTTGCTCCGGTGTTGATAGCGCGAAATCCAATCTAATTGCCGCGATTGGTACTTACCTCAAGGTTTCCCTGCGCCAAAGCAGGTAGAGTGTTAGTGGAAAACTATCGATTAACAGGAGAATATGTATGAGCCAGAAAGTAGCGTATGTGACCGGGGGTATGGGTGGCATTGGTACGGCCATCTGCCAGCGCCTGCATCGGGAAGGTTTCAAGGTCATCGCCGGCTGCGGCCCGACACGCGACTTTCAGAAGTGGTTGGATGAGCAAAAGGCACTGGGCTACAACTTCCACGCGTCGGTCGGCAATGTGGGCAACTGGGAGTCGACGGTCGAAGCTTTCGGCCAAGCCAAGGCCGAGCATGGCAGCATCGATGTGCTGGTGAACAACGCCGGCATCACCCGTGACCGCATGTTTCTGAAGATGACCCCTGATGATTGGCAGGCGGTGATCGAAACCAACCTGAACTCCATGTTCAACGTGACCAAGCAGGTCGTGGGCGACATGGTGGAAAAGGGCTGGGGCCGCATCATCAATATCAGCTCGGTCAACGGCGCAAAAGGCCAGGCCGGCCAGACCAATTATTCTGCTGCCAAGGCCGGCATGCATGGCTTCACCATGGCCCTGGCGCAAGAGCTGGCCAACAAAGGCGTGACGGTGAATACCGTGAGCCCGGGTTATATCGGCACCGACATGGTCAAGGCCATCCGCCCTGACGTGCTGGAGAAGATCGTGGGCACCATCCCCGTCAAGCGCCTTGGCGAGCCCGGCGAAATTGCCTCCATCATCGCCTGGCTGGCATCGGACGAAGGTGGTTATTCCACCGGTGCCGACTTCTCGGTCAACGGCGGTCTGCACATGCATTAAAAGATGGGCGGCTTTTCGAGGCCGTTGGCATACTGTATGCAAAGAGAAGGAGCTGGACATGTCCCGCTCCTTTTTTTATCTTTGTGGATGTTTTGGTGGCCTTGCCGGCAGATGGCTGGTGCGTGCACGCATGAAAAAAAGCCCACTTGCGTGGGCTTTTTTACAGGTGGAACAACGTTGAAGACGGCGCAACACTCAAAGAACAGATCCAGGGCATTCGATGGGCGAACGGGGCTCCCGGGATCGGGCCAGCGTCATGGCCGCTCAGCCTGCAATCGGATTACAGGCGTGCGGGTGCGCGCTTGCGGTCACGTTCGTCTTCAGGCCATGCGGACAGGATGTCGGTCAGGTTCATACGGTTTTCACTCCTTGTGCTTATCTAACGCGTGGCCTGCAGCACGGGTTGACGGTCAGGATGCAAGCAGGTGCATGCAAAAGTGAACGAGTGTGTAAACGCCCCAGGTTGGTGGGATGCTGTGGACCACCATGGTGCCAACGGCGTTGCGGTGCAACGGTGATGAAGCGGAAATTGCGGTGTCTGCAGGGAGCTCGTGATAACAAAAAACCCGCCAGAGGCGGGTTTCAGAGTGGGTAGTGTGTCGTATCTCGGCGCACAAACTGTGCAGCGGCAGCGGTCGGCAAGCGCCGGCACGGCATTTGCTTACAGGCGTGCAGGTGCGCGCTTGCGATCACGTTCGTCGTCAGGCCAGGCAGACAGAATGGCGGGGGTTTGCATACGAATTCACTCCTTGTACTGCTTTAACGTCCGTCATGCAGGCCGGGTTGACACACTGTGCGTAAAAGAGCGCCGGAAATGGCGGGGGAAAGGTGGGCAGATCTGGCTTTCAGGGCCGGCATCGCCTGCGTCTTGCTCTGGCAGACCTGTGGGTGGAGCGGTGGCTTGCACCAGCTCTACACACTGGCAGGCTCCATGTGAAGCACAAAGCCCGCCGAAAGCAGGTTCAGGCGGGCTGGGTTGTGTAGCAAGGTGCGCGTAAAAGTGGTGTGCCTGGCAGGGAACGCGCTCCCTGGTAGCAGCCAGCATGCACGTGCTGGCGCGGAGCCTGTGGCAGGCTGTCAGAAGCGGGCTGGTGCGCGCTTGCGATCGCGTTCGTCGTCAGGCCAGGCGGACAGGATGGCGGTGGTATGCATCTGGGTATTACTCCTTGTGCACCTCACAACGCGGCCCCGATCACACCGGTTGACACATTCTGGAAATATTTCGTTGCCGATATAAAAAATTTTAAACTGTATATAAATACAGTTCGTTGCAAAGCATTGAAACAGGCCGCCTACAATTCACGGCTGTAGCTGGATAGGCATTTCCATGCGCTGCTGTCAGCGTGTTGCTTGTTGCACCTATCCGTCCCCTGCATTTTGCCAGGCGGGTGCAGCCGTGTATGGCGCGCTGCGCTGGCGGTTGGAAGTTTCCATGTCTTTGCATACCTGGTTGTTGTTTGTTTCCCTGGCAGGCGCCGTGATTGTGGCGCCCGGACCGTCGGCGTTGCTGTGCGTGACACATGCGGCACGCCATGGGGTGCGCCCGGCACTGGCTACCATCGTGGGTGGGATGACGGCATCGATGACGCTGATGGGTCTGTCCGCTCTGGGTCTGGGTGCGGTGATTGCCGCATCGGACACGCTGTTTCACATCATCAAATGGGCAGGGGCAGCCTATCTGCTGTATCTGGGTATTGCCACCTGGCGCAGCCAGAGCAACGGCGCTGCGGATGAGCCTGCTGTGCAGACGGCTGCCACCGCCAACCCCAACCCTGCCGTTCAAGACCCCCCGCAGGCCGGCCGGTCCATGTGGTGCAGCTGGCGGCCTTTGTACCGCAAAGGCCTGATCGTGGGCATTGGCAATCCGAAGGACCTGCTGTTCTTCAGTGCGCTGTTTCCGCAGTTCATGGACGCCAACCTTCCCATTGCCGGGCAACTGGGCGTGCTGGCGTTGACCTGGCTGGTGCTGGATGGCACCATCATGCTGGGCTATGTGCTGTGTGGCGCCACGTTGCTGGCGCGCCTGCAGCAGGGCAGCGCGGGCCGCTGGTTCCAGCGTGTGACCGGTGGCGCTTTCATTGCAGCGGGTGGGGTGCTGGCTGCGTCCCACCGCTAAAGGCTGGGACGAGATGGCGCTGAGCGCACTGGCAGCGCTCGTCGGTGGGCTGCCACCGTGCGGCGGCAACAGGTCTGCAAGCCGGAACTGGATATCTGACCAGTCCCGGCTGCAGACCTGAGGTTTCAGACCAGACCCGCGGCCTGGGTCAGTCCGTCGATCTCCTCGGTCAGCTCCAGCCAGCGCTCTTCCAGCGCGTCCAGCTCGCTGTTGATGCTGCTGAGCTGTTTGCCTGCTTCCGCAATGTCGGCACCGGACCGCCCGGGCATGGCCAGCTCGGCTTCCAGCGCGTCGCGCTGGGCCGTCAGCTGGGGCATTTTCTTATCGATCTGCTCCAGTTCTTTCTTGAAAGGCTTGGTCTTTTCCGACAGCTGCTGGCGCGCGGCGGCGGCCAGCTTGCGCTGCTCCCGCTGGTCGCCTTGCGGGGCAGGCGCCGCAGATGGTGCCGCAACGATTTCCACAGGTGCTGCCACCGGAGCCACCACGGCGGTGGCTGGAGCCAATGTCGCAGCGGCTTGCTGGGCCTGGGCTTCGGCATGCTTGGCTTCTTCGCGCAGGCGCTTGGATTCTTCCAGCAGATAGCGCTGGTAATCGTCCAGATCGCCGTCGAAGGGGCCGACCACGCCACGGCCCACCATCCAGAAATCTTCGCAGACGGCACGCAGCAGGTGGCGGTCGTGGGACACCAGCATCACCGTGCCGTCGAAGTCGTTCAACGCCATGGCCAGGGCTTCGCGGGTCGCCAGATCCAGGTGGTTGGTAGGTTCGTCCAGCAGCAGCAGGTTGGGGCGCTGCCAGACGATCATGGCCAGCACCAGGCGGGCTTTTTCACCGCCGCTCATGGTCCCCACGGTCTGCTTGACCATGTCGCCGCTGAAGTTGAATGTGCCCAGGAAGTTGCGCAGATCCTGCTCGCGGCTGGGTTGCTTGGCATCCGGACCCAGATCGCGTGCCAGGCGGATCATGTGCTCCAGCGGGTTGTCGCTGGGGCGCAGCACGTCCAGCTCCTGCTGGGCAAAGTAACCGATGTTCAGGCCCTTGCCTTCCGTCACCGAGCCGGCCAGCGGCTTCATGGTGCGGGCAATGGTCTTGACCAGGGTGGATTTACCCTGGCCGTTGGCCCCCAGAATACCGATGCGCTGACCTGCCAGCACCGAGCGGTTCACGCCGGTCAGGATGGTGGTGCTCTGGCCTTCGTTGTCGGTGTAGCCAAAGGCCGCATCGCTGATGGCCAGCATGGGATTGGGCAGGTTGGCGGGCTCCTTGAATTCGAAGGTGAATTCGGCCTCGGCCAGTACCGGGGCAATCTTTTCCATGCGTTCGAGCTGCTTGACCCGGCTTTGTGCCTGCTTGGCCTTGCTGGCCTTGGCCTTGAAGCGGTCGATGAAGTGCTGCAGGTGGGCCATCTTTTCCTGCTGCTTGGCAAAGCTGGCTGCCTGCAGCTCCAACTGCTGGGCGCGCAGTTCTTCGAACTTGCTGTAGTTGCCGCCGTAGCGCGTGAGCTGGCCTTGCTGGATCTGCAGCGTGACGTTGGTGATGGCGTCCAGGAACTCACGGTCGTGGCTGATCACGATCATGGTGCCCGGGTAGCGCTTGAGCCAGGCTTCCAGCCAGACTAGTGCGTCCAGGTCCAAGTGGTTGGTGGGTTCGTCCAGCAGCAGCAGATCCGACGGGCACATCAGGGCGCGCGCCAGCTGCAGGCGCATGCGCCAGCCGCCGGAAAAGCTGTCCACCGGGTGGTCCAGCTCGCTGGTCCTGAAGCCCAGACCCAGGATCAAGGCCTGGGCGCGTGCCTCCGCGTCGTGAGCGCCGGCGTCATGCAGGTCGGAATAGGCCTGAGCAATGGCCATGCCGTCGTCACTGGCCTCGGCTTCCGCCAGCTGGCGCTGCACTTCGGTCAGGCGGGTGTCGCCCTCCAGCACGAAGGCGGTGGCGCTCTGGTCGGTTTCCGGCATGTGCTGGGCGACTTCGGCCATGCGCCAGCTCGACGGAATGTGGAAGTCACCGCTGTCCTCATGCAGCTTGCCGCTGAGCAGCGCAAACAGGGACGATTTGCCTGCACCGTTGCGGCCGACCAGACCCACGCTTTCGCCGGGGTTGATGGTGGCCGAGATGTTGTCCAGCACCACTTTGGTGCCGCGGCGCAGGGTGACGTTGCGAAGGGTAATCATCAGCGAGTACGAAAAAACGCACCCGCCGGCGAGCTGCGCTCACGGCGGGTGGAGGGGTTGTGCGATGGGGCGCAGGCCTGGCAGTGGCTGCGCCGGGCTTTCCGGCAGGCCAGCTGATCGGTGATCCAGCGGGGCTGCGCGGTAGGGCGATAGCCTCTATTGTGCCAAGAGCTTGGCCTGGGCGAGCAACGCGGCGCGGGTAACCAGCAGAACCTGGTCCTCGCCAGCGCTGGTGTCCAGCCAGAACACCGGCAGCAGCGGGAAGGCGGCTTCAAAGAATGCGCGTTCGTTACCGATTTCCAGCACCATCACCGCGTCTTCCGTCATGGCGGAGGGCGCGGCGGCAAACAGATTCCGGATGAAATCCATGCCGTCGGTGCCTCCGGCCAGGGCCAGTTCGGGCTCGGCCCGGTATTCCGCAGGCAGCTTGGACATGCTGTCCGCATTCACATATGGCGGGTTGCACAGGATCAGATCCCAGGGGCCGGGGACTTGGGACAGGCCGTCGGTTTCCACCAGCGTCACGCGTTCTTGCAGTCCGTGTTTGTCGACATTGATGCGGGCCACGGCCAGCGCATCGGTGGACAGGTCGGCGCCTGTCACTTCGACTTCGGGGTAGGCCATGGCCGCCAGGCAGGCCAGCGAGCCGTTGCCGGTGCACAGGTCCAAGACCTTGTGCGTCTTGTCGGAGAGGAAATGGTCGATGCTGCCGTCGGCCAACAGCTCGGCAATGAAGCTGCGCGGCACGATGGAACGCTCATCGATGTAGAAGGGCACCCCCACCAGCCAGGCTTCCTGCGTCAGGTAGGCGGCGGGCTTGCGGCTGGTGATGCGCTTGTCAAACAGCGCGGCGACCTGTGCGCTTTGCTCCGGCGTGACAGTGTGGTTGTCGATGGCGTCTTCATCGTCTTCCAAAGGGCTGTCGATCGGCAGGCCCAGCTGCCACAGCACCAGCCACGCCGCTTCGTCGTGCGCATTGGCCGTGCCATGGCCAAAGCCTACGCCGGCCTGTGTCAGGCAGGTGGCGCCGCCGGCAATCAATTCACCCACGGTGGTGCCGTGGGGCAGGGTATAGGGAGTCGTCATGTGAAAAAGTGTTGTGCGCGCAGCTTATTCGGAGGCCGCCGCAAAGGCCATTGCAGCCGTGCGGGCTGCCAGTGCCTGGGCATGCAGGTTTTCCAGCGTGCGGCGGTAAATGTTGGTCAGCGGCTGCACATCGGCGATGGCAATGTGCTCGTCGATCTTGTGGATGCTGGCATTGGGCGGACCCAGTTCGATCACCTGGGGGCAAATCTGGGCAATGAAACGCCCATCGCTGGTGCCGCCGGTGGTAGAGAGTTCAGTGGTCACGCCGGTTTCGGCGTAGATGGCCGCCTGCACGGCACCGACCAGATCGCCTGGAGTGGTCAGAAACGGCTCGCCGCCCAGGGTCCAAGCCAGGTCGTATTCCAGCCCATGGCGGTCAAGCACTGTCTTGACGCGCTGCTTGAGGGATTCGGCCGTGCTTTCGGTGCAGAAGCGGAAATTGAAATCCACCACCACCTCACCAGGGATCACATTGCTGGCACCGGTTCCTCCGTGGATGTTGCTGATCTGCCAACTGGTGGGCGGGAAAAAGGCATTGCCCTGGTCCCAGGTGGTGGCCGCCAGTTCGGTCAGCGCTGGCAGCGCCTGGTGGATGGGATTGCGTGCCAGCTGCGGGTAGGCAATGTGGCCCTGGATGCCGTGCACGGCCAGACGCCCGCTGAGCGTGCCGCGGCGTCCGTTCTTGATCATGTCGCCGGTCTGGTGGACGGCAGTGGGTTCGCCCACGATGCAGTAGTCCAGCTTTTCGCCGCGCTGCTTGAAAATTTCGACCACGGCCTTGGTGCCATCGATGGAGGGGCCCTCCTCGTCGCTGGTCAGTAGGAAAGCGATGTCCAGCACGGGCTCTGGGGTGGCTGCCAGAAACTCTTCCACGGCGACCACGAAGGCGGCGATGGAGGTCTTCATGTCGCTGGCGCCGCGCCCATAGAGCTTGCCGTTGCGGTAGCTGGGGATGAAGGGCTGACTGCTCCACTGGGATTCCGGCCCTGTGGGTACTACATCGGTGTGGCCGGCAAACACCAGGGTCTTGACGGCAGCTTGGCCGCCTGCCGCAGGCTTGGCCGATCGTTTGGCCCACAGATTGTGGACACGGAACGTGTCCGGGCCGCTGTCCAGGCGCTCGCAGGCAAAGCCCAGTGGCGCCAGGCGTTCGGCCAGCAGTTCCAGGCAACCGAGGTCTTCGGGGGTGACGGAGGGGCGGCTGATCAGGGCTTCAGCCAGCTGCAGGGTGGGGGACATGTCGAAAACGCTTCCTCGAAGCCCTGGCCCCGGGCGCACGCGCTCAGAGTCTGGGCATATGGGTATCCAGCACCATGTCGCTGACCGGGGCCCCAGGGGCGGCGTCAGCGGCAGGGTGCCGGAAGCTCGGTACGGCCTGCTGCACAGAGGCCGCGGCAGCCGTGGAGGGTCATTTTGCAGGCACCACATCAAGTTGGTGTGCGAATCTGCATTGGACAGACCTTCCTTACGGTCTATTTTGCCGCTCAAAACGCGCTGTGCGAGGCTATCTTCAAAGGTTTGCGAACCTTCGGCCATGGATTGATCCATCGCATCCTGGATAGCGGTGAGGTCGCCTTTCTCGATCATGGTGCGCCCCAGGGGGAGTTCACCATGATTTTGGCGGCCGTAATACGGTGTCCATTGGGCTGGCGCACCAGGCATTGCGTGACCATGGCGCGCGGCGCCGAGCCCAGATCGGGCAGCTGTGTGGAGCGCTCCTCCATAGGGTAGAAGCTCAGAACAAGGTGGAGTGCGTGGTCGCCGTTGTTGTCATGCAGCGGCACGGCCAGGCTCAGCTCGCCGGTGTTGGCCAGCAATTCCATGTCTTGGGGGGCGATTTCAGCCAGCAGTGCGCGGGGCGCCTCGGGGGGAAGAATCTGGCTGTTGACGGGCATGCATTCGCCGTCAATCTTGATCAGAGGGCCGGGAAATTAGCGGACAGTAAACGTCTGACGCCTGTTTGTCACCCATTACGCGAAGAATGCGCTCCATCATGCTCATAGGGCGAACCTCGGAAGCCGTGGGTCTGCACTGTGGATCGCCATCGTGGCGGGCACCTTCCCCTGCATCTGAAGCCCCGGTACGGGCGCAGCGTCGACGCGCGACCGGGATACTCAGGCATGCCCTCCTATGGTGCCTGAACACCATGGAAGGCAGCAGCGCGGCGATCAGTCGCGCAGCAGATCGTTCAGGCTGGTCGTGGAACGGGTCTTGGCGTCCACGGTCTTGACGATGATGGCTGCGTACATCGAATAGTCCTTGCCGTCCTTGGTCTTCTTGGGCAGGTTGCCTGACACCACCACGGAGCCTGCAGGCACGCGGCCGAAGGTGGTTTCGCCGGTTTCGCGGTTGAAGATGGGGGTGGACTGGCCGATGTACACGCCCATGGAGATCACGGAGTTCTCTTCCACGATCACGCCTTCCACCACTTCGGAGCGGGCACCGATGAAGCAGTTGTCTTCAATGATGGTGGGGTTGGCTTGCAGGGGTTCCAGCACGCCGCCCAGGCCCACGCCACCCGACAGATGGACGTTCTTGCCCACTTGGGCGCAGGAGCCAACGGTGGCCCAGGTGTCCACCATGGTGCCTTCGTCCACATAGGCGCCGATGTTCACGTAGGAGGGCATCAGGATCGCGCCCTTGGCGATGAAGGAGCCGCGGCGGGCTACGGCAGGCGGCACCACGCGCACGCCGGTGGCTGCGATTTCGGCTTCCGACAGACCTTGGTACTTGGTGGGAACCTTGTCGAAGAAGTTCAGCGCGCCCGACTGGATCAGGGCGTTGTCCTTCAGGCGGAACGACAGCAGCACGGCTTTCTTGAGCCACTGGTGCACGGTCCACTGGCCCACGCCTTCACGGGTGGCCACGCGCATGCGGCCTGCGTCCAGTTCGGCGATCACATGTTCAACGGCGTCCACCACTTCCTTGGGGGCAGAGGCGGCCGAGATGGAGGCACGGTTTTCCCAGGCGGAATCAATGATTTGTTGGAGTTGTTGCGTCATAGCTTGTGCTTAGTTGGAATGGGAGTGGATGAATTGGACGATGCGGCGTGCAGCGTCCACGCATTCGGCGGTTTCGGCCACCAGGGCCATGCGCACGCGACCGGCACCGGGATTGTGTCCCTGGGCGTCACGGGCCAGGTAGCTGCCGGGAAGTACGGTCACATGCTGCTCGGCAAACAGGGCGCGGGCGAATTCGGTGTCGCTCATGCCCAACTGGGCAGGCACACCGGCCCACAGGTAGAAGCTGGCGTCAGGCAGACGCACGTCCATCACGTCGGCCAGCAACGGGGTCACGGCCGCGAATTTCTCGCGGTACATGCGGCGATTGTCTTCCACATGGGCTTCGTCACCCCAGGCGGCAATGCTCGCCATTTGCACGGTGGGGCTCATGGCGCCGCCGTGGTAGGTGCGATACAGCAGGAACGACTTGAGCAGTTGCGCATCACCGGCCACAAAGCCGCTGCGCAGGCCCGGTACATTGCTGCGCTTGGAGAGGCTGGTGAAAGCCACCAGGTTGCGGAAATCGCTGCGACCCAGCTGCTTGGCCGCTTCCAGGCCGCCCAGCGGCGCGTCATCGCGGAAATAGATCTCGCTGTAGCACTCGTCCGAAGCGATCACAAAACCATAGCGGTCGGACAGCTCGAACAGCTTTTTCCATTCGTCCATCGGCATCACCGCGCCGGTGGGGTTGCCGGGGGAGCAGACAAAGATCAGCTGTGTCTGGGCCCAGACCTCGTTGGGCACGGCATCCCAGTTGACCGCAAAGTTGCGCCCGGCTTCGCTGGCGGCGTAGTAGGGCGTTGCCCCGGCCAGCAGGGTGGCGCCTTCGTAGATTTGGTAGAAAGGGTTGGGGCAGATCACGGTGGCGCCAACACGCGTGGGGTCGATCACGGTCTGCGCAAACGAGAACAGTGCTTCGCGCGAACCGTTGACCGGCAGCACCTGGGTGGCTGCATCCAGCTGGACACCATAGCGGCGCCCCATCCAGTCCGCACAAGCCTGGCGCAGGCGGATATCACCCGCCGTGGCCGGGTAGTTGGCCAGACCGCCCAGGTTGGCCGTCATGGCTTCCTGGATGAAAGCCGGTGTGGGGTGGCGGGGCTCGCCCATGCCCAGGCTGATGTGGGGGAGGGTGGCGGGAGGGGTCACACCCGCGAACAGTTGGCGCAGCCGCTCGAAGGGATAGGGCTGCAGTGTGGAGAGCAGGGGGTTCATGATCGAAGCATTATCGGGTGCCCTCTGGCGGGGTGCGGAGACTTTTCCCGACACTAACGACGTTTTTTATCGCCATTACGACAGTGCCATTGCGGAAAACCCCTGCGCCCAGGGGTTTGCGCCGCTGTGCACAGTCGCGTACAAACAGGCGCACACGATACAAGAAACATAAAGAAACATCCAAGGGGGACACCATGGCTCGGCTTTTCTTTGCACCCGCTTTGTGGCTGCTGCGACGCATGGGGTTGCGTGCCAAGTTTTTTGCGTTGGGGCTGTGCGGGCTGCTGGCGCTGGGCGTGGTGCTGTGGAGCGGCAGCATGATAGCTGGACCGACAGTACAGTCGTTGCTGGCGGCCGGAGTGATGCTGGTGTTCCTGTACGGCGTGGGGGCGCTGTATGTGGACCTGTCCCAGGGCTTGCGCCGGCTGTTGCAGGTGACGGCCCAAGCCACCGAAGGCGACTTGACCAGCCGTGCCCAGTGTGATGGCCGTGATGAACTGGCTGCCCTGGGCAGCCAACTGGACAAGATGGTGGTGTCGCTGTCGGCCATGGTGGCCGATGTGCGCAGCAACGCCGCGCTGGTGGCACAAGCCGGTCACCATCTGACGCAGGACCAGCATGCGCTTTCGGTGCGTACCGAACAGCAGGCGGCCAGTGTGGCCCAGACCGTGGTCAGCGTGGAGCAGGTCACGGCTGCGGTGCAGAACAATTCCGACGTGGCCAAGACGGCCGACCAGCATACGCTGCAGGTACGCAAGGCCGTGGAGCAAGGCGCGCAGGCCATGGAGCGTGCGGTGCACTCGGTGGAAGCCATCGAGCAAAGTGCCGGCCGCATGAATGAAATCATTGGTGTGATTGACGGCATCGCCTTCCAGACCAATATCCTAGCGCTGAATGCGGCCGTGGAAGCTGCCCGTGCCGGTGAGCAAGGACGCGGTTTTGCCGTGGTGGCGGCCGAGGTGCGCACCTTGGCGCAGCGCTCGTCCGAAGCGGCCAAGGAAATCAGCCTGCTGATCGGCAATTCCGTCAGCCAGGTGGGAGCCAGCACCACCATGATCCGTCAGGCCGGCAAGGAAATGGGGCACATTGCCGACGGCGTCCGCAGTGTGGCCGGTCATGTGACGGCCATCACCGAAGCCGGCGCACACCAGGGTACGGGCCTGGCACAGATCAGCCAGGCCGTGCATGAGATCGACCAGGTCACCCAGGACAATGCCCAGATGGTCGGCCACGCCGTGCGCCAGGCGCAGTCGCTGGAAGACCGCGCCATGACGCTGACGCGCGCTGTGTCGCGCTTTCGCCTGCAGCAGGGCACGGCCGAGGAAGCCGTCACGCTGGTGGAGCGCGCCCAGGCCTTGCGCCGCATGGGTATGCCGCTGGAGCGCTACTGGGCATCGCTGACGGACCCCAAGCAACCTTTTCACGACCGGGACATGTATGTGTTTGTGCTGGATGCCCATGGCAAGTACATGGCCTTCGGCGGCAATCCCGCGCGCGTAGGCACCCGTGTACAGGATGCCAAGGGTGTAGATGGTCAGCAACTGCTGAACGACATCATCCACCAGGCCGAGCAAGCGCCCGGCTGGGTCGAGTACGCCTATGCCCATCCGGTGAGCGGCGCGATCCTGACCAAGATGTCCTTTGTTTGCAAACAGGATGGTGTGTACCTGGGTTGCGGCATCTACAAGGCGTTTACGGGGGCTTGAAATGGCTCCTGTCCCTTGGTGTTGCGTGTCTGCAGCGTTGAATGTGCACAGACCGAGCTGAAGAAGCAACCGACACGCCAGCGGACCAGCAGTCGGATGCTATTGGCCTATGGCTTGGATGGTTTCCCCGGCGCAGCGGGAGTCGGGGCACGCAGTGCCCGTGCCTTGGCCAAAGCCGCGGCGATGGTGGCTTTCTTCGGATCGCCCGCATGGCTGGAGCTGGTGGCCGTGTGCGCACTGCCCACCGTATGGGCTGCGCCGCTGATGGGGCCTGAACTTTCCTCCGGCAAGCCGGGTTGCGCAGTGGTTACGGGAGCCTCCGGGCGGGTGTGCACTGCGGTGGTCGCGCGTTTGGCGGCCTGCCGCGTGCGGTGCACGGCATAGCGTGAGCGGGCATGGTCGGCCTGTGCGGTGGACCAGGCTTGCCATCCCGTGGCTTCCCCACTGACCACATCCAGCTCGATGCAGTCCACCGGGCACACCGGCAGGCACAGCTCGCAGCCGGTGCAGTGGACACGGATGACGGTGTGCATCTGCTTGTTGGCCCCCAGGATGGCGTCGGTCGGGCAGGCCTTGATGCACAGCGTGCAGCCGATGCACCAGGCTTCGTCGATGCGGGCCACGGTCAGTGGTCCCTCCACACCAAAGCTGCGGTTCAGGGGCTGGACGGGTTGGTCGGTGAGGGCGGCGAGGCGCTGCACCCCTTCCATGCCGCCAGGGGCGCATTGGTTGATGGGGGTGCCGTCGGTGGCGATGGCCTGGGCGTAGCTGGCGCAGTCCGGATAACCGCAGCGGGTGCACTGCGTTTGCGGAAGCGCTTGGTCAATGAAAAAAGCCAGTCCTTGCAGGGCTGGCTGTGGTGGAGTGGGCTCGGCCATGGGCCGGTATTATCGGCGGCTGCGGCGTTTGCTGTGTACAGGCGTGGCGGTGACGTTCAGCGCTGCGGGGGCTTCCGGAGATTCGGCCTTGGTGCGAGCCGGACCGGCGGCCAGCGCGGTCTTGGTGGTTGGCGTGCCGGCCTGGTGCTGCAGCACGAAATCGCGCAGTGTCGGGTAGACGGTTTCGCGCCAGCGGCGGCCGCTGAAGATACCGTAGTGGCCGGCGCCAGGCACTTCCAGGTGCTTGCGCTGGTCTGCAGGAATTTGCGTGCACAGGTCGTGTGCCGCACGGGTCTGGCCAGAGCCGGAGATGTCGTCCAGCTCGCCTTCCACCGTCAGCAGGGCGGTGCCGCGGATGTCCTGCGGGCGCACGCGCTCGGTTTCCCCTGCGGGGTTGACCACATCCCAGGTACCGTTGACCAGCTTGAAGTCCTGGAACACGGTGGCAATGGTTTCCAGGTAGTAGTCCGCATCCATGTCGAGCACGGCGTTGTACTCGTCATAGAACTTGCGGTGGTGTTCCACACTGGCGTCGTCGCCCTTGATCAGGTCCTTGAAGTAGTCATAGTGGCTGGTGGCGTGGCGGTCGGGGTTCATCGCCACAAAACCAGCGTACTGCAGGAAGCCGGGGTAGACACGGCGTCCGGCCCCCGGGTAGTTGTCGGGAACGCGGTAGATCACATTGTTCTCGAACCACTCGAAGCTGCGCTGCGTGGCCAGGTTGTTCACCGACGTGGGCGAGCGGCGCGCATCGATGGGGCCGCCCATCATGGTCATGGTCAGTGGCGTGGTTTCGCCGCGGCTGGCCATCAGCGACACGGCCGCCAGCACGGGCACGGTGGGCTGGCAGACGCTAACCACATGGCAGTGCCCGTACTTGCCCTGCAGGTGGCGGATGAATTCCTGCACATAGTTGACGTAGTCGTCCAGGTGGAACTCACCTTCGGAAAGCGGCACCAGGCGGGCATTCTTCCAGTCGGTGATGAAGACCTTGTGGTCGCCCAGCATGCTGTTGACGGTGTCGCGCAGCAGGGTGGCGTAGTGGCCCGAGAGCGGGGCCACGATCAGCACGGCAGGCTGCTCCAGCAGCGTATCCAGCGTGGTGGGGTCATCGGAGAAGCGTTTGAAGCGGCGCAGCTCGCAGAACGGCTTGTCGATTTCCACATGTTCGCGGATGGTCACGTCAACGCCATTGACCTTGACGGAGCGGATCTCGAATTCCGGCTTCTCGTAGTCTTTGCCAAGGCGATAGAACAGATCGAAGGCCGCCACCATGCGCTGCGAGTACGGCAGCTTGCTGAAAGGCAGCATGGGGTTGCTGTAAAGCTTGGCCGTTGCCTGAGCGAAGTCGGCAAACGGCTCGACAAGGGCCCGCTGGGTTTCGTAGAGCTGGTAGAGCATGGGGCAGTCGCTTTATGGATGTTGCACTGCAATATATCAGTACTTTCAAGCGACGTCAGGCCGTAATTACCCCGTTACGCCGTCGCGGTAGAGACAAAATGCTTGCCAGAAAACTGCCTGGGGTCTAGAGCAGCTTCCTTGTCAGGGCTTGGTGTTCGCGATAGCAAACACTTCGCGGGCGGGCAACTGTTTGAGGCGGTGGTCGCTCCACACCTGGCGCCAGCGGCGGGCGCCGGGCATGCCGTGGCGCAATCCCAACATGTGGCGGGCGATGGAATACCAGCCTGTGCCGTGCTTGGCGGCTTCCTGCTCCATATAGCGCACCATGGCTTCTTCCACTTCCACGTGGGAGAGGGTGTTGGGGGATCGGCCAAAGTACAGCTCGTCCCAGCGACTGAGCCACCAGGGGTTGTGGTAGGCCTCGCGCCCCACCATCACGCCGTCGACATGCTGCAGTTGCTCTTGCACTGCGTCATCGGTGGCAATGCCTCCGTTGATGGCAATGGTCAGTTGCGGGAAGTCGCGCTTGAGCTGGGCCACCACGTCATAGCGCAGCGGCGGGATCTCGCGGTTTTCCTTGGGCGACAGACCTTTGAGCCAGGCATTGCGCGCGTGGACAATGAAGACATTGCAGCCGCCTTCGGCCACGGTCCCGATGAAGTCGCGAACGAAACCATAGCTCTCGTCCTTGTCGATACCGATGCGGTGCTTGACGGTGACAGGCACATCCACAAGGTCCACCATGGCCTTCACGCAGTCGCGCACCAGCGTGGGCTCATGCATCAGACAGGCGCCAAAGGCCCCGCGCTGCACACGTTCGCTGGGGCAGCCGCAGTTCAGGTTGATCTCGTCATAGCCCCATTCAGCACCCAGCTTGGCAGCCTGGGCCAGGTCTGCAGGTTCGCTGCCACCCAGCTGCAGGGCGAGCGGATGCTCCTGCTCGTGAAAGCGCAGATGGCGCGGCACATCGCCATGCAGCAGCGCGCCTGTGGTGACCATCTCGGTGTAAAGCAGGGCATTGCGGCTGAGCAAACGGTGCAGGTAGCGGCAATGCCGGTCTGTCCAGTCCAGCATGGGAGCCACACTCATACGCCATGGCGATGTAAGCTGTTGATTTTTATCTGTATTGTTTGCGTTCATTGTGAATTCTGGATGCCGGGCAACACCGAAGTAGCACCCCGGAAACCACCTCAGTCCCGATTTCTGGCATGCAGTGCTGCAAAAACCATGTGCAGCACCGGGGCAGTGGGGGCCATCACCGCCTGAAAAAGGGGGCCGCGCAACTGCGTATGCAGCGCAGACCCGTCTCAAGGACAAGGGCGCTATTTTGCACACTGGAAGGCAGACTTTCATGCGCAAGGCTTTGGCCCGGGAGTGGCCAAAGCGCAGGGGGCGGAGCTGTGGCATGCCCATGCAATATGAATGCTGCGCCAAGATCACTGCGCGAGAAGGGGAGCGCATCCGAGATATGTGGGGTCACCCCTCAAACGTTTCGCTGCAAGATCCAAGCTGGATATCGACGTCTTCCCCCCGTAATAGCAGCGAGGAGAAATTGGTCAGGTCTTTGCCAGCCTCCAAAAAGAAACCCCGCACGGGCGGCGGGGCTGGAGAGGATGGAGAGGCGGGCTCAGTGCGCGGAATGGCCCATGCGTGGCGGAGCAGTGGGCAACTGGGCCAGCTTCTGTGAGCAGTCACCACACACATGGCATGCATGAAAAAGGCGAGCACCGGAAGCAGGTTTCTTTTGGCTGCATTGGATGCAGTCGATGGTATGGGCAAGGTCTTGAAGCCGCATGGGGGGCTGGCCTTTCTTGGGACTGCGCATGGATCTCCTTTGGGCTTGCGCCGCGGCAATGGCGCATTGGATGCCGCAGTGGCGGGTTTGCTTGTTGCCACGGTGGCGCGGGCTTGTTACATGGCTGTGACTGGCTGGTATGGGTTGGTATTCCCAGTGCAGCAAAAACAATGCCCGCGCGGCGTGGGCCGGGCGGGCTGGTGGATAAACGTAGAGGTCGCTCAGGTTCTTGCTCTAGCATTTGTGCTTGATATATGGGCTGCGATCCAGGCTGTTATCTTGCGGTGGTCCTTCCTCCGCATTGCGCGCTGTCATTCAGCGTCGGGGTGCAGGCTACCGTCTGTGGGGTGTGCTTTCGCGCGTCACTGCAGGCATGGTCGTTGATAAAGCGGTGAAGCCGATCAGCCTTTGTAAGCCTGGTGCTTGCGAAATGCTGCAGTGGCCATCAGAACAATGCCCAGTGCCCAAAAGGTCGGTCCCAGCGTCCAGTACGCGGTCAATTGATTGCTCAAGCCCACAATAAGGAACGTGGCCCCGTTGGCCAGAAGAACAAATCCAAGAACCAGCAGTGCTTTGGTCAGCTTCAACGTCGCATCCTTTTTGGCAAAAAATGAGCATAAGCACGCCTGCCAATGCTTATCCAGAAGTCGTTGGCAGTGATCCAAGCGCCAAGGCGCCGTGTGATGGTGCAGCCATTGCATTGCGCCAGCCATCGGCATAGGCAGTGCTGTGGCTGGCATTGGGCTTTGCCATGCGGGACAGCAGCAAGGGCTGACCCGGCAAGGATTCAGACCATCCGGGCGCAGGAAGGGGTGAACGCTTCCGTACAGGCGTGGGCTGAAGCTCAGAGGCTGGCGACTTCCCTACAACCCAAAGCCCCCACGTATCGCCGTGGGCACGCAGCGACCAATGAGTGGGAGCGCTGTTCTCCCTATGCAGGGCACAACCGTGCCATTGCCGTCCCGGGCTTTGTGGAAGCACCTGCGGCTCTGTGAGAGCCTGGCCCATGAACGCTCGGTAGATGTTGCCGGATTGTGGCCTTTATGTATCAATTTTGATAGCTGAAAATGCAGTCTGAATAAGCTTTTCGGTTCATATAATGAATTTTTTTGTGACGGAGTGAGGACGAGAAATGCGTGTGCGATGGTTCCATGTGGGGGTGCTATCTGCCTGTCTGGCGGCAGTCTTGGGGGCACAGGCCCAGCCCAGCGAGACGGTCAGCGCCGCAGAAGCTGGGCAGCCCGTGGCCCAGTTTGAGCTGGGTTCCATCTACTTCAATGGCAAAGGCGCAGAGCGCAACCCCAAGGAAGCATTGCGCTGGTTCCGTCTGGCGGCTGAGCAAAACCATGCCCAAGCCCAGTACATGCTGGGCCTGGTGAAGCTGCTGGGCGTGGGAGGGGTGGAGAAGAACCTGAAGGAAGGCATGGCCTGGATTCAGAAATCCGCTGCCAACGACAATGTGGATGCACAGAACATGCTGGCCAGCCTGTATCTGCAGGCCAAGGATGTGCCGCGCGATCCCGCTGCCGGAGTGGCCTGGCTGCAGCGCGCAGCACAGCAAGGCTCGCTGACGGCGCAGAAAAACCTGGGGTTTGTGTACCGCAAGGGGGAACTGATCCCGCAGGACCTGAAGAAGTCTTTCCAATGGAACATGGCTGCTGCCCAGCAATCCGACATGCTGGCCCAGTTTGTGGTGGGAGAGATGTACTACCTGGGTGAAGGCGTTGAACAAAACCATGCCGAAGCCGCGAAGTGGTTGACACCGCTGGCCGACAAAGGGGCGCAGAACGCCAAGCTGATTCTGGGCAAGATCTACTTTGAAGGGCAGGGCGTGCCCCCGGATTACAAGCGCGCCGTGCTGCTGTTGCACGATGTGGCCATCCGCGGCTCGGGTCAGGCCTTCTTTGAACTAGGCCGACTGTTCGAGCAAGGAGAAGGCGAGTACCGTAACGAAAAAGAAGCGGTGGCCTATTACACCCAGGCAGTCAAATACAAGCACACTGCGGCCGCGAAGCGGCTGGCGGAAATTTCTGCCGCATCACCCAGCTCCGGTGAGATGGTCCAGTCCATGGAATACGTGGAGAACCTGAACTCCGCTGTGCGGGGCAACAAGCTGGCGCAGTACAACATTGGTGTCTTCCAGTATCTGGGCAAAGGCTTTGAACAGCCCAATTACGCCGAGGCGGTGAAATGGTTCACTTTGGCGGCCAACCAGGGATATGCCAAGGCCCAGTACAACCTGGGCACCATGCACGAAAACGGTGAGGGCGTGACCAAGAGTCTGGCCCAGGCCCTGAAGTGGTACCGCCTGGCCGCCGAGCAGGAGGATGCCCCAGCCCAATATGCCCTGGGAACCATGTACCGCGACGGAGTGGGGGTCAAGAAGAATGCCAAGCAGGCCCAGCGCTGGCTGCAGCGCGCCGCAGACCAGGGCTATGGCCCAGCCAAAAGCGCTTTGGCACGCCGCTGAGCACCTGGCAGCGGTGTTGCCCACTCCGTAGCAAGCAGGGCGGCCCGAATCCAGTCGTACTGCCCACGGCATGGAAATGGCCGTAGAGGTGAAAGGTGGCTGCCGCGCCAGGTCATTGCGAGAGGCCCTGCTGAGCGTACAGCGCATGCGGGGCTTTTGCATGCGCACGTGCCCATCAGGCCTGCAATGCGAAGTAGTGAGGGCAGTTGGCAACCTGGTTGATCAACACAGCTTGCATCTTCGATGGCTTGTGCTGAGGCTCGCATGCTGCGAACTCTTCGTTCCTGGGTTCTTTCTTCTTTGTCTTTGAATACAGCTTACATGAAATATATCAAGGCACTCTAAACCCACTGAACCTCATTCCACGTTCACAAACTGCTGCAGGTGGCCTAGAGCATGGGGGGTCTTCAATCCGGCACGTTGCAGCACCTCCACCTGGGGCAGGCCGGATTGCAGCCACTGCACGATGACGGTGTTGCGGATCACCTGGGGCCCCATGCGAGGCGGCAGCTCCTGGGAGGAGCTGGCACTGGCAGCCTTCAAGGTCTTGCTGACCAGATGAAGCACGGTGTGGGTGGAAAGCGCAGGCGCCTTGCGCGTACAAAACAGGGCAGGTTGCTGCGCCATCGGTGCGTAGCCTGCCCGGTAGCCCAGCCAGACCCGCAAGGCTTCGTCCAGCTGTGGTGGAACCTCGAGCGTGCGGGATTGCATGGCGCGCAGTCCGGTGATGCGCAGACCGTGAATGCGGGCGGGAGAAGCCTTGGCAGCTCCTTTGTCCGCATGGTTGGCAGGCTGGGCCAAAGTAGCGCCTGCTTTGGCAGAAGCTTCCTCCCACAGCAAATCCTCCAGCACTAGGGCGCGTACCTCTTCGGACGACAGTCCAAGGTGTACCAGCACCAGCAACACCGCGCGGTCACGGGCGGAAATCAGATCGGTGGCAGCAGGAATCTGGTGCAGCAATGCACGCCATGTCCGCGGGCTCAGGATCGCTCCCTGCGGATCTTCGCTGGGAGGTCGGTCCAGTTCGGACACGGCATCCAGCGGGTTGTGGTTGACCCAACCGTGCAGCAGCGCGTGATCGTAAATGCGCTCCAGAACACGCCAATATCGGCGGCGGGTGATGTCGCTGGGCAGATCCAGTTGCTTCTGGCTGCGCGTGGACTGGTTCAGAAACTGTAGTATCTGCACAGCCTGGGCCTGCTGCCAGGGTTGGAGCGTCTTGCCTTCAACTGGCCGTGTAGCAACGGCTGATGCTGCCAGCAGTTTGAGCCATGCGCCCCAGATAAAGCGGTAGGGCGTGGCAGCCGTTTCGCTCAACGGTGCCCAGGGGTCGGCGCTGCAGGCTGACAGCCAGTGCTGAAACAGCGCATCACCGGTTGGCGCGTCAAAGGCTCGGGAAAAATCGCTGGGCTGCATTCATCCATTTTAGGAGCGCTCAGCTCACAGCACGCATGAGCTATGACCCAATTTCAGGACAAATTCTGAAAGCAAGAGCCTCCTTGACCGCCGCCGCGTATCGAGAGATGGCTACGCCGTCGTCTGCAAGCCCTTGCGGGCGTTCAGCGCCGTGCTGCCCACCCATGTTGCAGCAGCATGCCGACCAGCATGGCGGCTACAAACAGCCAAACTTCGGACCGCAGCGTGGCCAGGTTCATAACGGCGGGGCCAGGGCAAAAACCCGCCAGCCCCCAGCCGGCGCCAAACAGGACCGCTCCAGTCAGCAGGCGACGGTCCACGACCGAGGCTGTAGGCAACTGCATCGGCTCGCCCAGCAGGCTGGTCTTGCGGTGCTTGGCCCAAGTGAATGCCACCAGGCCTACGACAATGGCGCCGCCCATGACAAGGGCCAGCGATGGATCCCAGGTGCCGAAAAAGTCCAGAAAGTTCTGAACCTTGGCTGGATTGCCCATGCCTGACAGGATCAGTCCCAGGCCAAACACCAGGCCTGCGCCCAGGGCTACCAGATAACTGATGATGTTTCTCATGGCAGGTTGCGGTTGCAGTGATGGCATAGCAGTCTTTCAGGCGATGTGGAGTACATGCCGCAGCACAAATACCGCCAGCGCACCGGTGGCCATGAAGGTCAGCGTGGCGGCCAGTGAGCGCTGTGACAGGCGGGACAGCCCACACACGCCATGGCCGCTGGTGCAGCCCGATCCCAGGCGCGTGCCAAAACCCACCAGGAGACCGGCCAGCACGATCAGCACCGGGTTGCGTGGCAGTTCCATGGCGGGGAGGGGGGCAAACCACTGCCACACCAGCGGTGAGCCGATCAGGCCCAGCACAAAAGCCAGGCGCCAGCCCCAGTTGCTGGCTTGCTGCCAGGTACTGCGTTGCAACAAGCCGCCCAAGATGCCGCTGATACCGGCAATGCGGCCCAGTAACACCACCATCAACCCGGCGGCCAGACCAATCAGCAGACCTCCGGTCAGTGAGGCTTCAGGCGTGAAGGCGTTCCACAAAATCGTCATGCCTGTTCTCCAGGGACACAGAAAAGTTGGTGAATGGCTTGCATCAGCGCCAGCGCGCGGTCATCGGCCAGTTGGTACCAGATGAACTTCCCTTCGCGCCGGGTGCTGACCAGACCTTCGCGGCGAAGCACACCCAGCTGTTGGGACAGCGTGGGCTGGTTGATGCCCGTCAGTTGTTCCAGTTCGCCCACCGTGCGTTCCTGCTGTGACAACTGACACAGCAGCATCAGGCGGTCCACGTTGCCCAGCACCTTGAGCATGGCAACAGCCTCATCAGCATGGGCGCGCAGCGCTTCCTGATCCAGCGTTGCGGCAGCAGTTACCTCAGGTGCTGCAGGGGAGAAGGGTGCTTCGTTCAGGGGCATAGGGGGTGGGGGAAATGTGGTGCATTAATACTATATAAAAAAGTAAATTGAAATGAACCACAGAGGGGGATTGACATCGCTGATGTGTGCTGAGTGATGCCGCGTTGCCGGGCAACCCCGCAAGAATCTTTCACCGGATCGCCTTTGTTGCTGCTTGCCTGCGGGAGCCCGTTCGCACTGGCGCGCCCAGCGCGCCTGTTGCCGAGAAATTCTGCGCCGGCACGCGGCAGCTGCGTGGACTGCGCGCTACTTGCGCGAACCTCCAGCATTCGCAACGTCCTGTTCCCAGGATCGTGGAGCAAAGCGCTCAACCCGGCCCGATTTCCTTCTGAAGGGAGCTGCAATTTGGTGTCCCCTCCATGCACAGCCGGGCCATGCATCCGCAGTGCCGAAGGGCGATGAGGTACACGGCGCCCATGCTCACCGCTTGCAACTGCTGATGCCCAGCAGCGGATACGCCGGGCAGAAGCGGAAGATGCCAGTCAATAGGGGCAGCACGCCCAGCCAGCCCCACCAGCCCACTGTACCCGTGGCAGCGAGAGCAATCAGCACCAGGCCAATGGCAATGCGAAGAATGCGGTCCAGGCCGCCTACGTTGCACTTCATTTCTTTTCCTTTCAGGGACGGGCTAAAAAACAGCTTGGCGCAGGCCATGACGTGACATCAAGACTGTCCCATGGGTATCGCCAAACAATCTGTTTTTGTATATTATATTAAAAAGTAAATTAATCAAGCGCCCCCTGAGATCAATGCTGCGGATCTGCACCATGCCTGCATGCAGTGCGCGCACAGGACGTCGCTCAACAAGCCAACCCAGAGATGCCCATGACCGCTGAACGCATGCATATCCAAGGCTTTTATGACCCGGCCACGGGAACCGTCAGCTATGTGCTGGCAGACACCCAGGCCCGCCAGGCGGCGGTGATTGACGCCGTGCTGGACCTCGAGCCCAAGTCCGGTCAGCTGTCCACCACCTCGGCCGACCGCATCGCGGCTTACCTGCGTGCCCAGGGCTGGCAACTGCAATGGATTCTGGAAACCCACGCGCATGCAGACCACCTCTCGGCTGCGCAGTACCTGCGCCACCAACTGGGCGGCCAAGTGGCCATGGGCGAACGGATCCGCGAGGTGCAACGGGTGTTCCGCAGCGTGTTCCACTTCGAGCCTGGCTTTGTGCCCGATGGCCGACAGTTTGACCACCTCTTTGCTGCCGGCGAAGTCTTTCAGGTGGGCAAACTGCCCGTCACCGCGTTGTGGGTGCCCGGCCATACGCCGGCAGACATGGCTTACCAGGTACAGGATGGTCCGGGAGAGGCCGGCGCCGTATTTGTGGGGGACACATTGTTCATGCCGGACGTGGGCACTGCAAGGGCCGACTTTCCTGGCGGCGATGCGGCCCAGCTGTACCGCTCCATCCACCAGTTGCTGGCTTTACCTGGCGATACGCGCTTGTTCATGTGCCATGACTACCCGCCTGCAGGTCGGGAGCCGGCCTGGGAGTGCACGGTGGCAGATCAGCGCCGCAGCAACATCCATGTGCACGACGGTGTGCGCGAGGCCGACTTTGTGCAGATGCGCCAGGCACGCGACGCCACACTGGCCATGCCCACGCTGATCCTGCCTTCGGTGCAGGTGAACGTGCGTGCCGGCAAGCTGCCGCCCGCACAGGACGATGGGCGCATCTACATTCAGCTGCCTGTCAATGCGCTGGGTGCGGGGGCAGGCCAGCCGCTGCCTCCGGGCCTGGGGCATGTCCCCGGTGCAGACAGTTGAACTTGCGCCAATGTATGAATGGACAAGTGGCTGAAGACTGGATGCCAGCAATCAGCCAACGCGTGCCGCTTTCCTGACTTCCCTCCGCACCAGCCTGGCCTGCATGCCCCAGGCAGCGCTGCCGCATGGCCGGTTTCTTCATCCACTAGGAGCATTTTCATGAGCAGTTTTGCCCACCAAAGCCTGATCCGCGACATCAACACTGCCCTCAAGCCGTTTCGCAGCTCGCAAAGTGCGGCCATACAAGGCTTCGCCCAACTGGCACAGGCCAGCATGGCTGAAGGCGCTGTCAGCGCCAAGCACAAAGAGCTGATCGCACTCGCCATTGGGGTGACACAGCGTTGCTCGGGATGTATCGGCTTTCACATCAAGGCTCTGCAAAAATTGGGAGCCACACGCCAGGAACTGGATGAAATGCTGGCTGTCGCTGTCTACATGGGTGGAGGGCCGGCGCTGATGTATGCCGCCGAGGCCATACATGCCTGGGAGGAAATGGCGGCACCGACCAGTATGTGATTGTTACCTGGTTGCGTACAAAAGAGCTGCTCCAGCACTGCGCAGGGCTTGGAGCCGCTCTTGTGGCTTCCGTGTGCAGTTGCAGCGCTCAGCACTTGGCCTTGCGCGTATCCGGCAGCAATGCCGTAGCCAGGCCCAGCAGCGGCAAAAACGACACCAGGCCATAGACCCAGACAATGCCATGCGTGTCGGCCAACTCGCCCAGGCCAGCAGCGCCGATGCCGCTGATGCCAAACATCAGCCCGAACATCAGGCCCGAGACCATGCCCACGCGACCGGGCACCGCTTCCTGCGCATAGACCACCAGTGCCGCAAAGGCGGATGACATCACCAGGCCGATCAGAATGGCCAGCACCGCAGTCCACACCAGTCCCACATGGGGCAGGGCCAGCGCAAACGGTGCCACACCCAGGAACGAAATCCAGATCACTGCCTTGCGGCCGATGCGGTCACCTACCGGGCCGCCAGCGAAGGTGCCAGCAGCCACGGCCGCCAGAAAGACAAACAGATAGAGCTGGCTGTGCTGCACGCTCAGTCCAAAACGCTCCATCAGATAGAAAGTGAAATAGTTGGTAAAGGCGGCGATGTAGACGAACTTGGCAAACATCAGCAGGCAGATCACCACCATGGCGCGCACCACGGCGGCACGGCCCAGGCCCTGCTGGGCACCTTGCCTGGCCAGGCCCTTGGCAGTAGCCGTGCCGTGCTGCAGCACCCAGCGGGTGAGGCGGTACAGCACATAGATGGCTGCCAGTGCCACCAGCATGAACCAGGCCACCGCACCCTGACCGTAGGGGATGACAATGGCTGCGGTCAGCAGCGGGCCTATGGCTGAGCCAGTGTTGCCCCCCACCTGGAAAGTGGACTGCGCTGTACCAAAGCGCCCGCCAGAGGCCAGCCGCGCAATGCGCGAGGCCTCGGGGTGAAAAGTGGCCGACCCCACACCCACCACAGCGGCGGCCGTCAGCAGCATGGTGTAGCTGCCTGCAGTAGCCAGCAGGGCAATGCCGATCAATGTCATCACCATGCCGCAGGGCAGCAAATAGGGCTGGGGGTGCTTGTCGGTATACAGGCCGATCCAGGGTTGCAGCAACGAGGCGGTGACCTGGTAGACCAGGGCGATCAGGCCGATCTGTCCGAAGCTCAGCGCAAAACTGGTCTTGAGCAGCGGGAAGATAGCCGGCAGCATGGCCTGGATCAGGTCGTTGAGCAAATGGGCCAGTGCGGCGCCGCCTACGATGGGCAGCAGGAAGCCCTGCGGGCGAGGGGCGGCGGCAGAGGCAGGGTGTGCCTGGGGCGATTCGGCAAGGGTGGCGGAAGGGAGAGTCATGGCGCAAACAGCTTGGGACATGCGGGGGCCAGGATGGCTTGGCCCGCACGGCCCGGGGTTCCAAAAACCGTGTCTGCCGGCATGGCAACCCACGGAACCGCCAGCGTAGTGCGCTACAGCGTGGCTGTCGCACGCTTATCTGCCAACTTCTGTAGAGTTTCTGCCATGAGCGCAGATCCATCGCACCACTACCTCGCCTATGACCAACTGCCCCATCCGGTGGTGGCCATGGAAAGCCGCTGGCGCCACGGCATGTCCACAGGCTGGCACAGCCATCCCCGTGGGCAACTGCTGTACGCCACTGAAGGCGTGATGGTCATCCACACCGATGCTGGCTCCTGGGTCATTCCGCCCAACCGGGCGCTGTGGATGCTCACAGGCCTGCGCCACTGCGTCACCATGTCCGGTGATGTGGTCATGCGCACGGCCTACATCAATGTGGATCAGGTATCCGCCATGCCTGCGCAAAGCTGCGCCATCAATGTGTCGCCGCTGCTGCGCGAGCTGCTGGTGGAAGCGGTACGCATCGCCCCCGGCGCTGTGCTGTCGGCACGCCATGCCCGTGTACTGGAGTTGCTGATCGACGAGATACAGGTCTCGCCCACCTTGCCCCTGCATCTGCCGCTGCCGCAGGACACACGGCTGCACCGCATCTGCACTGCATTGATGGCGCACCCGGCCGATGCCGGCAGTGCCGCGCAATGGGCCGCCAGCATCCAGGTGGCAGAGCGCACCTTGCACCGTCTTTTTGCACAGGAAACCGGCATGACCTTTGCCCAATGGCGTGAACAGGCCCGGTTGCTGCACGCACTGCGTCGTATCGCTTGCGGGGACAAAGTGATCGACATCGCGCTGGACTGCGGCTACGCCAGCCCCAGTGCATTCACCGCCATGTTCCGCCGGCACTTTGGGGTCACGCCTTCCGGCTTCTACCGCTGAGCAGCAGCTGTGTTCTGAGTGCAACCCGAAAAGTTGCACCACAGGCTTTACGGGATGAATGGCTCTGGAGAGCCATTTTTTATTTCTGAATTCCTCCATGCAAAGTGAATAGGTTTTTCACTTCCAAGACATGGCGTTTCTGTATTTTTCATGCTTGAGCATGGTTTTTAAAATCCACGCCAAGATTCTTATTCGGCCTATGCAGTAGCAGCTGCATGGGATGCTTTATAAAGAAAATTTATCAAAATATAAAATTTAATTGGAATGATCATTAAATTGTAGTCAGATTTGATTTAAGTCAAAATATCTTCTTGTGTTGTAAATAATCTCTTTCGTGCATCATGAAGTAAAAATAGAATTTCAGAGGAAAATTAGTAAAAATAGAAAGTGTAATTAAAATTCAGGCATATCTATTTCGGTTTTTATTCTATTTTTAGTTCGGTACACAAACCGTTATATGAAGTGAGCTCGTTGTAGTATTCAATAATCCTGTACAGATTTATGTATATACAGTCTATCCCATCAGCCATAGAACAGCAGGAGTAAAAAAATGACTGTTCGTCATTGGAGTGGATATGTTTCAATAGATTGTGAATGCGATGGAAATAACATTGAACCGTTACTATGGTGCTTAAGGTTTTTAATTGTAGACCACTTGCCTTTAGATTATTGGTTGAGCCGAATTTTTCCTGCAATTGAGAAGCGCTATGCAGGAGGAGATCCAGGTTGGGAAATTACTAATGTTCAATTAGATACGGGGGATGCGCTATGTGATTCGATGGGTAGAGCAATTTATCGTGTATGGATTGATGAATCTATCAGCTATCTTGAGTCGGGAGTTGGATTTTATGAAGAGGCGATAGTCAAGCATCATGTACGCCGCACACTAGAAAATTTTCGTGCTATGCATCCTGCTTATTCAATCGAAATTGATGCACTAGTGCTAAAGTATGGAATATATTATCATGCAGAATAAAGCCTTGATTTCGAGAAATATAGCACGCTCTCTTCAAGATACATTGTATTTGACGAGTTTAGATGGATACTGCCCAGATTTGTTTTTAGGCGGTCGTTCCGATAGAAGACCAGATAATTCAAATAATATATGGGTGTCTAGTGTCGAGTTGATTTATAGATGCTTGAAATCTAACCTTCTGCATATCGACTCGGGTTGGATGAAAGCAATGAATTTTGGTGACTTTAATTGTTTTGTCAAGAAACTGGCGCAACATGATCCATTTGATTTTGAAGATTTCAATGAAAATGGAGCTGAGTACTGGTTGGCTCCTCTTTTATATGCAACGGAAAAATCTAAATTTTTGCTTTCCAGATATCATATAAATGATTTAGGAAAAGATTTGTGCTCTGATTTTATTGGAGATATAGAAAATATTTTTTTAGGAAATGACGTTCCGTGGGGACGTAATTCTGTGTTTAATAGCTACAGATAACTTATATAAATTTATGAAGAATATAATATTTCCTTGTTTCCTCGCTGCACTTTTAAGTGCTTGCGCCAGCAATCCTCCTCTTGTCAATCAAACCGACTACAACCCCAAAGAGCAATCCCGCATTCGCCTCTATGGTCAAAATGGAAAGCCAACGCTGATGCGCTATAGCCACAATGGCCAAGAAACCAAAGTCAATGTGGGCGGCAGCATGGGGGATGCTTTTAGCTCTTTTGTTGGCACCGCCAAAAGTCAAAGCATTGGGATTCCATCCACCCGGATCAGCAACAATGTGGGGGATCAAAATGGAATTCTGACCAAAGCTTTTTACAAGGAGTTTGCCGTGCCCAGCACCAGTGCCCTGCGAATTCAAAGCAATTTGATTGGTATGGCCAACTTCAGCCCAAGCGGGCAGGCTGTTTCCTACAGCCCCCGCTGCAGCAGCAAGGAATTCTCCTTCCAGCCAGAAGCGGGTAAAGATTACGAAGTGGCTTCCATCGTGAACCAGCAAGGCTGTGCTGTGGTGGTTTTTGAAGTGCAGGCGAATGGGGAAATCAAGCCAATCACCCAGTAGGACTTAGAGGCGCAAAGCGCCACATAAAGGGCTGTGGTGGTTGCCACAGCCCTTTTCTGGCAAGTTGTCTGAAGCACTGGCTTCATGCTAGTCTCCGCTGTTCCGCTAGCGGCATGGCACCTAGGTGCTCGCCCAACTCAACGAAATCGCGGATTCAGGGAGATCGATTCGCCGCAATTCTGGTGAAGAAGCGCTCGTGGCGATCGCATCTTGTGCCGCTGCAGCCATCTCCATGGCGGATGGATAGGCCGCTATCAGCAGCAGACCTCTGTGCACCAGGTGAATTAGCCATCCACCGGCTGCAGCGGTGTTTCCAGCAGCAGCTGGTAGAACACCAGATCCAACCAGCCGCCAAATTTGAAAGCCACCTGTGGCAGGCTGCCCACCAGGGCAAAACCCAGCTTTTCATGCAGCGCACGGCTACCGGTATTGGCGGCGTCGATGGCGCCAACCAGTGCATGCACATTGCCGCGCGCGCGCGCCTCGGCGATCAGCGCGTGCATCAGTTGCCGGCCCAGGCCGCGCCCGCGCTGGGTGTGGTGTACGTAGACCGAATGTTCCATGGTGTATTTGTAGGCCGGTTGCGGGCGAAACGGCCCGTAGCTGGCGAAGCCCAGCAGGGTTCCGGCAGCGTCTTCCAGACCCAGCACAGGCAGGTTGCCGGTGTGCTTGCTGGCAAACCAGGCCGCCATTTGCTCGGGTGGGCGCGGGTGGTAGTCATACAGCGCAGTGGAAGTGGCAATGGCGTGGTTGAAAATATCCAGAATCGCGCCAGCGTGGCGTTCGGGGGTGCAGGGCACCAGGTGCAGATCGTTCATCGCAAGGTCCTGGCAGCCGGGGCTGCCGTGAAAGAAGGAGATGCCACCGTCAAGGCCAGCACATAGCGGGCAGGGCGGTCGCCGGGGTTGGCAAAGACGATGGGCTGGTTGACCACCATGGCCAGGCAGTCGCCGGCCGCCAGTGCCCAGGTCTGGGGGCCCACGGTCAGTGTCATGCGGCCTTCCAGCAGCCACAGTTGCTGATGGGGCGCAAGGTGCGCGGGCAGATGTGTGGCGTTGTCAAAGGTCACGCTCTGGCTGGCAGGAAAGGTCACTTCCACCAGTTCCAGCGGCGCCTCCAGGCCGGGCGGCGTGAGGTGGCGGCGTTGGTAGCCGCTGCCAGGGTCGGTCCAGCAAGCCTGGTCGGCATGGCGGGCCAGCGGTAAGGGAGTGGCCTCGGCGGGCAGGGCATCGAACAGCGTAGCCAGCGGCACATCCAGTGCAGAGGCCAGCTTGCTCAGCACTGCTGCCGTGGGACTGGTTTCGCCGCGCTCGATCAGCGAGATCATGGAACGGCTCACGCCGCTGCGTTGTGACAACAGGTCCAGTGTGGCGCCCCGTGCTTTGCGCAAGCCACGCACACGGGCAGCGAGAAGGGTGTCGATGTCCATACGTCCATTATGCAAGAAATAAATTCCAACATCATGGAATTCACAGCGCGATGACTTGCCTGCGGATGCCGCGGCTGTGGAGACGTCGCCGGGCAAGTCACCGTTGAGCCCTCTTGAATGAAAAACTTTGCAGGCATTGGTTTGCTGCCATCTCCGCAGCAGCACATGACAGTGGTTGTTCCTGCGCCTAGCAGTGCTGCAGACCGTGCTGGAGCGGCTGTGTCGCTCAGCTTCTTGGTGCCCCAATCTCCAGGGCTGGGCATGGCAAAACCTCTGCGTGGCGCATTTCCCGATTTCCAGCCGCATCTGTCACCAGCAAGACAAAGCCGTCGCACAACAGATAATGTGCTGCACCAGCCTGGTGCTACGATTTATAGTGAATATGCGCAGACATATTCATTCAAAAATAATCGGATTGGAGACAAATCACCATGCTTTTGCGCCACCCCCTGAATGCCGTCTCTCTGGCCTTGATTTCCAGTTTCTGTACAGCTGCCATGGCCGACGGCCTGCCCAATGTGCACAGCAAGGAACGTATCGGTACCGTACAGCAGGTGTACGACGGTGCGCTGCTGCCGGATGTGCAGGCCAACACCTTCCGCAATATCGACCGGTTGTTTTCGACCCGCACCATCCACAAGGGGAAGACGGTTTATCCGCTGCCAAAATCCGATGTGCAGCTGAAGAATTTCAGCTTTGCATCCAATGGCAAGAATTATGACCTGTACGATTATGTGTCGATCAACCGCGTCAGCGGCTTGCTGGTGATCAAGAACGGCAAGATTGCCTTCGAAGACTATGAGCTGGGCAACAGCGATCAAACCCGCTGGATGTCCATGTCGGTGGTCAAGTCCATCACCGCAACGCTGGTGGGCATTGCCATTCAAGACGGATTCATCCAAAGCATCGACGATCCGGTGACCCGGTACCTGCCTGAACTCAGGGGCAGTGCCTACGACGGAGTGTCGGTGCGCAATCTGCTGCAAATGGCTTCCGGCGTGCAGTGGAACGAAACCTATACCGACCCGGCTTCCGACCGCCGCAAGATGCTGGAAGTGCAGAACGCCCAGACGCCCGGTGCCGTGCTCAAGCTGATGGCCCAGCTGCCCCGCGCAGCGGCCCCCGGCACGCGCTGGAACTACAGTACCGGCGAAACCCATGTGGCCGGCGCCCTGGTGCGCGCAGCGGTGGGCAAGCCTGTGGCGCAGTATCTGTCCGAGCGTGTGTGGGCCAAGTTCGGCATGGAGTCCGACGCCACCTGGTGGCTGGAATCTCCCAATGGCCTGGAAGTGGGGGGCAGCGGCCTGTCGGCCACGCTGCGCGACTATGGGCGTTTTGGCCTGTTCCTGATGGGGGGCGGCAAAGTGGGCAACGAGCAATTGTTGCCTCCGGGCTGGGTGGCCGATGCAGGCAGCCCCAAGATGGTGGATGGCAAGCCGGTGGACTACGGCTACATGCTGTGGCCCATTCCCAAGTCCCAGGGCACGCCCAACGAAGGCGCCTTTGAAGCACGCGGCATTTTTGGCCAGCATGTCTACATGAACCCGCGCGAAAACACGGTGATCGTGGTGTGGGGGGCCTTGCCCAAGCCCACGGGCAAGAACACCATCAATGACAATGATTTCTTTGCTGCAGCGGTGCAGGCCTTGCGGTAAGGCATGAGTGAACCATGAAAAGCGCTCGAAAGGGCGCTTTTCTGTTTTGAAGATCATTATTGTTGATCTCTTGTAAAGATAAATATTAATCTTCAGAGAGGATATGGGAAATTCGTTTTATAATACATGAAAACAGAATATTATCTAATTATTTAATAGGGAGATATTCAATAAACTATTTATTGAAATGCGATTGCGCTACATTAATTCATGTTTCACGGTTAGAAAATTATAATTCACGGCTTCGTTCTTCATTGTCCGTTCATGGATTAATGCAAGCTGGTATCAAGAATATAAATGCAGCATCTGGGTTTGCTCATGCACTGAATAATCCGATACCTGTTGCATTGAAAATGCAGCCACGAACGCCTCAAGCGCGCGTGCCAGGGGCACCTGTGGATTCATGGCCTGGTCCGATGGCGGGTGCACTGGCCGACAGCAAACATCTGTGTACGGCGAATCAACAGCTGCCCACACCGTCAAAGGCTTGCTATTTACCGCCAGGTCTTACACTCTGATCGTTTATTACGCTGAGCGACTGCGCCGCGATGGGCCGGCGCAGCTTTGCTGATCCACATGTGAGCAAAGTGCTGTCCTGCGGGCCGGGGCGCTTTGCGGCGGCAGTTCTGTACAGGCCCTACTTGGTACCTCTTCCCTTTTCCATGGTTGCAACCATTCTCGTCGGCATGCTGTGCGCACATCTGTTGTGCTTTGCCGTGATGTTCCTGCTCATCAGCAGGCGCCTGCATGGCAGGAAGATGGGCATGGACTTTTTTGCGGTGGGCAATCTGCTGCTGGGCGTGGCCTATGTGTTGCAACTGGTGGAAGGCGGTCCGGGATGGAACGTGATGAGCGTGGTCAACCACACGCTGACACTGGCGTCACCCGTGGCGTTCTGGCTGGGGGCCATGCGTTTTTTTGGGCGGCCTGTGCCGCTGCTGCGGCCGCTGCTGGTGTTTGCGGCCTTCTACAGCACTGCCCAGGTGCTGGTGCAGTGGAGCCTGGGGCCAGTGGCGCGCTACGCCATGTTGTCGGGCATGTCGGCGCTGATGTTCCTGCTGATGGCGGGCACCGTGGTCTATGGCGTGCGCACTTTTGCCAAGGACCTGTATGGCGAGATGGTGTTTTTTGCAGCGCTGATCTTCGGCATCTGCATTCTCAATGCAGTCAAATTCGTCAAATTGCTGAGCGGCGGGCTGGCAGCGTTGCAGATGGATACCGATTTTCAGCTGGTGTTCTATATCTACATGTCTTTCCTCGCGACGGTGCTGCCGCCATCCATCATCTGGCTGGTGCTGCGCAGGCTGACCGATGAGCTGCGCAATCTGGCAGCGCGTGACCCGCTGACGCAACTGCTCAATCGCAGGGGACTTGGCGACGCGCTGCAGCTGTATTTCAACTCCCGCAAAGCCGAGCCGGCGCATGTCCTCATGGTGGATGTGGACCATTTCAAGCGCATCAATGACCGCTACGGCCACCAGGCGGGTGACACCGTGCTGTGTCATGTGGCGCAGGTGCTGCGCAGCACGGTACGCCGTGGCGATCTGACCGGGCGCATTGGAGGAGAAGAGTTTGTCGCCATCTGCCTGGACAGCGATGTGGATGGCGTGATGCAACTGGCAGAACGCCTGCGGGCGGCTATCGAAAGCCGGGCTATTGCAGTGACGGACGATGGAGAAATGCTGCACTGCACGGTCACCCTGGGGGTGTCACACCACTTCATGGGGGCGCAGGCCCTGGAACGAGCCATGCAGGAGGCCGATGCCGCCTTGTACCGCGGCAAGGCGGCAGGGCGCAACCGGGTGGAACTGGCTGCCTGCGCCCAGGAAGGGTTGCCCATCCCGCCGGCAATCGGCCCCTCCCGCGCGCTCAAGACAGGGATGTAGCCTGCGGCACTGCGGCACTGCGGCACTGCGGCACTGCGGCGCAGGTGCTATCGGGCAGCAGGCTCCGGCAGGGCCGGGGACCCCGCAGAAGGCGTGTCAGTGGTAGGAGCAGCAGCCGCCAGCAAGGGCTGCAGATGCTGGGCCAATGTCGCGGTAGAGAGCTCGCCCACACGCAGAGCGCTCTGGCGGCCTTGGGCATCGACAAACACGGTGGTGGGCAGCGCACTGCTGCGCAGCAAGCGGCCCAGTTCCTGGCGTTCATCCAGCAGCACCTGGGCGGGAGGCAGCCGGTGCTGGGCCGCGTACTGCAGCACGGTTTCCGGGGACTCTCCCTGGTTGACCCAGAGGAAGCGCACGTCCGGGTGTTCACGCTGGGCTTGCAGCAGGGCCGGCATCTCGCGGCGGCATGGTGGGCACCAGGTGGCCCAGAGGTTGATGACCAGGGGTTGGCCTTGCTGCTGGGCCAGTTGATCCAGTTGCACGGTGCGTGCATCCAGTGCTACGGCGGAGAAGGTGGGCAGTGGTGCCAGACCGGGCGCCAGGGACTGGCGCAGCCCTTGTGCACCAAGCCACAGCGCCAGAGCACTGGCAATGCCCACCATGGCGGCAGGGGTCAGGGGATGGCGCCTCAGCCACAGCGCTGCCCCATACAGCAGTACGGCGACCATGCCCACGCTGGCGGTCCAGCCGCCGTCGCGGATGTCGAATGCCGCCCAGGCGGGCTGGGCGTAGTGGGGGGCAAACTCCAGCACAAAGGCGGCGCGCGCCGCCAGCAGGCCACAGACCAGCAGCAGCCAACCATGCCAGCCCCATACCAGCTGGCTGCGCGCGGCCCGGCGTTGGGCCAGGGCATCGCCCAGCCACCAGGCGGCAAACAGTTGCAAGGGGGCAAGGGGCAGGGCAAGAGGGCCGATGCGCAAGACTTCTTCCATCACATATCCGGGTCAAGAGGGAGGGGCGGACGGGGAGCACAGTCGCACAGCCTACCGTAGCGCGCCAAGCAGGGTGCTGCGGCATGGATAGCAGCGCACCCGCAGACAGCCGGCAAAGGGCGCAGAGCTTCAGGAGCGGCGCGGCACGAGCTGGCACTTGGCGTGGACATGCAACTGGCGCGGCGGCCGCGCAGAAGAGCATTGCAGACAGCAGGCCTATAAAAAATTCCCCCGGCCCAAGGCGACCGGGGGGAAGCACAAGCGTCAGCCTGGACGCTGCCCACCGTGGGGGCGCGCCAGGCTGGCGATCCCATTGGACCCCGCTTGCGTTATGAGGGGATTAAGTACCGATCGCACAAGCCTCGCTACGCCGTTGCCCCGCCTGGCCTCCGTAGCAAACCGAAGGTTGGCTGCGGCGTGCGTCAACGGCGCCAAAGTTCAGGAAGCCGCCTTTGGCCCAGGCTTGGCCTTGGGCTCCATTTGAACATCCGAGCGCAACCGCGTGTGCCAAGGGGCCGATGCGGGCCGAGCACCTGCCAGCCCTCGCCAATACCGGCAGGCAGCTCAGGTGCCCTTGCCCAGCAACTTTCCGTTGACTTCCACGCCGTACAAAGAGTTGGGGCTGTTGTGAAAGACCTCGCGCGTGCGGGCGATATCCCCATTGAAGCGGGGATCCTGCGGGCGCTCGAAGCTGTTGATGAAGGTGGCCACCTCCCAGGCTTCCTGCTCACTCAGGTCGTTGTGCAGACCATAAGGCATGTTGGACTTGATGAAGCTGGCGGCCTTGTCGATCTCGTGCATGCCCGCTCCCCAGTTGTAGGAGTCCTTGCCCCATAGGGCAGGAAACACGGTCACACCGTCTTTCTTCTGGCCCTGGCCGCTATCGCCGTGGCACAGCGCGCACTTGGCCGCATAGACCTTCTGGCCCGCTTCAAAGGTGGGCGCCACTTGGGCTTGGGGCAGTTTCTGGAAGCCGGCACCGGGCAATTTTTCGCCGAGGGGGGCTTTTTGCGCCATCCAGTAGGCATAGGCTTCCACGGCCACCAGGATGTCGTGCCCATCGTCAGGTGCCTTGCCGTTCATGGAATACATGAAACAGCCACGCACGCGTTCGGCAAAGGTGTCAACATGGTCCGTCTTTTTGCGATAGGCCGGGTACAGCGGGTAGGCACCCCACATGGGCGCCGCGTTTTTCAGGCGGCCGGCGTCCAGATGGCAGTTCACGCAGTTGAGCGAATTGCCAGAAAAGCCTTTGGCGTTTTCGGGCGTGCGCAGGAAGATGGCTTCACCGCGCTGGATCCACTCTCCCATCTTGCTGTCCGGAATCGCGCGTGCATCGGGCACGCTGTATGCCGCCGGTTGCAATCCGGCTTGGGCGGTCTGGGCCTGCTTTGCGGCCTGGGCGGCTTTCTCGGCCGCAGCGCGTTGCGCCTTGGGGGTGTCGGGGAGGCTGTAGGCAATGCCGCCGATGGCGGCCACCAGCGGGATGGCGCAAAAAGCCACTGCCAAAGCAGCGCCCAGCGTACCGCTGGCGTGCTGGCGGTCGGCGGTGGTGTGCACAGAAGAGTCCGTGGTCATATCCGGGTTCTGCCTTTCAGTGGGAAGCGGCAGCGTTGCCGTGCTGTTGCTGGTAATAGGCTGCAACGTCCTGGATATCCTGGGGGCTGAGCTTGCGGGCAATGGAACCCATCAAGCCCAGCGGGCCGGCCTGGCGGCTTTTGTTCTTCCAGGCATCCACCTGGGTTTGCATATAGGCCGCGCTCAGATGGCCGATAGCGGGGAAATCCACACCCACGCCAGTGCCGCCCGGGCCGTGGCATTTGGCGCAGGCAGGAATACCGTCTTCCCAGCGGCCGCGCTCCACTAGCCAAGCGCCATTGCCATCCTTGGCCTTGGGCAGAGGGCCCACTTTGCTCTGGATGGGGAGTTCCAGACTGGCGTAATAGGCCGCGACGTCGGCTTTTTCCGCGTCGGTCAGCGCACGGGCATTGGGTTCCATGGTCGGGGCCTTGCGTTGGCCGGCCGCAAAGTCGTGCAGCTGGCGCTCCAGATAGCCCGCAGACTGACCGGCCAGAGGTGGGAAGGAGGCAGAGCCTTCACCGTTGCTGCCGTGGCAGGACGCACAGGCGGCTGCGCCCTGGGAGCCGCCTTTGGCAGCAATCTTGGCGCCGGCGTTGATGTCGGCAGCCCATGCGGGAAAGTGGCAGGCTGCGAGCAGGGCGAGGCAGGCCAGCCCGTGGGGAGGGGCCTTGGGGATAGGCATAAGGATGATGGAACGCAGAGAGGGGGGAGAAAAGCAGGGGCCAGCCGCGCAGCGGGAGCCCCAGGCGTGTGCACGCCCCACAGGCGCACAGGCACCCGACAGGCATTGACCCGTTGAAGGGTAGGGTCAAGGGATTAAGTCCGGATTAAGGGGTGTGCCCCCAGCCCGGACGTGCCGGTTACCTTGCCCGGCCGGACGGGATCCATGGTCCCGGCCGTGAACGTCAGCGTGCAACTGGTTGGGCGGATGGTCCCCAGGCTTCCAAGATGGCTGGTCAGGCATGAGCCAGATGCCATCGCCCCCAAATCACCGCCTGGGGCTGTGTGGGCCTGCGCGCAATGGCGGCAGGCAGGCCTGAGTGCTATTTGGCGGCTGGCACACTGGCCGCACGCCCGGGTACGGGCACCGTGGCCACCAACACGCTGGCCAGTGCAATGCCCAGGGCCAGCAACTGCAACGGCTGCAGGGATTCACCCAGTAGCAGCACCCCGGTGAGGGCAGCACTCACCGGCAGCAGCACGGTGAAAATGCCACTTTGCGAGGCGGGCACGGTGCGCAGCCCCGTCATCCACAGCCACACGGTCCACATGCTGGCAGCCAGGGCGTACAGCAGCAGCAACCACCACATGCTGCTGGCCACCGCAGCAAAGTCAAACTGCAGCGCCATATAGATGCCCATGGGCGTGGACAGTGCCAGACCCCACAGATTGATGATGGCAGTGATGCGCTTGGGTGGCAGTGCCGCCGTGAGCTTTTTGCCGATGACGGCATACGAGGCCTCGCACAGCACCGCGGCCACCAGCAGCAGATGCCCGATCAGGCTGCGGGTGCCTTCTGTGGACAGGCTGTTGCCATCCGCTTCCGCACCATATGTGCCCTGGTGGCCGGGTGCAAGTGCCAGCAATGCAATGCCCGCCACCGCCAGTGCAATTGCCCACCAGGTACGGGCGTTGGCTTTTTCCTTCAGAAAGATCCAGCTGAACACGGCCACAGCGGCCGGGATGGCCGCCATGATGACGCCGGCCGACACGGCACTGGTCAGGCTAACGCCGGTGATCATGCACAGCGTGAACAGGAAATTGCCGAAGAACGATTCCAGGAACAGCAGCCCGCGTGTCTGGCGGCTGATGGGCACTTCTACCCCGGTCTTGCGCAGCCACGGTGCCATGGCCACGGCGGCAATCCCAAAGCGCAGCCAGGCCAGCAAGAACACCGGGATGGCTGCCACCAGCGGTTTGGTCAGTGCCACATAGCAGCCCACCATGGTCATGCTCAGGCCCAGACAGAAATAGGCCACAGGTTTGGAAGGCGGATGGGACATGGTGCAACGGGGCGAAGGCAAGGGAGAGAGGCCGTGAGAGGGCGCCAGAAGGGGACCAGGCGAAAAGCGGTGCCCTGGGGTAGGGAACAAGCCGGACTGCCGCCTCCAGGCGCAAGCAAAACGCCTGCCATCATGCCGCAAGCGGTCGGCACCGTGGGTCACCTGCGCGTGTGCGCCTTGCATCTTGGTGTCGTGGTTCAGCGCATGCGATCGTCCGACTGCACTGCCGGCAGCCGTTGCAGCCCGTGCTGGAACCAGCCAATGCGTTCGGTATGGCGCACATCCAAGGCTGGAACGTAGGGTTTGATGTCCAGCACCGGCGTGCCATCCAGCATATCGTTGCCGGTGAAATGCAGGCAACCTTCCTGCACGCGTTCCAGGCGCACGATGGACAGACCCAGGCGGTTGGGGCGTGCCGGAGCCCGCGTGGCAAAAACACCGTGACTGTGGTCATCCATGAAAGGCACAACCTCCAGCTTTTCCACAGCCTGGTGCAGGTGGGTGATGAGCATCAGGAACTCGAAGCCTTCGATGTCGCGCAGACCGGGGAGGTAGTGCGCCTGCAGCTCCAGCTGGCCAGGGACGTTGGCCGCCGCCACGGTCTGGATGGGCATGCCCTGGGTGGTGTGAAACGGACTGCGCACAAAGCCGATGGGTTGCAGGGTGATGGCGCAGAGGCCCAATTCAGAGGCGGTCATTGGTGGCTGAGGAGATTCACCACACTGCAAGCGGCGCGCAGAGAGCCGATGCCAGCGTGGCGGAACTTTGTCGAGTGAATTACAGCGGATTACATCGCTGTTCTTGTTTTGAATAGCGAGAGACATTATCGTCCGCTATCAGAGGAATGGGGGACATAGCAGCCCGGCTGTGCCATGAGGTTTGCCGTGTCCCTTGGGGAACACCAAGAACAAGCACTGCCGCATGTAAGCGCGCATTTTTTGCATGACCGATATTCACCGCAAGCCACGCAAGCCTGGGAGTGGCCGCAAGGCCATCTATGACGTGCCCATGGGCCGCGTCAACCTGCCGATGACCGCCGTGCAGCGGGCCAAATTGATGCGCCTTGGTGGGGCGGCCTGGGTACGCCGACAGATCGATGTGTCGCCCGAGCCGCAGCACCCGGAGGCTGCAGGCTGAAGCAGCGCCACATCCCCGGCGCGCTCGCGCTGCATCCCAACGTCCCAATGACTGCAGTCACGGGCGCGCTTCAGCTTTCCGGGCACGGGGTCTGTGGCTCTAGGCTTTCAGGAAATCCAGCAGTGCCTGGTTGAATTCCTTGGCATGCGAAAGGTTGCAGCCATGCGGCCCGCCCTTTATCACATGCAGCTTGCTGCCTGGGATGGCCTGGTGGGTGCGTGCACCGCTGGCCTCCAGCGGGACGATCTGATCGGAGTCTCCGTGCAGCACCAGCGTGGGAATCCGGAACCGGGCCAGATCCTCCCGAAAATCGGTGCGAGAGAAGGCGCCAATGCAGTCGTGCGTGGCCTTGGGTGATGCCATGGCGGCAATCAGCTTGGCGTACTGGCGCTGGGCTTCGCTGACCAGCAACTCTCCACCCTTGGGGGTAAAGAATTTCTGCGTGAATTCATCCAGAAACGCCAGGCGGTCGGCGCGCACAGTGCGCTCGCGATCGGCAATATCCTTGTCGGTGCGCAGACCGTCCGGATTGTCGGCCTTCTTGAACAGGCAGGGCGGTACGGCTGCCGCAAACACAGCCTTCGCGACCTGCGCCGTGCCATAGGTGGCCACGTAGCGGGCCACTTCGCCGCCGCCCATGGAGAAGCCCACCAACGTGGCGCCCTTGAGCTCCAGTGCCGTGATCAGCGTGTGCAGATCCTGGGCCAGCGTATCGTAGTCATAGCCTTCCCAGGGCTGGCCTGAGGCGCCAAAGCCGCGCCGGTCATAGCTGATGACGCGGTAGCCGGCCTCGACCAGCGGCATCACCTGGGCTTCCCAGCTGCGGCTGCTCAGTGGCCAGCCGTGGATCAGCACCACGGGCGGGCCATCACCGACATCCTGGTAGTACAGGTGCAAGCCGGGCTGGTTGGAAGCGGTAAGAGGCAGATACGGCATGGCGAACTCCTTGCGGGCGGAAAGGAACGCACAGCGTTGCAAACCACGGGCCGATCGTCTGTAGGCCATTCCTGACAGTGCGCTGCAGCAAGGCTGAGCGCTCGACCATTGGACATCTCTCCCTGGTTGTGGCCCTGGTCAGTCTGCGCTTTGCTGTGCGATATTTTTTCTGCGCCCCGTCTTGGGTATCTGCCGCGCCTGCTCATTGTGGTGCAGCACGCCGCCAGGGCAGGGGAGGCGGCATCTGCACGACGTAGTGCCGAACAGCAGCGCTCAGTAGCCGCCTTCCTGCACATAAGCGCGGTTGGCCCGTTCCCAGGCCGCGCGGATGGGGTGCTCGGCATCCGGCCATTTCAGCCGGCTGTGGGCATGCTCGGCATCCCAGCGGCGCTCCCATTCCTGGCGGGTATAGCTCCATTCCTCATGGCCCTGGCCGCTCTTGCGGCTGTGGTAGCCGGCGCGGTAGGCCGGAGCGTAGTCATCATAGGTGTAGGCGTCCGAGTAATACGGCTCATGCTGGTAGGCATCGCGCCAATAGGTTTCCTCGGCATTGGGCACCAGGGCCTGGGCCACGGTGTTGCCCGCCAGTCCGCCCACGACGGCCCCCACCACGCAGGCCACTGCCGCCGCCCACGGGCCACCTGCCAGACCCACCGCGGCTCCCAGGGCCGCGCCACCCGCCACGCCCAACCCCGTGCCGACGGGGTGATCGCGGCTGGGCTCATCGGTGACCAGATCCACTGGGCGGTGGTGCGGAGTATGGAGATATGTCATGACAGCCTCCTTGCTGGGCCCTGCACGCACGATGTGTGGCAGTGTCCTGGCTCCATGCTACGCCTGTGGCGCCGCCATGGCGCAGCACCCTTGTTCGGTGAAGTTGCTTGTGTGGCCGCTTCTGGGCCATGTGCCCATCAGCGCGTCTTTGCACGTTGGAATACTGGCGCGAGAGGTCAAAGTGCAGTCCTGCATACCGGGCACAGGCATAAAGAAGCCCGCCAAAGGCGGGCTGTGGAGATTGCAGCTTGTGCTGTCAGGTGCAGGACCTTTCTCAGGCGTGCTTCAGGCGGAACACAC
>NZ_DLMU01000007.1:0-54139 GCF_002479375.1 Comamonas sp. UBA7528
CCCCACTCTTCCGATCTTCCGGCTGCTCCGGCTGCTCCGGCTGCTCCGGCTGCTCCGGCTGCTCCGGCTGCTCCGGCTGCTCCGGCTGCTCCGGCTGCTCCGCCTGCTCCGGCTGCTCCGGCTGCTCTACGGCAGCATCCTGCGTTTCGGGCGCTGCCGGCAGGTTTTCGCCATCGGCGCCGTCGAGCTGGGCAAACAGATTGGCCTGCACCTCGGACGACTCCAGCATCGGCAACTGGTCCAGCGCCTGCAGCCCCAGATCGTCCAGGAACTGGCGCGTGGTGGCAAACAGTGCCGGACGGCCCACGGTTTCCCGGTGGCCGATCTCTTCGATCCAGCCACGGTCTTCCAGCTGCTTGATGATCAGGCTGTTGACCGTCACGCCGCGGATGTCCTCGATATCACCGCGCGTCACCGGCTGGCGGTAGGCGATGATGGCCAGGGTTTCCAATGTGGCGCGGGAGTATCGGGGAGGCTTTTCCGGGTGCAGACGGTCCAGGTAGACGCGCATTTCCGGCTTGCTTTGAAAGCGCCAGCCCGAAGCCACCTGCACCAGCTCCACGCCGCGCTGTGTCCAGTCGCGTTGCAAAGCCAGGAGCAAATCCTTCAGCGTGTCGGTACCCAAAGTGCCATCGAACAGAGCGCGCAGCTCTTTGAGCGTCACCGGCTGGTGCGCACAGATCAAGGCAGTTTCGAGGACCCGTTTCGCATCTACCGTATTCATGAGCGGAGATTCCGGGGGAAGTCAGAGTGCGCCTTCACAGGCGTGCCATACAGCGTACGCAGGCAGGGCACCCGCGCAGTGTCAATGGGGGGGATTGTAGCGCAGCCCCAAAAAGTCGATGGCCGCCATGAAATCGGCCGGCGGCGTGCTGCGCACCAGCACCTCCTGCCCCGTGATCGGATGCACAAAGCCCAGGCGGTAGGCATGCAGCGCCTGGCGCTCCATCCCCGCCAGGGCCGTGCCGCCGTACAGGGCATCCGCCAGCAGGGGGTGGCCCAGCCAGGCCATGTGCACGCGGATCTGGTGGGTGCGCCCGGTGTGGAGCTTGCAATGCACCAGGCAGGCCTGCTCGGCGGAGTCCACCCCGGTGATGTCGGTCTGCGCCGGCTTGCCGGCCTGGCTGCCCAGGTCGACCACGGCCATGCGCAGACGGTTGCGCGGGTCCCGGCCGATGGCCTGCCGGACTTCGCGCATGCCGCCGCGCCATGCGCCGTGCGCCAGCGCCACGTACTGGCGCGAGACATCGCGGCGCGCGATCATGGCCACCAGCGCATCCATCACCTGGCGGCTCTTGGCCACCACCATCAGGCCGCTGGTGTCCTTGTCCAGGCGGTGCACGATGCCGGCGCGCGGCACCTGGGCCGCGCCCGCATGCCAGGCCAGCAGGCCGTTGAGCAAGGTGCCGCTCCAGTTGCCTGGCGCCGGGTGCACCACCAGGCCCGACGGTTTGTTGACGATCAGCAGGTGCTCATCCTCATAGGCCACATCCAGCGCCATGGTTTCCGCACGGAAGGACTGGCTTTGCGCCGTCGGCCGCATTTCCACCTGCAGCCGGTCGCCCCAGCGCACCTTGGCGGAAGCCTTGGTGACCACCGCGCCCTGGACCTGCACGGCCCCCTGGCTCAGCAGCTGCTGCAGGTAGCTGCGCGAGAATTCGGGCACCAGCTCTGCCAGCACCTTGTCCAGCCGCAGGCCATGCAAGGCGGTGGGCACCTCCACGGCGCGCAGCTCCGCCTGCTCCTGGACCTGCGCCCAGTCGTCCGCTTCCACGCTGTCGATGGCCTCCGTTGACTCCGTCACACCCGCATCCTTGTCTGTGTTGTCTGTTGTTGCATAAAAAAAGCCAGCGCCGGCAGACACGCTGGCACTGGCTGCGGCGGATCGCCCGGGCGATCAGCGTGCGGGCAGATAGCGCGAAGGATCGACCGGCTTGCCCTGGCGGCGCACTTCAAAGTGCAGCTTCACGCGGTCGGCGTCGGTGCTGCCCATTTCGGCGATCTTCTGACCTTTCTTCACATTCTGGTCTTCCTTGACCAGCAGCTTCTGGTTGTGGGCGTAGGCCGTCAGATAGGTGTCGTTGTGCTTGAGGATGATCAGGTTACCGTAGCCACGCAGGCCGGCGCCGGCATAGACCACGCGGCCGTCCGCAGCAGCAGCGACCGGATCGCCGGCCTTGCCAGCGATGTCCAGCCCCTTGTTGCGGGACTCGTCAAAGCCTGCCAGCACCGTGCCGGAAGCCGGCCAGATGAAGCCCTGGCTGGTATCAGCCGCAGGTGCCGGCGTCTTGGCCGGCGCAGGTTCCACCGGTGCGGGCGTGCTGGTGGCTGGTGCAGAGCCGGCATCGCTGCCGCCCACCACCACCGGCGCCACGGCGCGGCCACCCGAGCTGCTGGAAGCCACCGACACATTGGGCGGCACCACGCGCACCACCTGACCGACTTCGATCAGGTTGGCGTTTTCCAGATTGCTCCAGCGGGCAATGTCCTTCCAGCTCTGGCCGTGTTCCAGGCCGATGCGGATCAAGGTGTCACCGGGCTTGACGGTGTAGTAGCCGGGCTTGCCGGCGTTCTCCGCACCCGGCAGGGTGGACGGATCGACCGCAGGCGCCGAAGACGAAGAAGCGGGGCGCGAGGCGCCGCGGTCTTCCACGGGAGCCTTGTTCACTTGTGCGCAACCCGCCAGGATCCCCCCGGCCACCACCAACGCACTCCAAGTGCCAAGACTTCGCGTAAACAACATATGCAATTCCCTTTCAGGCAATCCCCGATTTTAGAGGGACAAAATTCACTGCTTCCAGAACTGTTTCATTGAAACCGTAAGGAGTTTTGTCAATCACCAGCAGGATCTGCTGGCCATTGCTCTGGACCATGGGGGCCACCAGGCGCCCTCCCACGGCCAATTGATCGCACCAGGCGGCCGGCACCGCGTCGCCGCCAGCGGCCGCAATGATGCCCGCATACGGGGCTCCTTGCGCGTAGCCCACCATGCCGTCCCCAAAAATCAGGTGCACATTGGTGAGTCGCAAAGGACGCAAATTGTTCCGCGCCTTTTCGTGCAGGCCACGCAGGCGCTCGATGGAGTAGACCTCCCGGGCCACACGCCCCAGCACCGCGGCCTGGTAGCCGCAGCCGGTGCCGATCTCCAGCACCCGGCCCAGGCCGCCGCGCGCGCCTTCCGCGCCCAGCAGCAGCTCGATCATGCGGGCCACCACGCTGGGCTTGGAGATGGTCTGCGCCAGGCCGATGGGCAGGCTGGTGTCTTCGTAGGCCTGGTTGACCAGGGCGGTATCGACAAACAGATGCCGCTCCACGCTGCCCATGGCCTGCAGCACCGCTGCCGAGCTGATGCCGGAAGCCGCCAGACGCTGCACCATGCGGCCGCGCACGGCCGCCGAATCCAGGCCCACGCCCCGGGGCGCCGGCATGGGCGTGGTGGAGCGCGGCGCGGCATTGCCGGCCGGACGGACCACCGGGCGCACGGCGTTCTGCGCGCTGGGCGGGCCCAGGCGGGCAGGAAAGCTGGGCCGCTTGGGCTGGTTCATGCATCCTCCTTGCGGGCCACCACGGCCTCCAAACGTGCGGCAGTCTGTGCCCAATACACCAGGTGATCGTGGTCCGTCAGGTCCACTTTCAGCGGCGTCATCGCCACATGCCCATGGGCTGTGGCATGGAAATCAGTGCCCTCGGATTCGTCCAGCGCCGCACCGGCGCTGCCGATCCAGTACATGGTCTCGCCGCGCGGGCTGACCTGGGTGATGACCGGCTCGGCCGAATGCCTGCGTCCCAGCCGGCAGACCTTGACGGCGCCCAGCTGCTGCGCCGGCAGGTTGGGAATGTTCACATTCAGCAGCCAGGGCTTGGTGCCCAGCAGCTTCTGCTGTGCCAGCTGCGCCACCATGTCGCGGGCCTTGCCGGCAGCGGCATCCAGCTCCACCCAGTCGCGCTCCACCTGGGAGAAGGCGATGGACGGCACGCCGAACAGATAGCCTTCCATGGCCGCGCCCACGGTGCCTGAATACACGGTGTCGTCGCCCATATTGGCGCCGTTGTTGATGCCGGACACCACCAGATCGGGCCGGTAGCCTAGCAGACCGGTCAGCGCGATGTGCACGCAATCGGCCGGGGTGCCATTCACATAGCGAAAGCCGTTCGGCGCTTCGCGCACGTACAGCGGGGAATGCAGGGTCAGCGCATTGGATTTGGCGCTGTTGTTGTGCTCTGGCGCCACCACCTCCACATCGGCGATGGTCTTGAGTGCGTTGTACAAGGCGACGATGCCCGGCGCTTGATAGCCGTCATCGTTGGAAATAAGAATCTTCATGCTGTGCAAACGGGTTGCCCGGATTGTAGGGTGCTCACTCTTGCCCCCAAATACTTGCGGCGTTGTGCGGACATGCGACACCGTTTGCGCACGATGTCCCGGCCTGGTGCTGTGTTCTGTCACACTTTTGCCCGTCCCCCTCCTCTTTCCTCCCAAAGGTCTCCCCCCGTGGCTGAACGCTCTGTTCCAGATATCGCCCGTGAAGCTTTCCGGCTGCTGGCCACCCGCAAGCTCCCGCCTACACCCGAAAACTACCAGACCGTCTACGAAGAGGTGGCCGGCCACCTGCCCCGCCCGCCCTTTCCCAGCAAGGCGCTGCGCCAGATATTCAGCGTGCTGCCGGCACAAAGCGCGGTGCAGCAGCGCATCGCCCTGCATTTCAACCAGGCCATCAACGACCAGAACTGGCACGGCATCCAGCAGGCCATTCTGGCCTATGCGCACATGGACGACGTGCTGGCCGCCCACCAGTCCATGGGCACCGTACCGACGGCGCCGGCGCAGCAGATGCTGGAAGTGCTGCCGCCGGAGCTGGCCGAGCAGCTGGCCCGGGTGCTGGAGCACATTCTGCCCATGCTGTCCGAAGACGAAGACCGGCGCATGCACGAGCTGACCGACCAGCTGGTGCATTTCCTGCGCATCTCGCCGCCTGCGCTGCAGGATCTGCTGCACATGCTGCAGAACTATGCCTACCGCCTGTCCTTTGCCACCGAAGACCAGGCCCAGCGCCGCCGCGCCATCCAGGGCCTGCTGCGTACCATGGTCACGCACACGGCCGAGCTGAACCAGCAGGACAGCACCTTGCAGACCCTCAGCACCACCTTGCTGCAGGCGCTGGACCAGCCCTGGACGCTGCCCCACCTGGACCAGCTGCAGCAGCAGCTCCAGACCCTGCTGCTGCGCCAGCTGGACCTGCACAGCCGGGCCGGCGAGGCCCAGGCCCACATCAAGGACCTGCTGGGCGAATCCCTGCAGCGCCTGGCCGCGCTGTCGCACAGCAACACCGTGCAGACGCGCCAGATCGAGGAATGCGCCGGCCAGCTGGAGCAGGCCCAGGGCCTGGCCGACATGGCGCCGGTGCTGGAGCAGTTGGTGGCCGCCACGCGCTCGATTGCCACCGAGAACAAGATCGCCCACGCCGCCCTGCAGGATCTGCAGGAGCGCAGCACCCAGGAGCAGCAGTCCATCGAGGCCCTGCAAAAAGCGCTGGACACGGCCGAGGAACTGGCCCGCCACGACCCGCTGACCCGCGCACTGAACGCCAAGGGCCTGGAAGAAGGGCTGGACCGCGAAATGGCCCGCGCCACCCGCTACCGCACGCCCCTGAGCCTGGCATCGATGACGCTGGAAGGCATGCACGCCCTGGGGCTGGAACATGGCCCGGCCCTGGTGGAGCAGGCCCAGTGCCACCTGGCCATGGTGGCGCGCTCGGTGCTGCGGCCCCAGGATCTGCTGGCCCGCGACCAGGCCAACCACTTCTTTGTGGTGCTTTCCGGCGCCCATGCCGACGATGCCCTGCAGGCCCTGATCCGCCTGCAGCAGGAGCTGGAACGCCGCCCGTTGCTGAGCGAGGATGAAAAAATCAGCTTGCGCATCAGCGCCGGTGTGGTGCAGGCTTGGCCTTCGGAACCGCGCCTGGACCTGATGAACCGCGCCGATCAGAGCCTGCAGCATGCCCAGATGACGGGATCGGGCGGGCGCCTGGCACGCGGCTGATCCGGTCCTGTCCTGCACTGCGGGGTGGGCCCGCGCGGTCACACTCACACCTGTTGCACAGCCACATCAACAAGGAGAACCGCATGCCCATGCCCCGACGCGCCGTCCCCTGGGTGCTGACAGCCGCCACCGCCGCTGCAGCCGCCCTGCTGTCCGCCTGCTCCAGTCCTTCCCTGCACTACACCGCGCCCGCGCTGGAGCCCGAAGGCAGCTCCGGCTGGACCGACAAGCCCGGCTGGGCCACCGAAAAGTTTGCCGTGGCCGCCGCTAACCCGCTGGCTACCGATGCCGGCTACCAGGTGCTCAAGGCCGGCGGCAGTGCCGTCGACGCAGCAATTGCGGTGCAGCTGGTACTGGGTCTGGTCGAGCCGCAGTCCAGCGGCATCGGTGGCGGCGCCTTCCTGCTGCACGCCGCCGGCACCAAGGTCGAGGCCTATGACGGCCGCGAAACCGCCCCCGCCGCGGCCACCGAAACCCTGTTCCTCAAGCCCGACGGCACGCCCATGGCCTTTCACGACGCCGTGGTGGGCGGGCGCTCGGTGGGCACACCCGGCGCCATCCGCATGCTGGAGCTGGCCCACCAGGAGCACGGCAAGCTGCCCTGGGCCAGCCTGTTCACGCCGGCCATCCAGCTGGCGGACCAGGGGTTCAAGGTGAGCCCCCGCCTGCACACCATGCTGTCGAACGAGAAGTTCCTGAGCGCCGACCCCGAAGCCCGCGCCTATTTCTTCGGCGCCGACGGCAAGCCCCTGCCCGTGGGCCATGTGCTGCGCAACCCGGCCTACGCCCAGGTACTGCGCGCCCTGGCCCGCGATGGCAGCAAGGCCCTGCACGAAGGCGAAGTGGCCCAGGCCATTGTGCAGAAGGTGCGCAGCCACGCCACCAACCCCGGCCTGCTGAGCACGCAGGACCTGGCCGGCTACCGCCCCCGCAAGCGGGAGGCCCTGTGCCACGACTGGGACCTGCCGGCCACCCCCGCCAGCGCCGCCGCGCGCAGCTACCGGATCTGCGGCTTTCCGCCCCCGGGCTCCGGCGGCATTGCCGTGGGGCAGATCCTGGGCATCCTGGCGCAAACGCCCGCCGCCGCCATGCCGCTGGACGCACAAGGGCTGCCCACCGCCAACTGGCTGCACTTCTACACCGAGGCCGCGCGCCTGGCCTTTGCCGACCGGGGCCTGTACGTGGCCGACCCGGACTTTGTGCAGGCTCCCGGCGGCAACTGGCAGAACCTGCTGGACAGCCAGTACCTGGCCGAACGCGCCAAGCTGATCGGGGCGCAGAGCATGAAGGTGGCCCAGCCCGGCAACCCGGTCTCGGTACGCAGCAGCTACGCGCCCATGGCACACCAGATCGAATACGGCACCAGCCACATCAGCATCGTCGACGCCCAGGGCAATGCCCTGGCCATGACCACCACCATCGAAGACCAGTTCGGCAGCCGCCAGATGGTCAAGGGATTTTTGCTGAACAACGAGCTGACCGACTTCAGCATGGCCCCCCGCACGGCCGACGGCCAGCCGATTGCCAACCGGGTGCAGCCCGGCAAGCGCCCGCGCTCGTCCATGGCGCCCACGCTGGTGTTCGACAAGGCCACCGGCCAGCTGCTGATGAGCGCCGGCAGCCCCGGCGGGGCACAGATCATCCACTACACGGCCAAGACGCTGTGGGGGGTGTTCGGCTGGGGGCTGACGCCGCAGCAGGCCATCAACCTGCCCAATTTCAGCAGCCTCAACGGCCCCAGCCTGCTGGAGGAAAAACGCTTCCCCGAGGCCACGGTCAACGCCCTGCGCCAGCGCGGCGCCGAAGTGAAGGAGCAGCAGCTGACCAGCGGCCTGCAGGCCATCACCCGGGGCGAAGCCCATGGCAAGACCTTCTGGTTCGGCGGGGCCGATCCGCGCCGCGAAGGCGTGGTGATGGGCGACTGAGCCTGCCCTTCACCGGCCTTGCCCCCGCCCTGCGAGGCGCCCAAACCGGGTGCACCACAGGGCTGGCTGCCAAATCCCGGGGCATCTGCTAGTGTTGTAGTGTTGCGTCCATCCACCTTCACTGACTGCCGCTTGACCGTGCCATGCGCCTTGCACCGATATTCGCCCTCCTGAGCCTGGTGCTGAGCCTGGCAGGCTGCAGCCTGCCTTCGCTGGAAGGCCGTACCGACAGCCAGGCCGTGGCGGCCGATACCACCGGCCAGTCCCGCCTGGGCCTGGCCGTGCAGCAGCTGCGCAGCAGCGGCCACGATGCGGCACTCACCGGCATCTATGCGCTGGCCGATCCGCGCGAAGCCTTTGCCGCGCGCGCCCTGCTGGCCCGGGCCGCAGACAAGACCCTGGATGTGCAGTACTACATCTGGCGCGGCGACAAGACCGGCCAGCTACTGCTGCGCGAGCTGCTCACCGCCGCCGACCGGGGCGTGCGCGTGCGCCTGCTGCTGGACGACGGCGGCACGGCCGGGCTGGACGCCGAGCTGGCCGCGCTGGACAGCCACCCGCTGATCGAGGTGCGCCTGTTCAACCCCTTTGTGCTGCGCACCGGCAAGTACCTGGGCTATGTGACCCATTTCCCGCACACCAACCGGCGCATGCACAACAAGTCCTTCACCGCCGACAACCAGGCCACCATCATCGGCGGCCGCAATGTGGGCAACGAGTACTTCGGCGCCACCGACGGCGTGCTGTTCTCCGACCTGGATGTGCTGGCCATCGGCCCGGCCGTGCCCGAGGTGTCGAACGACTTCGACCGCTACTGGAACAGTGCCTCGGCCTACCCCATCGCCTTGCTGGTGCGCCCGGATGCCGACACCACCCCGGATGCGCTGCGCCACCAGTACCAGCAACTGGCCGCCTCCCCTGCGTCGGAGGACTTTGCCCGCGCAGTGGAGATGACGCCCTTCATCCAGCAGCTGCTGCAGGCCCAGTTGCCGCTGGAATGGGCGCCGGTGCACCTGGTCAGCGACGACCCGGCCAAGGTGCTGGGCACTGCCGCGCAGGAGGGCCTGATGCTGCCCCAGTTGCTGCAGCGCACCGGCATGCCCACCCAGCGGCTGGATCTGGTTTCGCCCTATTTCGTGCCCACCCGGGCCGGCACCGAGGCCCTGGCCCAGCTCCAGCGCAGCGGCGTGCAGGTGCGGGTGCTGACCAATGCGCTGGAAGCCACGGACGTGGCCGTGGTCCATTCCGGCTATGCCAAATACCGCAAGCCGCTGCTGCAGGCCGGGATCGAGCTGTTCGAGATGCGCAGCAACAACCCCCAGCCGGTGGGGCTGGAAGACCAGTTCAAGCTGGGCTCGCTGGGCAGCTCGGGCACCAGCCTGCATGCCAAGACCTTTGCCATCGATGGAAAGAAAGCCTTTGTCGGCTCCTTCAACTTCGACCCGCGTTCGGCCATGCTGAACACCGAGCTGGGCTTTGTCATCGACAGCCCGGCGCTGGCGCACCAGATCAGCGACGCTTTCGACACCCAGGTGCCGCTGCGCGCCTACCGGGTCAGCCTGGATGGGCAGGGCCAGTTGCAGTGGCAGGCCCAGAACAACGACGGCGGGGTGGACACCTACACCCAGGAGCCCTACTCCAGTTGGTGGCTGCGCCTGCTGCTGCGGGTGCTGGGCTGGCTGCCGATCGAGTGGCTGCTGTAATCAGCGCCCCTGCAGAGCGCCCTGCAAGACCTCCCTTCCTGCCGGAGCACCCGGCTTCACGCCGCCGGGCGCTGCCAGGCATAGGGTTCCAGTTCGGGATTCAGCGGCGTGTGGGCCAGATTGTTGGCAAAGTTGGACAGCGTGGCCAGGCTGATGCCCAGCACCACCTCCAGCGCCTGCTGGTCGCTGAAGCCGGCGGCACGCAGGGCCTGCAGCTCGGCATCGGGCACGTCGCCGCGCGTGGCGATCACGCTGCGGGCAAAGCGCGCCAGGGCCTCCAGCCGGGCGTCGGGCAGGGTCTGGCCGGCGCGCAGCGCCTCCACCACGGCCGGGTCCAGCTTGCCTTTGCCCAGCGCAGCCGGGGTGTGCGCCGCCACACAGAAATGGCAGCCATGGGTGGTGCCGGCCACCAACTGCACCACCTCGCGCTCACCGGGGCTCAGGCTGGTGCGCATGTTCAGGCCGGAGACCGTCATATAGGTTTCCAGTGCCGCCGGCGCCTGGGCCAGCATGCCGACAAAGTGCGGCAGAAAACCCATGGCCTTCTGCGATTTCTCCAGCAGCGGGCGGACGGATTCGGGGGCGGTATCGACAGTCAGAATGGGCAGACGCGCCATGGCAGATCTCCGGGAGGGGGTGGCAAAAGCACCAGCCTAGCGCCAAACCGCGCAGGCCGCAGCCACCCACGCCACTGCGCCAGATTTATCCATAGATATGGGGTGGCGGTGCCGTGCAGCACCCCGAGTGGCCCTGGGTCCAGCCCCTGCCCGACCCCGCCGCTGTCCCACGCCGGCACAGGGCTGAGCCGGGCGCCGCAAGCGCTGAACGGCCCGCCCGGCGACAATCCCCCTTCTTTCGTTTGCGGATTGCCTGCCTCCACCATGTCTTTTGCCTCCCTGGGCCTTGCCCCGTCCCTGGTCCACGCGGCCCAACGCCACGGCCTGCTGGCGCCCACCGCCATCCAGACCCAGGCCCTGCCTGCCATCCTGGACGGCCAGGACCTGCGCGCCTGTGCGCCCACCGGGTCAGGCAAGACGGCGGCCTATGTGCTGCCGCTGCTGCAGCGCTGGATGCTGGCCGACGCGCCCGCCGGCCCGCGCAGCACGCAGACCCTGGTGCTGGTGCCCACGCGCGAGCTGGCCAGCCAGGTGGCCGAGCTGGTCTACCACCTGGGCGAGGCCATGGGCCAGCGCCCCAAGGTGGCCGTGCTGACCGGCGGCGTGTCGATCAACCCGCAGCTGATGGCGCTGCGCGGCGGCGTGGACTGGGTGATTGCCACACCCGGCCGCCTGCTGGATGTGGTGGAAAACAGCCGCCTGCAACTGAACCATATTCACACCCTGGTGCTGGACGAGGCCGACCGCCTGATGGACCTGGGCTTTGCCGAGGAACTGGACCGCGTGCTGGCCCTGCTGCCGGCCACCGGCCAGCGCCAGACCTTGTTGCTGTCCGCCACCTTCCCGCCCGCCGTGGAGGCCATCGCGGCCCGCCTGCTGCAGGACGCGGCCACGCGCGTGGAGATTGCCTCCACCCACCAGCAGGACGCCACCATCGTGCAGCGCGCGCTGCATGTGGACGCGGCCCGCCGCACGCCGCTGCTGCGCGATCTGCTGCAGGAATTCCAGTGGCCGCGCGCGCTGGTGTTTGTGGCCAGCCGCTACAGCGCCGAGCATGTGGCGTTCAAGCTCAAGGCCCATGGGATTGCGGCCCGCGCCTTCCACGGCGAACTCAGCCAGGGCGCGCGCCAGGCGGCACTGGCCGATTTCAAGTCCGGCCTGCTGCAGGTGCTGGTCACCACCGACCTGGCCGCGCGCGGCATCCATGTGGATGCGCTGCCCGTGGTCATCAACTACGACCTGCCGCGTTCGCCCACCGACTACACCCACCGCATCGGCCGCACCGGCCGTGCAGGCCTGAGCGGTCTGGCCATCAGCCTGGTCAGCCCCGCCACCGCCGCCCACTGGCAGCTGATTGCCAAGCGCAACGCACTGGAAGTGGCGCTGGAAGACCTGCCCGCCTACCCGGTGACCGAACTGCCCCCGGCCCGCGCCCCGCACGAAGACGGCGACAACGGCGGCGTCAAAGGCAAGCGCATGAGCAAGAAGGACAAGCTGCGCGCAGCAGCGGCGGCTGCAGGCAACGGCGGCACCACGCCGCGCTGATGGCGCTGCATCGGCAGCGGCCGCTGCGGGCGCGGGCGGCATGCCCGCATGGCCCAGTGCGCTGCAAGGCCATGCCTGCGCTTTGATAATTTCGGTGTTGATAGCACGCCGCGCTTGTGCAGCGTGCGCTGCCACCGCTTTTGATCCACGGCATGCCCCGCCAGAACACCCGTCCCACCGATTTTCCGCCCGCCGTGCTGCAGCAGATTGCGCTGCTGTCCGAACGCATCGTGGCCGCCCGCAAGGCCCTGGGCGAGACCCAGGCGCAGTGGGCCGCGCGGCTGGGTATTTCCCAGCCCACCATGGCACGGCTGGAACGCGGGGATGCATCGGTGTCGGCCGCCACCTATATCCTGTGCCTGAGCCAGCTCAACCCCCAGCTGGACCTGACCGTGCTGCTGCCCCGCAGCGCCGCACCGGCAGCGCCCGTACCGGCCCCAGCGGCAAAGGCAGCCGCGCCCGCGACGGACTCCGGGGTGGATGACTTTGTGTCGCTGCTGGCCTCCTGGACACCGGCCAGCGTATAGCGTCTAGCCGCATGGGCTGACAGCACGGCATCGCGCCATCGTCATACCCACCGCCCGCGCCAGCAGCCGGGGCTCATTCGCGCATCTTGCGGTCTTCGCCCTTGGCTTCCTGCATGGCTTCGGGCTCCAGTTCCTCGGCCGAGCGGTTCAGGTGGATGAACACGCCCCACCCCGCCAGCAAGGCCCCCACCGCCACGATCAGGGCAGACGAATACAGCAGGCTGGCCGGGTCTTCCTGGGCCTTGAACGTGGCCACCAGCCCCTCGATGGCCAGCGCCACCACCAGCACCACCAGAAAGCGGGACAGAAACCGGCGCACCCGCGTGGGGCCGCTGATGTGGGCATCGCGCACCACTTCCTCTTCCACCACGGTCTGTGCAATCTGCAGCGCCACCACGCCCGAAGCCAGAATGCCCAGCGCCTGCACCATGTGCAGCGTGGCGTCGGCATCCAGCCCTCCGGACCACACGCTCCAGGCGGTGCGGGCGGCGATCCAGACCAAGGTCAGCGCTGCCAGCGCAAACAGCAGGGCAATGACGGCATGCACGGCCGTGAACAGACTGTGGACCAGTTTCATGGGCGACACTCCTCGGACTGTCGGCCATGCTTTCACAGGCTGCGCGGCGGGCGCGTAGGACAGCACCCGGATAGCCACCCTGGCGCCCGGCTGTACGGCGTCAGACCCCGGCGCGCAGGCCCTGGCCCATGGCCAGCACGGCTGCGATATTGCGCGCCGCGCTGCGCACATTGTGTTCGGCCTCGGCCAGCGCATCGTCAAGGGTGCAGATGCGGCTGAGCACGCTGAAGATGGCGTCGATGCCGTGGTCGTGCACCACATGGGCATTGGTGCCCAGGCCGCCGGCAATGCCGACCACCGGCTTGCCGAACTGCTTGGCCACCGTGGCCACGCCAAACGGGGTCTTACCGAAGATGGTCTGCTGGTCGATGCGGCCTTCGCCGGTGACCACCAGGTCGGCATCCTTGACCGCAGCTTCCAGGCCCACGGCCTTGGCAATGATTTCGCAGCCCGGGCGCAGCTGGCCTTTCAGAAAGGCCAGCATGGCCGCGCCCATGCCGCCGGCGGCACCGGCGCCGGCCACGGCGTCCACATCCGCGCCCAAATCACGCAGGATGGTGCGGGCGAAGTGCTGCAGGTTGGCGTCCAGCTGCTGCACCATCTCGGGCGTGGCGCCTTTTTGCGGGCCGAAGATGGCGGAGGCGCCGCGCGGGCCGGTCAGCGGGTTGTCCACATCGCAGGCAACCTCAATGGTGCATTCGGCCAGGCGCGCGTCCAGGCCGGAGGCGTCGATGCGGTCCAGCTGCGCCAGCGGCGCGCCGCCGCGGGCCAGCGGCTCGCCTTGGGCATCCAGCAGCTGCACGCCCAGGGCCTGCAGCATGCCGGCGCCGCCGTCGTTGGTGGCGCTGCCGCCAATGCCCAGAATCAGGTGGCGCGCACCGGCATCCAGCGCGGCGGTGATCAGCTCGCCCGTGCCGTAGCTGGTGGTCACGCGCGGGTCGCGCTGGGCCGGCGGCACCAGGGCCAGGCCGCTGGCGGCGGCCATCTCGATCATGGCGGTGCGGCCGTCGCCCGTCAGGCCATAGAAGCCGGTGACCCGCTCGCCCAGCGGCGCCGTGACTTCCACCTCGATGCGGCGGCCCTGCGTGGCCTCGACCATGGCCTGCACCGTGCCCTCGCCGCCATCGGCCATGGGCACCTTGACGTACTGGGCATCGGGGAAAATTTCCTGGAAGCCCCGTTCGATCTGCGTGGCCACTTCCAGGGCGGACAGGCTTTCCTTGTACGAATCGGGGGCGATGACGATTTTCATGGTCTGGGCTTTCGCAAACGGCTGCGGCCTCGAACCGCTGGCACTGCCAGCCCGCACGGGGTGCGCAGTGACAGCCAGGATCGAAGCCGCAGGCCACGGGTCCTGCGCCGGCGGCGCACGACAATGTTCGCGATTGTAGAGGGCGCTTTACAGCATGAAGGCGCTGGCTGCCCAGATGCAGGCAAAGGTCACCACGCCCATCACCAGGGTGGACGAGGAGAACACGCGCAGCGACTGCTGCATCTCGATGTTGGAGAACTTGGTCACCACCCAGAAGTAGGAATCGTTGGCATGCGAGGCGATCATCGAGCCCGCGCCGATGGCCAGCACTGCGAACACGCGGCCCATTTCCGAATCCAGGCCGAAGGTCTGCAGGCTGGGGCTGATGATGGCGGCCGTGGTCAGAGCGGCCACGGTGGAAGAACCCTGGGCCGTCTTGAGCAGCGCCGCGATGATGAAGGGCACCAGCAGGCCGACCGAGGCACCGCCCAGCACCTGGCCCAGCGCATTGCCCACGCCGGTTTCCTTGATGATGGCGCCGAACATGCCGCCAGCGGCGGTGATGATCAGGATCGGGCCGGCCTTGACGATGGCCTCTTCCAGCACCTTGGTGAAGTCGCCCTTCTGGCCGCCATGGCGGCTGAGCAGCCAGATGCCGCACAGCATGCCCACCAGCAGCGCCATCACCGGGTTGCCCAGGAAGTGGAACACGGTGGCGCCGCCATCTTTCATGCCCAGCGTGGTCAGCAGGGTGGAGATGGAGATCAGCACCAGCGGCAGCACCACGGGCAGCAGCGCATGCGAGAACTTGGGCAGATTGTCCTGCGACAGGTCTTCGGCGCCGTCTTCGGCCTCGGCGGGTGCGTAGTTCTGGCCCTTGTCCATCAGACCGGCCCAGTAGTAGGAGGCCAGCAGACCGGGAATGGCAAACAGCACCGACGCCAGCACCAGCATGCCCAGGTTGGCATTCAGCGCGGTAGCGGCCGCCAGCGCACCGGGGTGGGTGGGCACCAGGCAGTGCACCACGAACAGCGACGAGCCCATGATGGCGGCGATCAACGGCATCGAGGTCCTGGAACTGGCGCTGACGCTGCGCGCAATGCCGCTCAGGATGATGTAGCCGGTGTCGCAGAAGATGGTCAGGCCGGGGATGAAGCCGGTCCAGGCCATGGCGGCCTTGGCATTGCCCTTGCCCGCCAGCTTCAGGATGTGGCTGGCAATGCTCAGCGCACCGCCGCTTTTTTGCATGCACACCGCAATCGCCGCACCGAAGATGATGATGAAGGAGATGCCCCCCAGCGTGTTGCCGAAGCTGCTCTTGAGGGTGTCGATCACCTTGCCCAGCGGCATGCCGGAGCCCAGCGCCAGCGCCAGCGATACGGCGAACAGCGATCCGAAGACGCTGAACTTCACCTTGGAGGTGAGGTAGATGATGGCCACAATACTGAGGACCACCAAAATGGATGAGAGTGCGATGCTGCTCATGGTTGGTGCGGGCAAGAAATGGGGGAAAAGGGGCGAAACGCTGCACTGGCAAGCCGGCGCTCCGGGAGAGGGGCTGCGTACGGCCCCGCTGACAGCATTGCCACGCCGGACCCACAAAGCTGCCCAGGCGACAAAGATGGGCGGGATTATAAAAGTCTGCTCCGCCGCCAAGGCGGCGAACCCTTGATACCCGGCCCCCACCCCCAGCCGGGGCAATGCTGCGATCTGCCAGGACAGTACCCCCCCATTTCGTCCGCATGGCGGGCTGCCCCACGGTGTGCCATGGTCTCAGTCTCACCAACGGCAGCGCGCAAGGGCTGCCCCGCCCTTATCTGAAGAGGCCAGGAAGAGGCAGGCGCCAAAGGACGCAGCGTTCAGCCCCCGAACCGCTCCCGGTACACCACGGGCGTGATGCCCAGGCGCCGCACAAACAGGTGGCGCAGCGCCTGCTCGGACCCCAGGCCCACCTTGGCCGCCACGGTCTTCAGCGGCAGCGCGCCCAGGTTTTCCAGCAACTGCTTGGCGCGCTCCAGCCGGGCGTTTTCCACAAAGCTGCTGGGACTGCATCCGGTTTCCTGCTGGAACACGCGGCGGAAGTTGCGTTCGCTCATGGCCGCCTTGTCGGCCAGCAGCGCCAGCGGCATGGGCTGTTCCAGATGGGCCAGCACCCATTGCTGGGCCGCCTGCACGCCGCCGTGCTGCGTGGCCTGCGCCGCCAGCGACACGCTGAACTGCGACTGCCCGCCCGGGCGCTTGAGGTACATCACCAGATCGCGCGCCACATCCAGCGCCAGCGCGTGGCCAAAGTCCTGCTCCACCACGGCCAGCGCCAGATCGATCCCGGCCGTCACCCCGGCCGAGGTCCAGTAGCTGCCGTCCCGCACATAGATGGCGTCGGCATCCACGGCAATGTGCGGATAGCGCTGGGCCAGCAGCCCCGCCACGCTCCAGTGCGTGGCCGCACGCCGACCGTTCAGCACGCCCGCCGCCGCCAGGAAGAAGCTACCGCTGCACAGCGCAATCATGCGCCCCACCTGCGGCGCCACGCGCGCCACCCAGTCCACCAGTTCCGGCGAGGCCGCCAGCACCTGTTCGATATGGCGCGAGCCCACCAGCAGCACCGTGCAACCCGTGCCGTCGGCTTCCACCTGGGTCAGGGTGTGCGTGGCCTGCAGGCCCATCAACGTGTCGGAAGGCACAGGCCCGGCCTGCGCCGCCACCACGCGCACGGCATAGCCATCGGGCAGGCCCTTCTGGCGCAGGTGCACATTGGCGTAGTCGAACACCGACATCGGTCCTATGGCCTCCAGGGCCTTGAAGCCGGGGTAGACAACCAGATCGACGCGGTGGGCGCCTGCGTGGCGGTGTTCCATATCCAAAATAAGAGCAGTCTGTGCAAGTACAACAAGTGCTGCAGGCCGTTCATCCCAGCGCTGCAGCGCGCTGCGACCGACTATACGCAAGCAGCGCCCCGGGCGGATGGGGCCCTACGGGCAGCCACCGTGGCCGGCGGGGCTTCTGGTGGACCCAGCCTGTCTAGCCTACCCAGCCGAATCCGGCATCTGCAACCCAAGCGCTACAGCAGGTCCGACTTGCGGCACAGGGGCGCCTCGGTCAGCGGCACCATGACGTCGCTCACATTGGCCGGGGCCTCTGGCGTCAGGCGGGTGACGACCGACAGGCATTTGTTCTGGCTGTTGATGAAGCTGGCCTCGTAGTCCGTGTCCGCCTGCAAGGTGACCGTCTTGTTGACACTGCACTGGTAGCGCTTGCCACCAGAGATATGGCCGTTGCTGATATAGACCAGGGTCAGAGGCTGGTTGGCAGGCACATAGAACTCGGCCACCACCGTGGGGATTTCCTTGGGCACCACATGCAGCGGTGCATCCGGCATTCCCAGGGAGCGGTTGTTCTGGTCTGCGAAGCCTTTGAGACTGGCCACCATCACCCCCGCGTCGGGCAGGCGCCAGTCCACACAGCTGCTGCGGGGCACGGCACGCACCATGCCGTCGGACACCACGCGCACGCGGGCACGCTCCCCGCCATCAGGCTCTTTGTATGTAGTGGAAAAGGATTTGACGGTCTGGATATTGCCGCAGCCAGCCAACAGCACGGCTCCCACGGCAAGAGCCGAAGCTTGCAGAAAACGCATATACACAGTCGGGGTGATGGAAGAAAAACGGGACTCCATTCTGCGGCACCAGCACCAGCACCCGCCATGGCCCAGGCTGTGCTGCGCGTGGTCACCGGGCCGGCTGCGGGCAATGGTGGCAGTGATGGCCGTGGTAGCGATGGCGGCTGTGGGCGCTGCAGCCACCTCAGAACCACGCCACCGCGCCAGCACCGGCCATGGGTGAAATCCAACTATGGATATGCGCAAAACACGCTTAATTCCAAATGCTTATCAAGATAAATTTCTTCATAAGCATTTCAAATTAAGGACCTCCCCATGCCCCGCTTTTCCGTGACCCGTGTTGCCGCAGCCGCCGTGCTGGGCCTGTCCGCGCTGTCGTCGTTTGCCCAGGCCGTTCCTTCCGAGGTGCGGCTGGCCTGGGCCGGCGGCCCGCGCGTGTGGATTCTGGGCAAGATCGACGGCTCGTTCGACAAGGCCTTCGGCACCAAGACCAAGTGGGTGCAGTTCGCCTCGGGCGCCGATGTGCTGAGCCTGTTTGCCGCCAAGGAAATCGACATTGCCCGCTTTGGCTCCAGCCCGGCCGCAGCCGGCATTGCGCGCAAGCTGCCGATCGAGGTGATCGGCACGCCCGAAATCATTGCCACCGCAGAGCGCCTGATTGCCCGCGACGGCATCACCGACCTCAAGGCCCTGGAAGGCAAGACCGTGGCCTACCCCGCCAACTCCACCGCGCAGTACGCCTTCGAGCAGGCCGTCAAGCTGGCCAAGGTGGACCGCAGCAAGATCAAGGCGCTGTCGCTCAAGCCCGCCGAAATCGTGGCCGCCTGGAAGCGCGGCGACATCGACGCCGCCTATGTCTGGGGCCCCTTCACCCAGCAGCTGGAAGCCAGCGGCGGCAAGCAGATCTATGTCACCAAGGACCTGCAGAAACAGCAGGTACTGGTGTTCAACAACTTCGTGGTGCGCAAGGAATTTGCCGAGAAAAATCCCGAGCTGGTGACCAAATTCCTGCGCGTGGTGCAGGACAAGGTGGACCAGTACAAGAAGGACGAGGAAGGTTCGGTGCAGGCGATTGCCAAGCACCTGGACATTCCCGCCGACAGCGTGCGCAGCACCCTGGGTGGGCTGGAATACCCGTCGCTGCAGGAGCAGCTGACGCCGGCCTTCATCGGGGATGAGAAGACCAAGTCCGGCTCGCTGATCACCAAGGCCTACAAGGACTCGGCCGAGTTCCTGGCCGGCATCGGCGAGCTGCGCAAGCAGGAGGTGCCGGTCAGCTACGGTCCCTATATCAACACCAGCTATCTGCAGCGCGCTGCGGCCGCCAAGTAAGCAGGCTGCGCCATGTCCGTGTCTTCGCAAACGCCGCTGCCGCTGTACCTGCCGCCCACGGCGGCCCAGGCCCCATCGCCGCAGCCCATACAAGCCGTACGGACCGCCCAGCCTGCGCGCGCCCGCTGGGCGCCCTCGGCAGGCCGGCTGGCGGTGGTCAGCATCGCCAGCGTGCTGGCCGTGCTGCTGCTGTGGCAGGCCAGCGGCAGCCTGGGCTGGGTGGATCCGCTGATGCTGCCGCCCCCCACCGAACTGTGGCACACCCTGGTGGAACTGAGCCAGGAAGGCTACCGCCAGACGCCGCTGTGGCAGCACCTGTTGACCAGCACGCTGCGCGCCGTGGCGGCCTTTGTCGTGGCCATCCTGGTCGGCGTGCCGCTGGGCCTGTCCATGGGCCTGTCGGCCACGCTGTCCGCCACGCTCAACCCCTTTGTGCAATTTCTGCGGCCCCTGCCCAAGATTGCGCTGGTGCCGCTGGTCATCGTCTGGTTCGGCATTGGCGAAGGGGCCAAGTTCTTTCTGATCTTCATCGCCACGGTGCTGAGCATCGTCGTGGGTGCCACTGCGGCGGTGGCCCACATCAGCCAGGCGCGGCTGCGCGCGGCGCAGACGCTGGGCGCCAGCCGCCGCCAGCTGTTCAGCCATGTGGTGCTGCCGCACGCCCTGCCCGAGCTGTTCACCACCGTGCGCCTGGCCATCGGCATTGGCTGGACCTCGCTGATTGCCGCCGAAATGGTGGCGGCCAACTCCGGCCTGGGCTGGATGGTCATCAACGCCGGCAGCTATCTGCGCACCGATGTGGTGATGCTGGGCATTCTGTTGCTGGGGCTGGTCGGCTATCTGTTTGACGTGGGCCTGGTGCTGCTGCAGCGCCGTTATGCCCCCTGGGCCGGGAAAGACGCATGAGCGCGCATCTCCACACCACCACGCGGTCATCCGGTAGTCACCATGACCGCGACCACCACCATGGTCATAGTCAGAACCACAGTCGCATCCAGATCCAGGGCGTGCACAAGCACTTTGCCCAGCCGGGCAAGGGCGACAGCCAGCAGGTGCTCAGCGATGTTTCGCTAGAGCTGCAGCATGGCGAATTCGTCTGCCTGCTGGGCGCTTCGGGCTGCGGCAAGTCCACGCTGCTGAATCTGGTGGCCGGTTTCGAGCAACCTGACGGCGGGCGTCTGCTGTGCGACGGCCGCCCCATCACCGGCCCCGGGCCGGAACGCGGCATGGTGTTCCAGCAGCCCACGCTGTTCCCCTGGCTGACGGTGCGCCAGAACGTGGCCTTTGGCCCGCGCATGGCCGGCCTGCGGGCCGCCGACTATGCGGCCCGTGCCGACGAGTTTCTGCGCCTGGTCGGCCTGGCCGACTTTGCCGACCACCACCCCTGGCAGCTCTCCGGCGGCATGCGCCAGCGTGCCGCCCTGGCCCGCGCCTGGCTGCCGGAGCCGGAAATCCTGCTGATGGACGAGCCCTTTGGCGCGCTGGATGCCCAGACCCGGCTGGCCATGCAGGAGCTGCTGACCGGCATCTGGCAGCACAAGCGCACCACCATCCTCTTTGTGACCCACGATGTGGACGAGGCGCTGTTCCTGGCCGACCGCGTGGTCCTGCTGTCCTCGCGCCCCGGCCGGATCCGCCAGGAGCTGCAGGTCCCGTTCGAGCGGCCGCGCAGCTTTGAAGACCTGGTGGCCGACCCGCGCTTTGGCGCGCTGAAACGCGACATCCTGCATGTGCTGCGTGAAGAGGCAGCCAAGTCGCTGCAGGGCGTGGCCGCATGAGCGCACCGCGCCTGGTGGGCGTGCTGGGCGGCATGGGGCCGCTGGCCACACTGGACTTTCTGCAGCGCCTGCTGGAGATCAGCGGCGCGCAGCGCGACCAGGAGCATGTGCCCACCGTGACCTGGAATGTGCCGCAGATTCCGGACCGGCAGCGGGCCCTGGCCGGTGGCGGCGAGGACCCGCTGCCCGCCATGCTGCAAGGGATTGCCCGGCTGAATGCCGCTGGCGCCACCTGCATTGCCATTCCCTGCAACACGGCCCATGCCTGGTATGGCCCCTTGAGCGCACACAGCGCCGCGCCCATCCTGCACATCGTCGACGCCACGGTGCAGGCCCTGCAGGCTGCACAACAGTCATCGCAGGTCCGCATCGGCGTGATCGCCACGCGGGGCGCGCTGAGCCAGCGCCTGTACCAGTCGCGGCTGGAAGCGCTGGGTCTGGACTACCTGACGCCCACAGAACAGGAGCTGGACACGCTGTTCACCCCGGGCTGCTACGCCATCAAGGCCAATGACATTGCCACGGGCGGCCGGCTGCTGGCGCAGACTGCCGAGGCGCTGCTGGCACGCGGCGCCACGCAACTGGTCATGGCCTGCACCGAGGTGCCCATCGGCCTGCGCCACGCCGCGCCGGAACTGCTGGCGCTGAGCGTGGACCCGGCCACCGCGCTGGCCCAGGCCTGCCTGCGCCACTGGCGGCAGGGCTGAGCCGGGGCAGGCCACCGCAAGCCTCCACTGCCGCACCCGCCAGGGCGGCCAAAACGGCAACCACGGCGCCAATGCCGATGGCTGCAGCAGCGACCATCACCGCCATATCACTGCCATATGCGGACATAAAGCCTGCGCCACCGGCCATACGGCCCGCCGGGGGCTGGGCTTTGCCTGCGAATGCCCTACAGTCGGGGCTTCGCCAGTGCACTGCGCCCGGCGCCCGGCCATCCCCCTGCTGTGCAGGCGGCGCCGCGCCCGCCCTGTGGCACTGCCCTGCTCCCCCTTCTGGAAAGACCTGTCCCATGAAATCCCGCGCCGCTGTTGCCTTCAAAGCCGGAGAACCCCTGCAAATCGTCGAGATCGACGTGGCCCCACCCCAGAAGGGCGAAGTGCTGGTCAAGATCACCCACACCGGTGTCTGCCACACCGACGCCTTCACCCTGAGCGGTGACGACCCCGAAGGCATCTTCCCCGCCGTGCTGGGCCATGAAGGCGCCGGCATTGTGGTGGAAGTGGGCGAAGGCGTGACCAGCGTGAAGCCCGGCGACCATGTGATCCCGCTGTACACCGCCGAATGCGGCGAATGCCTGTTCTGCAAGAGCGGCAAGACCAATCTGTGCGTGGCCGTGCGCGCCACCCAGGGCAAGGGCGTGATGCCCGACGGCACCACCCGCTTCAGCTACAACGGCGAACCCATCTACCACTACATGGGTTGCTCCACCTTCAGCGAATACACGGTGGTGGCCGCCGTGTCGCTGGCCAAGATCAGCCCCGACGCCAACCCCGAACAGGTCTGCCTGCTGGGCTGCGGCGTGACCACCGGCCTGGGCGCCGTCAAGAACACCGCCAAGGTGCAGGAAGGCGACACCGTGGCCGTGTTCGGCCTGGGCGGTATCGGTCTGGCGGTGATCCAGGGTGCCAAGCTGGCCAAGGCCGGCCGCATCATTGCCGTGGACACCAACCCCGGCAAGTTCGATCTGGCCAAGACCTTTGGCGCCACCGACTGCATCAACCCCAAGGACTTCGACAAGCCGATCCAGCAAGTGATTGTGGAGATGACCGGCTGGGGCGTGGACCACAGCTTCGAGTGCATCGGCAACACCCAGGTCATGCGTGCCGCGCTGGAATGCGCCCACCGCGGCTGGGGCCAGTCCGTGATCATCGGCGTGGCCGGTGCGGGCCAGGAAATCTCCACCCGCCCCTTCCAGCTGGTGACCGGCCGCAAGTGGCTGGGCACGGCTTTCGGCGGCGTAAAGGGCCGCAGCGAGCTGCCCGGCATGGTGGAAGACGCCATGGCCGGCAAGATCCAGCTGGAGCCGTTTGTCACCCACACCATGGGCCTGGCCAAGATCAACGAAGCGTTTGACCTCATGCACGAAGGCAAGTCGATCCGCTCGGTGGTCAATTACGCGGAATAAGGCCGTACACCGCTACGCTGCCACGCAGCCCTGGTGCGCCCGGCATGCTTTCATCGGGAAGGCATCACTGGCGCACCCGGCTGCGGCCTTTCCCTGTAGCCGGGCTTGCGGGACACAGGCAACCGGGGCGCACGCGGAGGATGGTGTGGCCTGTGTGCGCCAAGATGCACACACCGCACTACCCGCGCAATCCGCACACCACCGTAGTGCGATCCGGCTCCGCCATCCCCATCCCGCCCACCGTCTGCACGCAGACGCCACGCATCCCACACGCCGCTGCAGCGCCCCCAGCGCTTGCGCGGCCACCGTTCAAGGAGTCACCCATGGAACTCAAATCCGCCCACGCCTGCTTTGGCGGCGCGCAGCGCTACTACCAGCACGATTCGCGCGAGATCGGCCTGCCGATGAAGTTCTCGGTCTACCTGCCCCCCAAGGCCGTGGCGGGCGAGAAAGTGCCCGCCGTGCTGTATCTGGCCGGCCTGACCTGCACCGAAGAAACCTTCATGACCAAGGCCGGCGCCCAGCGCCTGGCGGCCGATCTGAACATTGCCCTGATTGCGCCCGACACCAGCCCGCGCGGCGCCAACGTGCCCGGCGAATCCGACAGCTGGGACTTTGGCGTGGGTGCCGGTTTCTACCTGGACGCCCAGCAAGCCCCCTGGGAACAGAACTGGCGCATGGAAAGCTACCTCATTGAAGAGCTGCTGCCGCTGCTGGCCCGCCACCTGCCCATTGACACCCAGCGCCTGGGCATCTTCGGCCACAGCATGGGCGGCCACGGCGCGCTGACCCTGGCACTGCGCCACCCTGGTGTGTTCAAAAGCCTGTCGGCCTTTGCGCCCATTGCCAACCCGGTCAACTGCCCCTGGGGCCAGAAAGCCTTTACCGGCTACCTGGGCAACAACCAGGCTGCCTGGGCCCAGCACGACGCCACGCGCCTGATGGAAAGCCAGGGCAAGCCGCCCTACCCGGCCGGCATCCTGGTGGACCAGGGCCTGGCCGACAAGTTTCTGATCGAGAAGCAGCTGCTGCCCGAAGCACTGGAAGCCGCCTGCGCCCAACTGGGCCAGCCGCTCACGCTGCGCCGCCATGCAGGCTATGACCACGGCTACTACTTCATCCAGACCTTTATCGACGACCACCTGCGCCACCACGCGCAGCAGTTGCAGGCCTGAACGAGCAGGCCCCTTGCGGCCCGCGCCGCACTGCCACCAACCGCCTGCGGGCGGCTTTTTTGCGCCCGCTCTGCCGCTGCGCTGTGCCGACCGCCGCAGCCCTGCGGCATGTCACGAGCTGCATGCCGTGTGCCGCCAATGCGACGCCACCACGGCCCGCCACCGCCCAGCGCGACGCTCCGCTTTCTACAATCGACCGCAACACCACCCTCATTCCGTCAGGAGAACCGCATGCCCACCCTCAGCCCCACCCGCAAAGTTGCCGTTGTCACAGGCGCCGGTTCCGGCATCGGCAAAGCCACCGCCCTGGCCCTGGTGGGTGACGGCTGGCATGTGGCACTGGCCGGGCGCCGCCTGGCCATGCTGGAAGAAGTGCGCCAGGCCGCGCAAGACCAGTACGAAGCCGCCGACCGCGTGCTGTGCGTGCCCACCGATGTGACCGACGCCGCCGCCGTGCAGCAGCTGTTTGCCCAGACCGTGGCGCAATGGGGCCGCGTGGACCTGCTGTTCAACAACGCCGGGCGCGGCAACCCGCCGGGTTCGTTCCTGGACTGGTCGGCCGCCGACTGGCAGGACGTTGTCAACACCAACCTCAACGGCATGTTCTATTGCCTGCAGCAGGCCTTCCGCGTGATGCGCGACCAGTCCCCCCAGGGCGGGCGCATCATCAACAACGGCAGCATTTCCGCCCACGCACCACGCCCCAACTCTGCCGCCTACACCGCCACCAAGCATGCCGTGATGGGCCTGACCAAGACCGCCTCCCTGGACGGCCGCGCCTGGAACATTGCCGTGGGCCAGATCGATGTGGGCAACGCCGTCACCGAACTGGCCGAGCGCATGGCCAAGGGCGTGCCCCAGGCCAACGGCACGATTGCGGTGGAGCCCATGATCGACACCCACACCGTGGCCCGCTCCGTGCTGTACATGGCCAATCTGCCGCTGGAAGCCAATGTGCTGTTTCACACGGTGATGGCGACGAAGATGCCGTTTGTGGGGCGGGGGTGAATGGATGTAAGCATGCCGAACTTGCAAAGGAGCAGCGCTTGGCCTGAAGCTGGTGCACTCGTCCCTGACGACTACTTTAGGCTAGTTGCTTCCGCTCAAGGGGGCCTAGTTGAATAACGGCCACTCAGCGGCATGCAACTAGGAAGCCGTCACACGTCATCAGCGAACCTCCTGAAACCCTTTCGCCTCAAACAGGGGCCGCAGATCTTTCAGCGCATTGTTCGGAACGGCTATCCATAGGAGATCTCTGGCACGAGTCGATGCGACGTACCCGATGCGCCCGACTTCAGTGCCTACACCTGCGAGCAGCTCCTCAGCATGGTCCTTGAGGGTCATGTAGAGGATGGCATCCAGGCTTTCTCCTTTTGCTTGGTGCACCGTGTCGACTCGCAGTGAGGCAGCCTTGTCATCGGCCAAATCCTCGGCATTCAACAGAGCAGCATTTGGCAGGTTGGTCTTCTTCAACTTGAGACCGATGTTCGCTGCAGGCGTTAGTCCAAACTCGGTCCGAAGCTTCTCAAGCAAGTTCTTGATATTGGCCACTAACTGCGGATGCCATTGCGTGTCAGCGGTCAAGGAGGCAGATGGCAACCCGGCTTTCGGATCCCGCGTGAAGGCCCAAATCTCGCGCCGCAGCGCACGTGCCCTCGGCAACTTGGCCGGTGGGGTTCCCGATTGAGTGACGTAGTTCACGAGGCCATGCGGAGGCTTGTCCAGCAATGCAGCCACGCCTATGGCCACGCGCTGAAAAGCACTTCTGAAGTCCTGTTTATGATCGCGTAACACCGCGGCCGCCGCAAAAACCTTCACCGAGCCTTGCCCGGCAGGAGGCGCGTCGCCACGTACATCCTCGACCAAGCTGCGACCACGGCAAAGCACTGCTGAACGTCTAGCATCGGCACCCGCGATCGTTAGCGCCCCCTGAAAAGCAGTGACCAGTTGAGCATGCTGACCACGCGTGTACCCCGTGAAGAAAGCACCATGCAGTGTGGCAGGTGCGGCACGCTCGGCCACGTCATCGCGCCCGCACAGCCCATTAGCGAGACTGACGATCTGGGGAACAGACCGAAAATTGCGCGTCAAGGAATACGGCAGTACGCCTTGACGCTGGTGGTACTCACTCAGGAACTTGCCGTCTGCGCCCGCGAAGTCGTAGATTCCCTGGTTAGGGTCGCCTATGAGCGTCACGCACGCGCCGGCATCGATCAGCAACTGCAGGATGGCTTGGTGTACCGAGCCGATGTCCTGAGCCTCATCGATCAAGATATGCGGGTAACGGCGGACCACTACAGTCAGAAGCTCCGGGCGTTCCTTCAATACCCGGTATACCCAGTAACGTCCAAGATCATGGGTATACGCCCCGGTCTTGCCAAGGCGTCCAATTACCTCACGAGCCGCGGAGTGGGCCACAAGCTCAAGTTTGTCATTACGCTTGTAGTAGAAGAACTCTTTACCATTCCTGAAAGCGACCTGCAACTCCGTGATAGGCATTGGATACGTTGCTGTCTTGAACGTGAAGCTTCCAAGGAACGCCTCGCCTCCGGTCACGAGATAAGCTGCCTGGGGTGCCCCCATCGTGCGATGTCCGTGAGGGCGAAGGATGATATTGGTAATGAACCCATCCAACGTGTCAATCTCAACACGGTCCCGACCAACGCCAGCCGGAATGTCACACGCTAGTATGTCGTAGGCCTTTCGGAATGTGTCGACCGCCACGTTGGAGAACGATAGCAACGCGATGCGCCCGCGCGCGTTACCGAGGTTTCGACGCATCTGGACAAGACGCTGCACCGCCGTCTTAGTCTTGCCGCTTCCTGCACATGCAATGACGCACAGAGGCGCTATGGGAGCATCGACGACTGCTTGTTGCTCTTGTGTCAGCGTGCTCATGCCTTGCCGGCTACCTGGCAGGCGTGCTTGATCGCGTCCTGGATGTAGGCTGGCACGGTGAAGGGCTGCTCGGGATCCGCAATGACCTGCGCTAGCGCCTGGGCGAAGCTGCCCTTTTGCACGTTGTTTCTTGGGCGTTCGAACATGCCGCAGAACAGCGCCTTCGCCTTGTCCGCATCGCCCGCTGCCGCGTTAACGCTCACGGTCAGGGTGGCGGCGATCTTTGGATGAAGCTCTGTTAGCGCCGTTAGCATCGCCCCTCTATTGGCAGGCTCAAGGGCTAGGTCGTATTCGAAGGTCTTGAGGCCATGGAACACCTTCACATGTACATCCTCGCAAGCCTTCATCTTGGCGGTGTTCGCGGATATGGTAATAACATCGCCAGGCGCCGGGTACACAGGCTCTGCATCGTCATCCTCCTCTTCTGGCAGATCTCCAGCACCGATAGCTACAGCACCCTCCAGTGCTGCAACGCCACCCTGATCAGCCCCACCATCCCCCTTCTTTGCTGGCTTGGGTGCGACAGGATCGGCATCAGTCAAGACAGCGACCGGGATCTTCAGCGCCTTGTCACCGAACAGCGGGAGGAACGAGTCGAAGTTCAACCCTTCCACGCTAATCAAGCTCACGCCATGCTGACGCAAATCACATCCGATACGCTTTGCCAGCGCGTCAACCATCATCAACTCGGCTGCGCCCTCTACAAAGATGACGCGGCGAGCGAAAAAAAGCTCCGCGCGTGTGATGTCTAAGTAGCGTTCGAGCTTCTCACGCTTGCCCTTTTTAAACGCGATTTTGCGCGGAAAGAATGTTGCGACGGATCCGCCAATATCGACCAAGCACACCAAACTATCCAAGTTAGCGATGCTAGCGAAGTTCGGCGAATGGCTTGTCACGAATAGCTGGACCGGCTTTTCACCATCGATGGCCTTTATTGATTCGAGGTATTGCAGTAGCACCGCTTGCAACTGCGGATGCAGATGAGCCTCTGGTTCCTCAACGATCAGTCCGCGATAGCAGGAGTCAGGGTTTTTCGTGAGCTCACTCAGTACCACCGCCATAAATATCAGGTTGTTGAAGCCCAAGCCGTTCTGCTCGATCTCGAAGTCATCAACCAGTAACGATAGTCTTGACTTCAGGTTTTTGAAGTCGCTCGCGCTCAGGCCTACATCAATCAGCTGCGCCAACTGTGGCCCTAGCATCGATTGGTAGCGAGTGTTGATCGCTTCGTGCGTGTCGAGAATCGGCAGATGCTTCTTTAGTTCCCCATCCAGTCCCTGGAGCGCCTTGTTGATACCTTCGATTCCGGTCTCAGTTGCAAGAAGTTGCAGCAGCCTCGCCAGCTGACTGGTACGCCCCGGCTTCAACCCCTGCGATGCGTCCCGAAGCGGTTGCAAATAGACGCCGCGCAAGTTTTCCATCATGTCAGCCGTAAGGCTGACGTCTTCATGCTCTCCGCACCAGCGCTTCGCGCGGAGCCTACCGGCTTTGTCCGGCTCGGAATAGCGAATCGTGATGCGCGCCTCCAGATTGCCCTCGCCGTCGGGCACCAGGGCCGCGAGGAAGTCTGCCTCGTCGTCGATATCCAGGCCGCTGAAGACATACTCGAAAACAATATCGCCAGCCGGGGCACCGTTAGGCGGCCGGTGCACATCTTCCTCACCGACGCGGGGATATGGCTCGTCGTAGCCAGCCAACAGGGCTCTCAATGCATTGACGACCGCCGTCTTGCCAACGTTGTTCCCTCCGACTATGACGTTCAGACCGGGCTGGAATGTCAGCTCCGCATGGGCGAGCTTGCGGAAGTTCTTAATAACCAGTTTGGCCAAGTGCATCTTTTCCCTCTCCCTAACCGGCAAGTCTTTGTCTTCATATTGAGCACTGACGCCGGCTATATAAACACCCATCGTTAACTACGCCGAGGAATTGCTCTGACCGCAATATGGCTCACACCGCGAGTTTTTTGCCTATCTGCAAGCGACCGCCACCGCTGCACAGCAGAAGTTGTCCATCGCAATAAAACCGACAGCAACGGTTCGAAAAATAGATGAGTGGGTCAGGTATCCCTCGGCTCACTCACCTCATACACCTTCAAATTCCGCTCTCCAATCCCCAACCCTTCCCAGCTGGCCCGCCATGTCTGAATATGCGCCGACGCAAAATGCGCATCCAGTACGGCCTGGTCGGTCCAGCGTTCCTTCACATGGATCAGACCGGGCACAAACAGGTCTTCGGCATAGACATATTCCAGGCAGCCCGCCTCAGCACGCGATGCTTGCACCATGGCCCCCATCACGGGTTTGGCGCGTTCCAGGTTTTCGGGCGGCAGGCGCACGGTGCCCACAATCAACAGCATGGCAATCTCCAAAGGCAGTGACCATTGCGGTCCACGCAGCGTGGTACTTGGCGGTCACTATTTAGCGCCGTCCATCCTAGACCAGCATGCGTAACACAAACTTACAACCGACTGTGCGCCTGCCGCATGCATTGCAAAACCTATGGATATTTGGCTTGCTCTACTGGCGCATAGTCAGGGCTGCTTATGGCCAACGGGCATGGCATGTGCCGGTTTCTGATGATCGTGTGCTGCAACAGAAACACAGGCATATGCATCCACAAAAAGGCTCAGGAAAACACGCATACGGTTTTCCCTAGACCGCAGCGGGTGCTGCAGCGCCGCAATCTGCGCCAGGCCTTGCGGGCGCTGAATGCTGCACGCAAAAGCTGATGCGTCCCTGTTTGGTGCGGACGGTCTGCATGGGCAGCGCTGTCCAAAAAATGACAGCAGCGGCGGAGGCGCCCACAGAGCATGGTGCCATCGGTGGATTGCCTCTCCCGCTCACTCATTCTTGCTGCGCATCCACTGAGATTCCGGCCTGCTGCCGCAAAACACAGGCCCTGGTTTCATTCACCTCTGGAGTCTTGCCATGCGCCGTTTGCACACTGTATTGAGCTCTGCCTTGTTCCCCGGTTTGTCCAGCACCGCGCGCTGGCGCCGTGGCTGCGCGCCGGTGGCAATGGCCGCACTGCTTTCGGCCAGCCAAGCCTGGGCCAATACAGAGGGGTACCCGGCCAAGGAAATCAATTTCGTCATCAACTTTGGGGCCGGCGGCAATACCGATGTGACGGCGCGCACCATTGGCAAGGCGATGGAAGAGGTGTTGAAGAAGCCGGTGATTCCCGTGAACAAGGGCGGCGCCCAGGGCACGCTGGGCGTGGGTTATCTGGCCAAGCAAAAGCCCGACGGCTATACGCTGGGCCTGGCCAGCTACACCAGCATGACCTTGTCGCCGCAGATCATGAAGCTGGATTACAAGCTGGATGATTTTGAGTACATCGCCGGGGTGGCGCGTTACCGCTATGGCATGGTGGTGCGGGCCGATTCACCGTACAAGAATATTGCCGACCTGGTTGCGGCATCCAAAACCGGCAAGGGGGTGTTCTATTCGTCCCCCGCGTTTCCCAACAGCACGCCGTTCATGGAGCTGGCCAAGCAGACCGGCGGCAAGTTTGAAGAGATCACCTACAAGTCCGGCCCGGAAACCATTGGTGCGGTGCTGGGCGGGCAGGTGGATGCCAGCGTGCTGAACCCGTCCGATGTGCTGCCGCATATCCAGGCGGGCAAGCTGCGCATGATTGCCAGTGCCAGCCCCATGCGCTGGGTGGAGCTGCCGGAGGTGCCCACCATCCAAGAGCAGGGGCACAACATCACGGCCGATTCGTGGATGGGCATGGCCTTTCCCAAGGGCACACCCAAGGCGCTGCGCGACCGGATGGAGCAGACGGTGCTGGCCATCATGAAGACACCGGCAATTGCGGAAGCCTTTGCCCGCATTGGCATTGACCCGGTGGCGTTGAGCGGGGCCGAGTACCGGCAGAAGCTGGTGGAGGCGATTCCGCAGATGCGGGAGGCGGCCAAGTCGGCCAACCTGCCCATCGTCAATCCGAACTACCCGAATTGATTTACCCGACCCACAGCCCGGACCTGCCGATCCCGTTTGACGATCCAGGCAAAGGGCCGGAGGGGGGCGACGGCGCCCCCCACACCAGCGCCCTGGGCGTGGAAGGTGCTGGAGGTGTGAGCGGCACACCGCCACTCCCCTGCCCCACCAGCAGCCCATTCAGGGCTCCTGGATTCGGGTGCACGCAGCGGGTGCCGCACGCCGTCGGCCCGCCTTCAGGCCGGGGTCTTGCCTGCGCGCATGGCGGCGGCAATCTGGGCCAGCACGGCCGGTAGATCGGCCACGCTGCGCACCACATAGTGGGCGCCGGCGGCTTTCAGCTTGGCTTCGGCCACGGCCACGCGGGCATCCACTTCGTCCTGCGAAGCCTGGGCGTATTCCTGCACGCTGTAGCCCACTTCGTTGCCCGACAGGCTCAGGCCCACGGTCCACATGCCGGCACGCAGGCCTTCGTCGATGCCGGGCACGGTGTCGTCCACCTTCACGCAGGCGCGCACATCGCCAATGCCCAGGGCCAGCACATTGGCCAGCGCCATGAAAGGGCCGGGGCGGCCGCCAGCAGGCAGCTCGTCGCCGGCGACCACATGGTCGGGGGCAATGCCGGCGGCAGCGGCCTGGGGCAGCAACTGGTTCAGCACTTCGCGCGGGTAGCCCGAGCAGGAGCCCACTTTCAGGCCCCGGGCGCGCAGCCAGGGCAGCAGTTGCACCGCGCCGTCGATGGGTGCCGAAAACTCGCCCACCTTGGCGATCTGCATGGGCATGAAGCGGGCATAGATGGCGTCTACATCCTCATTGCCGGGCGCACGGCCGAAGGCGGTCTGCCACTGGGCGGCAATGCTGGAATCCTGCAGCAGCTGGTGGATGTGGTCCCATTTGCTCAGGCCCATGGGGCCGCGCGCCTGGGCCAAGGTGATGGTGATGCCGAAGGTGGCAAAGGCTTCCACAAAGATCTGCGTGGGGGCCAGGGACCCAAAGTCCACCAGGGTGCCGGCCCAGTCAAAGATGACGGCCTGCAGCGGCGCCAAGTCGGCGGCGGAGCCGGCTGCTGCCGCGGCGCAGCTTGCGTTGAAGGTGGCGGACGGGGTCAATGTGGTGGCGTTCATGGCGAAGCTCCTGAAAAACAAAGAGGAAGGCAAACAGGGAGAAGGCTGCACGACCGCCTGCCGCTCCCGCATGCACGGTGGTGCGGGCGGGACAGTACGCGGCCAGCGGCAAGGTGGAGGTGGGGGACATGGTGGTCAGCGCAGCACGGAAAAGGTCAGGGACAGGGTCAGGCCAGCGGGCGGATGAAGTTGCGCCCGCGCGGGCCGCTGGCGGCTTTGTGCACCATGGCTTGCCAGGCGGCGGGCGCCACGCCGTAGTGGGCGGGATCGGTGGCCACGCCCAGCTGGTGCAAAAAGGCACGCAGCCGTTCGCTGGCCAGCGCCGGGGTCATGGCATCAAAGATGGACAGCAATGCGGCGTCGGCCACCGGGTCGGCACCCAGGGCCATGTCCAGCACCAAGGGCAGGCTGAAAGAGCAGGCAATGCCGTGCGGCACGCCGTGCTGCAAGGTGATGTCGTAGGACAGCGAATGCGCCAGCGCCGTCTTGGTGTTGGAAAACGCCAGCCCGGCCAGCAGCGCGGCCTGGGCCATGTCAGCGCGCAGCTGCAGGTTGCCCAGGTCCCGCATCAGCGCCGGCAAGGTGGCCAGGGTGCAGCGGGCCGATTGCACGGCCAGCGCCATGGACACGGGGTTGCGGTGCACGTTCCAGATGGATTCCAGCGCGTGCGACAGCGCATCCAGACCCGCCGCCAGGGTAGCGCCTGTGGGCAGGCTGGCCATCAGCTCGGCGTCGATGAGGGCGGCTTCGGGCCAGGTGCAGTGCTGGTGCAGCGAATGCTTGCGGCTGCCGGCCTGGTCCCAGATGGTGGCCCAGGGGGTGACTTCGCTGCCGGTACCGGCCGTGGTGGGGATGGCGATCAGCGCCTTGTGGGCGGCAGAGGTGGGCAGCTGACCGCCCTGCTCCAGCACGGCCAGCAGTTCGGCAAAGCAGCCGCCGGGCGTGGCGCAGAGCAGCGCCTTGGCGGAGTCGATGGCGCTGCCGCCGCCCAGTGCCACGATGACCGGCACATCGGCATGTTGGCACTGCACCTGTTCGTACAGCGGGGCCAGCCAGTGCACATCGGGGTTGGGCTGGATGGTGTCGATCACGCCGCGCAGCTGGGCGCCGATCAGGCTGCGCACGCGCTGCACCAGACCCAGGCTGTCAGCCTCCGGAAAAGTGACCAGCAGGCAGCTGCGGCCCGCCAGCAGCGTGGGCAGCTGGTTGAGGCTGCCGTTGCCGGCAGTGACGCGCACGGGGTTGTGATAAGTCCACACGGGAGATGACCTTTGCAAAATTCAGGGTGAGACCGGCCTGCCGCACTGGCGGGCCAGTGCAGACAGAGGGGGTTGAGGAGGTGTTCGGCGGCGGCGTTGTGGCGGCGTTGCCGTGCTACGGCGCCACAACGCACGGTGTGTGCCCAGGCCGTGGTGGCCGTGCCGGTCATGCGGCACCAGGGCACAAGGTCAGTGGCGGGGGCCTTGCTGGATGCGGTTGCGCAACCAGTTGGAGACCATGTCGGCGGCGATCACCATCACCGTGATGACGATGATGCAGGTGGCGGTTTCCTGGTAGCGGAACAGCTTGAGGCTGCTGACCAGCTCGAAGCCCAGGCCGCCTGCGCCCACCATGCCCAGCACGGTGGCCGAGCGCAGGTTCACTTCAAAGCGGTACAGCACCACGGCGATCCAGGCTGTGATGACCTGGGGCACCACGCCAAAGGCAATCACCTGCAGCTGGCTGGCGCCGGCGCTGCGCAGGGCTTGCAGCGGGCCGTCGTCGATTTCTTCAATCGCCTCGGCAAAGAACTTTGCCAGCATGCCCATGCCGTGCAGCGCCAGGGCCAGCACGCCGGGGAAAGGGCCCAGGCCCACGGCCGAGACAAACACCAGGGCCAGAATCAGTTCGTTGATGCTGCGCACCACGTTCAGGAACTGGCGGGTGGTGCGGCGCAGCCAGTGCCAGCTGTGCAGATTGCTGGCGGCCACAAAGGACAGCGGCAGTGCCAGGATGACGCTGAGCAAGGTGCCCCAGATCGCAATCTGGATGGTCTCCAGCGCCGGTGCCCACAGGCGCGGCAGGATGTCCATGTCCGGCGGCACGGAGCGCGCCAGAAAATCGCCGATCTGCGGCATGCCGTTGGCCAGTTCGCCCCAGCTCATCTGCGCGCCGCCGGCGCTCCAGTGCAGCACCCAGCCTATGGCCAGTGCCAGCGCGGCGTAGCCCAGCCAGCCGCCGGTGCTTTCAGGGCGGCCAGCCGTCCACTGCCAGCTGTCGCGTTGGGTCTTCAGGGTCGGGCTGTGCATCAGATGGCTCCTGCGCTGGTGGCCAGTTGCGCGTTGCCGGCGTGCCACGGGCCTGTGGGTACATGCACGCTGTGGCTGGCGCTGGTGGCAGCATCCGCCGCTTGCGCATCAGTGCTGTAGATGGCGTTGAGGGCGGCGTCATCCAGCTGCGCCGGTGTGCCGTCAAACACCATGCGGCCCTGGGACAGGCCGACGATGCGGTCGCCAAACTCCTTGGCGTAGTCCACCTGGTGCAGATTGCAGACCACGGCAATGCCCATTTCACGGGTGGCATCGCGCAGGTACTGCAGCACGCGGCGTGCGGTCTTGGGGTCCAGGCTGGCCACGGGTTCGTCGGCCAGAATCACCTGCGGCTGCTGGGCCAGGGCGCGGGCAATGCCCACGCGCTGCATCTGGCCGCCGGACAGTGCTTCGGTGCGCTCCAGCGCCTTGTGGACCAGGCCCACGCGTTCCAGGCACTGGTCTGCCAGTGCAATGTCGCTGTGCTTGAAGAACTGCAGCACCGAGGCCAAGGTGCCCACCTGACCCAGGCGGCCGGTCAGCACGTTCTTGCGCACCGACAGGCGCTGCACCAGATTGTGGTGCTGGAAGACCATGGCCACGTGGCGGGCCAGTTCGCGCCGGGAATGGGTCTGCATCAGGTCGATGCCGCCCACCTGCAGGGTGCCGGTGTCGGGCTGGTTCAGGCCGTTCATGCAGCGCAGCAGGGTAGATTTGCCGGCGCCCGACAGGCCCAGCATGACCACGAATTCGCCGGCCTTCACATCCATGTCGATGCCGTGCAGCACATGGTTGCTGCCGTAGCTTTTGCGCAGGTTGCGGATGGTGATCATTTCATTTTTCCCAGGTCCAGATTCAGGGCCTTGGCGGTGGTGCGCACCACGTCATAGGCCTGGTCGTTGGTGGACGAGAAGCCGTTCAGCTCGCCCCGGTCGCCCCAAGGCAGGCCTTTGATCTCGGCCATGGCGGCGGCCACTTTCTGCTTGGTGGCGGCGTCCAGGTTCTTGCGCCAGGCCATGGGCGATTCGGGGATGGCCTGGGAGCGCCACACCACCTGGAAGTCTTCGGCCTTGACCAGGCCCTTGGTGACGGCGTTGGAGAAGATGGGATCGGCCACGGCTGCAGCGTCGACCTTGCCATTGGCCACGGCCATGATGCTGGCGTCGTGCGAGCCCGAGAAGATCACGCGGGAGAAGTATTTGTCGGTATCGACGCCCTCGCCTTTCAGGCCGGCCTTGGGGAACAGGTGACCGGATGCGGAGCTGGGGTCCACAAAGGCAAAGGTCTTGCCCTGCAGCTGGGGCACGCTGGTCAGGCCCTTGTCCTTCTTGGTGATGATGATGCTGTGGTACGAGCTTTGGCCGGTCTTCTTGGTCACCGGTATCGCAAAGGCTTCGGCGTTGGCCATCTGGCTGGCCAGCACGTACGAGAAGGGGCCGAAGTAGGCCACATCGATCTTGCCCGAGCGCATGGCTTCGATCACGCCGTTGTAGTCGTTGGCCACAAAGGGCTTGACCTTCATGCCGGTCTTGGCGGCCAGCTGGTCCATGACTTGCTGGCTGGCGCGCATCATGGCCAGCGCGTCTTCGGAAGGGATCAGGCCCACACGCAGTTCGGTGGGCTGGGCCATGGCGCTGCCGCCCATGCCGGCGGCGGCCAGGGCCAGGGTTGCGGTGGCGCCTTGCAGCCAGGCTTTACGGGTCATCAACATGGGAGAGTCCTTTGCATTTCAGCATTCGCACTTGCGGGATGCCGTGCGATGGATGGAATGCTAGGGACGACATATGACTGTCATGTGAAGGTTTCAGAATCGGTTTGCACAGTTTCCATAGGTCACACCTTGAGATGATTCTTCACCCCTGTTTCCGCCGGAGCGCGGCCCCATGAGCAACGCCCGCTACCGCACCTTTGTGGCCGTGGCACACCACGGCAGCCTGAGCGCCGCCGCACGCGCATTGGGCGTGAGCCAGCCCACGGTCTCTACCCAGATTGCCGCGCTGGAGCGGCAAAGCCAGGTGGAGCTGTTCCACCGCCAGGGCTACCGCATGGCGCTGACCACGGCCGGCAGCAAGCTGCTGTCGCTGGCGCAGCGGCTGCTGGCGCTGGAGTCGGAGGCCGCGTTCTTTCTGCGCGATTCGGGCAAGCTGCACCAGGGCGAGCTGAAGCTGGGTGCGGTGGGCCCTTTCCACGTGATCGAGATGGTGGCGGCCTACCGGGCGCGCTACCCCGGCATGCAGCTGTCGATCCGCATGGGCAATTCACAGCAGGTGCTGCACGACCTGGCGCACTACAGCACCGATGTGGCGGTGCTGGCCGGCCTGTACGAACGCCCCGAGCTGCTGGCGCGCGAATATGCGCGCCACGCCATCATTTTGTTTGCCCATGTGGAGCACCCGCTGGCGCGGCACGACGAGGTGGACATCACGGCGCTGCACGGCCAGCCGCTGCTGCTGCGCGAGCCCGGCTCCACCACCCGTGCGGCCATGGAGCAGGCCTTGCGCGCCGCCGGGGTGCAGCCGCAACTGGGGCTGGAAATCGGCAGCCGCGAAGCCATCCGCGAGGCCGTGGCACGCGGCCTGGGCATTGGTGCGGTGTCGGAAGCGGAGTTCATTCCCGACACGCGCTTCAAGCCCGTCCGCATTGCAGGCACCCCGGCCTGCACCACCACCTATCTGTACTGCATGCAGGAGCGCAGCGACAGCGTGCTGGTGCGGTCGTTCTGGGATGCGGTGTAAGCCGTGGGCCGGCTGCGGCGCCCAGGGTGCGCATGGTGTGCGTGGTGTTCGTGGTGCGGGTGAGGCCAGCCGTGCGCTGCGTACGGTATGCCGCGTACAACGCATGAAATATGACACGTGACGCATGACGTGCCGCGCATTCAATCGGTGAACGAGGGGAGCTGGGTGCCCAGCTGGGGCAACTGGGGCGCCTGCCAGCGGTAGTCCGCATGCAGCACGTTGTGCTGCACCTGCTGGCCATGCCACTGCACCCCCAGCAGGTCCGCCAGCGTCCAGGCCGCCCAGTCCGCACGGAATGGCCGCTGGGCCCAGTCCGTCGGGATGGGCGCCGCCGCGTGTGACTGCCAGACGATGGCCGGGATGCGGTAACCCGCCGCCGTGCCGGGGCTGTGGCCCACATGGTTGCCCACATGGCCGACTTCCTGCCCATGGTCGGACAGGTACATCCAGCCCGTATAGGCCTGTGGCCGGTCCGCTTCGCGCGACAGGCGCAGCAGCTCGGACACCACCGAGTCGTGGTAGAGCACGGCCGCGTCGTAATTCTGGCGCAGCTCCCGCACCCAGACCGGGCGGCCCTGCCGGGCCATGGCCGCATCGACCGCGTCATCGGCATCATCAAAGGGGTTGTGCCCTTTGGGAAAACGCAGGCTGTAGTGCGGGTGCGCGCCCTGCATGTGGACCACGATGAACTTGCGCTGATCCGGCGCCTGCAGGGCGGTGTGGAATTCGTCCAGCAACTCCCCGTCCAGCGACATGCTGGAGCGCCCGGGTTCGCGGTTGATCATCTGCAGCACATCGGCGTGGCGGGCATGCTGCTGTTCGATGGCGACATCGTCGTGGTTGCTGATCCACCAGACCTTGTAGCCGGCCACCCGCGCCAGGGCCAGCAGGTGCTGGGCGTCGTCGGCCTCGGGCATGCCGAAGGAAAACAGGTTGCCGATTGCGGGCAAGGTGGCGGCATCCACCGACCAGGCGTTGCGCAGCACCTGCATCTGCGCGCCCAGCTGCCGCTGGTGCTGCTGCAGGCCGGGCGTGGTCTTGCGCCCATAGCCGTAGAGCGAGAAGTTGTCGCGGTTGATGCTGTCCGTCAGCACCAGCACCACCGTGGAAGGCCCTTCACGCAGCACCACGGGCGCAGCGGCCTGGGCGCGCTCCAGCGCCTCATTGCGCACCGCGTCCAGGTTGGCCCAGCCCTTGCGCAGTTTCTCCGTGCTTTCCACCCAGTGGGGCCAGAACAGCACCGGGTGCAGGCGGCGCCACGGCTTGTTGGCATAGGCCGCTGCTGACAGCAGCAGCAGGATGCCGATCAGCACCAGCACCGCGCAGTCCATCAGCGAGCGCTTTCGGCCCGGGCCGGGCGCAGGCACCGCCTCCAGCTTGCCGGACACCAGCCAGATCCACGCGGCCACGGCCGCCAGCACCAGGCCGAACAGCGCCAAGCCACGCCAGGACTGGGCCGCGTATTCCAGGCTTTCGCGCAGATTGGTATTGGCCATGGCACTGAGCACCAGCGTGGAATCCGGTGCGGCCTGGTAGCTGCTGAGCAGGTAGGTGCGTGCCACGCCATCCAGCACGAACACCAGGATGCCCAAGGTGACCAGCCAACGCCGGACCATGATGCCCACAGGTGTGCGCAAGGGCATGCGCAACCACAGCAGCAGGGGCAGCAGCAAGGTCAGCAGCTGCGCGACACGCCGCCCCTCATAGCCCAGCACGATGAAACACAGACCGGGTGCGCCCAGTGCGGCCACGGTCAGCCAGCGTGCACGCCAACCAGAGCGGGTGGCGGCAGGGGGTGCAGCAGGGGGTGTGGTGCGGGATTCAGCGTCGGGGGATAGATCGGCCATCTCAGCGAAGAACTGCTTGGAGGTGCTTGGAGCTGCCTGGAATTACCTGCGGTGCACCGCTGCAGGCACCGTTATCGACAAGTACCGCTACAGCGTGCGTGGGCAGGAGGCAGGCGTTGCGTGGGGAACGCGGCGCCCGCTGCCAGGCCAAGATGCCTGTGCAGAAACCGGTGCCCCCATGGGATTCGCGCGCGTTGCTATGTTTTTTTGTCTATTTTGTTCGCTGTGCGAATACGCCGACTGGCATCCTAGCGGCGGGCGCCGCCGCACAGCGGGTTCACCTGTTTTTTGTACGGTCATCCGCACTCAAAACAGGCTTTGCTGGCCGCCCAGCAGGCTGGGGTGGTACTGGCTGCAGTCCAGCTGCACGCGCTCGCGGTTCAGGCCCAGCTTGCGGCAGGCCAGGGCAAAGCGCTGGGACAGCATGTCGGCCCAGGCCCCCGTGCCCTTCATGCGCTGGCCGAACTGGCTCTGGTAGACCTTGCCGTCGGCCCGGCCCTCTTTGCTGATGCCATGCAGATCGCGCACCCGCTCCAGCACGCGCTGGGCGCGGTCCGGGTAGTGCAGGCGCAGCCATTCCTCGAACAGCGGCGCCAGCTCCCACGGCAGGCGCAATACGGCATAGAAGGCCTGGCGTGCACCAGCGGCCTGCGCGGCGGCCAGCACCTGTTCCAGATCGTCGTTCAGGAACGGGATCTGCGGCGCCAGGCTTACCCCCACGGGCACGCCGGCTTCCGCCAGGGCGCGCACCGTGCGCAGGCGCCGGTGCGGTGCCGCAGCGCGGGGTTCCAGCCTGCGGGCCAGATCGGGTTGCAGCGTGGTCAGGGTGACATAGACCGCCACCAGGTTCTGCCGGGCCAGCGGCACCAGCAGGTCCAGGTCGCGTTCGATGCCACTGCCCTTGGTGACGATGGAAAACGGGTGGCGCGCGGCGGCCAGCACTTCGATGGTGCGGCGGGTCAAGCCCACGTCGCGCTCGATGGGCTGGTAGCAGTCGGTGACCGAGCCCAGCATGACCGGCGCGGCCACATGGCGGGGGCGGGACAGCTCGGCCCGCAACACCTCGGGCAGGTTGGCCTTGGCGACGAGCCGGGTCTCGAAGTCCAGCCCCGGCGAATAGCCCAGATAGCTGTGCGTGGGCCGGGCGTAGCAGTAGATGCAGCCATGCTCGCAGCCCCGGTACGGATTCAGGCCCAGGTGGAACGGCAGGTCGGGAGAATCATGCCGGCTGAGGGCGGATTTGCACTGCTCCCATTCCAGCTGCGTGCGCGAGGCCGGTGCCTCTTCGCCGTCCTCCCCTTCTGCACTTGTGGTGCGCGCCGTCCCATCGGCCCAGCCATCGTCAAACGCTTCGCGGGCATCGCGCGCAAAGCGGTGGGCGATCCAGCTGGCCGCACCCCGGCCCTTGTGCAGTTGCACGGGCTGGGCAGGCAGGTCGGAATGCGGATCGGGATGGGACGGCATGAGATAACTGTATATAAATACAGCTATACACGCAATGCGGATGCCGGAACCTTGACGCAGGCAGGGGCTTGTTCCGCTGCAGGCCCGCCAGGCCTGGCACCGCAGGGGCGGTGCCGCAGCGGCTCCAGGCACATACTGGCGGCCACCGCTAGCTCCTTTTTTGAAAGTTGCAAGCCGCAGCGGCAATTCGCACCGGCGGCGTGCGGGATGCTTGGCAGGGGCGCGGCAAAGCGCCACAATACGTCCAATGCACCAAGTTGGTGCTTTTTCACTGCCTTGGCCCGGACAACCCCGTTGCCCGGGCTTTTGTCCGTGTGGGCTTTTGTTTTTTGAGCCTGGCGGACCGACTTTTACCCCCATCCCGCAAGGAGCACCGCCATGGAGCGCAAGCCCACCATCACTCTGTCGACCTTGGACCTGGAGCGCATCGAAGCCCTGCTGGAGAAGATGCCGGGCGAGTTTCCGGGCCGCGCCGTGCTGGAGGCCGAACTCGACCGTGCCGATGTGCTGGAGCCGGCCGAGATGCCCGCCACCGTGGTGACCATGAATTCCACCGTGCGCTTCACCTTGCTGGAAAGCGGCAAGAGCAACACCCTGACCCTGGTCTATCCCAAGGACATGGATGGCAGCGCAGACAAGGTGTCGGTGTTCGCCCCCGTGGGCATTGCCCTGCTGGGCCTGAGCGTGGGGGATGCATTCCAGATGCCCAGCCCCACAGGCCAGAAGGTGACGGTGCGGGTGGACGGCATCGACTTCCAGCCCGAGAACGCGGGCGAACTGCACCGTTGAGAACGCCCGTGCCGGGCGGGTTCCGCCCCGGCAACTGACCGTTCGGCGCGGCCACCCCCTGGCCCGGCCTGCATTGCGGACAATTTCAGGAAGTGCTGAAATTCTTAAATTCACAGGCACAATTCCTTTATGAGTCAGATTCAACCCCTTCCTTCCCTGAACCGGCAGTTCGTCTCCCACTTTGGCGAGATGGGCAGCCGCTGGGGCATCAACCGCACGGTGGGTCAGATCTACGCGCTGCTGTTTCTGTCGCCGCGCGCGCTGAATGCGGAAGAGATTGCGGAGACGCTGGAGTTTTCGCGCTCCAACGTCAGCATGGGGTTGAAGGAACTGCAGTCGTGGCGCCTGGTGAACCTGCGCCACCAGCCCGGCGACCGCCGCGAATACTTTGAAGCACCGCAGGATGTGTGGGAGATCTTCCGCCGCCTGGCCGAGGAGCGCCGCCGCCGCGAGATCGAGCCCACGCAGTCCATGCTGCGCTCGGCCCTGCTGGAAGAAGCCCAGTCCGACGACGAACGCCATGCGCAAAAGCGCATGCAGGAGATGTACGAACTGATCGAAAAGCTGATGACCTGGTTCGACGATGTGCAGCGCCTGCAGCCCGAGACCGCCATGCAACTGATGGGCATGGGCGCCGCCGTGACGCGGGTGCTGGAGATCAAGGACAAGCTCACCGGCCGTGCCAAGCCCAAGGAACCCAAGGGCGGCAAGGCCCCGCAGGATTGAGTGCCTGCAGGCGCACGGCGGTGCCCCTGCGGTGGGACACCCGACCGGCTACCGCACCGCTGCACTGAACAAAAAATGGCCTGCAATTGCAGGCCATTTTTGCGTGTGCAGCACACCGTGCGCACCCACAACGATCCTTTGCTCAACGCCGGGTGATCTGCGCCCGCAGCGCCCGCAACTGGGCCTTGATGCGCTGGGTGTGTTCCACGCCCATGCGCAGCAGGATCTTCTGCCCTGCCGACAGCGCTTGCAGATCCGCATCGGCAAACTCGTAGCGCAGCCAGGGCTGCTGGGACGCCAGCTGGCCTTGCACCTGCACCAGTTTCAGGGCCAGCGGCCCGGGAGGTTCGGGGGTCTGCAGCAGGTGGTCGATCACCGCCACCAGACGGTCGTTGAAGCGTTGGCCGGGATAGCCCAGCGCTTCATAGGCCTGCTGCAGCACCGGGTAGACACGGCGGTACAAGGCGCCACCCTGCTCCACATCCAGACCCACGACAAAGCGCACCACGGCCTCATAACGCGCGGCGTTGGCGGGGGCGATCTCCATGCGGCCGTCGTCGGTCTGCGTCACCACCATGCGCCCGCCCACCGGGTGCAGCGGCCACAGCCGGGACGCCGCCTGGCTGCGTGCCAGGTTGTCCACCGTGGCCACAATGCGGCGGGCCAGAGCGTCGGTGGCGACAAAGCGCAGCGTGCGTTCACGCCCCAGCCAGTCGGTAACGGCCTGGGCCAGACCGTCACCATCGCCACCGGCCAGCGGCGGGCGGCCCTGGGCATCGGCGGCTGGCTCGATCGGGTGGGATTCGGCAGCGGCCGGTTCCGCCGCAGGCGCTGCCGGAGCCGGTTCCGTGACGGCAGGCGCCGGGGCCGCGGGGGCAGGTGCCGCGACAGGTGGTGCTTCGGGAGCCGCTGGCGCCCTGCCCCAATAGTGCCAACCGGCATAGCCCGCTCCCAGCAACACCACGGCCACCAGCGCCCATCGGCCGGTGGTGCCCAGGCCCTGCTTGCGGTGGTGTTGGCGGGAAATCGGTTCGCTGCGCGCTTCCATCACGGCTCCTCCTTGCTGTGCGATAGAGATGGGAATCTTGACCGGACTACCCTAGCAGCAATCGGTGGCTGTGCACTGCATGCACACGCTTTGTTGCATGACCAGATGTCAACGGCCGTACAAAGCCGGTGGGCAGCGCCTCGGCGCTGCTGCCCTTGCCCCAAAGCACAAGGCCTGGCGCCATCACAGCACCAGGCCTTGTCGGCACACCCTAGCGGGCGACCAAAGCGCGCACTGCGCACCGCCGGCACCTCCCGCAGTGCGCGGGTGGCATGCCTGCGGCCCCTTATTCGGGCAGCTTGCTGGTGCGCTCCAGGATGCGGCGGCGGGTGGCCTCGTCATCCATCAGCTCGTACCACATGGCATTGAGCACAGCAAAAGCAGCGGCCAGCGGCAGGCCCAGAATCCACGCGAAATACCACATATCGAATTCCTTTCTACCGGTTAGTAAGAGTGGCCTTTGCCGGTGGCAATCGCAGCGATATCGACCTTGCCGCGCAACACCGCGTACACCCAGCTGGTGTAGGCCAGGATCAGGGGCAGGAAGATCAGCACGCACACCAGCATGATGAACAGCACCACGTGGCTGGAGGAGGAATCCCACACGGTCAGGCTGAAGCGCGGATCGACGGTGGACGGCAGGATCATGGGGAACATGGCGGCGCCCACGGTCAGGATGATGCCGGCAATCGCCAGGCCGCTGCCCAGCAGGCTCAGCCATTCACGGCGGCTGCGCAGGCCCAGGGCCACGATCAGCGGCATGACCAGACCGATGCCGGGCACCAGCCACAACGCGGGGTAGGACTGGAAGTTGTGCATCCAGGCGCCCACGGCCACGGCAGCGGTCTTGTTCATCGGGTTGGAGGGGCCGACATGGCTGATCTCGCTGGTGATGACATAGCCGTTGATGCTGCCCAGCCACACGCCAGCAGCGGCGAACAGCACGGTGGTCAGCAGCGCAAACAGCACGCCATACCTGGCTGCGCGCCGGGCGACTTCGCCCTCGGTCTTGAACACCAGCCAGGACGCACCGTGCATCAGCAGCATGGACAGCGACACCAGACCGCACAGCAGCGCGAACGGGGTCAGCAGGCCGAAGAAGCTGCCGTCGTAGTAGATGCGCATGTCGTCACCCAGGCGGAAGGGCACGCCCAGGATCACATTGCCCACGGCCACACCGAACAGCAGTGCGGGCACCAGGCCGGTGATGCACAGCACCCAGTCCCAGCCGTTGCGCCAGCCAGCGCTTTCGCGCTTGCTGCGGAACTTGAAGGCCACGGGGCGCAGGATCAGCGGCACCAGCACGGCGAACATGGCCAGGTAAAAGCCCGAGAAGGACACCGCGTACAGCTGCGGCCAGGCGGCAAAGATGGCACCGCCGCCCAGAATCAGCCACACCTGGTTGCCTTCCCACACGGGGCCGACCGCGTTGATGGCGGTGCGGCGCTCCACATCGGTCCTGGCCGTGGCGCGCAGCAGCCCCATGCTGCCCAGATCGAACCCGTCGGTCACGGCAAAGCCCACCAGCAGCACGCCCAGCAGCAGCCACCAGATGACGCGCAGCACGTCATACGAAATCAGTTCATGCAAGATCATTTGCGTGTACTCCTTGCTTGCATTCAGCGGGCGCGGGCCAGCTTTTGGATCATGGGTTCGTAGAAGCTCAGGTGCGGCTCGCTCTCATGCTCCGGCCCCTTCTGGATGGCGCGCACCATGAGTTTGAGCTCGATCACCAGCAGCACGGTGTAGATCAGCACAAAGCCTGCAATGGTCAGCAGCAACGTGCCGGCGCCCAGGTGGGAGACCGCCATGGCCGTGGGCAGCACGCCTTCGATGATCCAGGGTTGGCGGCCCAGCTCGGCCACCACCCAGCCGCATTCGGCGGCAATCCACGGCAGCGGGATGGACAGCACGGCCACCTTGAGCAGCCAGGGGTAGGCATCCAGCTTGTGGCGCACGGACAGCCAGAAGAAGGTGCCGGTCAGCACGATGAAGAACATGCCCAGGGCCACCATGACGCGGAAGCTCCAGAACAGCGGGCCCACCGGGGGAATGGTGTCGTTCGCCGCCTTCTGGATCTGCTCGGCGCTGGCCTGGCGCGGGTCGTCTACATAGCGCTTGAGCAGCAGCGCGTAGCCCAGGTAGACACCCTTTTCCTCGAAGCGCGCGCGCGCCTCGGCGGGGACTTCGGCGTCCGACTTGGCGCTGCGGATGGTCTGCAACGCGTCATAGGCGTCGATGCCGCTGCGGATATAGCCTTCGGCGTTGCTCACCAGCTGGTTGATGCCGGGGATTTCGGTATTGAGCGAGCGCGTGCCGATCAGGCCCATGACCCAAGGGATGTGCACGGCGAAATGGGTCTCGCGCGCTTCACGGTCCGGGAAGCCGATGGCGGTGAAGGCCGCCGGTGCGGGCTCGGTTTCCCACATGGCTTCGATCGAGGCCAGCTTCATCTTCTGGTGTTCGGACGACAGGTAGCCGGACTCATCTCCCAGCACCACCACCGACAGCGAGGCGGCCAGACCGAACGAGGCGGCCACCGTCATCGAGCGCTTGGCCAGGTGCAGGTGGCGGCCCTTGAGCACATACCAGGCCGACACGCCCAGCACAAACAGCGAGGCCATCACATAGCCGGCCGAGACCGTGTGCACGAACTTGGCCTGTGCCACCGGGTTGGTCAGCACCGCAAAGAAGTCGGTCACTTCCATGCGCATGGTCTGCGGATTGAAGGCGGCGCCCACGGGGTTCTGCATCCAGCCGTTGGCCACCAGGATCCACAGCGCCGAGAAGTTGGTGCCGATGGCCATCAGGCAGGTCACGATCAGGTGCTTGACCTTGCTCAACCGGTCCCAGCCGAAGAAGAACAGACCCACGAAGGTGGCTTCCAGGAAGAAGGCCATGAGGCCTTCAATGGCCAGCGGGGCGCCGAAAATGTCGCCCACGTAGTGGCTGTAGTAGCTCCAGTTCATGCCGAACTGGAATTCCATCACCACGCCCGTGGCCACGCCCATGGCGAAGTTGATGCCGAACAGCACGCCCCAGAACTTGGTCATGTCGCGCCAGATGGTGCGGCCGGTCATCACAAACACCGTCTCCATGATGGCGATGAGAATCGACAGGCCCAGTGTCAGCGGCACGAACAGAAAGTGGTAGAGCGCCGTTATCGCGAACTGCAGCCGCGATAAGTCGACGATGTCGAGGTCCATGGGGAATTCCTTTCTCTCTTAAAAACCCTTGGCCATTGCATGCGCTGCAGGGGTGGCGGCGTCATCGCGCAGCCGTGCCAGCAGCTTGTCAAAATCCGCTGTGCCGCGCCGGGCGTCGCCCAGCAAGCGACCGCCATCCACCCAGAGCAGACGATCGGCGCTTTCCGCCTCTCTGCGCAAGTGAGTAGCCACAATCACGGTGTGCCCTTTCATCTGCCGCCGCAGGCAAGCCAGCACGTCCCGCGCGGTGGCAGCATCCAATCCTTCGGAGGGCTCGTCCAGCAGCCAGCACGGGGCCGGATGCAGCAGCAGCCGCGCCAGCGCCAGGCGGCGCGCCTGCCCGCCTGACAGGCCCAGCCCGCCCTCGCCCAGCCGGCTCTCCAGCCCCTGGGGCATGGCGCGCACATCACTGGCCAGGCCCGCGTCTTCCAGCGCCTGCCACAGCCGTTCGTCGCTGGCGCCGGGGCAGGCCAGCAGCAGGTTGTCCCGCAGGCTGTCCTGGAACAGTTCGGTGCGCTGGGTCAACCAGGTGCTGGGCTGCGCGGCCACATGGCCTTGCGTGGCGGGCAGCTCGCCCGCAATCACCGACAGCAGCGTGCTTTTGCCGGCGCCGCTGGCGCCCACCACCGCCACCTGGGTGCCGGCCGGGATCTGCAGGCTCACGACCTCCAGGGCCCAGCGCGGACTGCCCTGGTGCCGGGCGCTGACCTGCTCCAGCACGGCAGCCGCACCGGGCTGCGGCAAGTGCACGGCGGTATCGGCCACCGCCTGGGCCGGCACCACCTGGGGCGCAAGCCGTTGGATGGACAGCCAGGTACGGCCTGCCTCCACGGCGCCCCGGCGCAGTGCCGCAAACGGCTCCATCGCGGCCAGGGCCACCAGCAAGGCCAGGGCGGCACCGGGGGCGCCGATCACGCCACGCTCGGCCAGCCAGCCCACGGCCAGCAGCACGCCCACCACCGTCAATGTGCTGACCACGCCATAGGCGGCGGTGGCATGCGCCTCCAGCCGGTTGAGCTGGCGGTCCGCCTGGGCCACGCAGGCCTCGGTCGCCGCCAGGCGCGCGCACTGGGCCGGAAGGCGCCCCGCCATCAGCAGATCGGTCTGCCCGGCCACCAGGTCCACGGCCTGGGACCGCAGCCGTTCCAGCGCTGCCGCGCGGCGCAATGCGGGCCGGCGGGCGCGCCACGCCAGCACCACGGCCATGCCGGTGCCGACCAGCAGCAGCCACAGCCCCAGCAGCAGGCCCAGCGGCCAGTGCATGGCGCCCAGCACCACGGCCGCCAGCAGCGCCGCACCACAGGCGGACACCAGGGGCACGGCCAGGCGCAGGTACAGGCTGTCCAGCGCATCCACATCGCCGGTCAGGCGCTGCAGCCAGCGCGCCGGGCGCAGACGCAGCTGTGAGGCGGCACCTGCCGGTGCCCAGCTGCGGAACAGGCGCTCGCGCAGCGCGGCCAGCACTGCCAGCGTGGCATCGTGGGTGACCAGGCGCTCGCCATAGCGGGCGGCGGTGCGTCCCAGGGCCAGCAGCCGGATGCCCGCGCTGGGCATGAACACGTCAAACACCAGGGCCGTGGCCGGCACCAGCCCGGCCAGCCCCGTGGCGGCAATGAACCAGCCGGACAGGCCCAGCAGGGCCATGCCCATCAGCACCGTCAGGCAGGCCAGCGCCATGCCGCCCAACCACAGGCGGCGCGGTGCCATGGCAGCCAGCGCTGCCAGCATGGCGCCCAGGGAGGGACGTGTGCGCTTCATGCCGCACCCTCCTGCGCCTGAACGGATGCTGGCGCTGGGACTTGTTCCGGGGTTTGGGTTTGAATTTGCGTTTGCAGCTGCACCACCCGGTCCATGCGGGCGGCCAGCAGCGGATCGTGGGTGGCCACCACCAGGGTGCGGCCCTGAGCCAGCTGCAGCAGCGCGTGCGTGACCTGCGCGGCCGTGGCGGGATCGAGGTGGGCCGTGGGTTCGTCCACCAGCAGCACGCCGGCATGGGGGGCGGCCACGGCCAGGCGCGCCAGGGCCAGGCGCACGGCTTCGCCGCCCGACAGGCCCTGCCCGCCTTCGCCCAGGCTGCTGCTGGGCCGTGCCTGCAGCACCGTGTCCAGGCCGGCCTGCTGCAAGGCCGGGGCAATGTCTGCCCCTGCCACATCGGGGCGGTCCAGGCTGATATTGCGCGCCACCGAACCAGCGAACACATGCGGGTGCTGGCCCATCCAGGCCATGCGGCGGCGCAGCGCCGGTGCCGAAGCATCGGCCATGGGCAGGCCATCGACCAGCACCTGCCCTTGGTCTATGGGCAACAGGCCGGCGATCTGGGCCAGCAGCAGCGATTTGCCGCTGCCGCTGGCACCCCACAGGGCCACATGCTCGCCCGGCTGGATGTCTGCATCCACCGGCACTAGCGGCGTGGCGGCCGCCGACAGGGGCAGTTTCAGTGCCTGCAGGGTCACGCGGGCCGGGGCGGCATCCACCGGGGAGGGTGCTTCCGCCAGCGCGCCCGGCAGAGGCTGGGCACTGCGGGCCATGTGCTGCAGGGTCTGCAGCGCGGCGGTGCCGGCGGCGCGGTCATGCCAGACGGCGGAGAGTTCGCGCAGCGGATCAAAGAAAGCCGGTGCCAGCAGCAGCACGAACAGGGCTTCGCCCAGGCTCAGCCGCCCATGCCAGGTGCCGAACTCCAGATAACCCAGCAGGTGAAAGCCCACATACACGGCGACCATGGCCACGCCCAGCGCGGAAAACAGCTCCAGCACGGCAGAGGACAGAAAGGCGATGCGCAGCACGCGCATGGTGCGCTGGCGCAGCGATTCAGCATGGGCGCGCAGGCGCTGTGCGGTGGCATCCACCGCGCCCAGGGCACGCAGCGTGGTCAGGCCCCGCAGGCGGTCCAGCAAAAAGGCGTTCATCTGGCCCAGCTGCACCATGTGCGCCTCGCTGGCGGCCTGGGCACGCCAGCCCACGATGGCCATGAACACGGGGATCAGCGGCGCGGCCACCAGCAGGATCAGGGCCGCCACCCAGGACTGCCAGGCCACGGCCAGCAGCAGCACCAGTGGCACCACGGTCGTGCGCCACATGGCCGTCTGGTAACGCGACAGCCAGGGCACGATGGCTTCGGCCTGTTCGGCCACCGCGCTGGCGGCCTGCCCGGACGGCACGCGCTGCGTGTCCAGCGGCGAGCTGCCGGCCAGTTGCTGCACCACCTGGGCACGCAGCGTTTGCAGCTGGGTGCGGGCGGCATCAAAGCTCAGCCGCATGCCACGGCCGTCGCAGACCGCCTTGGCCACCCCCAGCACCAGCAGGCCCAGTGCCAGACGCCCGACTTCAGCAGACCGCCCTTCGGCAATCCACTGCACGGCGGCTGCCAGCAATGCCGCCTGGGGCAGCCACAGCAGCGACGCCAGCACCGACCACGCGGTGCCGCGGTCGGCACGCAGGCGTGAAGCCTGGGGTGTGCCTGCTGGTGCGCCTGCCGTTTGATCGAAGTCAGTCGATTTCATGTGTTTCTGAATTTTCAGTATTTACTGAAATTTATGCAGATGCTAGGGTTTCTGCAAAACAACTTCCACGCTGGCTCAGGTAGTCGAGTGAAACACTGCGGCGTTGATTTCCATCAATTCACCCGGACAGCAACAGGGTTAACGCCGGTTTCATGTGGCTGTCACCCTGCGCTGCATGCAGGCAAAGAAAAAGCGCCCCGAGGGGCGCTTGTGTGCGGGTGCCGCTGGCACCGGCGGGGGACGGGCGATGGCACACCGCCGCCCCACCGGGGTCGAGGGTCACGGTAGCGGTCTGCACCGCATCGGTGGCGGGGCCACCGGCAGGGGTGCAGGTCCGCCGAATGCTGATCAGTACTGCAGCGGCGTGACGTCGATGGTTTCACGCGGGAAGTTGTTCTGCCACACCAGCGGCTTTTTTTTCTTCTCGGTGGCCAGCGGGAACTCGGCTTCCCAGACCTGGGTCAGCGGCGCGGCTTCGAAACCCTTGGCCAGGGTCTGCACGTTTTCACGGTACTGGGCCAGGTCCCACTTGGCAGCGCCTGCGCGCTGCAGGAAGGCCACGACCTTTTCCGGCGGGTTGGGCGCCAGGCACTTGAACGGCACGTTGACGGCCAGCATCTCGGCATGCACGCCTTCGGTGACCTTCTGGGGCTGGCCCATGGTGCAGGTGATGCGCTTTTGCGAATCGCGCACGTTGGCGAACAGTTGCACGGCGGCCGGCTCCAGGGCCTTCTTGTCGGCGTCGTTCAGCTTCACGTTTTCCAGGAAGGTGGCCGCCATTTCCTTGGCGTAGTCGCGGTCGACTTCCAGCATTTCCTTCACATTGATGAAATCGCCTTGACCGGGAAAGGTCCGCGCCGGGCGCAGGTAGGCGTTGAGGGCTTCCATGGACTTGGCATCGATGTGCACGATGGACTTCAGGAACATGTCGGTCACGGCCTGGGGCGTGGGTTCAGCGGCCTGTACGGAAGTGGCCAGCGCCAGCGATGCCAGCGCCACGGCGCCGAGGGATTTCAGTTGCATAGAGAAAAAACAGGAAACCGCGCTCCACGGAGCGCGCAAAAAAAAGACAAACCCCTGCGGTACAGCACCCTCTTGGCAGAGGGCAATGGCACACAGGGGCTTGGCGGCTGCGCACGGCAGACCTGGGCCTACCGGGGCAAACGAATTGTAACTATCAGCGCAAGCGCGTCCAGTCTCGCACCAGACTGGTGCACAGGGACGCAGGCGCAGGGCTCAGGCGCAGGGCTCAGGCCGCGGCCAGTTGCAGGCGCTGGCGGGCGGCAGCGTATTCGCGCTTGAGGCGCGCCACCAGTTCGGCCGTGGGCACCACCTGGTCGATGGCGCCGATGCCCTGGCCGCAGCCCCAGATGTCTTTCCAGGCCTTGGTGCGGCCCGAGCCGAAGTTCATGGCGCTGGGGTCGGACACCGGCAGGTTGTCGGGGTCCAGGCCGGCCGCGCGGATGGACGGGGCCAGGTAGTTGCCGTGCACGCCGGTGAACAGGTTGCTGTAGACCACATCGTCCGAATTGCCGGCCACGATGGCCTGCTTGTAGTCATCAGCGGCGCGTGCTTCCTCGGTCGCGATGAAGGCCGAACCCATGTAGGCGAAGTCTGCACCCATGGCCTGGGCGGCCAGCACGGCATCGCCGGTGGCGATGGAGCCGGACAGTGCCACCGGGCCGTCGAACCACTGGCGGATTTCCTGGATCAGGGCAAACGGGCTTTTCACCCCGGCGTGGCCGCCGGCACCAGCTGCCACGGCGATCAGGCCATCGGCGCCCTTCTCGATGGCCTTGCGGGCGAACTTGTTGTTGATGATGTCGTGCAGCACCACGCCGCCCCAGCCGTGCACGGCCTGGTTCACGTCTTCGCGCGCGCCCAGGCTGGTGATGACGATGGGCACCTTGTACTTGGCGCAGACCTGCATGTCGTGCTCCAGGCGGTCATTGCTCTTGTGCACGATCTGGTTGATGGCGAACGGAGCCGAAAGCTGTTCGGGATGGGCCTTGTCCCAGGCGGCCAGGGTTTCGGTGATTTCCGCCAGCCAGTCTTCCAGCTGTTCCGCAGGGCGCGCGTTGAGTGCCGGCATGGAGCCGACGATGCCGGCCTTGCACTGCTCGATCACCAGCTTGGGGTTGCTGATGATGAACAACGGCGATCCGATGACGGGCAGCGCCAGTTTTTGCAGCGCCGCAGGAATCTTGGACATGACGATGTCTCCTCTAAAAGTTCTAATATGACAAAAAAAGGCTGGAGTGCCTGCCACACAAGCGACTCCAGCTCACTTTTTTGATAACTCCGATTTAGAAAGCTTCGTGCGGCAGCGCCATCACCGCATCGGCGCCGTGCAGCACGGACTCGGCCTGGCCCGGCACCTTGGTCAGGATGTGGTCGCCATAGAAGCGCGCCGTGGCCACCTTGGCCTGCATGAACTGCACATCCTCGCCCTGGGCGGCCTTGTCCTGGGCCACCAGCAGCGCACGGCCCATCTGCCAGCCGGCCACCAGGTTGCCGGTCAGCATCAGGTAGGGGACGCTTCCGGCGAACACGGCGTTGGGGCTGGCCTTGGTCTGGCCGGCCACGAACTCCACCACCTGCACATAGGCTTCGCGCGCGGTCTGCAGGCGCTGGGCCAGGGCCAGGGCATCGGCCGTGCCGCTGGCGCGCAGCGCGGCTTCGGTCTTGGCGATCTGGTCGGCAATGGCCTTGGCCGAGGTGCCGCCATCGCGTGCGGTCTTGCGGCCCACCAGGTCGTTGGCCTGGATGGCGGTCGTGCCTTCGTAGATGGTCAGGATCTTGGCGTCACGGTAGTACTGCGCGGCGCCGGTTTCTTCGATGAAGCCCATGCCGCCATGCACCTGCACGCCCAGGCTGGTCACCTCCAGGCTCATCTCCGTGCTGTAGCCCTTGACCAGCGGCACCATGAATTCATAGAAGGTGGCGTTGGCCTGGCGCACTTCGGCGTCCGGGTGGTGGTGGGCGGCATCGTAGGCCGCGGCGGCCGCCGAGGCCATGGCGCGGCAGCCTTCGGTGTAGGCGCGCATGGTCATCAGCATGCGGCGCACATCGGGGTGGTGGATGATGGTGGCGCTGGCCTTGACCGAACCGTCCACGGGGCGGCTTTGCACGCGGTCCTTGGCGTAGGCCACGGCGTGCTGGTAGGCGCGCTCGGCCACGGCAATGCCCTGCATGCCGACGGCGTAGCGCGCCGCGTTCATCATGATGAACATGTATTCCAGACCGCGGTTTTCCTCGCCCACCAGGTAGCCGATGGCGCCGCCGTGGTCGCCGAACTGCAGCACGGCCGTGGGCGAAGCCTTGATGCCCATCTTGTGCTCGATGGACACGCAGTGCGCGTCGTTGCGCGCGCCCAGCGAACCGTCGGCATTGACCAGGAACTTGGGCACCACGAACAGGCTGATGCCCTTCACGCCTTCGGGCGCACCGGCCACGCGGGCCAGCACCAGATGGACGATGTTCTCGGCCATGTCGTGCTCACCGTAGGTGATGAAAATCTTGGTGCCGAACACCTTGTACGTGCCATCGGGCTGGGGCTCGGCCTTGGTGCGCACCAGGGCCAGATCGGAGCCAGCCTGGGGTTCGGTCAGGTTCATGGTGCCGGTCCACTGACCGGAGATCAGCTTTTCCAGGTAGGTGGTCTTGAGCGCATCGCTGCCGGCCGTGAGCAGCGCTTCGATGGCGCCATCGGTCAGCAGCGGGCACAGCGCAAAGCTCAGGTTGGCGCTGTTGAGCATTTCGATGCAGGCCGCGCCAATGGTCTTGGGCAGGCCCTGGCCGCCGAAGTCCGTGGGGTGCTGCAGGCCCTGCCAGCCGCCTTCGGCGTACTGCTTGAAGGCATCGGCAAAACCGGGGGTGGTGGTGACCTTGCCGTCTTTCCACGCAGAGGGGTTCACATCGCCCGGCACATTCAGCGGTGCCACCACGCCTTCGCACAGCTTGGCGCACTCTTCCAGCACGGCCTGTGCGGTCTCCAGACCGGCATCTTCGAAGCCGGGGATCTGCGCCACAAGCTCGATACCAGCCAGATGTTCCATGGCAAACAGCATGTCTTTGACGGGGGCTGTGTAACTCATCTTGTCACCTTCTCTTTGGGTTTGATTGAGGGATGGGTTCGGCGCGTGCGCGCGGGCTGCGCTGTGCAGCCGCTGTGGCGCCAGGGTCCATGGGCATGGCACCACGCGGCGGTGGCATGCCCATGCATCCTGTGCTGATGCCCGCTGCAGGAGCTGCAGACGGCAGACGGAAAAAGAGGGGCACGCAGCCCCTCTTTCGTGTGGTGGTGGCTCAGAGCGCCTTCACCAGTTCCGGTACGGCCTGGAACAGGTCGGCTT
>NZ_DLMU01000006.1:0-150914 GCF_002479375.1 Comamonas sp. UBA7528
TGACAACGTGTCGATCACTGTGAAGCGGATCGCCCCCATCGCCATGGAAGAAGGTCTGCGTTTCGCTATCCGCGAAGGCGGCCGTGCCGTGGGCGCTGGCGGGGTTGCGACCATCATTGCTTAAAATTTAAGGGTTTAGGGGTATAGCTCAATTGGCAGAGCGTCGGTCTCCAAAACCGAAGGTTGTAGGTTCGATTCCTACTGCCCCTGCCACCTTCAGGTGGTAAAGATAAGCCCGCCAGACTCTGGCGGGCTTCAGTGTCTTGTGCTCGGCCATTGTGCTGTGCGAATGAAGATTAGGTATGGCTACATCGCAAGTTGAAACAGTAAGCTCTGGCGCCGACAAGGCCAAGCTGGCTGCCGTGCTGGTTCTGGTGATTGCATCCATCGCCGGCTTTTATTTTCTGGGCGCCCAAGGTCCTGTGGCGCAATGGGGCGTGCTGCTGGTTGGCCTGGTGGCCGCTGCCGCAGTGTTCCTGGTCTCCGAGCACGGCAAGCAACTGATTGGGTTTGCCAAGGATTCTTGGAAAGAAGTCAAAAAGGTCGTCTGGCCCTCGCGCAAAGAGACCATGCAGATGACGCTTTATGTGTTCGCCTTTGTGGTGATCATGGCTTTGTTCCTCTGGTTGACCGACAAGACCGTGGAGTGGGTGTTGTATGACCTCATTCTGGGCTGGAGAAAATAATGACTGATGCGATGGACGCAGGTGCATCGGGCGCTCAAGTGGCGCCCGCTGCTGCAGTGAATCCTGATTTGCGCTGGTATATCGTGCATGCCTACTCGGGCATGGAAAAAGCGGTGGAGCGCAACATCACGGAGCGCATTCAGCGTTCTGGTATGCAGGAAAAATTTGGCCGTATCCTGGTTCCCACCGAAGAAGTGGTGGAAATGAAGAACGGCCAGCGCAAGACCACCGAGCGTCGCCTGTTCCCGGGTTATGTGTTCGTCGAGATGGTGATGGACGACGACACCTGGCACCTGGTCAAGCACACCAGCAAGGTGACCGGCTTTGTGGGTGGCGCCAAGAACCGCCCTGCACCGATCTCGGAAGAGGAAGTGCAGAAGATCGTGAGCCAGATGCAGGAAGGCTCCGAGAAGCCGCGCCACAAGATCGAGTTCATGGTGGGCGAGCTGGTGCGTGTCAAGGAAGGTCCGTTCACGGACTTCAATGGCACGGTCGAAGAAGTCAATTACGAGAAGAATCGCCTGCGGGTGTCCGTGGCGATCTTCGGTCGCTCCACTCCGGTGGAGCTGGAATTTGCACAGGTCGAAAAGACCTGATGCCGATCGCACGTTGTGGGACTCGCGTGCTGAAATAAGAGTCCTTTAACACGGGGAGCCATGCACCACATGGCGTTATGCACCCGTAAGGAGTAAATCCATGGCGAAGAAAATCGTCGGTTTTATCAAGCTGCAAGTGCCAGCTGGTAAGGCCAATCCTTCCCCTCCCATCGGTCCTGCGCTGGGTCAGCGTGGCCTGAACATCATGGAATTCTGCAAGGCATTCAATGCGCAGACCCAAGGTGTCGAGCCCGGTCTGCCTCTGCCTGTGGTGATCACGGCCTTTGCTGACAAGAGCTTCACGTTCGTCATCAAGACCCCTCCCGCCACCGTGCTGATCAAGAAGGCCATCAAGCTGGACAAGGGTTCTGCGAACCCTCTGAAGGCCAAGGTCGGCAAGATCACCCGCGCTCAGCTGGAAGAGATCGCTCAGACCAAGCTGAAGGACATGAATGCCGCCAACGTTGACGCTGCCGTGCGTACACTGGCTGGTTCTGCCCGTTCGATGGGCGTGATCGTGGAGGGTTTGTAAAATGGCCAAGTTGACCAAGAAGCAAAAAGCTCTCCAAGGCAAAGTGGATTCCACCAAGCTGTATGCCTTCGGCGAAGCCGTGGCACTGGTGAAGGAAGCTGCTACCGCCAAGTTCGATGAATCCATCGACGTGGCCGTGCAACTGGGCGTGGATGCCAAGAAGTCGGACCAAGTGGTGCGTGGCGCTGTCGTGCTGCCTCACGGTACCGGCAAGACCACCCGTGTCGCCGTGTTCGCCCAAGGCGCCAAGGCTGAAGAAGCCAAGGCCGCTGGTGCCGACATCGTTGGCATGGACGATCTGGCTGCCCAGGTCAAGGCTGGCGACATGCCTTTTGACGTGGTGATCGCTGCTCCCGACGCTATGCGTGTCGTGGGTCAGCTGGGTCAGATCCTGGGCCCACGTGGCCTGATGCCCAACCCCAAGGTGGGTACTGTGACTCCCGACGTCGCTACGGCCGTGAAGAACGCCAAGGCTGGTCAGGTGCAGTTCCGCGTGGACAAGGCTGGTATCGTGCACTCGACCATTGGTCGCCGCTCGTTCGACAACGACAAGCTGCAAGCCAATCTGGCCGCTCTGGTGGACGCGCTGAACAAGTCCAAGCCTGCTTCCAGCAAGGGTCTGTACCTGCGCAAGGTGGCGGTTTCCTCTACGATGGGTGTGGGTGTTCGCGTCGAACCCCAATCCATCGCAGCGTAATTCGCTAAAATCTTCTGCCCGGATTTATTCGGGCTGATGTGGTGGGCTGTCCATGTGCGCATGGACAGGTCATCCAAGACCGCTGGTGTGGCTTGCCACTTAATTGCATAGCCAGCGCAGATGGCGATCCCGCTGCAGATGGATGAATGTCCTCTAACAGTTGGTCGCTGCAACAAGAGCGCGCACAAGGGGCTTGCCCTGCGTGCGCATTTGAAGGAGTAGACCTTGAGTCTTAATCGCAGTGAGAAAGAAGCGGTCATCAACGAAGTGACCAGCCTCGCCGCTAAAGCTCAAACGCTTGTGATCGCGGAATACCGTGGCATCACGGTCGCCGACATGACCAAACTGCGTAGCGAAGCGCGCAGCAAGGGTGTGAGCCTGAGTGTGTTGAAGAACACCCTGGCCCGCCGTGCTGTCGCCGGTAGCGCGTTTGAAGTGGTGGCTGACCAGATGACCGGTCCCCTGATCTATGGCTTCTCTGAAGACGCAGTGGCTGCCGCCAAGGTGGTGGCCGACTTCGCGAAGACCAACGACAAGTTGGTGATTCGCGGTGGCGCGTTTTCGGGCAAGGCCCTGGACGTGAACGGCGTGAAGCAACTGGCAAGCATCCCCTCGAAGGAAGTTTTGCTGGCACAAGTGTGTGGCTTGCTCATGTCGCCTATGTCGCGTACAGCCGTGGTGCTGGGCGCGCTGGCGGCAAAGAAGAGCGAAGGCGCAGAGCAACCTGCCGCCGAAGAAGCCGCTGCAGCTTAATTGCGGCAACAAACAACCAACAAATTGTTAGGAAATTAACATGGCATTCGATAAAGACGCATTCTTGACCGCCCTGGACAGCATGACTGTTCTGGAACTGAACGACCTGGTCAAGGCCATTGAAGAAAAGTTTGGCGTGAGCGCTGCCGCTATGGCTGCTCCTGCTGCTGCTGGCGGCGGTGCTGCTGCTGCTGCTGAAGAAAAGACCGAGTTCAACGTGGTGCTGACCGAAGCTGGCGCCAACAAGGTTTCCGTGATCAAGGCCGTGCGTGAAATCACCGGTCTGGGTCTGAAGGAAGCCAAGGACCTGGTCGACGGCGCTCCCAAGAACGTGAAGGAAGCTGTGGCCAAGGCTGACGCTGAAGCCGCTGTGAAGAAGCTGGTCGAAGCTGGTGCCAAGGCTGAACTCAAGTAATTGAGTCCAATCCTGAGGCTGGAGTGCTCGCAAGGGCCTCCAGCCTTTGGTGCTTGTGGAACTGGCTTCCAGAGCACACCAGAAAACGGGCAAATGGCCTTTTTTCTAGTGTCTTCTGACAACCCGACAGCAGAAGATGCCTTGGTTCGGGCGATGTGCAACGCATCGCCGTCCGCCATGGTTGGTAGTGGCCAACCGCCAAGCCGGCAAAAGGAGCGCGCCCTTCTTGCCGGACCGTGTCGTCGCAGACCCAGGACTCAAGTCTTTGCCCGGAGATCTCATGGCCTATTCTTACACCGAACGTAAGCGAATTCGCAAAAGTTTCGGCAGCCGCGATAGCGTGCTCGAAGTGCCTTACCTGCTGCAGATGCAAAAAGATGCATACACCGCATTCCTGCAGTCAGACGTAGCCCCCAAAAAACGCACCATTGAAGGCCTGCAAGCGGCTTTCAACTCTGCTTTCCCCATCGTCTCTCACAATGGTTTTGTGGAGATGAAGTTTGTCGAGTACAACCTTGCCAAGCCCGCTTTCGACGTGCGCGAGTGCCAGACCCGTGGTCTGACCTTCGCCTCGGCCGTGCGCGCCAAAGTGCAGTTGATCATCTATGACCGCGAGTCCTCGACTTCGCAGTCCAAGGTGGTCAAGGAAGTGAAGGAGCAAGAGGTCTACATGGGCGAAGTGCCCCTGATGACCGACAAGGGCTCGTTCATCATCAACGGTACCGAGCGCGTGATCGTCTCGCAGCTGCACCGTTCGCCTGGCGTGTTCTTCGAACACGACAAGGGCAAGACCCACAGCTCGGGCAAGCTGCTGTTCTCGGCGCGCATCATCCCCTACCGCGGCTCCTGGCTGGACTTCGAGTTCGACCCCAAGGACCTGCTGTACTTCCGCGTGGACCGTCGTCGCAAGATGCCTGTGTCCATCCTGCTGAAGGCCATCGGCCTGACCCCCGAGTCCATCCTGGCGAACTTCTTTGTCAACGACAATTTCCGCCTGATGGACAGCGGCGCACAGATGGAATTCGTGGCCGACCGCCTGAAGGGTGAAGTCGCACGTTTCGACATCACCGACAAGTCCGGCAAGGTCGTCGTGGCCAAGGACAAGCGCGTCACGGCCCGCCACACCCGCGAACTGGAACAATCCGGCACCAAGTACATCAGCGTGCCCGAAGACTTCCTGATCGGCCGTGTGCTGGCCAAGAACATCGTGGATCCCGACACCGGCGAAATCATCGCCAAGGCCAACGATGAGCTGACCGAAGCCCTGCTGAAGAAGCTGCGCAGCGCCGGCATCCAGGACATCCAGTGCATCTACACGAACGAACTGGACCAGGGCGCCTACATCTCGCAGACCCTGCGCACGGATGAAACCGCCGATGAGTTCGCCGCACGTGTGGCGATCTACCGCATGATGCGTCCTGGCGAGCCTCCCACCGAGGACGCCGTGCAGGCCCTGTTCCAGCGCCTGTTCTACAACGCCGACACCTACGATCTGTCGCGCGTGGGTCGCATGAAGTTCAACGCCAAGGTGGGCCGCGACGATCCGACAGGCCCCATGGTGCTGTCCAACGAAGACATCCTGGCCGTGGTCAAGATCCTGGTGGATCTGCGCAACGGCAAGGGCGAAGTCGACGATATCGACCACCTGGGCAACCGCCGCGTGCGTTGCGTGGGCGAACTGGCCGAAAACCAGTACCGCACCGGTCTGGCACGTATCGAAAAGGCTGTGAAGGAACGTCTGGGTCAGGCAGAGCAAGAGCCTCTGATGCCCCACGACCTGATCAACTCCAAGCCCATTTCTGCCGCGCTGAAGGAATTCTTCGGTGCATCGCAGCTGTCGCAGTTCATGGACCAGACCAACCCTCTGGCCGAAATCACCCACAAGCGCCGCGTGTCGGCCCTTGGCCCGGGCGGTTTGACCCGCGAACGTGCCGGCTTCGAAGTGCGTGACGTGCACGTGACCCACTACGGTCGTGTCTGCCCTATCGAAACGCCTGAAGGTCCGAACATCGGTCTGATCAACTCGCTGGCTCTGTACGCCCGCCTGAACGAATACGGTTTCATCGAAACCCCGTATCGTCGCGTGGTGGACGGCAAGGTCACGATGGAAATCGACTACCTGTCGGCCATCGAAGAAGGCAAGTACGTGATCGCCCAGGCGAATGCCGAACTGGACGCCGAAGGCCGTCTGGTGGGTGAACTGGTGTCGGCCCGTGAAGCCGGTGAATCCACGCTGCTGTCGCCCGAGCGCGTGCAGTACATGGACGTGTCGCCTGCACAGATCGTGTCGGTGGCCGCTTCGCTGATTCCGTTCCTCGAACACGATGACGCGAACCGCGCATTGATGGGTGCCAACATGTCGCGCCAGGCCGTGCCTGTGCTGCGTCCTGAAAAGCCCATGGTCGGTACCGGTATCGAACGCGTTGCTGCGGTCGACTCGGGCACCGTGGTGACGGCCACCCGCGGCGGTATCGTGGATTACGTCGATGCAACCCGCATCGTGATCCGCGTGAACGACGAAGAGGCTGTGGCTGGTGAAGTGGGTGTGGACATCTACAACCTGATCAAGTACCAGCGTTCCAACCAGAACACCAACATCCACCAGCGTCCCGTCGTCAAGCGCGGCGACAAGCTGGCCAAGGGTGACGTGATCGCCGACGGCGCATCGACCGACCTGGGCGAAATCGCTATCGGCCAGAACATGCTGATCGCCTTCATGCCCTGGAACGGCTACAACTTCGAAGACTCGATCCTGATCTCCGAACGCGTGGTGTCCGAAGACCGCTACACCTCGATCCACATCGAGGAACTGGTGGTGATGGCCCGTGACACCAAGCTGGGCGCGGAAGAAATCACCCGCGATATCCCCAACCTGTCCGAGCAACAGCTGAACCGCCTGGACGAGTCCGGCATCATCTACGTGGGTGCGGAAGTGCAACCCGGCGACACGCTGGTGGGCAAGGTCACTCCCAAGGGCGAGACCACGCTGACTCCGGAAGAGAAGCTGCTGCGCGCCATCTTCGGCGAGAAGGCTTCCGATGTGAAGGACACCTCGCTGCGCGTGGACCAGGGTTCGTCGGGCACCGTGATCGACGTGCAGGTCTTCACCCGCGAAGGCATCCAGCGCGACAAGCGCGCCCAGCAGATCATCGATGACGAACTGAAGCGTTTCCGCCTGGACCTGAACGACCAGCTGCGCATCGTGGAAGCCGACGCGTTCGACCGTATCGAAAAGCTGCTGATCGGCCGCGTGGCCAACGGCGGCCCGAACAAGCTGGCCAAGGGCGCCAAGCTGGACAAGGCCTATCTGGACGGCGTGGAGAAGTTCCACTGGTTCGATATCCGTCCTGCAGAAGACGAACTGGCTGCGCAACTGGAATCCATCAAGAACGCACTGGAGCAGACGCGCCACGAGTTCGACCTGGCTTTCGAAGAAAAGCGCAAGAAGCTCACGCAAGGCGACGAGCTGCCTGCCGGCGTGCTGAAGATGGTCAAGGTGTACCTGGCCGTCAAGCGCCGCCTGCAGCCTGGTGACAAGATGGCCGGCCGCCACGGTAACAAGGGTGTGGTTTCCCGCATCGTGCCCGTGGAAGACATGCCTTACCTGGCCGACGGCACCACCGCCGACATCGTGCTGAACCCGCTGGGCGTGCCTTCGCGTATGAACATCGGTCAGGTGCTGGAAGTGCACTTGGGCTGGGCCGGCAAGGGTCTGGGCCAGCGCATTGGCGACATGCTGCAAGCCGAAGCCAAGATGGCCGATCTGCGCGCCTTCCTGGAAGAGGTCTACAACAGCCGCGGTCGCAAGGAAGACCTGTCGCTGCTGAGCGATGACGAAATCCTGCGCATGGCTGACAACCTGAAGACCGGTGTGCCTTTTGCCACCCCGGTGTTTGACGGTGCTTCCGAGCAGGAAATCAAGGACATGCTGAAGCTGGCATATCCCGATGACCTGAAGGAGCGCAAGGGTCTGACCGACAGCCGCACCCAGGCCTATCTGTTCGATGGCCGTACCGGCGAGCAATTCGAGCGCCCGACCACCATCGGCTACATGCACTACCTGAAGCTGCACCACTTGGTCGACGACAAGATGCACGCGCGTTCCACGGGTCCGTACTCGCTGGTGACGCAGCAGCCTCTGGGCGGTAAGGCCCAGTTCGGTGGTCAGCGTTTCGGTGAAATGGAAGTGTGGGCGCTGGAAGCTTACGGCGCCGCCTACGTGCTGCAGGAAATGCTGACCGTGAAGTCCGATGACGTGGTGGGCCGTACCAAGGTGTACGAATCCATCGTCAAGGGCGAGCACGCCATTGAAGCCGGTATGCCTGAATCGTTCAATGTGCTGGTCAAGGAAATCCGTTCCCTGGGCCTGGACATCGAACTCGAGCGTTCCTGAGACCTTGTAAAAAACGTGAGCGCCTTCTGCGCATAAACCAAGGATCTGCATCGATTGAATTGAGAAATCGATGCAGATCCCGCAGAGGCAGCTATTAATTTGGATGAAAGGGAAAGAGTCTATGAAATCGTTACTCGACCTGTTCAAGCAATTCACGCCGGATGAGCACTTCGATGCCATCAAGATCGGCCTGGCTTCGCCCGAGAAAATTCGTTCCTGGTCTTTCGGTGAGGTGAAGAAGCCCGAGACCATCAACTACCGTACGTTCAAGCCCGAGCGCGATGGTCTGTTCTGCGCCAAGATCTTTGGCCCGATCAAGGACTATGAGTGCCTGTGCGGCAAGTACAAGCGTCTGAAGCACCGCGGCGTGATCTGCGAGAAGTGCGGCGTGGAAGTGACCCAGACCAAGGTGCGTCGCGAGCGCATGGGCCACATCGACCTGGCCGCGCCTTGCGCCCACATCTGGTTCCTGAAGTCCCTGCCTTCGCGCCTGGGTCTGGTGCTGGACATGACGCTGCGTGACATCGAGCGCGTGCTGTACTTCGAAGCCTATGTGGTGACCGATCCCGGCATGACCCCGCTGAAGAAGTTCAGCATCATGTCCGAAGACGACTATGACGCGAAGCAGCGTGAATTCGGCTACGACGAGTTCACCGCCAAGATGGGCGCCGAAGGTATCAAGGACCTGCTGGAAGGCATCGATATCGACAGCGAAATCGAGCGTTTGCGTGGCGATCTGACCGGCTCCGAAGTCAAGGTCAAGAAGAACGCCAAGCGCCTGAAGCTGCTGGAAGCGTTCAAGAAGTCCGGCATCAAGCCCGGCTGGATGGTCATGGAAGTGCTGCCCGTGCTGCCTCCAGACCTGCGTCCGCTGGTGCCGCTGGACGGCGGCCGCTTTGCGACCTCCGACCTGAACGACCTGTACCGCCGCGTCATCAACCGCAACTCGCGTCTGCGCCGTCTGCTGGAGCTGAAGGCTCCCGAGATCATTGCGCGCAACGAAAAGCGCATGTTGCAGGAAGCCGTGGACAGCCTGCTGGACAACGGCCGCCGTGGCAAGGCCATGACGGGCGCCAACAAGCGTGCCCTGAAGTCGCTGGCCGACATGATCAAGGGCAAGAGCGGTCGTTTCCGCCAGAACTTGCTGGGCAAGCGCGTGGACTACTCCGGTCGTTCCGTGATTACCGTGGGTCCTTACCTCAAGCTGCACCAGTGCGGTCTGCCCAAGCTGATGGCGCTGGAACTGTTCAAGCCTTTCATCTTCTCCCGTCTGGAGCAGATGGGCATTGCCACGACCATCAAGGCCGCCAAGAAGGAAGTGGAATCCGGCAGCCCCGTGGTGTGGGACATTCTGGAAGAGGTCATCAAAGAACACCCGATCATGCTCAACCGTGCGCCTACGCTGCACCGTTTGGGTATCCAGGCGTTCGAACCCATCCTGATCGAAGGCAAGGCCCTGCAACTGCACCCGCTGGTCTGCGCGGCATTCAACGCCGACTTCGACGGTGACCAGATGGCTGTGCACGTGCCCCTGTCGGTGGAAGCACAGATGGAAGCCCGCACGCTGATGCTGGCCTCCAACAACGTGCTGTTCCCCGCTTCGGGCGAACCCTCCATCGTTCCTTCCCAGGACGTGGTGCTGGGTCTGTACCACGCGACCCGCGACAAGATCAATGGCAAGGGCGAAGGCATGGTGTTCATGGACACCAACGAAGTCCAGCGCGCGCTGGATTCCGGTGAAGCCGAGCTGCATGCCAAGATCAGCGTGCGTCTGCCCCAGTGGACCAAGGACAAGGAAACTGGCGAATTCGTCAAGTCCGTGAGCCTGGTGCACACCACGGTGGGCCGTGCCCTGTTGTCGGAAATCCTGCCCAAGGGCCTGGACTTCAGCAACATCAACAAGGCGCTGAAGAAGAAGGAAATCTCCAAGCTCATCAACGCTTCGTTCCGCAAGTGCGGTCTGAAGGCCACCGTGGTGTTTGCCGACAAGCTGCTGCAGAACGGTTTCCGTCTGTCGACGCACGCCGGCTTCTCCGTGGCCATCGACGACATGCTGGTGCCCCCGCAAAAGGCCGAGATCCTGGCCCGCGCGGAAGCCGAAGTGAAGGAAATCGAGCAGCAGTACGTCTCCGGTCTGGTGACGGCTGGCGAGCGCTACAACAAGGTGGTGGACATCTGGGGCAAGGCCGGTGACGACGTGTCCAAGGTGATGATGGACCAGCTGAAGGTCCAGAAGACCACCGACCGCGACGGCAACCAGGTGGACCAGGAGTCGTTCAACGCCATCTACATGATGGCCGACTCCGGTGCCCGGGGTTCTGCAGCGCAGATTCGCCAGCTGGCCGGCATGCGTGGCCTGATGGCCAAGCCAGACGGCTCCATCATTGAGACGCCTATCACCGCGAACTTCCGCGAAGGCCTCAACGTGTTGCAGTACTTCATCTCGACCCACGGTGCCCGTAAGGGTCTGGCCGACACGGCGTTGAAGACTGCGAACTCGGGTTACCTGACCCGCCGTCTGGTGGACGTGACCCAGGACTTGGTCGTGAACGAGCAAGACTGCGGTACCTACAACGGTTACCTGATGCGTGCCATCGTCGAAGGCGGTGAAGTGATCGAATCCCTGCGCGATCGCGTGCTGGGCCGTTCCACTGCCGAAGACGTGCTGCATCCCGAAACCCGTGAGGTGCTGCTGCGCGCTGGCACGATGCTGGAAGAGGACACGATCGAAGAGCTGGAAGCCCAGGGCGTGGACGAGATCAAGGTGCGTACGGCGCTGACCTGCGAAACCCGTTTCGGCCTGTGCGCAACCTGCTACGGTCGTGACCTGGGTCGCGGCGGCATGATCAACATGGGCGAAGCGGTCGGCGTGATCGCGGCGCAGTCCATCGGTGAACCCGGTACCCAGCTGACCATGCGTACCTTCCACATCGGTGGTGCGGCTTCGCGTGCAGCGGTGGCCTCGAGCGTGGAAGCGAAGTCGAACGGTTCGATCAGCTTCAACCCGACCATGCGCTATGTGAGCAACACCAAGGGTGAGCTGGTCGTGATTTCGCGTTCGGGCGAGATCGTGATCTCCGAAAACGGCCGTGAGCGTGAGCGTCACAAGGTCCCTTATGGCGCCATCCTGACCGTCAAGCCCGATGAAGCCATCAAGGCCGGCAAGATCCTGGCGAACTGGGATCCGCTGACCCGCCCCATCATTACCGAATACGCCGGCCAGGTGAAGTTCGAAAATGTGGAAGAAGGCCTCACCGTGGCCAAGCAGGTCGACGAAGTGACGGGTCTGTCCACCCTGGTGGTGATCGACCCCAAGCGCCGCGGTTCTGCCAAGGTGGTGCGTCCCCAGGTCAAGCTGATCGACGCCAACAACCAGGAAGTCAAGATCCCTGGTACCGACCACGCCGTGACGATCGGCTTCCAGGTCGGCGCGCTGATCCAGGTGCGTGACGGTCAGGACGTGGGCCCCGGCGAAGTGCTGGCCCGTATCCCTGTCGAAGGCCAGAAGACCCGCGACATTACCGGTGGTCTGCCCCGTGTGGCCGAGCTGTTTGAAGCCCGTACGCCCAAGGACAAGGGCACGCTGGCCGAGATGACCGGCACGATCTCCTTCGGCAAGGAAACCAAGGGCAAGATCCGCCTGCAGATCACCGATCTGGAAGGCAAGGTCTGGGAAGAGCTGGTGCCCAAGGAGCGCAACATTCTGGTCCACGAAGGCCAGGTGGTGAACAAGGGTGAATCGATTGTGGACGGCCCGGCCGATCCGCAGGACATCCTGCGCCTGCTGGGTATCGAAGAGCTGTCGCGCTACATCGTGGACGAAGTGCAGGATGTGTACCGTCTGCAGGGTGTGAAGATCAACGACAAGCACATCGAAGTGATCGTGCGCCAGATGCTGCGTCGCGTCGTGATCGAGAACCCTGGCGATACCACCTACATCCAGGGTGAACAGGTCGAACGCTCGGAAGTGCTCAACACCAACGAAGCGGCGCAACGCGACGGCAAGATCCCTGCCACGTACTCCAACGTGCTGCTGGGTATCACCAAGGCTTCGCTGTCGACCGACTCCTTCATCTCTGCGGCTTCCTTCCAGGAAACCACCCGCGTGCTGACCGAGGCTGCCATCATGGGCAAGCGCGACGAGCTGCGCGGTCTGAAGGAAAACGTCATCGTGGGTCGTCTGATCCCCGCTGGTACCGGTCTGGCCTACCACCAGGCACGCAAGGCCAAGGACGCCATGGACGAGGCCGAGCGCCGCGCCATCGCCGAAGCCGAAGCGGCCGAGCTGGCAGGCGTGACCGCTGACGAGTCCGTCGCAGGTGACGACAGCGCCGCGTAAGCGCGCGCTCTTGCGTCACTGACCACGCTCCCCGCTTGCTGCAAGGCAGGTGGGGAGCGTTTTTATTTGGGCGGCGCTGGCAGGGGCCGGCGCCGTACACATGGCGTGTAATTTCATGACGACTTCATCTGCTTCCCGCGTTGCTGGAAAACCGGCGCAGCCCGTGGCCTTGTCGCGGCTGCTGGACCAGGTGGCGCAGGCCCTGCAGGCCATCCGCGCCGGACAATCGGGCACCGGCCTGCTGCAGGCCGTGCCGGCCGCGCTGCGCCCGGGCGTCCAGGCGCTGCTGTTCCAGGTGCTGCGCAATCTGGGCCGTGCCCAGGCCCTGCGCGCCCAGCTGGCGCCCAAGGCTCCGGCCCCCAAGGTGGATGCCTTGCTGTGCACGGCACTGGCCCTGGCGTGGAATGAAGCCCAGGCACCGTATGCGCCCTTCACGCTGGTCAACCAGGCAGTGGAAGCGGCCAAGCGCGGCCCCGCTGCGCGGCAGGCCGGCTTCATCAATGCCTGTCTGCGCCGTTTTCTGCGCGAGCGGGATGCGCTGGTGGCGCTGACCGACGCCGACCCCCAGGCGCGCTGGAACCACCCCCGCTGGTGGATCGAGCGCCTGCAGCGCGAATATCCCGCGCAGTGGCAGCAGATACTGGAAGCCAACAACGCCCATGCACCGATGGCGCTGCGGGTGCATGCCCGGAAATCGACGCCTGCGCAGTACCAGAGTGCATTGCAAGCCATCCAGCTGGATGCGACGGTGTTCGGTGCGCATGGGGTGCAGCTGGGCAAGCCCCAGCCGGTCGATGCCTTGCCCGGATTTGCCGAGGGCATGGTGTCGGTGCAGGACGGTGCGGCACAGCTGGCAGCGCCCCTGCTGCTGCACGGTCTGGACCTGTCCCGGCCCTTGCAGGTGCTGGATGCCTGCGCCGCGCCGGGGGGCAAGACGGCCCACCTGCTGGAGCTGGGGGGCGAGGCCCTGCAGGTCACGGCCCTGGAAGTCGATGCGCAGCGTGCCGAACGCATTCACCACACACTGGCGCGTGTGGGCGCACAGGCCAAGGTGCTGGTGGCCGATGCCAGTCAGCCCGCACAGTGGTGGCAGCAGGCCAATGGGGGGCAGAAGTTCGACGCCATCTTGCTGGATGCCCCGTGCACCGCATCGGGCATTGTGCGGCGCCATCCGGACGTGCGCTGGCTGCGCCGCGAAAGCGATGTGGCGCAGCTGGCCACCATCCAGACGCAGTTGCTGGACACCCTGTGGCCCCTGGTGCAACCCGGTGGGCGCTTGCTGTATTGCACCTGCTCGGTGTTCAAGGCCGAGGGGGATGCACAGGTCAAAGCGTTTCTTGCGCGCAACACTGATGCCACACATCAGCCATCGCCTGGGCATTTAATTCCCGGAACCACCCCGATCAGCGATGCACTCCCGGACAATGGTGCAGGTGACCATGACGGCTTTTTCTACGCCCTGTTTACCAAGGCGCTCTGACCTTGTCGCCGCGCTGCAGCTGTGCGGTGCACTGCTGCTGGCGTTTGCCCTGTTCTGGACGCTGCCCGGCGCGCAGGCCCAGACGCTGGCCGGTGCGACCAGTACCGAGCTGCTGCTGGAGCCCACGGCCGACACGGCCGTGCCGGTGGATGGCCTGTTGCTGCGCCCGGCCGGCGACAAGCTGCAGCTCAGCGCATCCCTGCACTTCGAGCTGCCTTCCCTGGTGGAAGATGCGTTGTACAAAGGCATTCCGGTGCACTTTGTGCAGGAAGTGCGCATGGTCAGCGAGCGCTGGTACTGGAGCGACAAGGTGGTGGCCGAGGTGGAGCGCCACATGCGACTGAGCTACCAGCCGCTGACGCGCCGCTGGCGCCTGTATACCGGTGCATCCCCGTTGAGCGAGCGGGGGCAAGGCGGTGTCTCCCTGGGTGTGACCTTTGATACGCTGGAAGACGCGATGTCGGCCCTGCGGCGCATCACCCGCTGGAATGTGGCCGAGCTGTCGCAGCTGCCCTCCAGCGGTGAGCTGCAACTGGAGCTGCAGATGCGCATCGACACGGCGCAGCTGCCTCGGCCGCTGCAGATCGGCAATCTCGGGCGCTCTGGCTGGAGCATGCTGGTATCCCGCAGCAAGCGTGTGGACGCGCATGAATGGCGATGACGACTGAATCCGGTGCGCCGGCGGCCCTGCCGGCCGGCAAGCATGCCCCCAGTGCCCGCACCGTGCGCTGGACGGTGGGGATTGTGGCTGCCGTCATGTGCGCCATCGGCATGGTGCTGCTGTTCCTGCTGACGCTGGCCACCAACAACCGGGTGCTGTACGAGCGCCACTACCAGTGGCTGTTCGGCCTGAACGTGCTGGTGGCGGGCATCTTGCTGTGCGTGCTGCTGTGGATGGCGGTGCGCCTGCTGGTGCGCTGGCGGCAGAAGAAATTCGGCAGCCGGCTGCTGCTCAAGCTGGCGGCGGTCTTTGGCATTGCGGGCCTGGTTCCGGGCTTGCTGATCTATGTGGTGTCCTACCAGTTCGTCTCGCGCTCCATCGAGAGCTGGTTTGACGTCAAGGTGGAAGGGGCACTGTCCGCGGGCGTCAGCTTGGCCAGCGTAACGCTGGAGACGGTGGCCCAGGACATGGCCAACAACACGCGCACGGCCAGTGCGCAGCTGGTCCAGGTGCCGGATGCGGCGGCGGGGCTGATCCTGGAGCGCATCCGCGACCAGCTGGGGGCCAGCGATGTGGTGCTGTGGAACAGCAACGGCAAGGCCGTGGGCACGGCAGGGCAGTCCTTGTTCGCGCTGCAGCCCGAGCGGCCCAGCAGCCAGCAGCTGCGGACCGTGCGCAGCCAGCGGCCGCTGGCCACCATCGAAGGCCTGGACGATATCAACCCCAACGATGCCCAGGCGGTGCAGCAGGTGCGGGTGCGCACGCTGGCGCTGGTGAGCAACCCCAGCGTGGGCCTGCTGGAAGAACCCCGTTATCTGCAGGTGGTGCTGCCCTTGCCCCAGGCGCTGGTGACCAATGCGCTGGCGGTGCAGGGCGCCAACCGGGAATACCAGGAGCGCGCACTGGCCCGCGAAGGCCTGCGCAGCATGTACATCGGCACCTTGACGCTGTCGCTGTTCCTGGCCGTCTTCGGCACCGTGGTGCTGGCGGTGCTGCTGGGCAACCAGCTGGCGCGCCCCTTGCTGCTGCTGGCCCAGGGCGTGCGCGATGTGACGCAGGGCGATCTGCGGCCCAAGGCCGTGCTGCAGACCAATGATGAGCTGGGGGGGCTGACGCGGTCGTTTGCACTGATGACGCAGCAACTTGCCGATGCCCGCACTGCGGTGGACAAAAGCATGGTGGAGGTGCAGGCCGCACGTACCAACCTGCAGACCATTCTGGACAATCTGACATCCGGGGTGCTGGTACTGGATGCGCAGGGGCGCGTGCTGTCGACCAATCCGGGCGCCACCCGGATCCTGCGCCTGCCGATGGCGGCGCACCTGGGGCATGCACTGAGCGAGCTGCCGGGGCTGCAGGGTTTTGCGGCCATGGTGCAGGAGCAGTTTGCGCTGTTCCTGGGCGAGCAGGGTGCTTCCATGGGGCGCGAACGCTGGCAGCTGGTGTTTGAGTTGGGCGCCGGCGATCAGGCCGATGGCCCGCGTGCCGGGGAAGTGCTGCATGACACCACCAGCCTGGTGGTGCGCGGGGCCGAGCTGCCCAACCAGCGCCGGTTGCTGGTGTTTGACGATATCTCCGAAATCGTGTCGGCCCAGCGTTCCCAGGCCTGGGGCGAGGTGGCCCGGCGCGTCGCGCACGAGATCAAGAACCCGCTGACCCCGATCCAGCTGTCGGCGGAGCGCCTGGACATGAAGCTGTCGGGAAAGCTGCCGGAAGCCGAGCAGGCGCTGCTGCAAAAATCGGTGCGTACCATCGTCGAGCAGGTGGGCGCGATGAAGCGTCTGGTGAATGAATTCCGGGACTATGCGCGTCTGCCCGCGGCCGAGCTGCAGGCGCTGGACCTGAACAGCCTGGTGCAGGATGTGATGCACCTGTACGGCGAAGAAAATGCCCGCGTCCCGGTAAAGGTGGAGCTGGATTCGCAGTGCCCGCGCATTGCCGGCGATGCGCAGCAGCTGCGCCAGGTCATCCACAACCTGTTGCAAAACGCCCAGGACGCGACCGAGCAGCACGCCCAGAATCTGGGCATTGCACCACCGCCGGTGCGCATCAGCACCCAGTGGCTGGAAGCCGCACGCCGCGTGCGCCTGACCATCAGCGACAGTGGTGGGGGCTTTCCTCCCCATATCCTGCAGCGTGCCTTCGAGCCCTATGTGACAACCAAGGCACGGGGCACGGGTTTGGGCTTGGCCGTGGTCAAGAAAATTGCAGATGAGCATGGGGCTCGCATCGATTTGGCCAACCGCACCGAAGAGGGCGTGGCGCAAGGTGCACAAGTGTCGCTATCATTCGTCCCTGAAAACAACGCTGCGGCGTCAGAAGGGATGGCGACCGCGCACCGCAGTACATAGGCTTCAAGACACATGGCAAACATACTGGTGGTCGACGACGAACTGGGGATCCGCGATCTGTTGTCGGAAATCCTCAACGACGAGGGTCACAGTGTGGACCTGGCGGAGAACGCGACCCAGGCCCGGGAGGCCCGCAACGCGAGTTCGTACGATCTGGTCCTGCTGGACATCTGGATGCCCGATACCGATGGCGTTTCCCTCCTCAAGGAGTGGGCCACGGCCGGGCAGCTGACCATGCCCGTCATCATGATGAGTGGCCATGCCACCATCGATACGGCCGTGGAAGCCACGCGCATTGGGGCGCAGTCCTTTCTGGAAAAGCCCATCACCTTGCAGAAGCTGCTCAAGGCAGTCGAGCAGGGCCTGGCCAAGGCCGGCAGCGCGCCTGCGCCTGCCGCCTCGGCGCCTGCGATGTATGTCGAACGCCGCGACATGGTGGCCGGCGGCGATCTGCCGGCTTCTGCCGCCGTGCCCAGCATGGCGGTGCCCCTGTCCAGCCGCACCGGCCTGCACGACGCTGCGCTCAGCGCGCACCAGGGTTTCGATCTGGACCGCCCCCTGCGCGAAGCGCGGGATGGTTTCGAGAAGGCCTATTTCGAATTCCACCTGGCGCGCGAAGGCGGGTCGATGACCCGCGTGGCCGAAAAGACGGGGCTGGAACGCACCCACCTCTACCGCAAGCTGCGCCAGTTGGGCGTGGACCTGGGCCGCAACAAGCGCAATGGTTGAAGAATTTGGCGTCACTTGTCTGGCGGCTCCAAATTTGTGTATATAATCGAGAGCTTCAGGCCCGGTAGCTCAGTCGGTAGAGCAGAGGATTGAAAATCCTTGTGTCGGCGGTTCGATTCCGTCCCAGGCCACCAAAATTGAAAAAGCGGACGGTGCAAACCTTCCGCTTTTTTCATGCCGAAGTCCGCGCTGCGCAGTCCTGTGCAGCAGGCCAGGAAACTGGCCGAAAAGGCCTTCGGCAGGCCCTATAATTGCCCCCATTCGGCCCGGTAGCTCAGTCGGTAGAGCAGAGGATTGAAAATCCTTGTGTCGGCGGTTCGATTCCGTCCCAGGCCACCACATACAAAGCCCCAAATCAGCGATGGTCTGGGGCTTTTTGCATGGCCCCATCCATGGCCCCCAGACGGTGATGGCCTCGTAAATCTCCGGTAAACGGTGTCGCATCGGTGCTGAAGCCGGATGTGCCCCCAGGGGTAAATACTTAAAATAAGAATAATTATTATTTGCAATTTGAGAGGGAATGGTCGTGCAAGTGCAGCCACACCAGGGGGCCGGGTTGGGCCATCGAGGAATGACGGTGCCACGCCGGGTGCGCGGAGGCCTGCGGTGAGCGCCCCGGCCGGCAAGCAGGTGCCGCTGGCGCCGATGTGGCGCTACCGTGGGGAAGTGTTGCTGCGCGCGGTGTGCGCGCTGGGCGGGGGCTATGCCCTGAGCGCAGCCTGGGCCGCCGCAGCCGGTCTGGCCGCGGTGCAATGGCTGTCCATGTCCCGGATGGATGCCGTGATGTGGTCCACCGTGCTGTCGTTCGTGGTGTATGCCGTGGTGGTGCTGTGGGCATTTGCCTGCGGCAGCACGCGCAAGGTGTGCGCGGTGATCGTCGGGGGCACCGCGCTGCTGGTGGCCGCCGCATGGCTGCTGTCGGGAGGCCAGGCATGAGGCTGGACGGCAAACCCGAAGGACTGCGCCAGTCGATGTCGTGGTTCCACACCTGGAGCGGGCTGCTGCTGGGTTGGCTGCTTTATGCCGTGTTCTTCACCGGCACCTTGAGCTACTTTGTGGATGAGGTGAACGACTGGATGCGCCCCGAACTGCATGTGTCCGTGCCCCAGGCCGACACGGCGGAAAAGGCACTGGCGGGCATGCAGAAGCTGGCGCCGGATGCCAGCACCTGGACCATCAGCCTGCCCAGTGTGCGGCAGACGGCAGTGGCCGTGTCCTGGCGCCCGCAAGGGGCTCCGCAGGGACGTGAAGGGCTGCAGCGGGCCTATATGGATGCGGCCACGGGAGAGGTGATTCCGGTGCGCGAAACACGCGGCGGCAGCTTTCTGTACCGCTTCCATTTCGAGCTGTATGCCATGCCCCGGATCTGGGGGCGCTGGATTGTGGGCGTGGCCACGTTCGTGATGCTGGTGGCCATCCTCAGCGGGGTGATCACGCACAAGAAGATCTTCACCGACTTCTTCACCTTCCGCCCGCGCAAAGGACAGCGCTCCTGGCTGGATGCGCACAATGCCACGGCCGTGCTGGCGCTGCCGTTTCACATCGTCATTACCTTCAGCGGCCTGCTGCTGCTGATGACCATGCTCATGCCCTGGGGCGTGCATGCCGTGTATGACGGCGATACCCAGCGCTTCAACGCGGAGCGGCGCGGCGTGGTGCAAAACGCACCGCCGCAAGGCGGTGCCCGCGAAGCCGGGCGTGAGGGACGCGAAGGGCGTGCGGGACGCGCGGGGCAGGCAGACGCCGGCCCGGTCGCACTGGCGCCTCTGGGACCCATGCTGCAGGCCGCACAGGCCCAGTGGCAGGGGCGCAGCGTCGCCGCCATCACGGTGCAGAACCCCCATACCGCCCGTGCCAGGGTGGAGCTGCGGGAAGAAGGCTCTTCCAGCCTGAGCAACCGCGGCAGCGGCCAGCGCCTGGTGTTTGACGGGGTGACCGGTCAGCTTCAGGAGGCGCCCGCGCCGCGCGTGCCGTCGGCCATCAACACCTTCATCGGCAGCGTGTCCGGGCTGCACCTGGGGCGTTTTGCCGACCCGGCCGTGCGGTGGCTGCTGTTTCTGTCCGGGGTGGTGGGCACGCTGATGGCGGCCACCGGCATGGTGCTGTGGGTGGTCAAACGCCTGCCGGAACGTCGCAAGCGCGGCTTCACGCCCAGGGGCCATCGCCTGGTGGAGGTGCTGAACGTGGCCTCGATCGCCGGCCTGTCCGTGGCGGTTGCGGGCTACTTCGTGGCCAACCGCTGGGTGCCGGTCGGTATCGCCGAACGCGCGGAAGCCGAGATCCACTGGTTCTTCGGCATCTGGCTGGCCTGCCTGGTGCATGCGGCGCTGCGCCCCCACGCCAAGGCGTGGCTGGAACAACTGGCGCTGGCGGCGGTGGCATTTGCCGCGCTGCCGCTGCTCAATGCCGCCACGGGTGGTGCCGGCCTGTGGCACACGCTTGCCCGCGGGCAGTGGAGCGTGGCCGGCTTTGATTTGATGATGTGGGCGCTGGCGCTGTTGCACGCCGCGGTGGTCTTCCAGCTGTGGCGGCGCCAGCGTGCGGCGCAGCCGGCCAAGCCCGCAGCGGTGGCATCCGGTGGTTCGGCATTGCCCAAGACTGCGCTGCAGGCGCCGGAGCAACAGCCATGAACACCTGGATTGCGTTGTTGTGGGGCGTGCCCGCGTTTGCGGCCCTGAGCCTGGCCATGGAGCGCCACCACGAGCAGATGGTGGGCAAAGAACTCGGTATCCGCGGCATGTGGCTCTGGCGGGCGGTCGGTGCCGCCTTGCTGCTGGGCTCGCTGCTGGTGTGTCTGCACGGCTGGGGCGCATCGGTGGCGGTGGCCGCATGGCTGGGGGTGCTGACGTTCGCGGCCCTGTTCACCGGCCTGATGCTGACCTATGCACCGCGCCAGCTGCGCACCGTGGCCACGGTCTTCGCGGTGCTGGCCGTTGGCGGAGTGGGTCTGCTGCGCTGAGGTGCCGCTGCGGGGCGGCGGCAGGGGACGGTGCTCTGCCAGACCCTGCCCGGCCAGCGTGCAGGACACGGTAAGCTCTCGGCTTTGACCAGCAAGCAGGGGCCTGCTGGCATCTGCAGGAGAGCATGTGGCAGCAGCGCAGCAAGCACCAGACACAGCATGGCAGCCGGGCCTGATTGCCCTGCATGGCAACCAGACCGAGGCCCTGGCCGATACGGTGCTGGCGTGGCTGGCGGCGCACCCGCTGCAGGCCCTGGAGCCCGAGACCGTGCTGGTGCAAAGCAATGGCATGGCCGAGTGGTTCAAGATGCGCATGGCCGATACGCTGGGGGTCTGTGCCGCCGCGCGGGTCGAGCTGCCTGCGCGCTTTGTCTGGCGCAGCTACCGCCAGATACTGGGCAAGGATGCGGTGCCCCGTGAATCGCCGCTGGACAAGACCCCGATGATCTGGCGGCTGATGCGCCTGCTGCCCCAATGCCTGGCACTGCCGGAATTCGCCCCCATTGCCAACTTTCTGCGCCCCGGCGAGCCCCAGCGTCTGCTGCAGCTCGCCGAGCGCTTGGCCGACCTGTACGACCAGTATCAGATCTACCGTGCCGACTGGCTGGAGGCCTGGGCGGCAGGGCAGGATGTGCTGCGCAACCCGGGCCGCCCGGATGTGCCCGTGCCCGCCGTGCAGCAGTGGCAGCCGGCGCTGTGGCGTGCGGTGCTGGCGGAGCTGGAGCCGCATGAACGTGCCGCCACCCGCCCGGCGCTGCTGGCGCGGGTGTTGGGCGCATTGCAATCCGGTCAGCCGCCGGTGAGCCCGCTGGCGCGCCGGGTGGTGGTGTTCGGCATGGGCCAGATGCCGCTGTCGCTGATGCAGTTCCTGAGCGGGATTGCGCAGCACAGCCAGGTGCTGATCGCGGTACCCAATCCCTGCCGTTTTCACTGGGCCGATGCCATTGACGGGCGCGAGCTGCTGCGCCAGGAACGCCGCCGCCATGCGCACAAGGACGGGCGCGATCTGGCGCAGATCCCGCTGGAAGCCATGCATGCCCATGCCCACCCGCTATTGGCCGCGTGGGCCCGGCAAAGCCGGGACTATGTGCGCCAGCTGGATGCCTTCGACACCACCAGCAGCACCGCCGCCCAATGGAACTGGCCGCGGGTGGATGTGTACGACGAAGCGGACGCCCAGGACCTGGCCCAGGCACCGCTGCTGACCCAGGTGCAGCAGCGCATCCGCGACCTGGTGCCGCTGGCAGAGCACCCGTCGCTGGCGATTGCGGCCAGCGACCGTTCCATCGTGTTTCACACCGCGCACGGCCTGGTGCGGGAGCTGGAGGTGCTGCACGACCAGTTGCTGCAACTGCTGGCCCAGCCGCCGGGTGCAGGCCAGGCCGCGCTGGCACCGCGCGATGTGGTGGTCATGCTGCCGTCGATTGAAGAGGCCGCGCCGGCGGTGCGCGCCGTGTTCGGCCAGTACGGCCGCCACGATGCGCGCCATATTCCTTTCGATATTGCCGATGTGGGGGCGCGTGCCAGCAGTCCGCTGGTCACGGCCCTGCAATGGCTGCTGCACCTGCCGCAGCAACGCTGCCGCCTGAGCGAGCTGTGCGACCTGCTGGATGTGCCGGCCGTGGCCGACCGCATGGGACTGGCGGCCGATGCACTGCCCCAGCTCACGCAGTGGATGGCCGGAGCGGGCATCCGCTGGGGGCTGAACCATGCCCAGCGTGCCCAGTTGGGGCTGCAGGCCTGTGGCGATCCCAACAGCGCCTGGTTTGGCCTGCAGCGCATGCTGCTGGGTTACGCCAGCGGCGGGGCCGTGGATGTTCCGGCCCAGGCATTTTCCGGGATCGAACCCTACGATGAAGTGGGGGGGCTGAGCGCCGAGCTGGCCGGCAGTCTGGCCAGCCTGCTGCACCGCATGCTGCAATGGTGGCAGACGGCGCGGGAGTCCGCCCCGCCGGCGGTGTGGGCCCAGCGCTTTCGCATGCTGCTGGAGGACTTTTTCCGCAGCCACAGCGATGAAGACCAGGCCTTGCTGGCAGCGTTGGACCAGGCCCTGGTGCGCTGGCAGACCGCATGCGAGCAGGCCGGCTTCGAGGCCGACCTGCCGCTGGTGGTGGCGCAGGAGGCCTGGCTGCAGGCGCTGTCCGAGCCGGCGCTGGAGCAGCGTTTCCGCGCCGGTGGTGTCACCTTCTGCACGCTGATGCCGATGCGCGCCATCCCGTTCGAGGTGGTGTGCCTGCTGGGCATGAATGACGGCGACTATCCGCGCCGCGCCAGCCGGTCCGATTTCGATCTGATGGCCCAGCCCCAGCAGCAGCGCCCGGGCGATCGCGCCCGGCGTGACGACGACCGCCAGCTGATGCTGGACGCGCTGCTGTCCGCGCGCCGCATGCTGTACATCAGCTGGGCCGGACGCCATGTGCGCGACAACAGCGAGCAGCCGCCGTCGGTGCTGGTATCCCAGCTGCGGGACTACCTGGCACAGGGCTGGCAGGGCGATGCCACGGCAGAAGGGGGCCTGCTGGCGCAGCGCACCCGGCAACACCCGTTGCAGCCTTTCAGCCGCCGGTATTTCGAGGACAGTTCGCCGCTGCACACCTATGCCCGGGAATGGCATGCGGCCCATGCCGCGGACAGTGCCGCCACGGCGCCCGGCATGCCGCCGCTGGAGCTGGACCCGGACGTGCCCTTGAATCTGGCGCGCCTGGCGGACTTTCTGCGCCACCCCGCACGGGCGTTTCTGCGCCACCGGCTGCTGGTGCGCTTTGAGCAGGAAGACGAGGTGGTGGTGGACGACGAGCTGTTTCAGGTGGATGGTCTGACCGCCTACCAGCTGGTGCAGCAGCTGCAGCAGGATGTGGTGGCCCTGATGGCCGGTGCTGCACCGGTGGATGTGCCGCAGCAGGTGGCCCTGCAGGTGCAGCGGCTGGCGCGTGCCGGTCGCCTGCCGCTGGCGGGGCTGGGCGCGCGCGAGGCCGAGGCACTGCAGCAGCAGGTCATCCCCTCGCTGCGCTGCTGGCAGGCGGTGATGCAGGACTGGCCGCAGACCGCGCCCCGGCAGCGGGTGCTGTTGCGCGAAGGCGAAGTGGTGCTGGACGACTGGCTGGATGGCCTGCGGCAACGGCCCGATGCCATCCCCATCGGGGACGGCGAAGCTGCCACAACTTTTGACCAGGCCTGGTTTGCCATGGACCCGCGTACGCTGCTGGACAAAGAGGGTGCGGTGCGGCCCGACAAGCTGCTGGGCTTTTATGTGCGCAGCCTGGCGCTGTCGGCCACGGGCAGCCTGGCGCTGGGCTGTGTGGTGGCCCGCGACACGCTGCTGTGGGCACTGCCCATGGCCCAGGCCGGCGCCCAGGCGCGGCTGCAGCAGCTGATGCAGCTGTGGCTGCAAGGCCAGAGTGCACCGCTGCCCTTGCCCTTGCGCACCGCCATGGCGCTGGCCGCCGGCGATCTGCATGCGGCCGAGCAGGCCTATGCCGGCAGCCATGTGCTGGACGGCGAATGCCAGGACCCGAGCTGGGCACGCTGTTACCCGGGCTGGGACGATCTGCTCGCCGGCGGGGCGCTGGACACCCTGGCGCTGGACACCTATGGACCCTTGCTGGACTGGAGTCGTGACCACGTGGTGGCCGATGGGTTCACGCATGGCGTGCAGGGCGGGGAGCTGTCGGCATGAACACCGTGACTACACCTTCCGCCGAAGCAGGCCATGTGCTGGACGCCATCCGCTTTCCGCTGTGGGGCTCGCGCTTGATCGAAGCCAGCGCCGGCACCGGCAAGACCTGGACCATTGCTGCGCTGTATCTGCGCCTGGTGCTGGGCCATGGCGGCGCGCAGGGCTTTGTGCGGCCGCTGATGCCGCCCGACATTCTGGTGATGACCTTCACCCGGGCGGCCACGCGCGAGCTGTCGGACCGCATCCGGGCGCGCCTGATCGAGGCCGTGCAGTGCTTCCGTGGCGAGGCCGAACCGGCGGCGCACGACCAGTTCCTGCGGGAACTGCGCGATGGCTATCCGCAAGGGGCCGTGCGCGAACAGGCCGCCTGGCGGCTGGACATGGCGGCGCAGTGCATGGACGACGCGGCCATCCACACCATCGATGCCTGGTGCCAGCGCATGCTGCGCGAGCACGCGTTCGACAGCGGCAACCTGTTCGATGAGGTGCTGGAGCCGGATGAAAGCCAGCGCCAGATTGAAGCCGCCCAGGACTACTGGCGTCAGCAGTGCTACCCGCTGTCGGGTGAGCTGCTGGAACAGGCCCTGGCCGTGTGGCCCCATGTCGGCGCCTTGGTGGCCGATATGCAGGCCTTGCTGCGCGAGTCCGTGCCACCGGCGGCCGGGGCGGGCACGCTGGCGGCCTGCATTGCCGCTGCCCAGGCGCAGCAGACACAGACCTTGCAGGCCCTGGCCGCAGGCTGGGAGCAGAAAGCACAGGACCTGGAAGACTGGCTGGACGGGCAGCTGGCCCACCACAAATCCGCCTGGAACGGACTGAAGCTCAAGCCGGCCAATTACAAGGGCTGGATGCAGACTGTGCGCGGCTGGGCCGCAGCGCCCCACCCGGATCTGGCGGCGCAGCTGAAAACCGGAGCCACCCGGCTGGTGCCCGCCGGTCTGGAGGAGGCACGCAAGGGCGATGCGCCGGTGGATCTGCCGCCGTCATCGCAGGAGCTGGCCGAGGTGCTGCAGGCTCTGGCGCAACTGCCCAGCCTGCGCAGCAGCTTGCGCCTGCATGCGGCGGCCCAGGTGCAGCAGCGCCTGCAATGGCTCAAGCAGCAGGCCGGCACCTTCGGCTTTGCCGACATGCTGCAGCGCTTGGACACAGCGCTGGCCGGCGACAACGGCCCGGCGCTGCGCGCCAGCATCCAGGCCCAGTACCCGGTGGCGCTGATCGACGAATTCCAGGACACCTCGCCGCTGCAGTACCGGCTGTTCGACCAGATCTACCGTACCCGGGACAACAGCGCAGACAGTGCGCTGCTGCTGATTGGCGATCCCAAGCAGTCCATCTACGGTTTTCGCGGTGCCGACATTTACAGCTACCTCCAGGCGCGGCAGGCCACGGCCGGGCGGCACTATGTGCTGGGCACCAACTACCGTTCCACCCAGGCGCTGGTGCGGGCCGTCAACCACTGGTTTGCCGGTGCGGAGCAGCGCCCGGGCGAAGGAGCTTTCATGTTCCGCACCAGCAGCGCGCACAACCCCTTGCCGTTCGAGCCGGTGGCCGCCCAGGGCCGGCGCGAGGTGCTGATGGAAGGCCCTGTCCCGATGCCCGCGCTGACCGTGGTCTGGGATGGCGAGGTCAGCGCGGAGCCGCTGAGCAGCGATGCCATCCGCAGGCGTTTTGCCGTGCATTGCGCTGACCAGATCGTGCGCTGGCTGATGGATGCCTCCACCGGCTATGCCGAGGGCGGTCAGCCTTTGCAGCGCCTGCGCCCGGCCGATATTGCGGTACTGGTGCGCACCGGCAAAGAGGCGGCCGCCGTGCGCCGTGCGCTGGCCCAGCGCGCCGTGGCCTCGGTCTATCTGTCGGACCAGGATTCGGTCTTCGCCAGCGACGAGGCACAGGACCTGCTGTACTGGCTGCGTGCCGTGGCTGCACCGCTGGATGCCCTGGCCGTGCGTGCGGGCCTGGCCACCCGGCTGATGGGCTGGTCGCTGGAAGCCCTGGCCCAGCTGGCCGCCGATGAAGAGGCTTTCGACGCTCACAGCGAACAGCTCAAGGAGCTGCATGGCATCTGGCTGCGCCAGGGGGTGCTGGCCATGCTGCGGCAGACGCTGTACCGCTTCCAGCTGCCGGCCCGCTGGCTGGCCAGCATCGGGGGCGAGCGGCGGCTGACCAACTACCTGCACCTGGCCGAATTGCTGCAGACGGCCAGCGCCCAGCTGGAAGGCGAGCAGGCCCTGATCCGCTGGCTGGCCACCGAGGTCGACAGCCCGGGCGGAGGCGGTGAGGCGCAGATTGTGCGCCTGGAAAGCGATGCCGATCTGGTCAAGGTGGTGACCGTGCACAAGAGCAAGGGGCTGGAGTATCCCGTGGTCTGCCTGCCGTTCGCGGGCAGCTTCCGTGCGGTGGAAAAGCGGGGCACGGCCTATCTGTCGCTGCCGGTCCAGGGCGAATCCGGGCCGGCACGTGAGCTGGTGCTGGACTTTGACAGCACCCAGCTGGCCCAGGCCGACAGGGAGCGCCTGCGCGAAGACCTGCGCCTGCTGTACGTGGCGCTGACCCGCCCACGCCATGCCCTGTGGATGGGCATGGCACCGATGAAGCGCGGCAATGGCAAGGCCTGCGTCAACGAACAGGGGGCAGCCGGCTATGTGCTGGCCGGCGATGCCGCACATTCCGTGCAAGGCTGGCGCGCCCAGCTGCAGGCCCTGGCGCAAGGCTGCCCGGAGATCCGCGTGGTGGATGCCCCGGCCGAGCTGCCGGCGGTGCAGCGCTGGCAGCCCCCAGCCGCTGCGCCGGCCTTGCGTCCTGCGCAGCCGTATGCTGCGGAATTCGACCGCCGCTGGGGCATTGGCAGCTTTTCGGCGCTGACCCGTGCCATGGCAGCCGCCAGCGTGCCGGTGCTGCCGGTGGTGGCGCTGCACCCTGCCGATGACGAAGTGCCGTCCACGGCCGGCGATGCCGCGCCAGCGCCGGTGGAGGGGCTGCCGCTGCCTTCCGTCGACACCGGGACCGCTGCCGTATGGCACCGCTTCATGCGCGGTCCGGTGGTGGGGAATTTTTTGCACGACCAGCTGGAATGGCTGGCCGGCGAAGGCTTTGCCCTGCCGCCAGCGCCGCCCGACGAAGGCGCTGCGCCAGACGATCTGGAAACCCGGCTGCTGCGCCGCTGTGAGCGCGCCGGCCGCAAGGACCAGGGGCTGGATGTGCTGCGCTGGCTGCGTGCCGTGGTCCACCAGCCGCTGGCGCCACTGCCGGTCAGCCTGGCGCAGCTGGGTCAGGAGGGGGCGGTACTGGCCGAGATGGAGTTCTGGCTGCCCGTGCAACAGCTGTCGGCGCCGCGCATCGACGCCCTGTGCCGCCAGTTCATCCTGCCCGGGATGGAGCGCCCGGCGCTGCCGCAGCGGGAGCTGCACGGCATGCTGATGGGCTTTGCCGACCTGGTGTTCTGCCATGCGGGGCGCTACTGGGTGCTGGACTACAAAACCAACCACCTGGGAGCGGACGCCCGTGCCTACAGTGCCGAGGCCCTGGCGCAGGCCATGCTGGAGCACCGCTATGACGTGCAGGCCGCGCTCTACCTGCTGGCGCTACACCGCTTGCTGCGCAGCCGCCTGGGCGATTCCTATGTGCCGGCGCAGCAGCTGGGCGGGGCCCTGTACTACTTTTTGCGCGGCATCGACGGGGTGACACAAGGCATGCAGGTGCTGCCGCAGTCCCCGGATCTGCTGGGCCTGCTGGATGCGCTGGATGCCCAGCTGGGCGAGGAGGTGCAGCCATGAAGGCCAAACGCGTGCGCGATGTGCAGACCCTGGACCTGTTTGCTGCGCCGGAGGTGAGCGTGGCGGACAGCCTGACGGTGCTGGACCGCTTCAGCGATGCCGGCCTGCTGCGCCGGCTGGATACGGCGCTGGCCCGGTTTGTTTACAGCCAGGATGCGGCGGCGGAGCCGGCCTTGCTGGTGGCGGCCGCCGTGCTGGCGCAGATGGAAGGGCGCGGCCACAGCTGCCTGCCGCTGCAGGCGCTGGTGGAGGCCCCCAACAGCGTGCTGGCCTGGCCGGTCGAGGCACTGGCAGCGCAGCAGGCGCTGTGGGCCCAGCTGCCAGCCAGCATGGCGCCGTGGCTGGCGGCGCTGGCACGCAGCCCGGTGGTGCGCGTGGTGGGGCGTGATGCCGATGCTGGCCAGCCCCTGGTGCTGCTGCCCGGTGCCGAACCGCTGCTGTATCTGCGCCGGTACTGGGATTACGAACGCACGGTGGCCGAGCACCTGGCCCGCCGCACGGCGGTGGAGGCCCAGGCCGTGAAGGACACGGCCGTGCGCCACTGGCTGGACCGGCTGTTCGGGCCGCCGCAGCCGGAGGCTCCCCTGGACTGGCAGAAAATGGCCTGTGCGCTGGCGCTGCGCGGGCGGCTGTCGGTCATCACCGGAGGGCCGGGCACGGGCAAGACCTATACCGCCGCACGCCTGCTGGCGCTGCTGTTTGCCACGGCGCCCGATGCGCAGCAGCTGCGCGTGGCGCTGGCGGCGCCCACGGGCAAGGCCGCGGCGCGGCTCAAGCAGTCCATCGATGCGGCGCTGCTGCAATTGCACGACGCCGTGCAGCCCGGGCTGGATCTGAAGACGCTGGTGCAGCGCATGGGCGCCGCCCGGACCTTGCACGCGCTGCTGGGGGCACGGCCGGATACGCGGCATTTCCGCCACCATGCAGGCCACCCGCTGGATGTGGATGTGCTCATCGTCGATGAAGCGTCCATGGTGCACCTGGAAATGATGGCGGCGGTGCTGCAGGCGCTGCCGCCCACCGCGCGGCTGGTGCTGCTGGGCGACAAGGACCAGCTGGCCTCGGTGGAGGCCGGCGCCGTGCTGGGAGACCTGTGCCGGGGCGCGCAGCAGGGCGGTTACCTGCCCGACACCGTGGCCTATGCGCAGCGCGTGGCGGGGCAGACCATTGCGCCCGCTTTCACCACGGCGCAGGCCGCTATGCCCCTGGCCCAGCACACCGTCATGCTGCGCGAAAGCCGGCGTTTTGGTGGGCCCATCGGCGAGTTGGCGCTGGCCGTGAATGCGGGCGATGCGGCGCAGGCGCAGCAGTTGCTGCTGGCGCAGACCCGCAGCGGGCTGGACAGTGCGCTGTGGGCCCACCAGGGCGGTCCGGCCATGGCCATTGCCACCATGGCGGTGCAGGGCCGGGGTACGCAGGCTGGCTACGCCGCCTATGCCCGGCAGCTGCAGGCCGGGCGTGCTGCGCGCTGGGACCGCGAGGCCGCGCACCAGAACTGGGTGCGTTCGGTGCTGGCGGCGTTCGACCGCTTTCGCCTGCTGTGTGCCGTGCGCGAGGGCGATTGGGGCGTGGCCGGGCTGAACCGTGCCGTGGAGCAGGTGCTGGAGCGGCAGGACCTGCTGCGCAAGGATGGCGAGTGGTACCTGGGCCGCCCGGTGATGGTGACGCGCAATGACGCGCAGCTGGGCGTGTCCAACGGCGACATCGGCATGGCTCTGCCCAGCTGGGCCGATCCCGCGCGCTTGCGCGTGTACTTTGCGCAAGGTGAGCAGTTGCATGCCGTCAGCACCGCGCGGCTGGCGCAGGTGGAGACGGCGTTTGCGATGACGGTGCACAAAAGCCAGGGCTCGGAATTCGAGCACACGGCCCTGGTGCTGGCCGCGCAGGGCGGCCATGTGCTGAACCGCGAACTGGTCTATACCGGCATCACGCGTGCGCGCCAGGCGTTTTCGCTGTGGTCCGAAGGGCCGGGGCTGCTGGCATCGGCCATTGCCAGCCCCACCCAGCGCAGCAGCGGCTTGCTGCGGTTTCTGGGCGCTGCGCCGGCTGCGTGAGTCCAAGGCGGCTGCAGGCATGCTCCGCCTGCAGTCCGAAGGGGAGGGACGGCTGGGCGTCTGCCGGCCGCCGCGGGGTCAGTGGGCGTAGACCGCGTCCCAGCTGGTGAAGCCTTTGACTTCGATGGGGTTGCCGCTGGGGTCGTAGAAGAACATGGTCCACTGCTCGCCGGGTTCGCCTTCGAAGCGCACCTGGGGCTCCAGCACAAACTGTGTGCCAGCGGCCTTCAGGCGTTCGGCCAGGTCCAGCCACTCCGGCTTCAGCAGGATCACGCCCAGGTGGGGCATGGGCACCATGTGGTTGCCGACCTTGCCGGTGTTGGCCACCGCAAAAGGCTGGCCCAGGTGCAGCGAGATCTGGTGACCAAAGAAGTCGAAATCGACCCAGGTGTCGGTGCTGCGGCCTTCGCGGCAGCCGAGCACGCCGCCGTAAAAGCGGCGCGCGGCGTCCAGGTCGGTCACATGGTAGGCAAGGTGAAACAGGCTTTGCATAGTGGTCAGAAGATAGCACCACCGGCTGTGCTTTCCGGGCACGTTCTGTCATGCCGGTGTCAACGGTTGGCGGTCATGGAGGCGCCGCCCCTTGACGCAGGGCGGCAGGCCCTGCTGCGGCGAGCGTCCTGCGCGCACCGCACGCCCGCAGGGGATGGCCCCGGGGCGCGCTGGGTGCGTCGGATTACGCGAGCGTGTAGGCGGTCTTGACCGTGGTGTAGAACTCCTGGGCGTAGCGGCCTTGTTCGCGCGGGCCGTAGCTCGATCCCTTGCGGCCGCCAAACGGCACGTGGTAGTCGACACCGGCCGTGGGCAGGTTGACCATCACCATGCCGGCCTGGCTGTGGCGCTTGAAGTGGGTGGCGTACTTCAGGCTGGTGGTGGCAATGCCGGCCGACAGGCCAAACGGCGTGTCGTTGGACACGGCCAGGGCTTCGTCGTAGTCCTTGACGCGGATCACGCTGGCCACCGGGCCAAAGACCTCCTCGCGGTTGATGCGCATGCCGGCCTCGGTGTCCACGAACAGCGTGGGGGCCATGTAGAAGCCGTCCTTGCCGCTGCCCGTGTGGCAGGCCACGCGGCTGCCGCCGGCCGCCAGGCGCGCACCTTCGGCCTTGGCGATTTCCACGTAAGACAGGTCCTGTTCCAGCTGGGCCTGGCTGACCACCGGGCCCATGTCAGTGCCGGCGGCGCGCGCATCGCCGACCTTGATCTTGGCCATGCGTGCCTGCAGGGCCTCGATGAAGGCGGGGTAGATCTTGTCGGTCACGATCAGACGGCTGGATGCCGTGCAGCGCTGGCCGGTGGAGTAGAAGCCGCTTTGGGCTGACAGTTCCACGGCCTGGTTCAGGTCGGCGTCGTCCAGCACGATCTGGGGGTTCTTGCCGCCCATTTCCAGCTGCACCTTCTTGCCGTTCTTCACGCAGGCTTCGGCAATGCCGCGGCCCACGCCCACCGAGCCGGTGAAGCTGATGGCCGCCACGCCGGGGTGATTGACCAGGGCCTCGCCGATCACGCGGCCGCGGCCCATGACCAGGTTGAACACGCCGACCGGGATGCCGCTGCGGTGGATGATGTCGGCCAGGGCCCAGGCGCTGCCGGGCACCAGGTCGGCGGGCTTCAGGACCACGCAGTTGCCGAAGGCCAGGGCCGGAGCGATCTTCCAGGCGGGGATGGCGATGGGGAAGTTCCAGGGGGTGATCAGGCCGACCACGCCGATGGGTTCGCGCGTGATCTCCACGCCGATGCCGGGGCGCACCGAAGGCACGGTCTCGCCGGACAGGCGCAGGCATTCGCCGGCAAAGAACTTGAAGATCTGGCCGGCGCGGCCGACTTCGCCAATGGCCTCGGGGCGGGTCTTGCCTTCTTCGCGGGCCAGCAGCTCGCCCAGCTCTTCCTTGCGCGCCAGGATTTCGCTGCCGATCTTGTCCAGCGCGTCGGAGCGGGCCTGGATGCCCGAGGTGGACCAGGCCGGGAAGGCGGCGACGGCAGCGGCCACGGCGGCCTGCACGTCCTGCGCATCGCCCTGGGCGTATTCACCGACCACATCGGACAGGTCGCTGGGGTTGGTGTTGGGGCTGTAGGTGGCGGCGGCCGTCCATTGGCCGTTGATGAGGTTGTCGTAGCGGGACATGGAGTTCTCCGTAAGAAAAAGAGGCAAAGGGCAGGGCGGTAGCCGCTGGCGCGGTCCAGGTGGGGCGCCGAGCAAGGGCCGCCCCGCAGCGTTGGCACCGTCCCCCTCCCGCGCAGCGAGAGAGGAGGAAGCGGCGCCAGCCGCTCAGGGGTTGCTTAACGAACCATGCAGGGCCGCTTGTTGTCGAACTTCCAGCCGGGGATCAGGTACTGCATGGCGATGGCGTCGTCGCGTGCACCCAGGCCGTGCTCCAGGTACAGGGCGTTGGCGCGCTGCAGCGCGGCGCGGTCCACGGTCACACCCAGGCCCGGGGTCTGGGGCACCTCGACGAAGCCGCCCCGGATCTGCAGCGGGTTCTGCGTGAGGTATTGGCCGTCCTGCCAGATCCAGTGCGTGTCGATGGCCGTGACCTTGCCGGGCACGGCCGCGGCCACGTGGGTGAACATGGCCAGCGAGATGTCGAAGTGGTTGTTGGAGTGCGAGCCCCAGGTCAGGCCCCAGTCGCGGCAGGTCTGGCCCACGCGCACGGAGCCGGCCATGGTCCAGAAATGGGGGTCGGCCAGCGGGATGTCCACGGACTGCAGCGACAGGGCGTGCACCATCTGGCGCCAGTCGGTGGCGACCATGTTGGTGGCCGTGGGCAGGCCGGTGGCGCGGCGGAATTCCGCCATGACTTCACGGCCCGAGAAGCCGCCTTCGGCGCCGCAGGGGTCTTCGGCATAGGCCAGCACGCCGTGCATGTCGCGCATCAGGCGGATGGCATCCTTGAGCAGCCAGCCGCCGTTGGGGTCCAGGGTGACGCGGGCTTCGGGGAAACGCCGGGCCAGCGCGGTCACGGCCTCGACCTCCTGCTCGCCGGCCAGCACGCCGCCCTTGAGCTTGAAATCGTTGAAGCCATAGCGCGCATGGGCGGCTTCGGCCTGGCGCACGATGGCATCGGGGGTCATCGCCGTCATGTGGCGCACCTGGGTCCAGCTGTCCGTGCCCAGCGTGTCTTCACCGGGTTTCACATAGGGCAGGTTGGTTTGGTCGCTGGGGCCCACAAAGAACAGGTAGCCCAGCATTTCCACGCGGTCGCGTTGCTGGCCTTCGCCCAGCAGGGCAGCGACGGGCACACCCAGGTGCTGGCCCAGCAGGTCCAGCAGTGCGGATTCGATGGCAGTGACTGCGTGCACGCCGATGCGCAGGTCGAAGGTCTGCAAACCGCGGCCGCCGGTGTCGCGGCCCTCCAGGGATTTCTGCACCGCCTGCAGCAGCTGCAGGTGCTGGCCGATGGAGCGGCCGATCAGCACCTGCTTGCTGTCCTCCAGCGCCTGGCGAATGCCTTCGCCGCCGGGGACCTCGCCCACCCCGGTGTGGCCTGCGCTGTCGTGCACCAGCACGATGTTGCGGGTGAAGTAGGGCGCGTGCGCGCCGCTGAGGTTCATGAGCATGCCGTCGCGGCCGGCGACGGGAATGACTTCGATCTCGGTGATGGTCGGGGTAGTGGACATGGAGGGCTCTTCAACAGACGCTGGGAAAAAAGGGTGCGCAGCACATCACTGTGCGGCGGACCAGGGCACCTCGGCGGCGGGGCGCCCTGTGGCGATGAATTGGTCCAGGTTGTGCAGCACGAGGTCTGCCATGGCGCGGCGGGTTTCGTGCGTGCCGCTGGCGATGTGCGGGGCCAGCACCACGTTGTCCAGGCCCAGCAGCGCGGGCAGGGGGTGGGGTTCGTCCTCGAACACGTCCAGTCCGGCCCCGGCAATGCGCTGGTGGGCCAGGGCATCGGCCAGTGCGGCTTCGTCGACCACGCTGCCGCGGGCCACGTTGACCAGGAACCCTTGCGGGCCCAGGGCGGCCAGCACCTCGGCATTCACCAGGTGGCGCGTTCCTTCGCCGCCGGCGGCGGTGATGACCAGGATGTCGGCCCAGCGTGCCAGCTCCAGCAGTGAGGGCAGGTACAGATGGGGCGAGCCTTCGACCGGACGGCGGTTGTGGTAGGCCACTTCCATGTCGAAGCCCGAGGCGCGCCGCGCCACGGTGGAGCCGATGCGGCCCATGCCGAAGATGCCCAGGCGCTTGCCGCTGGCGCGGGTGCGGATGCCGAAGCGGCCCTGGCGCCAGCCACCGCTGCGCACGAAACGGTCGGATTCGCTGAGGCCGCGGGTCGCGTCCAGCAGCAGGGCAAAGGCCAGATCGGCCACGCAATCGTCCAGCACGCCGGGGGTGTAGCCCACGCGCGCGCCGCGTTGCAGCAGGGCGTCCTTGTCCAGCGCATCGAAGCCCACGCCAAAGCTGCTCACGAACTTGAGGTTGGGCAGGGCCTGGACCACGCGGGCGGGCAGGCCCATGGCGGCCGAGGTGACCACGTATTCGAACTGTGCGCCGTGCTCGGCCAGGAAACGGTCGGTATCGGCCTGCTGGGACAGGATGTCCACGTCGTAGTGCTGGGCCAGGTCGGTGTCAAGCTGGGGCAGCGGCATCTTGCCGTACTGGAGAACGCGTGGTCGGGAGAGCGCCATGCCTGGGAATCCTTGAGATGGGGTTGGCAGCGCCGCGGGGAAGGGGTGGGCTGCCAAGGAGGGAGGGGGCGGCCGGAAGCCGCCCCGTGGTGTTGCGCCCGATCGTGCCGTTCAATCGGCGGTGATCTTGCGGGTTTGGATCAGCTGCTTCCAGCGCTCGTTTTCCTGGGCTTGAAAGCGGGTGAACTCTTCAGGAGTGTTGCCCACGATTTCCAGGCCTTGCTCCATGAAGCGCTTGCGGAGTTCGGGCTGCTGCACGGCGGCGATGGCCGCCTTGGCCAGCTTGGCCTTCACGTCCGCCGGCAGGCCCTTGGGGGCGGCCATGCCCTGCCAGGAGTACACCTCGGCGCCTTTGACGCCGGCCTCGGCCAGGGTCGGCACATCGGGCAGCACCGGAGAGCGCTGGCTACCGGTGACGGCAATGGCGCGCAGCTTGCCGCTGCGCAGGTGCGGCAGCACCGCGTTGACGTTCTGGAACGAGAAGTCCACCTGGCCGCCCAGCAGGTCGGTGATGGCCGGGGCACCGCCCTTGTAGGGCACGTGCATGGCTTCGGTGCCGGTCTGCTGCCAGAACAGCTCGGCCGACAGGTGGTCGGAGGAGCCGTTGCCGGAGCTGGCGAAGCTGATCTTGCCGGGCTGGGCCTTGAGGGTGGCAATGACCTCCGCCACGGTGCGCGCCTTCTGCGATGTGCTGGCGACGAGGACGTTGGGTGCCTGCACGGGGATGGTGATGTAGTCGAAATCCTTGGTGGCGTCGTAGGGGACGTTCTTGATCAGATGGGGCGTCACCACAAACGGGCCCAGCGAGGCGACGAGCAGGGTGTAGCCGTCGGCCGGGGCACGCTTGACGGCGCCGGCACCGATGGTGCCGGTGGCACCGGGGCGGTTTTCCACCACAAAGGGCTTGCCTAGCTGTTCGCCCATGCTCAGGGCCACGGCACGGGCCACCATGTCGGTGGAGCCGCCGGCGGGGAAGGGCACGATGACGTTGACGGCCTTCTCCGGGAAGTTGCCGGACGCCTGGGCGGCGAGCGAGAGCGCGCAACCCAGCGCAATCAGTATTTTTTTCATGTCTTTGTCTCCTGGGGTCGGCGGCTGGTTGCAGCCGCCGGGGCCGGTTTACTGGGGACCGAGCTTGTCGATCAAGGCCTTGAGCTCTTCCATCTCATGGGGCTTGAGGTCCGACAGCGGCGCGCGCACAGGGCCGGCGTCATGGCCGACGATCTTGGCGCCGGCCTTGATGATGCTGACGCCGTAGCCTTCCACGCGGTTGCGGATCTTCAGGTAGGGCATGAAGAATTCCTTGAGCAGCTTGTGCTGCGTGGCCTGGTCGTCGGTGCGCACGGCTTCGTAGAACTGCATCGCCGTCTTGGGGATGAAGTTGAAAACGGCCGAGGAGTACACCGGCGTGCCCAGGGCCTTGTAGGCGGCGGCATAGACTTCGGCCGTGGGCAGGCCCCCCAGGTAGGCGAAGCGGTCGCCCATTGCCATGAAGATGGAGGACATGGTCTCGATATTGCCCATGCCGTCCTTGAAACCCACCAGGTTGGGGCAGCGCTCGGCCAGGATGGCCAGCGATTCGGGCGTGAAGCGGGTGCGGTCGCGGTTGTAGACGATGACGCCGAACTTCACGCTCTTGCAGACCTGCTCCACATGGGCGATCAGGCCTTCCTGGCCGGCCTCGGTCAGGTAGTGGGGCAGCAGCAGGATGCCGTGGGCACCCAGGCGTTCGGCTTCCTGGGCGTGGGCGATGGCGGTGCGGGTCGGGCCGCCGGCGCCGGCGATGATGGGCACCTTGCCGCGGCAGGTGTCCACGGCGGTCTTGATGATCTGGCCGTATTCCTCGCCGTACAGCGAGAAGTATTCACCGGTACCGCCGGCCGCGAACAGCGCGCTGGCGCCGTAAGGGGCCAGCCACTCGAGACGTGCGGCATAGCCCTTGGCATTGAAGTTGCCCTGGGCGTCGAAGTCCGTCACGGGGAAGGACAGCAGGCCGGAGCTCATCACGTCTTTGAGGTCTTGGGGAGTCATGTTCATCCTTGAAAAAGCAGACAAAAAAGATCTGGCAGCTCAATCGAGCTGCAGTTGCGCGGTTTGCACCACGGTGCGCCAGCGGGCACGCTCGGCGTTGAAGAACTTGTCGGTTTCGGCGGGGGTCATGGTGACCACCTCGGCGCCCTGGCCGGTCAGGCGGGCACGGACGTCAGGGGAGCGGATGGCGGTCAGCAGCACCTGGTTCACGCGCTGCACCACGGCCTCCGGCGTCTTGGCCGGTAGCACCACGCCCTGCCAGGTGCCGGAGGCAAAGCCCTGGGCCCCTTGTTCCGCCAGGGTGGGCACATCGGCAATCAGCGGCATGCGGGTGCTCTTGGAAATGCCCAGCAGCTTGAGCTTGCCGCTTTGCACATGCGGGTAGGTGGCGAGCATGCCGTTCATCAGCACCTGGGTCTGGCCGGCCACGGTGTCCTGCACCGATTGCACGCCGCCCTTGTACGGCACATACACCCATTTGGCGCCGGTAAGGCGGGCCAGCTCCACGCCCGCCAGATGGGGGGCGCTGCCGTTGGCGGTGACGGCAAAATTCAGATCCTGCTTCTTGGACAGCGCGACCAGCTCCTGCAGGTTGCGGGCCTGCACCGAGGGGTGGACGACCAGCATGTGGGGCGAGTAGGCCAGCATGGCGGCGCCACGCAGGTCCTTGGACGGGTCGAAGCTGAGCTTGGTGTAGACCGCCGGGGAAATGGCCAGGGCCCCCAGGTCGCAGAGCAGCCAGGTGTAGCCATCGGGCTGGGCGCGGGCGACGAATTCCGCCCCCAGATTGCCGTTGGCGCCGGGCTTGTTCTCAATCACCACGGTCTGCTTCAGTTCCTGCGATATCAGCTGGCCGATGGAGCGGGCAATGATGTCGGAGCTGCCGCCTGGAGGGTAAGGCACCACCAGCCGGATCGGCTTGCTGGGCCAGTTGTCGGCAGCCAGCAAAGGGCTTGCCAGCAGACTTGCTGCTGTCAGTGCCAGCAGTGAGCGCAGAACGCGAGAGCGACGGACCATGGTGCTTGTCTCCTTTTTGTGGTCAGTCATCATACAACTCAAGACGGTATGCTTCCAAGCGATTTGGTACTAGGGGAAACGCGGAATCGGTGGGGGTGCAGCGGGGGGGCGCACGCAGACGGTGCTGCGGGCGGTGTGTCCTGCCCGGTGTGGGGTGCGGGTCAGACGTCGGAGGGCAGGTTGGCGGCCTGGCTCAGGCGCTGGGCCAGGCGCAGGCGTTCGCGCGAATTGGTCAGGTGGATGCGCATGGCGGCGCGGGCCGAGTCCGCATCCTGGCGGTCGATGGCAGAAAAGATTTCTTCGTGCTCCCGGTTCACGCGGCGCAGGTAGTCCGGGTCGCGCGGGGAGGTGTGGATGGAGGTGATGCGGTTGCGCGGAATCAGCAGAGTGCCGAAGTGCTCCAGGATGTCCCGGAAATAGCGATTGCCGGTGGCCTGGGTGATGCTCAGGTGGAAGGCCAGGTCGTGCTCCACCGTGTCGTTGCCTTGCGCGAAATGGTATTCAAAGGCCTGCAGCGCTGCGCGCATCGCCTCCAGGTCCTGGGGTTGCCGGCGTTGCGCCGCCAGGCCTGCGGCCTCGGTTTCCAGGCTGATGCGCAACTCCAGCACGGCCAGCACGTCGACCGATTCGCTCAGTTCGTGGGCGCTGAGCACCGGGCCCGGGTTGTGCTGGGCCGGCAGCACAAAGGTGCCGATGCCGTGGCGGGTTTCGACCAGGCCCGCGGCCTGGAGCTTGGACAGTGCTTCGCGCACCACGGTGCGGCTGACATCGTAGTTGCGCACCAGTTCAGACTCGGTGGGGAGCTTGTCGCCCTCGCGCAGCAGGCCCTGCCGGATCTTGTGGCCGAACTCCTCGGACAACAGGCTGGCCAGGTTGCGGTTGCCACGCCCTGCCTTGCTGCGCAGGGATGCGCCCTCAGGCAGAACCGAAGGGGGGGGGGCTTGGGGTAATTCCGATGTCAGGCTGCGCATGGCCATGATGATAATCGCTTTATGTTGTATGACAACGTACTACATCGCCACAGCCTTCGGCCTACCGCAGGGTCGTGACGGGGCGGGCCCTGGCGTGCAGCACCGGGCCTGCGAACACGCAGGCCGGTCAGGCCGCACTTCTTCTTTGTGAATGGAAAGATTTCGATGGGGCAAGCTCTCTATATCCGCATGCATGCGCAAGACAATGTGGCGATTGTCGTGAACGACGGCGGTTTGCCTGCGGGGACGGTGTTTGACGACGGCCTGACGCTGGTGCAGAAGGTGCCGCAGGGCCACAAGGTGGCACTGGTGGATCTGGCCAAAGGCGCGGCGGTGCGGCGCTACAACGTCACCATCGGCTATGCCAGCCAGGACCTGCCGCGCGGCAGCTGGGTGAACGAGCAGGTGCTGCAGATGCCGGAGGCCCCCGAGCTGGAAGGCCTGCCCATGGCCACGGTGCGCCCCGACCCGCTGCCGCCGCTGGAGGGCTATACCTTCGAGGGCTTCCGCAACGCCGATGGCTCCGTGGGGACGCGCAACATCCTGGCCATCACCACCACGGTGCAGTGCGTGGCGGGGGTGGTGGATGTGGCGGTGCAGCGCATCAAGGCGGAACTGCTGCCCCGGTATCCGCAGGTCGATGACGTGGTCGGGCTGGAACACACCTATGGCTGCGGTGTGGCCATCGATGCGCCGGATGCGGTGATCCCGATCCGGACCTTGCGCAACATCAGCCGCAACCCCAATTTCGGGGACGAGATCATGGTGGTGAGCCTGGGCTGCGAAAAGCTGCAGCCCGAGCGCCTGCTGCCCGCCGAAGCGCCGCTGCGGCCTATGCCGCACCCGGGCGCGGCGCCCGCTGGCGGGGCCGCTGCTGCGCTGGATGTGGTCTGTCTGCAGTCGGAGGAGCACACCGGCTTCATGAGCATGATCGACAGCATCGTGCGCCAGGCCGACGTGCACCTGCAGCGGCTCAACCGGCGCCGCCGCGAAACCGTGCCGGCCAGCGAGCTGGTCGTGGGCGTGCAGTGCGGCGGCAGCGATGCCTTCAGCGGCGTCACGGCCAATCCGGCCGTGGGCTTTGCCTCCGATCTGCTGGTGCGTGCCGGTGCCAGCGTGATGTTTTCGGAGGTGACCGAAGTGCGCGACGGCATCGACCAGCTGACCGCGCGGGCCACGACCCCTGCCGTGGCCCAGGCCATGGTGGACCAGATGGCCTGGTACGACGCCTATCTGGCGCGCGGCCGCGCGGACCGCAGCGCCAACACGACCCCCGGCAACAAGAAGGGCGGCCTGTCCAACATCGTGGAAAAGGCCATGGGCTCCATCGTCAAGTCGGGGTCCGCGCCCATCAGTGGCGTGCTGGCGCCCGGCGAGAAGCTGCAGCAAAAAGGGCTGATCTATGCGGCCACCCCGGCCTCCGACTTCATCTGCGGCACCTTGCAGCTGGCCGCCGGCATGAATCTGCACATTTTCACCACCGGCCGCGGCACGCCCTATGGCCTGGCCGCCTGCCCGGTGATCAAGGTCGCCACGCGCAGCGATCTGGCGCGCCGCTGGCACGACCTGATGGACGTGAACGCCGGGCGCATCGCCGAGGGCACGGAGACCATCGAGAGCCTGGGCTGGGAAATGTTCCACCTGATGCTGGACATCGCCAGCGGCAAGAAAAAGACCTGGGCCGAGCACTGGAAGCTCAGCAACGCGCTGGTGTTGTTCAACCCGGCCCCTGTGACCTGAGAGCGAGAGGGGTCGGGCAGCACGTTCCGGCCCTGCTGACCCCTGCACGCCGGAATCCACCGGCGGCATTTTTACCAAGGAGACAACTCATGCAACGTCGACAGCTTCTGAAGGCGGCCGCTGCCCCGCTGGTGCTGGCGGGCCTGCCCGCTGCGGTCAAGGCCCAGGGCAATTGGCCCTCTGGAAAGAACATCACCTACATGGTGCCGTTTGCCACCGGTGGCACCACCGACACCCTGGGCCGCCTGATTGCCCAGCAGCTGGGCCCGGCGCTCGGCACCACGGTGATCGTGGAAAACCGCGGCGGTGCCGGCGGCAGCGTGGGATCGGAGCTGGCCGCACGGGCCCAGCCCGATGGCTACACCCTGCTGGGTGGCACCATCAGCTCGCATGCCATCAACATCAGCCTGTACCCCAAGCTGGGCTATGACCCGGTGAAGTCCTTCACTCCCATCACCCTGATCGGCACCAACCCCCTGGTGCTGGTGGTGGCCGCCAACAGCCCCTACAAAAGCCTGCAGGACGTGCTGGAAGCCGCCAAGAAGCGCCAGGGAGGGCTGTCGTCCGCATCGGCGGGCGCTGGAACCTCGCAGCATCTGGCGCTGGAGATGCTGGGCTGGAAGTCCGGCGTCAAGTTCACCCACGTGCCCTACAAAGGCAGCGGCCCGGCCATCCAGGACGTGATGGGTGGGCAGGTGGACATGATGTTCGATACCACGGTGGTGGCAGCCCCGCACATCCAGAGCGGCAAGCTGCGAGCGCTGGCCGTGACATCGAAGCAGCGCCTCGAGGCGCTGAAGGACGTGCCGACCGTCGCCGAGTCGGGTGTCAGCAGCCTGGCCAATTTCGAGGTCACCTCCTGGCAGGCGCTGTTTGCCCCTTCCGGTACACCGGATGCGGTGGTGCAGAAGCTGCACCAGGAAGTGGCCAAGATCATTGCCACGCCAGACATGAAGGCACGCCTGAAAACCATGGGCATGGAACCATCCACCCTGAGCCCGGCGCAGATTGCCGAGTTCCAGAAGACGGAAGTGGCGAAATGGGCGGCCGTCATCAAGGAAGCCAAGGTGAAGGTGGACAGCTAATCCACCGAAGGGTGACAAGACGCCTCCTGCGGCCCGTCGAGGCTCGGGCGTCTGTCGCTGCTGTGGGGTACCGGGCATGCGCTACCGGTGCTGTAGCAAGCAAAGGCTGGGGCGATCCCGTGGCGCCCAGCTGGGGGGCCTTGCCTACAATGTCGCCATGCGCCTCCTTGCACCTCATGCACTGCACCGCTGGACCCGTTGGGTGCTGGCGGCATGGCTGTGTGTGGCCTTGGGCGCTGCGCTGTCGCCACTGGCCCGGGCCCAGGCCGGGGCGGGCGCGCTGGAGCCGCTGTGCGGCCTGGATGGCGCACGGCACTGGGTGGCCAGCCCGGCTGCGCAGCTGCTGGGTGACGATGCCGCGGCCGCCGGGCACGGCCTGGATTGCCCGCTGTGTCTGCCGCTGCTGGCGCCACCGCCGCCCGTTACCGGCCAGCCCGCCGCGCTGGCACCGGGCATGGCCCCGCCAGCGGGCCTGCGGTCCATTCCCTGGGTCTACCGCGTCGCAGCCGCGCTGCCGGCCAGAGGGCCACCGCATTCCTGAGCCATCACCGCAATCCGCGCCGCGGCCACCCGCCGGGATGGCAGACACTGCCACTCACCGTGAAGGGCAGGCCGCGGCGCAGTGACTTTTGTCTGCAGAGGTGCGCGCACCACGGTGCCGCAGCCTACCCTGCGTTCCCTGTTTGGAGCTTTTGAATGTTTGCAACCACTTTGACCCGCCGCGTGGCCCTGGCCGCCGGCCTGCTGGCCACCACCTCCCTGGCCTGGAGCCACGCCGATGCCGCCCATGTGACGGCGGAAAATGCCTGGGCCCGCGCCAGCGTGCCGGGGCAGCAGGCCACGGGCGCTTTTGTGCGCCTGACCGCCAAGGAGCCGCTGCGCCTGGTTGGTGTGGAAACCCCGGCCGCCGCCGTGGCTGAAGTGCACGAGATGAAGATGGAAGGCGATGTGATGCGCATGCGCGCCATCGAGAGCCTGGACCTGCCCCAGGGCGTGGTCGTGGAGCTCAAGCCCGGCGGCTACCACATCATGCTGCAGCAGCTCAAAGCCCCGCTGCTCAAGGACACACAAGTGCCCATCACCCTGGTGTTCAAGGATGGCAAGGATGCCGTCTCGCGCCTGAGCCTGCAGGTGCCGGTGCAGGCCATGGCCCCCAAGGGGGCCGCGGCAGCACCGGCGGGCCATGCCGGTCACGGCGGGCACCAGCACTGAACGGGCGCCCCATGGCAGCGCGGATCGCCGCAGTCAGGGTTTGGGCGCACAAAGAAAAAGGGGCTTCGGCCCCTTTTTCTTTGTGCGCAGTTTCAGTGGTCCTGCTGTTCGGCAGGGTTGGCCAGCACCGGCTGGTTGGCCGTAGGGCGCTGCATGGCCAGCAGTTCGCGCTTGGTGGACTGGATGTGTTCTTCCAGGTACTGGACCACGGTCGCGGTGTCATGGCGGCGGCAGGCGTCCACGATCTTGTAGTGGTCTGACTGCGGGCCTTCCTTGCCCGTGGCCTGCGAGATCAGCACATGGGTGTAGCGGTCGGTGTTCAGGCAGAACTCTTCGATCAGCTGGTGCAGGCGCCGGTTGTTGGAGGCTGCCGACAGCGCTAGGTGAAAGCGTCTGTTGTATTCACCCCACGCCTGCGCCGTGGTGGCGGCGTCATAGGCCGCCAGGATCTGCTCCATGGCCTGGAAGTCGCGTTCCACCATGTTCGGCACGCCCAGCTTGGCGGCGTGGCATTCCAGCGCAATGCGGATGTCCAGCATGTCGCAGATCTGCAGCAGGCTCATGCCTGCGACCACGGCCCCCCTGTTCAACTGGTGAGTGACCAGTCCCTCCGCCTCCAGCTGGCGCAGCGCCTCGCGCACGGGGATGCGGCTGGCGTGGAAGCGGGTGGCAAGAGCATCCTGCTTCAAAGGCTGACCAACAGGCAATGCGCCGCTCAGGATTTCGTAGCGGAGCTGATCGCGGATGGTCTGGTGCAGGGCTTTGGCGTTGCGTGTCATGGGAATTTTTGGCTTTTTCGGGTTCAACCCTATCAGATGCGTATTGTGCCAATGGATACTTGTTTGCATAATTGGATCCAATTTTGTTGTGTTTGGATCAATTTGTATATGTCTTGTATCAACCCAAGCTATCTCGCGGTCAACGAACCGGTGTTGTCGTACCTGCCGGGATCGGCCGAACGCACGCAGCTGCAGGCCGCGCTGGAACAGCAGCACGCCCAGTGCGTGGACCTTCCGCTGGTGATTGCCGGCCGCCACCAGCAGCGCAGCGACACCGTGGAGGTCGTCAGCCCCCATGCCCACCAGCACCGGCTGGCCCGCCTGAGCCAGGCCACCCCCGCCGATGTGGAACAGGCCGTGCAGGCCGCATGCGCCGCGCAGCGGGACTGGTCGCAATGGAGCCTGGATGCGCGCTGCGAAGTGTTTCTGAAGGCCGCCGACCTGCTGGCAGGCCCCTGGCGCCAGAAGCTCAATGCAGCCACCATGCTGGGCCAGAGCAAGACGGTGCAGCAGGCGGAAATCGATGCGGCCTGCGAGCTGATCGACTTCCTGCGCTTCAATGTGCAGTTCGCCCAGGAGCTGGCCGCGCAGCAACCCCTGTCCAGCGCCGGCGTGCGCAACCGCATGGACTGCCGCCCGCTGGAAGGCTTTGTCTACGCCATCACCCCGTTCAACTTCACGGCCATTGGCGGGAATCTGGCGACGGCCCCCGTGCTGATGGGCAATACCGTGGTGTGGAAGCCGTCGGCCACGGCCTCGCTGAGCAACTACCTGTTCATGGAGCTGCTGGAAGAAGCCGGTCTGCCGCCGGGCGTGATCAACTTCGTGCCCGGCGACCCCCAGGTGGTGAGCGGTGCCGTGCTGTCCAGCCCGCATCTGGCAGGCATTCACTTCACCGGCTCCACGGCGGTGTTCGACAGCCTGTGGCAGCAGACGGCGCAGCATCTGCCGCACTACCGCGCCTATCCGCGCCTGGTGGGCGAGACCGGCGGAAAGGACTTTGTGCTGGCCCATGCCTCCGCCGATGCAGCGGCACTTGCCGCCGCCCTGGTGCGCGGGGCGTTCGAGTTCCAGGGGCAGAAGTGCAGCGCCGCCTCGCGCGCCTACATCCCGTCCTCGCTGTGGCCCCAGGTCAAGGAGCGCATGCTGGCCATGCTGGCCGAAATCCGCATGGGCGATGTGCGCGACTTCAGCAACTTCATGGGCGCGGTGATCGACCGCAAGGCATTCCAGCGCATCAAGGGCTATATCGACGCTGCCCGGACCGACAGCCGCTGCCAGTTGGTGGCTGGCGGCACGGCGGATGACAGCGAAGGCTTCTTTGTCGCACCCACGGTGATCCAGGTCAGCGATCCGCAGCATGCGCTGATGCGCGAGGAAATCTTCGGCCCGGTGCTGGCGGTCTATGTCTTCGACGATGGGCAATGGGATGCCGTGGTGCAACTGGTGGACCAGACCAGCCCCTATGCGCTGACGGGTGCGGTGTTTGCGCGCGACCGCCAGGTGCTGGCACAGCTGGGCCAGGCCTTGCGTTTTGCGGCCGGCAACTTCTACATCAACGACAAGCCCACGGGCGCCGTGGTGGGCCAGCAGCCCTTCGGCGGTGCGCGCCGCAGCGGCACAAATGACAAAGCTGGATCGGCCTGGAACCTGCTGCGCTGGGTGTCGCCACGCACGGTCAAGGAGACGCATCTGCCCCCCACGGGCCATGCCTATCCCCACATGCAGCGCTGAGCGCAGATCGCTGAGGTGGCATGTGTCTTGCGGGGTACATGCCATGCGAACCAGGTCGGGCATATTCGCCTGCCATTTATCTGAAGGAGGAGTAAACATGACGTTCAAAATGCGCAGTTTTTACGCAGCCACGGCCCTGCTGGGCACGCTGTCGGTCACCCCTGTGGTGCAAGCCCAGGAAACAGTCAACATGGGGGCCGTGCTGTCGCTGACCGGCGCCAACGCCACCGTGGGCGAAGACGTGCGCCGTGCAGTGATGCTGGCGGTGGACAAGGTCAACGCCGACGGCGGCGTGCTGGGCAAGAAGTTCGGCGTGATCGTGGAAGACTCGGGCGGCAACCCGACCACGGCACTGAATGCGGCACGCAAGCTGGCCAGCGTGGACAAGGTGCCGGTGGTGATCGGTGAATACTCTTCCGGCATCACGCTGCCCATGGCGCAGTACCTGGTCAAGGAAGGCGTGGGCCACATCAACGTGGCCAGCACCAGCACCAAGGTGCGCGAGCTGGGCGCTTCCTCCTTCAACCTGATCGGTCTGGAAAACCTGGGCAACCAGTTCTCGGCCGCCGACACCTGGGCGCTGGGCTACCGCAAGGTCGCGATGATCGCCCCCAACAATGCCTACGGCCAGGGCGTGGCCCACGGTTTCAAGCAGGAATTCGAAAAGCTGGGTGGCAAGGTCGTGACCGAGCTGCTGTACACCGCCGGCCAGTCCACCTACCGCCGTGAGCTGCAGCAGGTGTCGCGTTCGGCACCGGATGCCTACATCTACACGGCCTACGGCCAGGAATCGGCGGTGCTCAACCGCGAAGCCTATGAGCTGGGCCTGCGCAAGAGCCCCTGGTACGCCATCCTGCTGTCCATGAGCCTGTCCGACACGCCGGCCAACATCGCCAACGGCCAGCTGGGCATGGAAGTGGGCAATGTCTACGGCGATGCCGGTAAGGCCTACCAGGCCGCTTTCAACGCCAAGTACAAGGAAGGTACCAAGACTTCCTACACCGGCTACGCCTATGACGCGGTGCTGATGACGGCCGCCGCCATGAACAAGGCCAAGTCCACCGACACCGTCAAGGTGCAGGCAGCGCTGAAGGACCTGGGCAAGGGTGGTTATGTGGGTGTGACCGGTCCCATCGTGTTCGATGTCGAGCGCCAGCGCATCGACCCGCCCTACGCCAAGCTCAAGTACGACGGCAAGGTGGTGCCGCGCTGATCCGCTGATGGTCTGAACCCTCTGCCGGCTCCGATGCGTCGGAGCTGGCGGACTGCTTCTCTCTGGATTCTCAAGATGCTTCAATTTCTGGTGGACACGCTGCTGCGTGCTTCGGACCTGGCGCTGATCGCCCTGGGCCTGAGCATGGTGTACGGGCTTGTCAAATTTCCCAACATCGCCCATGTGCAGTACGCCATGTTCGGTGCGTACGTAACCTATGCCATGCATGCCAGTGGCGTGCCTCTGGTGCTGGCGATTGCCATTTCCTGTGCCGTGACCGGGGTCCTGACCCTGGGATTGCACCTGCTGGTGTTCCGCCGCCTGCTGCGCGCCGGGCCCGCGATTGCCATGATCGGCTCGCTGGCCGTGGCCATGCTGGTGGTGGCGTTCATGCAAGGTTTTGCGGGCTCGTTTCCGCGCATGTTCAACCTGCCGCTGACGGAGCCCATCCTGATCGGTGAGGCCCGCGTGACCGCGACGCAGCTGTACTTTGTCGGCACCACCGTGGTGTTGCTGCTGCTGTTTGCGATGCTGCTGTTCTTCACCCGCACAGGGCGCGCCATGCGTGCGCTGGCCAGCAATCCGGCACTGGCCGCGGCTTCGGGTCTGAACGCCGAGGGCATCACCCGCGGCGTGGCGTTTGCCAGCGGGGCGATTGCCGGTCTGGGCGGCAGCATGCTGGCCCTGTCCACCGGTGCCCACATCAACCTGGGCTACGACCTGCTGCTGCCGGTGTTTGCCGCCGCCATCCTGGGCGGGCTGGGCAACCCCCTGGGGGCCGTGGCCGGCGCACTGCTGATTGCCGCGACGGAAACCGCGGTGACGAATATCGATTTTGGCGGCCTGGTGGGCGGGGCTCCGCTGTTCATGCCGGTGGCCTACATCAGCGCAGCCTCGTTCCTGATTCTGCTGCTGGCGCTGCTGTTCAAGCCCTATGGCCTGTTCGACCGGGAGGTGCGTCGTGTTTGATTTTCTGATTTCTTCGGTCACGGTGGCCGGTATCTATGCGCTGATGGCGCTGGGCTTGAACCTGCAGGCCGGCTACTCGGGGCTGCTGAACTTCGGCCACATCGCCTTTGCCGGCATTGGCGCCTACGCCACCGGCATCGCCATCCAGTCGGGCTGGGGCGGTTTCTCGGGGGCCGCCATCGGGGTGTGCGTGGCCATGGCGCTGGGCTGGTGCATTGCCCGCCTGGGGCGCAATCTGGCGTCGGACTACTGGGGCATTGCCACGCTGGCGATTGCGGAAATCCTGCGCACCGCCGCCACCAACGAGGTGTGGCTGACGGGGGGCGCGCAGGGCATCAGCGCCATCCCCTCGCTGTTTGACGGCCTGGGCCGTCCCTGGAACGCCATGGCCTTCCTGGCGCTGGTGTTGCTGGCGGTGCTGGTGTTTGCGCTGGCCTGCCGCCGTGTCGGCAACGGCCGCTTCGGCCGCGCGCTGCGCCTGATGCGGGAAGAACCGCAGCTGGCTGCCTGTATGGGCTATGACCTGCGCTCGCTCAAATCGCGCGCCATCATGTCCGGTGCGGCGCTGACGGCCCTGGCCGGTTCGCTGTATGCGCACTACATGAGCTTTGTCGGTCCCGACTACATGCTGGCATCGGAAACGTTCTGGCTGTGGACCATGCTGATGATCGGCGGTCTGGGCAACACCGCCGGGGTGCTGGTGGGTGTGGTGGTGGTGCAGGGCGCCTATGCGCTGGTGCCGTTCGCCAAGGACTACTTCGGCTTCAGCTCCGACATCTCGGGCGCGCTGCGTCTGGGTCTGATTGGTTTTATCTTGCTGGCCAGCCTGATGTGGCGCAGCCAGGGCCTGGTGCCTGAGAAGGTGCGAAAGATCGCATGAGTTCCCTGCTACAAGTTCAATCGCTGGCCAAGGCCTTTGGCGGCAACAAGGTGCTGGAGGATGTCAGCTTCGACATCGCTGCCGGTGAAATCGTCGGCCTGCTAGGCCCCAATGGTTCGGGCAAGAGCACCTTGCTGAACACCGTGACGGGCTTCGAGCGCATCGACCGCGGCAGCATCACGCTGGAAGGCCGGCGCATCGATGCGCTGTCGGCCTACCGCATCGTCGAGTCGGGCCTGGGCCGCACCTTCCAGCTGCCTTCCATGCCCACCAAGATGTCGGTGATGGAAGTGGCCATGGCCGCGGCCACCCAGCACCATGGGTTCTGGGAAACGCTGCTGAACACCGTGGGTGCCCGGGCGGCCGAAAAGGCAGCACGCGACAAGGCGGCGGCGCTGCTCGACGAGCTGCTGCTCAGCCATGTCAAGGACCTGCCGGCGTCGGGTCTGTCCGGCGGGCAGAAAAAGCTGCTGGGCATTGTCTGTGCACTGATGGGCGACCCGCGCCTGCTGATGCTGGACGAGCCCACGGCTGGGGTGCACCCCAATCTGCGCAACGACATCGTGCAGGTGCTGCGCCGCCTGAACCACAAAGGCATGACGGTGGTGATCGTGGAGCACGACATGCACTTCATCCGCGAGGTCTGCACCCGCTGCATCGTGCTGGACCGTGGCCATATCGTGGCCAGCTGTCGCCCGGACGAGCTGTCGTCCAACGAGCGCGTGCTGCAGGCCTATCTGGGTGGCGGCCATGCGCCCAAGACCGAAACCCGTGCGGAAGTGGAGGGCGCATGATCGAGATCGACAATGTGGTGGCGGGCTACACCGCCGAAGTGGACATCCTCAAGGGCATGACGCTGCAGGTGCAGCGCGGCGAGATCGTCACGCTGCTGGGGCCCAACGGCTGTGGCAAGTCCACGCTGCTGAAATCCATCGCCGGCTTTCTGCGTCCGCGCTCGGGCTCCATCGTGCTGGAGAGCCAGGATGTGTCCCAGGTGCCGGTGCACCAGAAGATCCAGAAGCTGGGCCTGGGCTTTGTGCCGCAGACGGAGAACGTGTTCAGTTCGCTGACCATCCGCGAAAACATGCAGGTGGGCGGGCATTTCATGTCGGACGCCGACTGCAGGCAGCGCATGCAGGAGCTTTGCACGCTGTACCCGGTGCTGGAGCGCAAGTTCAACGCACCGGCGTCCTCGATGTCGGGCGGTGAGCGGCAGATCCTGGCGCTGGCGCGTGCGCTGATGCCGCGGCCCCGCCTGCTGCTGCTGGACGAGCCCTCGGCCGGCCTCTCTCCGAAGATGCTGCAGGAGGTGTTCAAGGCCATCGTGCAGGTGCGCGACAAGGAAGGCGTCACCATTCTGATGGTGGAGCAGAACGCCATGGAGGCCTTGCGCATGTCCGACCGGGCCTATGTGCTGTCCATGGGCATGGTGGCGCTGACCGGGGCCGCCAACGCGCTGATGAGCGACCCGCAGGTGCGCGAGCTGTACCTGGGAGGCCGCGCCGCCTGATCCGGCGGTGCGACCGTGGCCCGTCCGGGGGGCGGGGTGTCTATCTTTTCGATGGGTGACATGCATGTTCCAACACCTCTCTCTCCGGTCCCGCCTGGCCGCGGCCATGGGCTTTCTGGCGCTGCTGCTGGCCGTGCTCGGGGCCCTGGGCCTGTACAGCCTGCGTGACAGCAACCTGGCCCTGCAGTCGCTGGTGGAGCAGCAGCTGCAGCCCATGCAGCAGCTGGCCCAGGTGACCAAATCACTGGACATGGGCAAGTTCGGCGTGGTCTCGGCCATTGCCGATCCGATCCAGATCGACAGCGACATGGATGCGCTGGAGGCGCAGCTCAAGGACAGCGCCTCCACCTGGGAGGCGTTTGCCTCGGCCCTGCGCGATGGGCAGGAGCAGGAACTGGCGCAGCAGTTTGCCGCGGCACAGCAGGACTTTTTGCAGCAGGGGGTGCGCCCGGCGGTGGCTGCGCTGCGCAGCATGAACCTGCCGGGGGCGACCGAGCTGTACACCCAGTCCCTGGCCCCGCGCTACCCGCCGGCACGGACGGCGCTCGATGCGCTGATGGCGCTGCAGCGTCAGCGGGGCGAAGCCCTCTACCGTGCCACCCAGCAGCGCTACCAGCAGGTGTTCTGGCTGTCGGTGGCAGCCATGTGCCTGGGGCTGCTGGTGGCCGGCGTGGCGGGCGTGACCCTGGTGCGTGCCATCGCACGCCCCCTGGCGCAGGCCGTGCAGGCGGCCCAGCATGTGGCGGCCGGCGATCTGAGCCAGGACATTCCCTCCAGCCCGGCGCGCCATGAGACCGGGCAACTGCTGCAGGCCTTGCAGCAAATGAACCTGCGGCTGCGCCACATCGTGGGCGAGGTGCGGCAGGGGACCGACGCCATGGCGCTGGCGTCCCAGGAAATCAGCAGCGGCAACCGGGATCTGTCGCAGCGCACCGAATGCCAGGCGGCCGCCTTGCAGCAGACCACGGCTTCCATGCACGATCTGAACGAAGCCGTGCAGCGCAATGCCGAACATGCCCAGCAGGCCAGCGCGCTGGCCGCGTCGGCCACCCAGATCGCCCAGCAGGGGCGCAGCGAGGTGGATGCCGTGGCCCAGGCCATGGGCCATATCCAGGGGGCTTCGCAGCGCATCGTGGACATCACCGCGGTGATCGACGGCATTGCCTTCCAGACCAATCTGCTGGCGCTCAATGCGGCCGTGGAAGCCGCGCGCGCCGGCGCGCAGGGCCGGGGCTTTGCGGTGGTGGCCGCGGAGGTGCGGGAGCTGGCCCAGCGCAGCGCCGTGGCCGCCAAGGAAATCAAGGGGCTGATCCAGCACTCCGTCGACGAAGTGGAGCAGGGCCGGGCCCGGGTGGCGCAGGCGGGCGGCACCATGGCCACGGTGGAGGGCCGCGTGCAGCACATGGCGGCCCTGGTTCAGGACATTGCCCAGTCCAGCCAGGCGCAAAGTGCGGGCCTGGGACAGCTGCACCAGGCAATTGCACAGATGGACGACACCACCCAGAAGAACGCCGCGCTGGTGGAGCAGGCGTCTGCCGCTGCCCTGGCGTTGCAGCAGCAGGCCAGCGCGCTGGTGGACACGGTGCGCATCTTCCGGCTGGACGGTGTGGCAGCCCCCGTCAACCGGGCCCTGCCTGCCGCCGAGCGGACTTTGCTGCTGGCCTGAGCGCCGTTGGGCGTGTGGTGGTGGGTGCTGTGCAACGCTGCGCGGCAGTTGCTATCCGAGTGCCGGGAGCTGGAGTAAGCTGTGACGGACAAGACGGTGTGCCGCGCGGCGGCGCTCCGTGCTCCACGACCAGCATTTCTGAGGACGGCCATGAGCGACCACACGCCTTTCGGTTTCGGCAAATTCATCCCCGGTTTCGACTTTCTGCAAAACCTGAGCAAGGCCGGGCAATCTTCGGCCGGCATGCCGCCGCTGTCGCACTGGGTGGCGCCCACGGTCAGCATCGAGGAGATCAGCAAGCGCATTGAAGAGCTCAAGGCCGTGCAGTTCTGGCTGGAGCAGAACAGCCGTGCGCTGGCGGCCACGGTGCAGGCGCTGGAAGTGCAGAAGATGACACTCAGCACCCTGCAGGGCATGAATGTCAGCATGTCCGACCTGGCCAAGACCTTCACCGGCAAGGCGGCGGACCAGACCGCCACAGCACCGTCCAACGGCAATGCTGATTGGCCCATGTCGTCGGCAGCGGCCAAGGCTGCCAAAAGCGAAGCCCCCGAGGCAGACCCACCAAACCCGGCCGCCGCTTCCGAGGCAAAGGCCGCAGCGCAGCCCGATGCCGCGCAGGCCGATGCATCCGCGCCACCTCCTGGCGCCGGACCTGCCGGCCTGGGGGATCCCATGCTGTGGTGGGGCGCGCTGTCGCAGCAGTTCCAGCAGATCGCCGCCACCGCGCTGCAGGACCCGGCGCAGCAGCAGGCCATGGCCCAGGCCACCCACATGGCCACGGATTTCACCAAGGCGGCCATGAACGCTGCCAGCAGCATGGTGCGCCAGGCCAGCGAAGGGGTGAAGGCCGCTTCCAGCGCCGCCGCCCAGACCACGGCGAAGGCGGCCAAGCCGGCGGCCAGCCGCAGTGCTGGCGCACCTTCGGCCACCCCGCGCAGCGCTGCCGCGAAGAAGGCCCCCGCAGCCAAGAAAGCGCCTGCGGCCAAAAAGGCTGCACCTAAAAAGGCAGCGCCCAAAGCGGCACGTACCGCTGCGCCCCAACCCGCGGCCAAGCCTGCCGCCCCCGCGCGCAAGCGCAGCCGCTAAGGACAGGGACGGACTCCATGGCGTTTTTTCCCTGTGCCCATGCCAGCCACGCCCAATGGCAGCAAGCGCTGTCCCAGGTGGTGGCACAACTGCGGGCGCAAATGGCCATGCAATCGGGCCAAGCCTGGCCCGCACTGGGCCTGATGTATCTCACCACCCCCTATGCCAAGCATGCGGCGGACATCCTGGCCGCAGTCGCCAAGGAGCTGCCCGAGGTCAGCCACTGGAGCGGCATGGCGGCCCCGGCCATCCTGGGCGGCGACATGCGCTACGCCGGTGAGCAGGGGGCCTTGGCCGTGATGCTGCCGCTGCTGGGCACGGCGGACTTTCGCCAGTTTTCCGGCTTGCAGCCGATTGCCCGGGTCGAGGTGGAAGGTTTCGAGGTGCACAGCGTGCTGGTGCACGGCGACGGGCGCATGCCCGAGCTGGAAGAGCTGCTGCTGGAGCTGGCTTCGCACACCGCCAGTGGCGAGATGATGGGGGGCTTCGGTTCCGACCGGCGCTGCGGCATCCAGCTGGCCTGGAGCCGCAAGCTGCCGGTGGCCCATGACACCGGTCTGCTGTCCGGCGGGCTGTCGGGCGTGGCATTTTCCGACCAGGTGCACACGCTTTCGCGCGTGGTGCAGGGTTGCAAGCCCATTGCCCCGCCGATGGAGATCACCGAGGCGCGCGACCATGTGATCCTGGGGCTGAACGGCCGCCCCGCGCTGGACGTTCTGATGCAGACCCTGGATGTGCAGCTGGAGGTGGATGCCCAGGCCGCCATCAGCCGGGTGCGCAACACGCTGCTGGCGCTGTCGCTGGATACCTACACGCCGCATGGCAGCAGCATCGATGTGCGTTCCCGCGTGCGCCCGATCGTGGGCCTGGACCCGCTGCGCCGCGGCATCGTTCTGGACGAGACGGTGGACAAGGGCATGCATGTGGCGTTCTGCGAGCGCAGCAGTGCGGCGGCCTGGTCCGAATTGCGCCGCGCCTGTGCCGAAATCCAGGAAGAGCTGGCGCCGGACATCCCCTGGCCCCAGGCAGGTGTGCCCGCGCCGGCGCGCATGGTGCGCGGGGCCATCTATGTGCGCAGCCACCTGCGCGGAGGGACGGCGGCCACCAACGAGGCCGATGCCGAGCTGCAGCTGATCCGCCATGCGCTGGGCCCGATCCCGCTGGTGGGCTTTGTGACCGCCGGGGAAATCTCCGGCCGGGAAGTCCACGGCATGAGCGGCCAGCTGACGGTGTTCACCCAGGCGCTGGTGTAAGCACCTTGCCCTCCCACGACACAACGCCCCTTCACGGGGCGTTGTGCTGTCAGTGCGGGATATCAGCGGTGGCCGTAGTACGGGCGGTGGTGGCGCGGGGCCTTGACCCAGTGGCCGGGAATCCAGACATAGCGGTGCCCCTGCCAGCGCCAGTGGCCGCCCACCCAGGCATGGCCGACACGGGGGCGATGGCGTTCATAACGGGGCGGCGGCGGGGGCGGACGGTGCATGTGGCGGCCGTCATGGCGCACTTCCACGGCCAGCGGGGCGCCAGGGGCTGCGCGGTACACCGGCTGGGCCGAGGCGAGTGCCGCCGTCAGCGCCAGGGCGGCGCCCAGCAGCAGGCGGGTGGTCAGGGCAGGGGTGTGGGACATGAGCGGCTCCTCTTGCGCGTGGTTTGCAGTGCCTCCAGCATCGGTGGGCTGCGTCAAGCGGGGATCGCTGCTGTGCAAAGCTGTGTGAAGCTGCGTAGGCAAATGCACGGACAGTGCGGCGCAGCGTGCGCCTTGTAGCGGCCCGTTCAGCGGCGCAGGGCCGTGAAGGCCGTGAATTCCCAGCTGCGCATGCCCAGCACCAGGGTGTAGCCCTCGCGCTGTTCGGGCAGCAGGCGCTGGTCCTGCAGATGCTGTTGCGAAAAATCGTGCGCAAGGCGCTGGATGCGGTCCACGAAACTGGGCGCCAGGGCGCGCGAGATATTGCCATGCACCATGAGCATGGTTTCCCCCGGCTGGTCGAAGCTGCCGCCAAAGTAGTCCAGCACCGCATGCTCGCGGAAATACTCCATCACCGGTCCGCGTGCCCGCCAGCGGAAGGTCTTGGCCAGGCGCAGGCGGTAGCGGTTGCCGGGGCGCAGCTCGATGATGCCGATGCGGTCCAGCTGCGCCAGGTAGCGTATGCCTTCGGCCTCCGTCATGCGGTAGGTGGCGGTGATCTGCTCCAGCGTCCACTGGCTGAGCACGCAGATGGCCATCAGCAGCAGCTTGCGGTCGGCCACCACGGCGGTTTCCTGCTCGGGCGTCATCTCCTGCAGCAGCGGCTGGCTGTCGGCCACGCGCCGCGCGAGGTCGGCAAAGTCGACACCCAGCGCGCGGCAGATGGCATCGATGCGGGACAGGGGCATATCGCCCTTGGAGAGCATGCGCTTGACGCTGGATTCGGCCATGTCGAGGTGGCGCGCCAGGTCGGCATAGGTCATGTGCGCGGCCTTCAGCTCTTTCTTCAGCGCGTGGATCAGGTCGATGGTGGTGCTCATTGGTATCGATTATGGATACCGCCGGTGTGAATGGCGGGTGCCGCTGCGGAAATGCGGCGTCCTGGGGCGGCGTTGCGCTGACACTGCCGTGGCTGCAGCGCCATGATTTTTATCGTAAATAATGCAGCGCAGAGGGGCCCGGCAGGGGCCCATGAGTTTGAAGACCTATACGAAACCGGGCCTGTGAACAGGTCCCACAGAGGGTGAGATGCAACAGCCGGACCATGACCACCACGCGCCATCGGAACCCCATCCCAACCAGTTTGCCTTGCTGGGCCAGCGGCGCTTTGCCCCCTTCTTCTGGACGCAGTTCTGTGGTGCGGCCAACGACAACCTGTTCAAGTTCGCCTTCACGGTGATGGTGACCTACCAGCTCAGCGTGGGCTGGTTGCCGCCCGCCATGGCCGGGCTGGTGATCGGGGCGCTGTTCATCCTGCCGTTCCTGCTGTTTTCGGCGACCTCGGGCCAGCTGACCGACAAATGGGACAAGACGCGCATGTTCCGCCTGGTGAAGAACCTGGAGATCGCCATCATGGCCATTGCCGCCTGGGGCTTCATCACGGCCAACGTGCCGGTGCTGCTGGGGTGCGTGTTTCTGATGGGCCTGCACTCCACACTGTTCGGTCCCGTCAAGTTTGCCTACCTGCCCCAGGTGCTGAACGACCGTGAGCTTACCGGCGGCAATGGCATGGTGGAAATGGGCACGTTTGTCGCCATTCTGCTGGGCAATGTGGCCGGCGGCCTGCTGGTGGCCGTGCCGGAGGTGGGCCACACCCAGGTGGCAGTGGTGTGCGTGGCGCTGGCGCTGGTCGGGCGGCTGTGCGCCCAGTTCATTCCGCATGCTCCGGCCACCGATCCGGGCCTGGTCATCAACTGGAACCCGTTCACCGAAACCTGGCGCAATCTGCAGCTGGCACGCCAGCAGCCGGTGGTGTTCCGTTCACTGCTGGGCATCAGCTGGATGTGGTTCTTCGGCGCGGTGTTCCTGGCGCAGTTCCCCAGTTTTGCCAAGGAAGTGCTGCACGGCGACGAACATGTGGCGTCGCTGCTGCTGGTGATCTTCTCCATCGGTATTGGCGTCGGTGCGCTGCTGTGCGAGGTGTTCAGCCGCCGCCAGGTGGAGATCGGTCTGGTGCCGCTGGGCGCCATCGGCATGAGCGTGTTCGCCATCGATCTGTACTTTGCTGCACGGGCTCTGCCGCCGTCCGAGCTGATGGGCGTGGGCACCTTTTTTGCGCAGAGCGCGCACTGGCGCGTGATGTGGGATCTGGGGATGCTGGCGCTGTCGGCCGGCATCTACAGCGTGCCCATGTACGCGCTGATCCAGATGCGCAGCCAGCCCACGCACCGCGCCCGCATCATCGCGGCCAACAACATCCTCAACGCGCTGTTCATGATTGCCTCCAGCGTGCTGGCGGGGGCCTTGCTGGCAGCCGGGGCCAGCATTCCCCAGGTGTTCCTGCTCACCGGCATTGCGAACGCGCTGGTGGCGTTCTACGTTTTCCTGCTGGTGCCGGAGTACCTGCTGCGCTTTGTGGCCTGGGTCATCACGCACTTTGTCTACCGCTTCCGGGTGCGCGGCGCGGACCATATTCCGGCCCACGGCGCGGCGGTGCTGGTGTGCAACCACGTGAGCTTTGTCGATGCCATTTTGATGATGGCGGCCAGCCCGCGCCCCATCCACTTTGTGATGGACCACCGCATCTTCCAGACGCCGGTGCTGGGCTGGCTGTTCAAGCTGGCCAAGACCATTCCGATTGCGCCGCAAAAGGAGGATGCGGCCACCTACGAGGCCGCGTTCGCCCGCGCGGCCCAGGTGCTGCGCGAAGGCGATCTGCTGGCCATCTTCCCGGAAGGGGGCATCACTGCCGATGGGCAGTTGCAGCTCTTCAAGCCGGGCATCCTGAAGATCCTGGAGCAGGCGCGGGCCGACGGTCTGGATGTGTCCGTGGTGCCCATGGCGCTGACCAATCTGTGGGGCTCCTACTTCAGTCGCATCGAAGTGCGTGGCGGCAGGAACGTGGCCATGGTGCAGCCGCTGCGCCGGGGGCTGTTCAATGCGGTGGGCCTGGAAGTGGGCGAGGCCGTGCCGGGCGCGCAGGCCACGCCCGAAGGCCTGCGCGCCCGGGTGGCAGAGCTGCTGGCGCGCTGAAGGCAGGGACTGCGCGGCGCTTACGGTAGCAAACGGATGTCGCCCAGGTAGGCCAGCCCTTCGCCGTGGGTGTTGTCGGCGTCGGCGGAGACGGTGATCGCCGTCAGCGCCGGCATGCCCTGGGGCGATTCATCCCCGAAGGCACGGGCGTAGTCGGCCGCCAGGTCCCGCTTTTCTTCCTGCCAGTGCCCCAGGGGGGCGTTGCTGCTGTGCAGGACCAGGTAGCGTAGGCGGTGGGTGAAGGGGCTGTGCAGCACGCTGCCTGCGGGCGATGCCCCATCCCAGACGTAGCACAGGGTTTCGGTCGGAATGGGTTCGCCGGTGGCAATCTGGCCCAGGTGCAGCTTGGTGCGCTCGCCCCAGCTGAGCTGCCGTGCATCGAAATCAAAAGACACGCAGAGCTTGAGCGCCGCATCGTCCCCGGCGCGCTGGCGCAGGTCGGCGCCCTGCACCGGCTGGTCCACGCGCCAGCGCCAGTGCAGCTGGCGGGCGGAGCTGGCCGGGCTGCCGATAGCCAACACCAGGTTGCCATAGGCGTCCTGGGTGTGCACCCGCAGCACCTGCTGGCCGTCCAGCGGCGCCACACTGAATTCCGTGGGCTTCTTGCGCGGCAGGCTGGCGAAATGCCAGGGGGCCGGCACCGCGCCTGCGGCCATGGCCGAGAACGCGGGCACCACCGGCGGCGTGCTCTGCGCCCGGCTGTGGGCGGCCATCCCCAGGCCCATTACCAGTACTAGTACCATCGGCGCCCAGGACGGCATGCGCCTGCTGCCATGCAGCAAGCGCAGTCGCACAGACAAGGAAATGCAGGGGCCTGACGGAGACATGGCAGACAGCTTAAGCGATGCAAAAGCGGATTTTAGGTATTTCGAGGCGGCGCTGTGCCGCAAAAACGTTGCTGAAAGTATCGCCATGAAGTACCCGAAGAGGCATACCGTGCGCTGTGGCCACAAATACGGCGTGCCGCAGGCGCGCTGTGGCGATGATTCGCCGCACTGCAGCAGCCTTTGCATGCAGACCACTTCCAAGGAGACTTTCGTGAACATCCCAACCGCTTTCACCCGCCGTATCACTGCTGCCTGGGGCCGTGGCCTGCGCCACAGCCTGTGTGCACTGGGCATGGCCGGCGCACTGTGGGGTGGCGCGGGTGCCGCCCATGCCCAGAGCGATACCTCGCTGGTGCTGTCGGCCCTGCCGCTGGCGTCGATGGTGGCCGTGGCTTCCCAAGGCGGCGCGTCCGAAGAAGTGCTGGCCGCGCCGCTGCTGGTGTCGGGTGTCGGTGCCTCGCTGCTGGTGGAAGGGGTGGAGGCATCGGCCCATGGCGTGGTCTACGTGGTCAAGAACGTGGCCACCGGCGCCTCGGCGGTGCTGGAGGTGTCGGGCAATGCGGTGGGGGCCGCCTCGGTGGGCGTGGGCACGGTGATCCAGAGCAGCGCCATTGGCGCGGGCGTGGTGCTGTCGGCCGCCGGCAAGGTGCTGGCCTTCATCCCCAACGCGGTGGGCAAGGCGCTGCTGCACAACGAGCGTCTGTAAGCCAGCCATCGACCGAGCCGGAGTTTCTGCCATGCATCCACTGCACTTTTCCCTTCCCCGCCTGGTCAGCCTGCTGTGCCTGGCGCTGGCCACCCTGGCGGGCAACGCCCATGCCGGCCGCAACTGCGACGCCAAGCCGCTGAACGTGGAGACCCTGACGCAGGGCCTGAATCTGGCGCAGCGCACGGCGCAGGTGCTGGAAGCGGAGTACCAGAAGAACGGCAGCAAGGTGCTGCTGCTGGCCCGTGCAGGCCAGGACCTGTCCAACTACCAGCTGCAGTACTCCCACTTCGGCTGGGCCTACCGCACGCCGGAAGGGCCGTGGCGGGTGGTGCACAAGCTCAATATCTGCGGCACGGCCGATGGCTGGGTCTACCGCCAGGGACTGGGCGAGTTCTTTCTCGACGATCTGTGGCGCTATGTGGCCGCCGTGCAGGTGCCCACCCCGGCCGTCCAGCAGGCGCTGTGGAGCTACCTGACCGCGCCGCAGACCGTGCTGCGCATGCAGCACCAGCCCTACAGCATGGTCAGCTACGCCTGGGGGCAGAAGTACCAGCAGTCCAACCAGTGGGCCATCGAAAGCCTGGCGGCCGCGATGGAGCCGGCCACCGTGCAGCAACGCAGCCAGGCCCAGGCCTGGCTGAAGTTCAAGGGCTACGAGCCCAGCACGCTGACCATCCGTTCCTGGACGCGCCTGGGAGGGCGCATGTCGGCGGCGAACATCGCCTTTGATGACCACCCGAACGACCAGCGGTTCACCAGCCGCATCCAGACCGTGACGGTGGACTCCGTCACCCAGTGGCTGCAGCGCGCCGAGCTGGCAGGGGCCCTGCGCGTGGTCCAGTAGATTGGTGATTAAACTGGTGTTTCGCACCGCTGCAGTGCGCACAAGCAGCTATTGAATCAGGAGTTTTCATGAGCAAGTCTTTGCGTTTGCCCGAGAAATGGTTCCGCCGCGGCCTGTGGCTGGTGGCGGTGGTGTTTGCCTCTTTTCTGATCGGCCTGGGCGGGCTGGTGGTGGGCAATCTGCCGCAGGCGGAGCGCGTGCAGGAGGTGGAAGACTTCATTCCCCCGGCCGATGCCCAGCGGGTGCGGGCGGCGTTGCGCCAGGCCCAGACGGTGGAGCGCCAGGCGGACAAGGCGCGCGACACGGCGCGGCTGAAATACGATGCCGAGAAGGCCCGCTACCAGTCGGCCCGCGAGTCCTTCGACAACTGGGTGGCCACGCGCCGGGCGACCGAACGCCCTGAGCAGGACAGCGAGCTGATTGCCCGCACCCAGGCGCTCGACAAGATCAAGCAGGCGGAAAACCAGGCCCGCCTGCTGCTGGAGCAGGTGGAGCAGACCAGTCTGGCGGCCTCGCAGAAGGTGTCCGCCGCGGAAAGCGAGTGGCGGGATCTGCACGATGCCGCCTATCCGGCCTGGCAGGCCCGGCAGCGGGAGGTGGAGCTGCGCGTGTTCCTGTATCGCCTGGCCATCACCTTGCCGTTGCTGGTGGCAGCCGGCTGGTTGTTTGCCAGGCAGCGCAAGAGCACCTGGTGGCCTTTCGTCTGGGGCTTCATCTTCTTTGCGCTGTTTGCCTTCTTTGTGGAGCTGGTGCCCTACCTGCCCGACTACGGCGGCTATGTGCGCTACATCGTGGGCATTGTGGTCACGGTGCTGCTGGGGCGCTATGCCATCCTGGCGTTGAACCGCTACCTGGAAAAGCAGAAGCTCCAGGAGGCCCTGCCCGAAGTGCAGCGCCGCGTGGAGCTGGGCTATGACGTGGCGCTGGGGCGGTTGGCCAAAAGCGTGTGCCCGGGCTGCGAGCGGCCGGTGGACCTGAAGAACACCGAGATCGACTTCTGCCCCCACTGCGGCATCGGCCTGTTTGACCACTGCGGCCACTGCAACACCCGCAAGAGTGCGTTCAGCCGCTACTGCCATGCCTGTGGCACGCCGGCGAAGGAAACGTCTGCGGCGGTGGGCGTACCTGCCGGGATGGCAGAGCCGGGCCGCAGCGCGCCGCCGTCCAGCCCCTGATCACCTGCCGCCTGGTTGGCGGCCCGGCGGTCCGGCTGCCCGGACGCGGCTGCGGCATGGCGCGTGTGGCGCGTGTGGCGCGCGCCATGCTTTTTCCACTGGGACAGAGCCCCCAGAGTCAGACGCCGCGGCTGCGGTCCTGGGCGAATTTCTGGCGGAAGGCAGCGAAGGTGCCGGCGTCCAGCGCATCGCGCACTTCCTGCATCAGGTTCAGGTAGTAGTGCAGGTTGTGAATGGTGGTCAGCATCGGGCCGAGCATTTCGCCGCAGCGGTCCAGGTGGTGCAGATAGGCGCGGCTGAAGCCATCGCGGCCGCCGTCATCCCAGCTCACGCCGCTGGTACCTGCGCAGGCGTGGCAGGTGCAGGTGGTGTCGATGGGCTGGTGGGCCACCTTGTGGCGGGCGTTGCGCAGCTTCAGGTCGCCATAGCGCGTGAAGATGGTGCCGTTGCGCGCATTGCGGGTGGGCATCACGCAGTCGAACATGTCCACGCCATCGGCCACGCCCTGCACCAGGTCTTCCGGAGTGCCCACGCCCATCAGGTAGCGCGGCTTGTGGGCCGGCAACAGGTGGGGGGTGTGGGCCATGATCTCCAGCATCTCGTCCTTGGGCTCGCCCACGGAGACGCCGCCCACGGCGTAGCCGGGAAAATCCATCTCGACCAGCGCCTGCAGCGATTCCTCGCGCAGATTGGTGTACATGCCGCCCTGCACGATGCCGAACAGGGCGTTGGGGTTGCCCAGGCGCTCGAACTCCTCCTTGGAGCGCAGGGCCCAGCGGCGGCTCATCTCCATGGATTTGCGCGCTTCGGCCTCGGTGGTCTTCTTGCCGTTGGTCTCGTATGGCGTGCATTCGTCCAGCTGCATGACGATGTCCGAATTCAGGATCGTCTGGATCTGCATGCTGACTTCGGGCGACATGAAGAGCTTGTCGCCGTTGACGGGGCTCTGGAAGTGCACGCCTTCTTCGGTGATCTTGCGCATGGAGCCCAGCGACCAGACCTGGAAACCGCCCGAATCGGTCAGGATGGGCTTGTCCCACTTCTCGAAGCCGTGCAGACCGCCGAAGGACTTCATGATGTCCAGGCCCGGGCGCATCCACAGGTGGAAGGTGTTGCCCAGGATGATCTGTGCGCCCATTTCTTCCAGGCTGCGCGGCATCACGCCCTTGACGGTGCCATAGGTGCCCACGGGCATGAAGATGGGGGTCTGGACCTTGCCGTGGTTCAGGGTCACGGTGCCACGGCGTGCGTGGCTGGTCGGATCGGTCTTGAGAAGGTCAAACTGCAGCATGATGGCGCGCATTGTCCCAGATGGATGACACCGGTGTTTGCTCTGGCATGGGTTGTGCCGGAATCTGCAGGGTGTCTATAGTGGGGAAAGATGATCAATCGATCGACAAGGAGGTAGTGCAATGACAAGAATATTGGTGGCTGTGGATGGCTCCCCTTATGCGCTGGAAGCTGTGCGCCATACGGTCGCGCTGGCGCGCAGCGGTTTGCGCGCCACGGTGGTACTGGCCCAGGTGCAGGAGGAGGCTTCGTTCCTGGAGCTGGCCACCCAGGACGGGGATGCGATTGCCAATGCGGCCATGGAAGCCGGTGCCCATCTGGCGGCGCCGGCGGTGGTGGAGCTGCAACTGGCGGATGTGCCCCACGAAGTGGAAGTGGCGCTGGGCGAACCCGCCCCCACCCTGGTGGACATGGCCGAGCGCCTGCAGTGCGACCAGATCGTGATCGGTGCGCGGGGCATGGGGGCGTTGCGCGGGGCGCTGATGGGCTCCGTGTCGCAGTATGTGCTCAAGCACAGCCCGATGCCGGTCACCGTGGTGAAGCCGCGCGTGGATGAGGCGCGGGACGTGCTGGGCGAAGAAGGCGCCCAGCTCATGGCCGACGGCGTGACGCCGCTGTCCATCCAGGCCGGCCTGTAACTGGCCGAACCGGGCATCCGCCCGCCCAGCAAAAACGGGACCGCGGTCCCGTTTTTGTTTTTCAGGGCCTGCGCCTCAGGCTGCCTGGCGCCGGAAGGGGTTGGCGCCCTGGCGGCCGGGTTGCAGCTTGCCGTGGGGCAGGGTGGCCAGGCGCTGGAACATGCGGCGGCAGTAGCCGCGTATCCACAGGCATTTGTTGATTTCGTCCACCGGCAAGGGGCCGGAGATCACGATGATGTCGTCGGCTTCGTCCCAGAAGCCTGCCGAGCGCAGGCGCCGCCGCATGGTCAGTGCCCAGGAATGGATGCGCAGCGGGTTGCCGTGCTGGTGCACTTCGCCGGTATGCAGGTCGAAGGCAATGGCCACATCTGCCGTTTTCAGCTTGAAGCGGCGCTCACCCGTGACTGCGCTGGGCTTTTCGCGCATGTCATACAGGTAGTAGTTGCCTGCCTTGAGCTGATATTGCAGATCCATGGTGGTCCTCTGGGAAGCGCATTGTCAGCGAAACACCGGCAGCAGAACCTGCGATGAAACAGGGATTGATGCCTTTAATCGAATATGCCCAGTGCATTGCACTTGTGCATGTGGCGCATTCTGATGGGCAGACATGCTGCTATGCAAGAACGTTCACCCAGAGAAGTCGGAAACAGTCTGTGTCCCGGTCAGGACCAGGACCAGGACCAGTGGCACCCGGTGCCCTGGCCCGGGAGGCTTAGAAGTCCAGCAGGCTCAGGCCCACGCTGAGCATGGTCCGCTTGTAGTTGTAGTCGATCAGGCTGTCACCATAGCCGCTGAACAGCTGCACATGCAGGCGCAGATTGCTCTTGCCACCGTTCCAGCCTTCGCCCAGGGTCCGCAGCCATTCCACGCGACCGGACCCCTTGCCCTTGCCCAGCGAGCCGCGCGCGGTCACGCCCAGATAGTTCTGGTCATTGATATTCCAGCCCAGCTTGATTTCGCCCCGGCCGATGTAATTCTGGATGCCCGGATTGTCGTCATCGCCCGAGCCTTCGGGAATGCGCTTCCACAGACGGGCATGCGCCTGCCAGCGGTTCCCCAGCTCGGCACCGGTCATCAGGTACCAGCGGTTCCAGCTGCGCGACAGTGGCTCGCTCTGGCCGTTGGACTGGTGCACCAGCCCCACGCCGCTGTAACGCCAGCGCCAGCCAAACGGCAACTGGGCGTCGGTGGGGTAGACGTAGAAGATTTCCGGTTCGTGGTCGGTGGTGCGGAACGGGCGGGAAATGTCGCCGTTGAACACCTGCCAGTAGGACTGCTGGGTGTAGCCCACCCACAGCGAGTCCTTGCGGCCCGTGCTGGAGTCGGTCAGCAGGCCCGAAGCGATCTTGGTGCGGGCCGACAGCTGGATGCGCATTTCCTCGGTCTTGTAGGGCTGCGCGGCCGAAGGGGTCTTGCCGGGCGAGCTTGGCTGCTCGTTCACGTGGTTGGCGGTGGTCAGCGACACCGACATGGGGCGGTAGCCGCGGAAGCTGAAGGTGCCGCAGTCCGAGCCGGGTTCCAGCTCGAAGAAGCGCGACATTTCGCTGTAGCGTGGATCGCGGCAGCCGCCATTGGTGGGCTGCAGGCCTTGGCCGGAGACATCGGCCACCACCATCGGTTCCTGGGCCGCCTGCTGCACGGTCTGCTGGACGCTTGGCTGCGGCGCCGCCATTTGTTCCTGGGCACTGGCCGCCGGGGCATGGAACGTGGTGGCGGGGGGCGGGGTCAGCGGTTGCTGCTGCCGTGCCCAGCCGTCAAAGCAGGCCAGACGGGCCTGGTTGTCGGTGGTGGCGGCGCATTGGCGCCAGGCATCGCCGGTCAGCGGCTCTGCGGCCTGGGCCGGAGCGGGCATGCCCCAGGCCCCGCAGATGGCCAAGGTGGCCAGGGCCGTGGCGCCAGGCAGCGCGCGGGAAAGAGTGGTTGGGGTTGCCTGCATGGTAAATATGTCCAGGGTTCAGGGCGAGCGCTTGCGCAGCACAAAAGGCTGGGTCGGGGCATCATCGCCGGCTTGGTAATCGCCGCGAATTTCGCGGGCACAGCTGTCGTCGCTCACCTCGCCCAGCCAGGTGCCGCTGATGTTGATGCCGTTGGCCGACTCCTCCAGCGTCACGGCGCCACGGTTCACATCGCCCACCATGGCATGGCGGGTGCCGGCGCGCTCGACCGTGCCCTTGACCGTGCCTTTCCATTCGGGATGGGGCCCCAGCTGCAGCAGGGCGGCATCGGCCTGGCCGGCCACGGTGGCCGTCCATTCGCCTTGCAGCTGCGGGGCACCCATGTCCCAGGCGTCCGGGCAGCCGGCCGCAGCGGAGGCGCCATCCTGGGCCTGTACGCTGGAGGCCAGCGTGCACGCAGCGATGCAAGCAAGGGCGCGCAGGCGCGGGGTCACAAACGGAATCAGGGGCATGGGTTCACAGGGCGGGTTCATTCCGCAGGTTGCTGCACGGAGGAGCGGGCAGCAAATTCCGCACGCAGCTTGCGCAGTTTTTCGCGCGGGTCTTCCTTTGCAGTGGCCGCATCCAGGTTCATTTCCTTGATGAAACGGCTGGGCTGGCACTGCACCATGTCGCGGCCCTTCTTGCGCCGCTTGGTCCAGCTGACGGCCAGCGTCCGTTGGGCGCGGGTGATGCCCACGTACATCAGGCGGCGTTCTTCCTGCAGGCGGGCGGCAATGTCGTCGCTCACTTTTTCCTGCTTGCCGTTGTCGTCGTCCAGCTTGAAGGGCAGCATGCCTTCGGTCACGCCGACCAGCACCACATGGGGCCATTCCAGACCCTTGGAGGCGTGCAGCGTGGACAGGACCACCATGTCCTGCTCCTTCTCGCGTTCGCTGATGGTGGAGAGCAGGGCAATGTTCTGGGCCACTTCCAGCAGGCTCTTGACTTCGGTCTGGGTGGTGGTGCCGGCCGCATCTTCGATCTGGCCGCCGGCGCGCTGGCTCATCCAGTCACAGAATTCCAGCACATTGCTCCAGCGGGCGGCGGCCACGGACTCGCTGTCCTCGCTGTCGTACAGGTGCTGTTCGTAGCCGATCTCCTTGAGCCAGTCGAGCATGAAGGTCCGGCTGGCCTCGGCGCCTAGCGTGTGGCGGGCCCGGTATTCCAGGTCGTTGAGGTAGCGGCCGAACTCGAGCAGGCTTTCGTGCGCCTTCTTCGGCACCACGGCTTCGAGCATGTGGCTGAACAGTGCACCGAACATCGACAGCTTGTGCTGGCCGGAGAATTCGCCCAGCTTGCCCAGCGTGGTGTGGCCGATACCGCGGCGCGGCGTGGTGATGGCGCGCAGGAAGGCCGGATCGTCGTCGTTGTTGATCCACAGGCGGAACCAGGCGCACAGGTCCTTGATTTCGGCACGGTCGAAGAAGCTGGTGCCGCCCGAGACCTTGTACGGGATGTTGGCCTTGCGCAGCGCCTTTTCAAACGGCTTGGCCTGGTGGTTGGCGCGGTAGAGGATGGCGAAATCCTTCCACGCCGGCTGTGGGTTGGCGCCCGCGCGCAGGCCCTGGATGCGGGCCACGGCGCGTTCGGCCTCGTGTTCTTCGGTGTCGCAGTCGACCACGCGCACCGGCTCGCCCTCGCCCAGCTCCGAGAACAGGGTCTTGGGAAACAATTTGGGGTTGGGCCCGATCACATTGTTGGCAGCACGCAGGATGGCCGAGGTGGAGCGGTAGTTCTGCTCCAGCTTGATGAGCTTGAGGTGGGGGTAGTCGATGGGCAGCTTCTTCAAGTTGTCCAGCGTGGCGCCGCGCCAGCCGTAGATGGACTGGTCGTCATCCCCCACGGCCGTGAAGTGCGCGCGCTCGCCCACCAGCATCTTCAGCAGCTCGTACTGCGTGGCATTGGTGTCCTGGTACTCGTCGACCAGCACATGGCCCAGGATGCGCTGCCATTTCTCGCGCACCTCGGGGTGGCCGCGCAGCAGGCGCATGGGCATGCCGATCAGGTCGTCAAAGTCCACGCTCTGGTAGGCGGTCAGGCGCTCTTCGTAGCGCTGCATGATCAGCGCGATGCTGCGCTGGTGGTCGTCCTGGGCCAGGGCCAGGGCCTTGCGGCTGTCCCAGCCGGCGTTTTTCCAGTTGCTGATGGTCCATTGCCACTGGCGGGCGGTGGCCACATCGGTGGTGCCGCCGGCGCAGTCCTTGAGGATGCCGGTCACATCGTCGGCATCCAGGATGCTGAAGCTGGGCTTGAGCCCGAGTGCATGGCCGTCTTCGCGCACCATGCGCACGCCCAGGGCGTGGAAGGTGCAGACCAGCACATCCTTGGCCTGGCGGCCGATCAGCCCGGCCGCGCGCTCGCGCATTTCGGCCGCAGCCTTGTTGGTGAAGGTGATGGCCGCAATGCGCCGCGGGGCCATGCCGTTCTCGATCAGCTTGGCAATCTTGTGCGTGATCACCCGTGTTTTGCCCGAGCCGGCACCAGCCAGCACAAGGCAGGGCCCTTCGGTGTAGTGGACGGCTTGGAGTTGGGCCAGGTTCAGACCAGCGGACATGAATGCAGAACGACGTCGCCCTGGCGGGCGGAATCATTAAAGGTGGTTGGACGCAAATGATACGGAGTTGGGTGCGAGAGCATGGCGCGGCTTTCCGGATTTCTCCTGTGGATCAGTGTTAATCAAGGTATTCGTCTGTAAATGCATGCAGTACCGGGGAAGGCGGTAGCCACGGGGCCGGCCTCCCTGGAGCCACGGGCAGGGCGTGCTGCGGACGCTGTGCCGGCTTTGCCAACAGATATCTTGTGCAAGGTTTTTCACCATGGCTGCCGATCGGCGGGCGGGGCGCTTCCCGCCTGGAGTGCCGTCTGTTACCGGCACCGTTGCAGCGCCCTCGGCACGCCGTACGGCCTTGTGCTTTGCGGGACACCGGATTTTTCCGGGGCTGCATCGTGCTGCGCTGCAGCGACAATCCTGGCCTGTGCTGTCCGTTCTGATCGTTACCTTTCCCTTCTTCGCGCTGGTGCTGTGTGGCTATATCGCCACGCGGGGCGGCGTGCTGCCGCTGTCGGCCATTTCGGGCCTGAACACCTTTGTGCTGTTCTTCGCCCTGCCGTGCATGCTCTACCGCTTCGGGGCGCAAACCCCGATTGCCCAACTGCTGGATCCGGTGGTGGCAGGGGTGTACCTGCTGTGCGGGCTGGCGCTGGTGGCCGCCACCTTGGCGCTGACGTTGCGGCGCTGGGGCTGGAACGATGCCGCCTTTGGTGCACTGGTGGCTGCTTTTCCCAATTCCGGCTTCATGGGCGTGCCGCTGTTGGTGGCGCTGCTGGGTGAGGGCAGCGCCGGCCCGGTGATTCTGACCATGGCGCTGGACATGGTCATCACCACCTCGCTGTGCATTGCGCTGTCGCGGCTGGGCGAGGGGGAGGGCGGGGCCGTGCAGGCGCTGCGCAAGGCGCTCAGGGGCATGCTGTCCAACCCCATGCCCTGGTCGATTGCGCTGGGGGCAGTGGCATCGGCCCTGGCGTTCGAGCTGCCCGGGCCCATCGACAAAACCGTGGCCATGCTGGCGGGCGCTGCCTCGCCGGTGGCGCTGTTCACCATCGGGGCGGTCCTGGCGCGTTCGCAGATGAATCTGCACGAACAGCTGGCTCCGCGCGACTATGTGCCGATTGCACTGGCCAAGCTGCTGGTGCACCCGCTGCTGGTGTGGTCCGCCTGCCAGGCGGCTGTGGCCTTGGGCCTGCCGCTGTCGACCGATGCCATGGTGGCGCTGGTGCTGGTGTCGGCCCTGCCCAGTGCCAGCAATGTGTCGCTGCTGACCGAGCGTTTTGGTGCCCACGGCGGGCGCGTGGCGCGCATCATCCTGGTCAGCACCGCGCTGGCGTTTGTCACGTTCTCGGCGGCAGTGACTTGGCTGGCGCCGGCCGCGTAAGCGCGACCAGGCCGCAGCAGCATGGTCCGTCTCGCCGCGCTTTGGGCGTGAGGGGACCTCGTTTTTTGGGGCCCTGGGGCGCGATGGAACGCGGTGAAAAAACAGCGGCCGATGGAGGCGGCCCCGCTGGCAGGGCCTGGAGCCCGGACCTTCTCTGCGGCAGTGCCCGAGAGCGGTCCGGTCTGCGGGCCTTGGCGCCGCTCAATACTCCCAGAACATCCGTTGCAGCGTCTTGGTGTCGGCGCCCCGTGTCAAGGCCAGCATGGTCAGGATGCGGGCCTTTTCAGGGCGCATGTCGTGGGCGACGACCCAGTCGTACTTGTCGTCGGGCTGCTCGGCGTTGCGCAGCACGAAGCCGTAGGGCACGCGGGAGGAGCGCACGATGATGGTGCCCTTGGCGCGTGCATCCTGCAGCGGCTTGACCATGCGGTCGGCCACCGAGCCGTTGCCGGTGCCGGCATGGATGATGGCCTTGGCGCCACCGGCCACCAGCGCATTCACGGCCGTGGGCTGGACGGTGCCGTAGGCGTAGACGATGTCCACCTGGGGCAGCTGCGTGATGTTGTCGATGTTGAACTCGGACTGGTTGGTGTGGCGCTTCACGGGGGCGCGGAACCAGTAGTTCTTGCCTTCCACCACCATGCCCAGCGGGCCCCACTGGCTCTTGAAGGCACCGGTCTGGATGTTGATGTCCTTGTTCACATCGCGGGCAGTGTTCAGCTCGTCGTTCATCGTGACGAGCACGCCCTTGCCGCGTGCGTCCTTGGACGCCGCCACGCTGACGGCGTTGACCAGGTTCAGCGCGCCGTCGGCGGACAGGGCCGTGCCGGGCCGCATGCTGCCGACCACGGCGATCGGCTTGTCGGTGTGCACCACCAGGCTCAGGAAATAGGCGGTCTCGGCCAGGGTGTCGGTGCCGTGGGTGACCACGATGCCGTCCACATCGCCCTGCTTGGACAAGGCCGATACGCGCTTGGCCAGGGCCAGCAGGTTGTCGTTGGTGAAGCTTTCGGAAGCGATCTGGAAGACCTGTTCACCGCGCACATTGGCCACCTGGGCCAGTTCGGGCAGGCCGGCCAGCAGCTTGTCTACCGGCACCTTGGCGGCCGTGTAGGTGGCGCTGTTGATTGTGGAGGCGCCGGCACCGGCAATGGTGCCGCCGGTGGCCAGCACCACGACATTGGCCTTGGGACCGGCCGCAACGGGCTGGGTCGCAGGCGCCGCCGGAGCAGCGGGGGCCGGTGCGGCAGCCGGGGCTGCAGCCATGGGGGCCGCGGTGGAGTTGGACTGGGTGGCGCATCCGGCCAGCAACAGTGAAGCCGTGACCACGGAGGCGGCGGCCAGACGGTGCAGGGTGAAGCGGGCAGTACGGGGAGCAAGACGCATGGACAATCCCTGGGTTGTGGTAAGTGGTTGCACACCTTGCGCGCGCCGCCGCCGGGCAGCAATGGGGCTAATCCGGACTTGCCAGCGGCGCCGCACAGCCATGGTGCGGCGCGCACACGGTGTGTGTACCCTCTGCACGTTCTGTGCCGGGGGGATGGGATAGAGGGATGAAATCTGCCTTTGAAGATTGCCGTGATTGCGTCTGAAGCTAGCAATTCAGGAGCGTTTGCCGCATCGTCCCTGCACCGGGCGGCTGCGGTCCGGGTTCCCTGGCGCAGGGGGCGGTGGTGCCCGGCGGGGCGTTACAGGCTTTGCGGGTCCACATCCACCAGCCAGCGCACCAGGCTTTTGTGCTGAGGCTGGCCGCGCACCCAGTGCAGCCAGGGCTGCCAGGCATGCAAGAAGCGCTGCAGCGCACGGCGGTCGGTGGCTTCGATCAGCATCTGCGCTCGTTCGACATCGGCCACGCGCTGCATGGCCATGGGGATGGGGGGGTACAGAAACACATCGTCCAGATGGGGCAGCTCGCCCTGGCGTGCGGCATCGCTGGCGGCGCGTAGAAAGTCCTGGGCGGCCTCCTGGGTCCGGGCGTCGGCGCGCACCAGGGCCTGGAAGGCGAAAGGCGGCATGCCCGCATCCTCGCGCTCGCGCAGCTGGCGCTGGGCAAAGCGCGGGTAGTCGTGCTGGCGCAGCGCCTGGAACACCATGTGCTCCGGGTCGTGGGTCTGCACCCACATCTCGGGCCGGCTGTCCTGGGCGGCGACATACGAGCCGTCGCGCCCCGCGCGGCCGGCGGCCTGCATCAGCAGGCAGAACAGGCGCTCCGGCGCACGGAAATCGCTGCTGAACAAGGCCCCGTCGGGCTGCACGGCGGCCACCAGCGTGATGCGGCGGAAGTCGTGGCCCTTGGCGACCATCTGCGTGCCCACCAGCACATCGATCTCGCCGCTGTGCACCTGGTCCAGCTGCTGCTCCAGCGCGCCCTTGAGCCGGGTGGTGTCGGCGTCGATACGGCCCACGCGGGCCGGGTTGCCGTCGGGGCGCTGCACATTGCGCAGCAGCCGCTCCAGCTCCTCCTCCAGCTGCTCCGTGCCCTTGCCCAGCGGCAGGATGTCGGGGTTGCCGCATTCAGGGCAGGCATGCGGCACGCGCTGGGTAAAGCCGCAGTGGTGGCAGCGCAGCGTGCGATCGCCCTTGTGGAACACCTGGTGGGCGCTGCAATGGGGGCAGTCGCTCTTCCAGTTGCAGTCGGCGCAGAACAGCACCGGCGCAAAGCCCCGGCGGTTGAGCAACACCAGCGCCTGCTCGCCGCGTTGCACGCGTTCGGTGATGGCCGCGATCAGCGGCGGGGAGAACACGGCTTTGCGGGGCTGCTGGCGCATGTCCACCAGGCGCACGCGCGGCAGCTCGGCCGCGCCAATGCGGCTGGGCATGTGCAGCCGCAGATAGCGGCCCGGTCCGCCGCTATCTGCGGGCTCGCTGGCGTGCCAGCTCTCCAGCGACGGGGTGGCACTGCCCAGAATCACCTGGGCGCTCTGGGAACGGGCCCGCCACACGGCCAGGTCGCGGGCGGAATAGCGTGCCCCCTCCTGCTGCTTGTAGCTGGGGTCGTGCTCTTCGTCGACCACGATGACCTGGAGCCCCGGCAGGCTGGCGAACACCGCCATGCGCGTGCCCAGCAGCACGCGGGCCTGGCCGGTGTGGGCCGCCAGCCAGCTTTTCAGGCGCTGCGGGTTGGTCATGCCGCTGTGCATGCTGACCACGGCCTGTGGGCCGAACTGCGGGGCAAAGCGGGCGGTGAAGCGCTCCAGCAGCTGGGGCGTGAGGTTGATTTCCGGCACCATCACCAGCGCCTGGGTCGGAAAGTCTGCGTCGGTGCCGGCCTGCAGCGCCTGTTGCACGCGCTGCATATAGACCTCGGTCTTGCCACTGCCGGTAGCCCCGTACAGCAGAAAGGGGCCGGTGTGCTGGTCCATCTGGGCGCACACGCCCTGCTGCTCGGTGCTGAGCGCAATCGAGGGAGGCAAGGCGGGCGCCGTGACCGGCGCTGCAGCGTCGGCCACCGCCTGGGCATCCAGCGCCGCCTGGGCTTTTTTGCTGAGCTTTTTCGATTTGGGGGTCAGCCGGCGGGCCAGCTGCTCGGCCGTCATGTCCTTGAGGGCCGGGGGCAGGCCGGTCAGCGCAATCTCACCCAGGCTGCGCTGGTAGTACTGGGCGGCGAACGCCACCAGGCGGCGCCAGCGGGCATCCAGCGGGGGCAGGCCGTCGAGCACGCTGCGCACGGGCTTGAGCTGGGCCTGCGGCACCGGCTCGGCATCGGCCGGGCTGTCCCAGACCACGCCCAGCAGCTCCCGGTTGCCCAGCGGCACCCGCACCAGCGTGCCGGGGGGCAGGGCTGTGGTGTGCGTGTAGGTCAACAGCCCGCCCACACCGCTGTGTACCGGCGTGTGCACGGCCACCTGGACCCGGAACACGGGGGCGGAATCAGGGGATGGAGAGGCGGAATCGGGCGGAAGCGGCATGCAGCAAGGATTTCCACAGGGCACGCCCGGTGTGATGCGGGTTTCTGTGGATAACTTTGTGGGGATTATCGGCTGGAACGCAGTGGCAGCCCGTCGATGTGGAACAGGCTGCGGTTACCACGTAAGCATAGAAAAAATTTATATTTAAACAAAAACAATGGCTTATAACGACTTTGCGTCATGTGGCGCTCAGCAAAAGCAGAGCAGGCCAGCCCATGTCTGCCTGCCCGCTTCTGTGCATAAGTGGGATGTGCAAATCCGTCAAGGGCTTGCCAAAGAGCGAAAAACAACGCCGCCGGCACGTGCCAGGGTGCGTCTTCGTGGCCATTGGCGGGTAATGCAAGTGGGTACTTGCAATTTGTCCGCTGTTGTAAACATTTTCTGACACTCGGCGACAAAAAAGCCGTGGGGTCACCACGGCCGGATGGCACCCCCACAGGGGTAGAGGCTCAGCCTTGGCGCAGCGTGCGCGAGTGGCTGTGCACCGCTTCCACCAGCGCGGACACATGTTCGGGCGGGGTGAATTGGCTGATGCCATGGCCCAGGTTGAAGATGTGGGTGGGGCCGGTGGTGGTCTTGTCGGTATGGGGCTTGCCAAAGCTGTCCAGCACGGCACGCGCCTGGGCGGCCACCTGCTCGGGCGGGGCAAACAGCACGTTCGGATCGATATTGCCTTGCAGCGCCTTGCCAGGGCCGCCGACGGCGCCGCCGACGATGGCACGGGCCTGGCCCAGGTTGGCGGTCCAGTCCAGGCCCAGCACTTCGCAGTCCAGCGCGTTCATCTGGTCCAGCCAGATGCCACCGCCCTTGGTGAAGACAATGCGCGGCACGTCCTGGCCATCCACGCCGGTGCGCTTGAGCTGGCTGAGCACGCGCTTGGTGTAGGCCAGGCTGAACTGCTGGAACATGCCGTCGGCCAGCACGCCGCCCCAGCTGTCAAAAATCATCACTGCCTGGGCGCCGGCGTCGATCTGGGCATTCAGGTACACGGCCACGCTGTCGGCATTCACTTCCAGGATGCGGTGCATCAGGTCCGGGCGGGCGTACATCAGGCTCTTGACCAGGCGGTAGTCGTCGCTGCCGCCGCCTTCCACCATGTAGCAAGCCAGCGTCCAGGGGCTGCCGGAGAACCCAATCAGCGGCACGCGGCCGTTCAGCGCCTTGCGGATGCTGGTGACGGCATCGAACACATAGCGCAGCTTGTCCATATCGGGCACGGCCAACTGGGCCACGGCCGCTTCATCGCGCACCACCTTGGCGAACTTGGGCCCCTCACCCTGGGCGAAGGTCAGGCCCAGGCCCATGGCGTCAGGCACGGTGAGGATGTCGCTGAACAGGATGGCCGCATCCAGCGGAAAGCGTTCCAGCGGCTGCAGCGTGACCTCGGTGGCGTAGTCCACGTTGGTGGCCAGGCCCATGAAGCTGCCGGCCTGGGCGCGGGTGGCGCGGTATTCGGGCAGGTAGCGGCCGGCCTGGCGCATCAGCCACAGCGGCGTGTAATCGGTGGCCTGGCGGCGGCAGGCGCGCAGAAAGGTGTCGTTCTGAAGGGGGGCAAAAGACATGAAAAGGCTCACACGGGTGGGTTGGCATGCGGCAGCAAAGGCGCACACCAGCGTGCCGGGGCCGGGCAGCGCGCTGGCAGCGCCCGGCAAGGCAGGTATACGGGGGGAGCGGGCAGTGTACCGGATGCCTTTTGCACGCACCGGCATGCCGCACTGTGGCAGCGGGGTTCCCGCGCCGAAGCTGACGCAGCGCAAACCGCGGGGTGCGGGGGCGCCGGCAGCAGGGGGAGGGGTGCGCGCGGCGGCGGGCTTGGGTAGGATGCGCTGCTTTGTGACGAAAGAGCCTCCGTACCGTGACCTTGCCCGAGACCTTGCACATTCCTGCCTTCCAGAGCTTCACGCTGGCCATCCTGCTGTTCTTCGTGGGGCAGAAGCTGGCGGCCGCCTGGGAGCCGCTGCGCCGCTACAACATCCCCGAGCCGGTGGTAGGTGGTTTCCTGTGCGCCTGCGTGGTGGGGCTGGCCTATGGCGTGCTGGGGCTGCGCATCGAGTTCGATCTGCAGGTGCGTGACCAGTTGCTGCTGTACTTCTTTGCCGGCATCGGTCTGAAGTCCGACCTCAAGACGCTCAAGGAAGGCGGCAAGCCGCTGGCCATCCTGCTGGTGCTGGCATCGGGCTTCATCGTGCTGCAGAATGTGCTGGGCATGGGACTTGCCGGACTGTTCGGGCTGGACCCGCGTGCCGGGCTGATGACCGGCTCCATCGCCCTGACCGGTGGCGTGGCCACCACGCTGACCTGGGCACCGCACTTCGTGGACCAACTGCAGATCGCCAATGCCATGGAACTGGGCATGGCCACCAATATGGTGGGGCTGATTGCCGCCTGCAGCATTGGCGGCCCCATCGCCGGCTGGCTGATGCGCCGCCATGCCATCCACGGCAGCGATGCCCGGCCGCTGGATGTGGGCGTGTCCAACAAGCAGGCGGCGGTCACGCTGGACTACTACGGCGTGCTGCGCGCCTGGCTGTGGCTGAACATGGCGCTGATGATCGGCGGTGTGCTGACCCCGCTGTTTCAGGAAATGGGCCTGCAGCTGCCCATGTTCGTGGGCTGCCTGATCGGCGGCATCGTGCTGCGCAACACCGCCGGGCGCTGGATGTTGGGCCGCAAGCAGCACAAGCTGGGCCAGTTCCATTGGCAGAGCATGCGCCAGGGCCTGGCCATGATTTCGGACATCTGTCTGGGCCTGTTCCTGACCATGGCGCTGATGGGTCTGCAGCTGTGGGTGCTGCAGGGATCTCTGGGCTTTGTGCTGACGGTGCTGGTACTGCAGGTGCTGATGGCCATTGTCTTCACCGCCTTCGTGGTGTTCCGCGCCATGGGGCGTGACTACGAGGCGGTGGTGATCTGCGCGGGCTTTGGCGGCATCACGCTGGGCTCCACGGCCACGGCCGTGGCGAACATGACGGCCGTGGCACGCAGCCATGGCGCGGCGCACCGGGCCTTCATCGTGGTGCCGCTGGTCTGCGGCTTCTTTGTGGACATCATCAACGCCCTGGTGGTGCAGTTCATGGCACGCTGAGCGGGCGCGAAGGGCGGCAGTGACATGCCGCTGTCACGCGACCATCACGGGGGTGACATATGCGGCACGCACACTGCGTGCTGTGAGACGGAGCGAGCCAACAGGGACGGCAGTGCGGACAACCACTGCCGTGACAGACCCGGCTTCGGACTCACACGAATTCCCCGCAGGGGGTGGAGGCCGCATGGACAGCATCAGCATTCCCGACGTGGGCGCACTGGGCAGCAGCCCGCTGTCGTCCACCCCTGTTCCCCAGAGTCGCGGCGCCGCCAGCCCGGCACTGAGTGTAGGCTGGGCCCGCCATCTGGACGAGGTGCGTGCCGCCCAGCGCCTGCGCCACCAGATCTTTGCCGGCGAACTGGGTGCCAAACTGCCCACCGACCAGCCCCACAGCCTGCCGGGCCACGATGTGGACCATTTCGACGATTTCTGTGAACACCTGCTGGTGCGAGACCAGGTCACGCAGAAGGTGGTGGGCACCTACCGCCTGCTGACCCCCAGCCAGGCCCGCCGCGCCGGCGGCCTGTACTCCGAAGGCGAGTTTGACTGCAGCGCGCTGGCGCCCTTGCGCAACGACATGGTGGAGCTGGGCCGCAGCTGCGTGCACCAGGACTACCGCAGCGGTGCCGCCATCTTGGCGCTGTGGGGCGCGTTGGCCGACTTCATGCAGCGCAACCGGCTGCAGTCCATGGTGGGCTGTGCCAGCCTGCCGCTGCACCACCCCGGGCTGACCTATGGCGAAGGCGCCGCGCGCATCTGGGCGCAGCTGCCGGCCAAAAGCCATTGCCAGCCGCAGTGGCATGTGCGCCCGCTGCTGCCGCTGCCCCTGCGCGAAGCCGAGATTGCGGCCCAGCCCCAGCCGGTGGTGGAGCTGCCGCCGCTGGTGCACGGCTATCTGCGCATGGGGGCCCGGGTGCTGGGGGCTCCGGCGTGGGACCCCGATTTCCAGACGGCCGATCTGCCCATCATGCTGCAGATTGCGGATCTTCCTGCGCGCTACCGGCGCATGCTGGGCTGCTGAATCCCCTTGGCTGATGGTTGGGGCGCTTCCGCGGGGCGCCCCTTCTGCGTTTGGAACCCATCGGGTGCTCCGCATCCCTTGGGTTGCAGCGCAGTGCCAGGTGCCTCTGTCTCAGGCCGCAGCGTCCAGCAGACGGCGGTGTTCCAGCTTGATGCAGGCGTCCTGCACCACCATCAGCCCGGCCTGCGCGGCCAGGGTTGCGGCTTCGGCGTTGACCACGCCCTGCTGCAGCCACAGGCAGCGCGCGCCCACGACCACGGCTTCCTGGGCGATGGGGCCGATGGCCTCGCTCTTGCGGAAGCAATCCACGATATCCACCTCCAGCCCTTCGGCGGCCAGGCCGGCGGCGGCCTCCGTCACGCTGGCGTAGACGCGCTCGCCCAGAATCTGGCCGCCTGCGGCGGCGACCACCGGGTTGACGGGAATCGTGCGCAGCCCATGCTGCTGCAGGTAGGCGGCCACTTCGTGGCTGGGGCGATCGGCCTGGGGTGAGAGACCCACGACGACGATGGTGGGGGCGGCCTGCAGCAGGTCCCGCAGGGCGGTGTCGGATGCGGTGGTGATCATGGGCACAGTGTGCGGCATCTGGCACTGCCCGTCTGTCACCCGCGGACGCAGTGCCCGGGAGGCGCTTGCCGCATGCTCCCACGCGATCTGTCTGCCGAACTCAGACCCCGTAGTGGTAGCGGTCGCGGTTCAGTGGGTCTTCATCGGCGGGCGCCAGGCTCACCAGGCCCAGGCCGCTGAGCAGCAGCACCACCAGACCGAACAGGTAGACCGCCACCGCCAGGCCTAGGCTCAGCGGGTAGACAGCCTGCAGCAGGCGGCAGGCATCGCCCAGGCCGGACAACAGGCTGCACTGCTGCAGCGCCGGCATGTGCATGTACCAGACCACGGCCAGCAGCAGGGCCCCTACCGTGAGCAGGGCACCGCGCCAGTGCAGGCCGCCGAACAGCGTGGCCAGCAGGCACAGCGGCACCGCCGCACCCCAGGCCAGCATCAGCAGCCAGGCGGTCATCGGGGAATGGGCCAGCATGCGTTCCAGCAGGTCCCAGTGCGGCAGCGTGTGCAGCAAGGTCAGCAGGTTCCACACCGTGGGCAGCACCGCCACACTGGCCAGCAGGCCGAACACGGCGGCGCCGCACAGCAGCACGCGCTGGCGCGGCGTGCGCCGGGGAGTGGGGATCAGGACGGAAAGCTGGATGCTGGCCATGGCAATCTCCTCGCGGCGGGACGTACGGCGGGGGATGCCGCCACTGCGCCTGCGCACTGTCTGGAGCCAGTCTAGGGGGCTTGGCCTGCTGCTGCGTGTAGGCCAAGTGGGTCCGTTGGGCGGATTGATTAGGTGTTAACCCTTGGTCTTCGAGGGCGCAGTCCCCTGCGGCGGCGACGGGCGGCCTGATCCACGGCGCAAGTTGTTGTCCCCTGGCCGCAAGGAGGCACTCACGTCGTTGCGCAGTGCATGTGGCATGGGCCCAGGCGGCGGCGGGCTTCTCCGCCCGGGCAGGAGCGGTGACGCGTTTACAGCGCTGCCAGGGCCTGGCGCACTTCGGTGGTGGACAGCAGCTCGGTCAGCACCTGCGGGGCCTTGCCCGGCGCGTAGAGCACATAGACCGGCACGCCGCTGCGGCCCAGGCGCGCCAGTTCGGCGGTGATGGCCGGGTCGCGCCGTGTCCAGTCGGCACGCAGCAGGGCCACCTGGCGCGCGGCAAAGTCGGCCAGCACGTCCGTGTCGGACAGCGTGGTTTTCTTGTTGAACTGGCAGGTCACGCACCAGGCCGCGGTGAAATCCACAAACACGGGCTGGCCGGCGGCCTGCAGGCTGGCGACCCGCTCGGCGCTCCAGGGCTGCCACAGTGCGGTGCTGTGGCCTGCGGAAGCCGATGTGGCGGCCTCCACCGGTTGCACCACCAGGCGGCCTGCCGTGGGCAGCAGCCACACGGCCAGGGCCAGCACCAGGGCGCCCAGCGCCCAGCGGCTGCGTCCCTGCAGCGTCAGCGCCCACACCAGGGCGGCCAGCAGCAGCAGCAGGCCCAGCAGTGCGGCGCTGCCGTCGATACCGCTTTGCTGGCCCAGCACCCAGACCAGCCAGACCACGGTGGCGAACATGGGAAAAGCCATGGCGCGGCGGAAGGTGTCCATCCACGCGCCGGGGCGGGGCAGCCAGCGCAGCAGGGCCGGCACCCAGCCCACGACGACAAAAGGCAGGGCCATGCCCACGCCCAGGGCGGCAAACACCGTCAGCGCCTGCACGGCCGGCATGCCCACGGCAAAGCCCAGCGACGCCCCCATGAAGGGCGCGGTGCAGGGGGAGGCGATGGCCACGGCCAGCACGCCTGACAGGAGCGCATCCACCACCGGGTGGCGGGCCTGGGCGCTGGCCCAGCGGCTGGGCAGCAGCATGCGCAGCTCGAACAGGCCCGCCAGGTTCAGGCCGATCAGCGTGAACAGCGCGGCCAGCAGGGCCACCACGGCCGGGGACTGCAGCTGGAAACCCCAGCCCAGTTGTTCCCCTGCCGCGCGCAGGCCCAGCAGCAGGCCGCCCAGGGCCAGAAAGCTCAGCACCACGCCCGCGCCATAGGCCAGGCCGGCGGTACGGCGTGCGGCCGGGGCGGTGTCCGGTTGGGCCAGGGCCAGCAGCTTGATGGCCAGCACGGGGAAGACGCAGGGCATCAGATTCAGGATCAGGCCGCCGATCAGACCGCCCAGCACCGCCAGCCACAGGCTGGAAGCGCTGGCGCCGGGGGCCGGTGGCGCGGGCGTGGCGGCATTGCGGTTGGCCTCCAGTGCCGCCGCCAGCGCCGGGGAGACGGTGGCCAGCTGCACGGCTTTCCACTGGCCTTCGACCGGCGCCTCCATGCGCCAGGCCTGGGCAGGCGGGGCATGGACCACATCGCTGCCCGCGGTGGGCAGGCCCAGCACGACCGGCAGGCGGGCGGGCGTGTCGCCGCGCATCTCGGACAGCGGCAGCTCGGCCGTCCAGGTGCTGCCCTTCCAGGCCTGGGTCCAGTCCTTGCCCAGTTCGGCGGCATGGCGGAAGGTGTCGCTGGATTCCGGGTAGAAGGCCAGGGTCTGGCCCTGGGCGGCGGCGGGCAGGCCGTTCACCTGCAGTTGCAGGCGCTCGCCGCCGGGCAGCACGGTAAAGCGCGCGTCGCCTTGCAAGGCCTGGGGGGCCAGCCGGGCGGCCGCCGCAAAGTCGGCGGCCGCCATGGCCACGCTGCCTTGTGCGGGAAGGTCCAGCGTGAAGCTGCCGTCCTCGGGAATGCATTCCACCCGGCACACCAGCCAGCTGGCCTGCAGCTGGATGCGGACCATGCCCTGGGCGTCCGGTGCAAAGCCGGCCGCGATGGTGGCGGGCACGGGCAGCAGCACGGTGCCTTCATAGCCGTAGTTCAGCAGATCGCCGACCCGGATCTGCTGGGGCATGGGCCAGGCAATGTCGCCAGCGGTGATGCCGGCCGGCAGTTGCCAGCTCAGCTGGGTGGCCAGGCCGGAATCGCCGGCGTTCTTCCAGTAGGTGTGCCAGCCGGGCTGGTGGTGGATGCGCAGCCCCAGGGTCAGGGGCTGACCAGGAGCAATGCCCTCGGGGGCCAGGGCCACCAGCTCGGCCCGCACGCGCGGGGTTTCCACCGTCGCCGATGCGCCGGGGGCTGCCGTGGCGGCCTGGGCCGATCCCAGCTTGAGCTGGATCTGTGCCTGCGCGCTACCCGAAAAAAGGAGCAGACACGCCAATGTCAGTGCGCTGAGGAGCGCAAAAAAAGCAGTGAGACGAAGGCGGGGGAGCGGGGCGGTGGAGGGCAAAACGGGCATGGCGGAAGTTGGAGGCGCAGACGCCATTTTGGTTCCTGCGCAGAAAACCGGTCGCCGGGCCGCCCTGCCGCACCGCTGTGCGTGCTGATATTGGCGTTGCAGCAGCAAGCGCACCGGGGCGTTGGCGCCGGTGGCGGTCAGCGGTTGGCTTCAGGATCATCCCCGCCCAGGCTGCACACGGGGGTTGGCGGCTGGCCGCCGACCTCGGCCGGTGTGGCCTGGGGCGTGGCGGGCCCGTCGGGCAGCATATGGGCCTGGCGCCAATGGCCCCAGCGGTAGTAGGCCAGGCTCAGCAGCATGGCGCACAGCGAACTGATGGGAAAGCTCCACCAGATGGCGTCCACCCCCAGCCAGGGCTGCATCCACTGCGCCACGGGCACGCGCACGCCCCATAGCGCCAGACCCAGAATGACCAGGGGCGGAATCACCGCGCCGGTGGAGCGCACCACACCCGACAGCACAAAGGTCACGCCAAAGAACACAAAGGAGCCGATGGCGATGTGGTTCAGGTGGCGCGCCGGCTCCAGCGCAGCGCTGCCGGCCGGCAGAAACCAGCCCAGGACCAGCCGGTCGGCCAGCACGATCAGCGCGATCAGCAGACCGGTCATGCCCACATTGGCCCAGACCCCGGCGCGGGCCGTGCCGTCCACCCGGTCCCAGCGGCGGGCGCCCACGTTCTGTGCCGCCATGGACGAGCAGGCCGCCCCGATGGCCATGGCCGGCATCTGCACATAGGTCCACAGCTGCAAGGCCGCGCCGTAGGCGGACGACAGCTCGACCCCATGCAGATTGACCAGGCGCATCACCATGATCATGGCCAGGGAGATCAGCACAATCTGCGCTCCCATCGGCAGCCCCTTGGTGATGAGGGTGCGCACGATGGTGGGCTGGGGGCGGAACAGGTGCAGCTCGCTGCGGCCTATCCACAGCGGGTGGCGGCGGCGGTACAGCCACAGCAGCATGGCCACAAAGCTGATGGCATTGGCCACCAGCGTGGCCGTGGCGGCGCCGGTGATGCCCATGCGCGGCACCGGACCCCAGCCAAAGATCAGCAGCGGGTTCAGCAGCACATCCAGCACCACCACCAGCAGCAGGAACAGGAAAGGCGTGCGCGTGTCGCCTGCGCCGCGCAGCACGGCGGAGACAAAGGCAAACAGATACAGCAGCGGCATGGCCAGGAAGATGATGCGCAGATAGCTTTCCGCCAGTGGCAGCGCGGCATCGGGCGTGTCCATCCACTGCAGGATCAGCCGCGACAGCGGAAAGCCCACCACGGCGATCAGCACCGACACCGCACCAAAGAAACTGGCGCTGGTGCCCATCACCGCCCGGGCCTGGGCCAGGTTCTTGGCCCCCATGGCCTGGGCCACCAGGATGGTGGCCGCCATGCCCACGCCAAACACCAGACCGATCAGCAGGAACAGGATGTTGTTGGCATTGGCCGTGGCCGTCAATGCCGCCTCGCCCAGGTACTTGCCCACCCACACGGCATTGACCGAGCCGTTGAGCGACTGCAGCACATTGCCCGCCAGAATCGGCAGCGCAAACGCCACCAGGGTGCGGGCGATGGGGCCTTGGGTCAGGTCGCGGATGGGAGCGCGGTGCGGTGTGGATGCCATGTCGGCATTGTGGCGGGCGGCGGCCGGCTGTCCAGCCGCCATGTGACGCAGACCTGTCCGCGAGATGCGCACCATCGGCGAAGGGACGGTTTCCACCGGGGCCCGTACGGATTCCGGTGACCTGCTGGACCTCTGCATGCCCTTCGCATGCCCTCTGCGGGGCTGTCGCCAGATCCGGGCGCCAAGCCTCTAAGATGCGGCCATGGCCTCCCGCACTTTCCCCCCCCAGCCTGCCGCCCCCGATTCCTCCGCGATGCCGCGCTGGCCCGCCCGCTACTGGGCCCAGGTGTCGGCGCGCGACTTTGCGCTGGCGCAGACCAACGGTCTGGCCGCCTCCACCGTGGCCGTGCTGCCCGTGGGCGCGGTGGAGCAGCATGGCCCGCACCTGCCGCTGTCGGTGGACAGCACCCTGGTGGACGGCATGGTGGCCGCGGCGCTGCCGCACCTGCCAGCCGACACCCCGGTGCTGGTGCTGCCCACGCAGCAGATCGGCCTGAGCCTGGAGCACGAAAGCTATGCCGGCACCTTGGGCCTGTCGCCTGCCACGCTGCTGGCGCTGTGGACCGAGATCGGTGCCTGTGTGGCCCGGGCGGGCGTGCACAAGCTGCTGATCTTCAACGCCCACGGCGGCAATGTCAGCAGCATGGACATCGTCGCGCGCCAGCTGCGCATGCAGTGCGGTCTGCTGGTCTACCACAGCAGCTGGTTCAACCTGCCGTTGCAGGGCAGCGACCAGGCCTTCAGCGCCCATGAGCACCGCTTTGGCGTGCACGGCGGGGAAATGGAGACTTCCATGCTGCTGCACCTGGCGCCCGAGCGGGTGCACATGGAGCATGCGCAGAATTTCAGCTCCACCTCCGAGCAGCGCGCGCAGCACTACCCCATTCTGGGCAATGGAAAAAGCGCCAAGCTGGGCTGGGCCATGCAGGACTACAACCCCTGTGGGGCCGCCGGCAACGCGGCCGCGGCCGATGCGGCGCGTGGCCAGGCGCTGGTAGATGCGGTGGGCGTGAGCCTGGCGGCGCTGCTGGAGGAGATACACCGGCTGCCGGCGAGCACCGTGGGGGCGGAGCCTACGCCGCTGGGGTGAGGTGGCTGTTGCACAGCTTGGCTTGTGCTGCGTGATGGATGCTGTTTGGATAGCTGCTTGTGCGCTTGCACGTGGCGCTGGAACCTGTTTCTAGTCAGCTTCTGCTGTGGCTTTGTTGGCCGAGGCCGGAGCGAAATCCCGGCCTCCGAATCACGCCGCACGACGAGGACTGCAGCCGACTCAAAGCAGAGCGTCTGACAGCGGCGCACAAACAGCCTATTGGAATCACGCCGCCACAGGCCCTGCCTTCCCACTCTCCACCACAAACTGCGCCAGGGTGTAGACCGGGCTGTCGGCGCTCAGCGGGTCGGCCACGGCGCGCAATTGGGTGCGCAGGGTCTGGGGGGTGATGTCCACCAGGCTGTAGCCGCGTTCTTCACAGCGGGCCAGCAGCACCTGGGGGTTGTGGGCGCGCAGGGCGTCCACCTTGTCCTGGCTGGTACCGCTGCGCGAGCTGATGGAGGTGCCGCAGAACTCGCTGGCCAGTACGGGGTTGTCCTTGTCCAGCGGGCGGTCGGCCAGGGTGGGGACGGCGCAGACATAGTTCTGGTGGATGTCACCGCCCAGCAGCACGCTGTTGTGCGGGGCGGCGTCGGCGATCTGCCGGGTCAGGCGCTGGCGGGCTGCCGGGTAGCCGTCCCAGCTGTCGGTGGACTGGGCGCCGCTGGGCCTGCGGCGGGCGGTGAACAAGGTGGTCTGGGCGACCACGCTCCACCGGGCGGCTTCCGCGCGGTGGCGGCTGTCGGCCTGCAACTGGCGGCCCAGCCAGGCTTCCTGCTCCCGGCCCAGAAAGCTGCGGGCGGGGGCGAACAGCTTCGGGCAGCGGTCCGCGTGCACGCTGCCGCTGTCGGCCTTGCCCGGTGTGCGGCAGGCTTGCGGGCTGCGGTACTGGCGGCCATCCAGCAGATGGAACCGGGCCAGCGATCCCCAGTGCAGACTGCGGTACAGCTGCAGCCCCTGCATGCTGCGCTGCAGTGCCCCGGCGCGCAGCGGCATGTTTTCATAGAACGCCTGCCAGGCGGCCATGCGCCGGGCCAGAAAGGCGGTGGCCTCGCCCAGGCCCTGGTCGGCCGCATAGTCGTTTTCCACCTCGTGGTCGTCCCAGATCACGCTCCAGTTGCACTGGGCGTGGGCGGCCTGCAGCAGCGGATCGCTTTTGTGCAGTGCATAGCGGTCGCGGTAGTCCTGCAGGGTGCGGGCCGTGGGCAGCGGCTGGGGACGGGCCAGGCCTTCGGTCTTGGCGGGCTGGGCGTACTCGTAGATGTAGTCGCCCAGAAACAGCACCAGGTCCGGCTGGTCCTGCACTACGGAACGCCAGGCGGCGTAGTGGCCGTGCTCCCAGCGCTGGCAGGAGGCAAAGGCCAGGCGCAGCCGCTGCACCGTCGCACCGGGTGCTGGCGCGGTGCAGCAGCGGCCGGTGGTGCTGGTGGCATCGCCCTGCATGAAGCGGTAGAAGTAGCTGCGCCCCGCTGCCAGCCCGTTGACCTGCACATGCACGGCATGGCCCCATTCCGGCAGTGCCTGGGCCTGGCCGCTGGCGGCGATGCGACGAAAACCCGGGTCGTGGGCCAGCTCCCAGCGCACCGTCAGCGCCGACAACTGCGGCGCATCCGCCTGGCCCAGCCAGTGGGCGGGCGGCGTCAGCCGGGTCCAGAGCAGCACGTTATCGGGCTGCGGGTCGCCACTGGCCACGCCCAGGGTGAACGGGTCGTGGTCGGGGTGGGCGATTCCGCCGGCAGGGGCACTGCGGGCCCAGGCGGGCAGCAGCCCCAGTGCGCTGCCCAGGCAGGAGGCCTGCAGCAGCTGTCGGCGGGTGGGCGGCTGGCGAGAAAAGAGAGGCAGGGTCATGGCAGGCGGGTGATGCGTTCCGGAGCTGCGGCGCTTCCGATGGCGGTGACCGTAGCCCCGTTAGGCCGGCAGGGCCGCATGCCAGCCGACCGGTGTGCCGACGGGCCGGGGTGGTCGGTCTCAGCCGACCGCATCCATGCCGCGCGGCAGCAGGCGCAGGTGGGTGAACTGCCAATGGTGCAGCGCCTCGCGCAGGATCAGCAGGGCCGCAGCCCCGTGCGGATCACCGGGCAGATCCGGGTCCAGGCCGCCGTAGTGGCGGCTGGACTGGGCCACCAGGCGCTCGAACAGCGCCTCGATGGCCTCGCGCGTGACGGCGGGAGGTGCGCAATCGGGGGCGGGCGGCAACATGCCCAGCTCCGGATCGCCGGCGGCCAGGCGGGCGATCTGCAGCAGCAGCGGATCGCGCGTGGCCAGCACGGTGTGGGGTGGCACCAGGCGGGCCAGCGGCATCACGGCGTCTTCCACCACCATGATGCCGGCCTCCAGCTGGGCGGGCGTGGGCATGTCGCGCTTGAAGGTGCGCTGCGTCAGCATGTGCAGGCCCAGGTGCATGTAGTGCACCACCGGCGTGGGGTGGCCCTGGTTGCCTTCGCTGACCAGCAGGTAGCAGGCGGAATCGCCTACATCGAACAGGGCCACCGCTTCGTGGGCCTGCACCGCCGGCCCCAGCAGTGCGCGCAGCTGCTGCATGGTGGCGACCGTGGGCGTGGGGTCGAGGGAGGGGTCTTGTTCGGGGCGGAGAATGGTTCCGGACATGGCGCGCAGGCTCCGTGGCGGTGCAAAACCCCGGTTGTAAGCCAATCGGCAAAGCCCTACGACCTGGGTAGGGCGCAGGCCAGGGGATCCGCCCGGGGACATGCCCGGGCCTGCGTCAGGCGAAGGTGGCCCAGTCGCGGGTCTGCGGCGTATCCAGGTGGTTCAGCGTGTTGAAGGTCTGCAGCATCATGCGTTTGGGGCTGATGCTGAACTCCGTCACCGCGCTGTTGCGGATGCGCATGTTCAGTGCAATGCTGGCTTCGGGCGTGGTGCCCAGGACCTGGGCCACGGCGGCGGAAATGGGGCCACCGCTGCTGACCACCAGTACATTGCCGCCCGCGTGCTGCTGGCGGATGCGCTCCAGCGTGCTGCGGATGCCGCCGGAGAAGTCGTCCCAGCTGGGCATGCCGGCTGGGGTGATGACACCGCTCATCCACTGGGCCAGTGCATCGCACAGCAGGCGGAAATGGTGGCGGTAGCGCTCGGGGGTGTCGGCCTTGCCCAGCGGTTCGGGGTGGATGCAGCGGATCAGCGCGTGGCTGTCGTATTCGTTGAGGGCCGGCAGTGCCTCGGCGGCGGGCAGGCCCGGCAGCTGGCGGGCGATGCCTTCCAGCGTCTGGGCGTGGCGGCGCAGCGTGCCGGTGAACACGGCGTCGAACGGCTGACCGCGCTCCTGCCAGTACTGGCCCAGGCACTCAGCCTGCTCCATGCCCCGGGGGCTGAGCTGGTCATAGTCGTCGGCCCCGAAAGATGCCTGGCCGTGGCGTACAAGGTAGAGGGTTCCCATGCCGCGCATTGTGGGCAGGCAGCTGGCGCGCACATGTCGTGCGGGCGACGCAAAAACCGTGTGCTGTCGCCTGTGCGTCCGGTGCGTCCGGGGAGCTGGGCCGCCCGTCGGGAGGCCGAGCCTGTGTTTACAGCAGGACCTGGCCGTGCACGCAGGTGACCGTGTGCCCACCCACCCACAGGGCGCCGGTGGCATCGGGGGTGATGGCGATCTCGCCCGCACGGCCCACGCACACGCCCTGGTTGGCGGTATAGGGTGCCTGCAGCCAGCCCTCGGCGGTCAGCCACTGGGCCAGGGCTGCGTTCAGGCTGCCGGTGACCGGGTCTTCCATGGTCAGGGAGGAGACCAGGCCGCGCACTTCCAGCTGCACGCTGGCCGCGGCAGGCGCGTTTTCGCCCACGCGGCTGCCGGCAAAGGCACGCGCTTCGCGGCTGGAGCGGCCGATCAGGGCGCCGGTGTCTTCCTGCGGGTAGCGTGCCGCCAGTCCCAGCTTCTGGCCGGTGGCGGCCAGGCGCGGCCAGTCCGGCTCCAGGGCCAGCAGGGTGTCGGGATCGTCCAGCAACATACCCATCCAGGGACTGCCGTTGTACAGCTGCTGGGCGGCCAGTACCTGGGCGGGCTCCAGGCCCAGTGCCGCCGTGACCTGGGCGAGCAGGGCGGGTTCCACCGCCTGGCGCTGGAGTGCCGGGGCGCAGAACGCCAGGCGCTGGTCGCGCCGGGCAATCTGCACCAGACCCTGCTGGCATTCCTGCAGCACATGGGTGCTGCTGTGCGGTTGTCCGCCATGGGCCAGCCAGGCATGGCAGCTGCCCAGCGTGGGGTGGCCGGCAAAGGCCAGCTCGCCCTCGGGCGTGAAGATGCGCAGGCGGTAATCGGCCCCTTGTGCCGCCGCTTCGGCACTGGGCGGCAGCACAAACGTGGTTTCGGACAGATTGGTCCAGCAGGCGAACTGCTGCATCTGCGCATCCGACAGGCCGCTGGCGTCCAGCACTACCGCCACCGGGTTGCCCAGGTAGGGGACGGCGGTGAAGACATCGACGGTCATCAAGGGGCGGGAGCGCAGGACGGAGGCTGGCATGGCGGCAGGCAAGGGCAGAAAAGAACAACGCGGTGCAGGCTGTGGCTGAACGGGTTCAGGCAGCCCGGCACCGCGCCGGAGGCGCCACGCACGGGGCGTGGCGGCAAGCAGGCGGTCAGGCCTGCGATTGTGCGCGGATGGCGTCCGCCAGGGCGGCGATGCCCTGGTTGATCTGCTCGGCCGACACGGTCACATAGGACAGGCGCAGGGTGTTGGTCTGGGCGTCGCCGGCGTAGAAGGGGGCGCCGGGCACAAAAGCCATCTGGCGCTCCACGGCCTTGGCCAGCAGGGCCTGGGCGTCCATGCCCTGGGGCAGCTGGACCCACAGGAACATGCCGCCGACCGGACGGGTCCACTGCACGTCCAGGCCGGCCATTTCGCGCTCCAGCGCGGCCAGCATCACGTCGCGCTGGGCCTTGTACATGGCGCGGATGGTGGGCACGTGGCGGTCCAGGAAGCCATCCTTGATGACTTCGGCCACCACGCGCTGGTTGAAGCTGGGGGTGTGCAGGTCGGCGGCCTGCTTGGCCTGGGTCAGCTTGCCGTAGACCGACTTGGGCGCCACGATGAAGCCAATGCGCAGGCCGGGGGCCAGCACCTTGGAGAACGAGCCCATGTAGATCACGCCTTCGGGGTTGCGCGCGGCCAGGGGCAGGGGGGGCTCGCCTTCGTACCAGAGGTCACCGTAGGGGTTGTCTTCGACCAGCGGGATGTCCAGTTCCTTGGCCTTTTCCACCAGCGCCTGGCGGCGCGCTTCGCTCATGGTGCGGCCGGTGGGGTTCTGGAAGTTGGGCAGCACGTAGGCGACGCGGGCCTTGTCGGCACCGCTGCCGACCTGGGCGGCAAAGTCTTCCACCAGCATGCCTTCGTCATCGCTGTCCACGCCCACGGCCACAGGCTCCATGGGGGTGAAAGCCTGCAGGGCGCCCAGGTAGGTGGGCTTTTCGACCAGGATGCGGCTGCCTGCGTCTAGGAACACCTTGCCGATCAGGTCCAGCGCCTGCTGGCTGCCGGTGGTGATCAGGACCTGCTCGGGGTCCACATTCCAGGGCAGGAAATCGGCCACTGCCTGGCGCAGGGCCGGCAGGCCTTCGGTGGTGGAGTACTGCAGGGCGGCAGCACCGTCACGCTGCATCACGGTCTGGCAGGCGGCGGTGAACGCGTCCAGGGGGAAAGCCTTGGGGGAAGGCAGGCCACCGGCCATGCTGATGATGCCGGGGCGGTCGGTCAGCTTCAGAATTTCGCGGATCGCGGAGGAATTCATCTTGGCGGCACGTGCAGCCAGGGTCCAGTTCGTCATAACTCAATCTCAAAAATCGGCGCACGCCCTGTGCGGGCGCGTTGCGGCGGAAGGAGCATGCCGTTGTGCAGCATGTGCCGGCGAGCAGTGCGAGCGCTGGCATCGGCAGGCGCAGGCAGGGACGGTCGGCAGGAAACAGGGGCACAGCCTTTGGGGATAACGCAGGCTGCGGATGAGAGCTATTGTGGGGGGGCGGATGGCATGGCTGGGAAAGTTGGGGAAAAAAACTGTGTGCAGTCTGGGGGTGTCTGGCACCAAATTGGGGACAGGATAGGAGGCCGGCTCAGGCCCGCAGCATCCACGCCGCAGTCAGCACCAGCAGCGCGGCCATGCCCCGGTTGAACCACAGCAGCCGCCGGCCCTGGGCCAGCCAGCCGCGCAGCAGCGCACCGATGCAGGCATAAAGCAGGTTGCTGGCAAAGGCATAGCAGACCATGACCGGCAGCACCACGGCCAGGCGCTGCAGGCCATCGGGCTGGCCGGCGACCCAGCCCGCGACGATGGTGAGCGCCAGCAGCCAGGCCTTGATGTTGACGAACTGCAGGGCCACGCCCTGCCAGAAGCCAACGTGCAGCTGTTCGCTGCGGGCCTGGGCCAGCTGGCCGCTGTTCCACAACCGGAACGCCAGCCATAGCAAATAGGCAATGCCCACGCCCTGGATCAGCCAGCGCAGCGCCGGTGCGGCCGTGACCATGGCGCCGATGCCGGCAGCGCACAGCAGCAGCAACAGGCTCCAGCCGCAGGGCACGGCCAGCACAAAGCGCATGCTGCGGCGCAGGCCGAGGTTGGCGGCCAGGGCGGTGGACAAGGTGGTGTTGGGGCCGGGGCTGAAGCTCATGGCCGAGGCCAGCACCAGCAGGGCGGTGAATTCGTGCAAAGGCATGGGAGACGGAAGCAATCCGCGCCACTGTAGGCGCGCGCACCCGGCTTGCCTACGGCGCTATCCCTAGGGTGTGGCCTCTGGTGTGTGGGTGCATGCGGTGCAGCAAGCCAGAAGGGGCGCTGCTGGAGTGGCTGCCCGAGCCGGGTGGCGCCATTCTGTTCCGTTCGCCGCACTGGGCGCCCGCGCCCGTCGAAGCCATGGCGCAAGGGGCGTGCCGCTGCGCTGGCCGTAGCATTTTCGGCGCAGTGCCGCAGAAGAGCGCTTTTTACAGCGCCAGGCGCTCGGCCGGCCATTCGCTGATGGTGCGCAGCAGCGTGCGGTTCACATGCTCCAGGTCGATGTCATAGCGCGCACACAGCTCGCGCACCACGGGGCCGTCTTCCTTTTCCAGCGCCTTGGCCAGCAGCAGGCTGGGGGCGTAGGGGCCGTCTTCCTCCACGGCGGCTTCGTGGATGCGTTCGGACAGCGGCAGGCGCTGCAGCGTCTGGCTCAGCGGCTCGTCCAGCAGCTCGTCCAGGCGCGAGAACAGGCCGCACAGATAGACCTCGCTGCGCAGCTCCTGGCTGACGCCGGGGTCCAGCAGGCGTTCGGTCAGCTGGGCACGCATCACGGTGGCGGCGCGGATGGGCTGCAGGTCCTTGTCGGCGCTGGCCTGGGTCAACTGGTTGGCCAGCCACTGCTTGAGCTGGCTGTAGCCCAGCATCACAAAGCCCATGCGCAGCGAGTCCACCCCTGAGCGCAGGGCCAGCGAGGCCGAGTTGGTGAACACCATGAAGCGGTAGGCCAGCATGGGGTCTTCGCTCAGGATCTGTTCGAAGCTTTCAAAGGATTCGTCGGCGTCCACGGCCTTGAGCAGGCGCATCACATGGTCGTGGCTCGGGGCCAGCGCCCGTTCGCCGCGCAGCTTGTGCTGCACGTCTTCCGACGGCCAGCCCACAATGGCAGCAGCGCGGTGCTGGTCCAGGCAGCGGTGCATGATGGCGCGGCTGTGCAGCTCTTCATACATCTGGCCGTCCAGCAGCGCCAGATGTTCGGGAGCCGGTGCGCCGGGCGACAGCTGCATCAGCTGGATGGCATCCTGCGGTGCCAGGCGCAGCATGCTGCTGGTGAACCAGCGGGCGCTGTCGGCATCGGGCAGGTCGTTGAGCGCGCCGCGCCATACCATGCGCACACCGCGCGCCTGGGCACGCTGCACCAGGTCGTAGAGTGCGGAATCGGCCAGCCATTCGCCGCGCACTTCGATCAGCTGCTGCGCATCGCGTACGGTGTGCTGCAGCAGCAGACCCAGCAGGTGGCGCGATTGGGGCGACAGGATGAGCCGGGGCGCCGTGGGCGCCGCCATTTCCTGCAGCATGCGCAGGAAATGCGGGACATCGGGCTGGTCGTCGCCGCCCTCGTGCATGAACAGCTGCACACCCGCCAGTTTGCGGGCGGCATTCCACAGTGGGCGGTAGCCCAGGGCCAAAGAGGTGAGCGCAGTCTGAACCATGCAGCGATATTAGGCCGAAGCCCGCTCGATCAGTTGATGAAATTGAACAGCGACAGCTTCTGGATGGAAGCGTAGGACTGCATGGCGGCTGATACCGTCAGCTGCTGGTTCTGCAGCAGGGACAGCGCTGCAATGTATTCCGAATCGTTCATGTCTTCGGCGGCGGCGCGCTGGCCTTCCATCTGCTCGTTGCGCGCCAGCAGGGTCTTGCCGATGCGGTCGGACTGTTGCATCAGATCGCCAGCATAGCTGCGGACCGTCGAGACACGGTTCATGGCGGTGTCGATCTCGGCTTGCACCTTGGCCAGGCCATGGGCCAGTTCGCCGAAGGCGGTGGTGCCATCCATCTTGCCACTGTTGCGGGAGGCGGCAATGGCACTGTCCAGCACCGAGAACAGGTCGGTGCGTTCGCTTTGCTTGACGGTGAAGCCGTCGCCGTTGGCCGGCACGCCGGTGATGGTCAGGTCCATGCCGCCCACGCGGATGGCGTCGCCCGACTTGTAGGCCAGGTTGGTCATGGGGTTGCCTGCCGTGTCATTGACCGGGTTGCCCGCGCTGTCGACCACGCTGTAGGTGGTGGTGCCGCTGGCATCGACCGTGAACTGGATGGTCTGCGGGCCCACAAAGGCGGCTGCGGCCGAAGGGTCCTTGATGGTGCCGACATTGCTCCAGGCCTTGCCGGTGTTGGGGGTGTAGGTGGGCGGGGTGGTGGCCGGGGTCACTTCGACGCCCAGTTCCACGGCCAGCACGCCGTTGCCGGTGGAGCCGCTCATGAAGGCCAGGGCGCCGTCCAGGGTGCTGGCGATGCCGTAGTCGCTGCTCGACTGCTGGCCGGCCTGGCCGTCGTACTGGTACTTGCCGGAGATGACCTGCTCCTGGCTGTCCAGGCCACGGAACAAGGGCAGGCCGTTGCTGTCCTTGCGGTTGGCGTAGCCCAGGATCTGGTTGCGCAGGCTTTCCATCTGCTGCACCAGCGCATCGCGCTCGGTCTGGGTGAAGCTGCCGTTGCCGGCCTGCACCGTCAGGTCGCGGAAGGACTGCAGTGCGTCCACCATTTCACCCAGGGTCGATTCGCCGTAGGTGATGGTGGCCGTCTGCGCATCCAGCGCGCGCTGGTCGGTGTCCAGGCGCGACAGGCGGGTGCGGGCACGTTCGGCCTGGGCGGCGCCGACGGGGTCGTCGCTGGCGCGCAGGACTTTTTTCTTGGCCGAGACATGCTCGATCTGGTCGGCCAGCTCTTTTTGCTGCTTGCTCAACATGTTCACGGTGTTCGCGTACATGGTGGCCGTGCTGTAACGGTTGACGTTCGCCATGGAAAGCTCCTACAGAATCAGTGGTTGACAGCGTTGAGCACGCTGTCAAAAAGGCTTTGGGCGATCTGGATCACCTTGGCCGACGCCTGGTAGGCCTGCTGGAATTGCAGCAGGCGTGCCGCTTCCTCGTCCTGGTTCACGCCGGAGACCGCGGTGCGTTCGTTTTCCAGGCTGGCAGCCACATTGGCCGACAGCTCGGCGGCGTACTGGGCACTTTGGGTGCGGGTGCCGACCACGGCCATGGCAGAGGAGAAGCCGTCGGTCAGCGTGGTGCCGTTGTCGAAAATCTTGGCATCGCGCAGATCCAGGAAGGCCGTGGCATTGCCGGAGTTGCGCTTCCAGGCGTCGCCCAGTGCAGGTTCCAGGGCATTGCTCACCTGCACGGTGTCGCCGGTCTTGGGGGTGCCGTTCAGCGTGATCTGCCAACCGTCGATGTTGATGGGCTTGCCCGACTGGTAGGGCTGAGGGCCCGACAGGTTGCCGGGGTAGTCGTAGGTGATGGCGCCCGTGCCGGGATCGACCGTGAAGGTGATGGCCACCGGGGTGCCGATGGGGGGCACACCCGTGCCCGTGGACTTGAGCTGCAGCAGCTGCAAGGTGCCCTGGTTGTCCTGGCTGATGGCCGCCGACACGGGGTTGGAAACGGCCAGATCCTCGGGCGTGTAGACCAGGGCCTTGATGTCGCTGGCGGCGGAGCTGAAGGGCTTGAACAGAATGCTCTGGCCTTGTGCGCCCGCATTGGCGTCGGCATCCAGCGAGAAGGTCAGTCCGTCGACGGTGAAAGTGGACGACCCGGCCGTGGGGCCGGCGGCATAGCCCAGTGCAGGGTCGTTCAGCGCGCGGGTCTTGCCGTCCGACAGCCGCACAATCTTGGTGTCGGTCGGGTGGCTGGCACCGAAAATGATCTTGTAGTCCGAGGCCACCAGGGCATGGGTGTCGGTGAACGCGACCGAGGCCGAGGGCGTCCCCAGGTCATAGCCAGGGATGTTGCTGTAGCCCGGCATGCTGGTGGGCAGGGCAAACAATTCGGTGCCGGGCACGCCGCTGAGCGTCAGACCCAGCTGGTTCTGCTTGTTCAGCTCGGTCCCGATGGACAGCGCCAGGCGCCCCATCAGATTGCGGCCTTCGACCAGGTCTTCGTTGTTGAACTTGAGCAGGCCTGCAATCTCGCCGCCCGCCACCATGCCCGCCGTCAGTTCCACCTTCTCGCCACTGGGCTGGCTGAAGTACAGCGACAGCTTGCCGCTGCCGGGGTAGTCGGTGGATTCGCTGACGCTCAACTGGGCGGCGCTGGCACCCAGCACCAGGGCCTGGCTGCCACCCACAAACAGGTTGATGCTGCCGTCATCGGCCGCCACCTGGGTGGTCTTGACGTACTGGTTGATCTCGCGGACCACCTGGTCGCGCTGGTCCAGCAGGTCGTTGGGGCTGTGGCCGGCGGCCAGGGCGCGGCTGATCTGGGTGTTGAGCGTGGCGACCTGGGTGGCCAGGCTGTTGACCACGATCACATCGTTGCCGATCTGCTGCTTGGTGACGTAGTCCTGCTCTTCCAGCGCCGTGGACGAAGCGCGAAAGCGCGATGCCAGCTCGGACATGCGGGTGAGCACCACATTGCGTGCCGTGGAGTCGGTCGGCGAGGTTTCCAGGTCGGCGAACGCATTCATCATGTTGGTGATGGCTGCGCCCAGGCCTGCGTCACCGCCGGCGTAAACGTCCTGCATCTGCGTCAGCGACTGGGAGCGTGCGGCATCGGCGGCGCTGGCGGCGTTGGCCGCGTTGGATTGCTTGTTCAGCAGCTCGCTGTAGTTGCGCATCACCGTGGCGACGGAGACCCCGTTGCCGATGTAGCCGTTGCCCCGGTTCTGGCCGGCGACGGTCTGCAGCGCCACGGTCTGGCGCGAATAGCCCGGCGTGTTGACGTTGGCAATGTTGTGGCCGATGGTCTGCAGGGCAGCCTGGTTGGCCGTCAGGGCCGAGACTCCGACATTCAGTAAGCTCATGTTGGCGCTTCCTTAAGCTTGGTTGCTGCGCTGCACGGCCACGGCACTTTCGATGGCGCGGGTCAGCTTGTTGGCGTATTGGGGATCGGTGGCGTAGCCCGCTTGCTGCAGGGCCTTGGCATAGGCATTGGCAGAGCCGGCGCTGGCCACGTTCTGGGCCTGTTCGTAGCGCGGGTTCTCGGTGATCAGGCGGGCGTAGTCGCGGAACGAGTCTTCATACGAGTCGTAGGCGCGGAACTTGGCCTTGACCTTGCGGGGCACACCGTCGATGTATTCGGTGGTGGTGACTTCGGCCACCTTGCCGCTCCAGCCCTTGCCGGCCTTGATGCCGAACAGGTTGAAGGAGTTGCTGCCATCGGCGTTGCGGATGGCGCTCTTGCCCCAGCCGGTCTCGTGGCCGGCCTGGCCCACCATGAAGCTCGCGGGAATGCCGCTTTCCTGGGCCACGCGCTGCGCGGAGGGCAGGTGCGCCTGGACAAAGCTGTCGCGTCCCTTGGGGGGCGGCGCATAGGCGTCCACCGCCGGGGTGCTGCCCTTGTTCCAGCTGCTGCCGCTCAGACTGGTGGCGGCCCGGCTTTGGCTGGCAAAGCTGAGGGTGGACGTCATGCTGAAGTTGCGCTGCGCCAGGGCGTTGTCATCGCCCAGCAGGCTGGCCATCTCTCCGGTCACATTGGCGGCGGCGAGGTTGTCCTTGCCGATGGAGCGCGAGATCTGGGCCGTGATGGCATCGCTCAGGCCGCGGGGCATGCCGGACATGGCGACCGACATCTGCTGGTCGTACATGTCGTTGGCCAGGCTGGTGGCCGAGTTGTCCAGCAGGCCCGACTTCATGGTCGCGTCGCGCATGCTCTTGATCATCTCGCGCATGAACAGCGATTCGAGCTGCTTGGCCGCTTCGCGTGCGGCCTTGGGGTCGTTCGACTGGGTCTTGAGCGAGTTGAGGGACTGTACGTCGCTGACCAGCGCGTTTTGGGCGTTGAAAGAGAGGGAGCTCATATCACCTCCAGTTCGGCGTTCAGTGCGCCGGCGGACTTGATGGCCTGCAGGATGGCCAGCAGATCCTGGGGAGTGGCCCCCAGGGCATTGAGGGAACGCACCACGTCGGCCAGCTGGGGCGAGGCGGGCATGTTGATGACCTTGCCCGGCTCTTGCGAGACCTGGATGGAGGCCTTCTCAGCCACCACCGTCTGGCCCTGCGAGAACGGGCCGGGCTGGCTGATGACGGGGGTGGAATTGATGGTGATGGCCAGGTTGCCGTGGGCAATGGCGCAGGGGCCCAAGGTCACGGCCTGGTTCATCACGATGGAGCCGGTACGGGCGTTGATGACCACTTTGGCGGCCGGCTTGCTGTTTTGCAGCGTCAGTTCTTCGATGTCGGCAATGAAGCTGACCCGGGCGCCGGAGAATTCAGGGGCACGCACTTCCACGGTGCGGCCGTCCAGTGCCGTCGCGGTGCCCGCGCCATGGCGGTTGTTGATGGCCTTCACCACTTGGCTGGCCATCTGGAAATCGGAGGCGTTCAAGCCCAGGCGGATGGTGCTGCCTTCGTTGAGCGGCGTCGGAATGGCGCGTTCCACCTGGCCGCCCAGCGGAATGCGGCCGGCGCTCAGGTGGTTGATCTGGACCTTGGAGCCGGCCTGGGAGGCCCCGGCACCGCCCACCACCATATTGCCCTGGGCCAGCGCGTAGATTTCGCCGTCGGCACCGCGCAGCGGGGTGACGATCAGCGTGCCGCCCTTGAGCGACTTGGCATTGCCCATGGAGGACACCACCACGTCAATCTGCTGACCAGGCTGGGAGAAGGGAGGGAGCTCGGCGGTGACGATCACGGCCGCCACGTTCTTGAGCTGCAGACTGTTCATGTTGGCAGTCGCAGGCAGCGTGATGCCCATTTGCTGCAGATAGTTCGCCAGCGTCTGCGTGGTGTAGGGCATCTGCGTGGTCTGGTCGCCCGTGCCATCCAGGCCGACCACCAGACCATAACCGGTCAACTGGTTGCTGCGTACGCCTTGCACGGCAGCCACTTCCTTGATGCGCACGGCCTGCGCGGGCGGTGCCAGCATGCTGCCGCACAGGGCAGCGAGCAGGAAAATGCCGTGAGCTGTGCGGAACTTGGGAAGTGTGGACAGTACTTTCATACTGCCCGATTCTGGAGACGATCAGAACGGCATAAAGTTCAAAAAGAACGAGGACAACCAGCCAATTGACTGGGCTGATCCCTGCTGGCCGCGGCTGCGCGATTCCACGCGCACATTGGCTACCTGGGTGGACGCAATCACGCTGTTGGGCTGCAGCATGTAGGGGTCCACGGTGCCGGTGAAGCGCAGCACATCGACGTTGTGGTTCACGCCAATCTGTTTCTCGCCCGCCACGATCAGGTGGCCGTTGGGCAGCACATCGATGACGGTGGTGGTAATGGAGCCGGTGAAGGCGTTGGCGCTTTCGGTGCCGCCGGCGCCGGAGAACTTGTTGTCGCTTTCCATGCCGGCGCCCAGCTTGCCCAGAATGCTGGCGCCGGGCTTCATGAACGGAATGGCGCTGACACTGGAGGTCATCTCGTTGCTGCGGTTGACGCTGGACGACTGCTTCTGGCTGGCCGTGACCTTTTCCGTGATGGCAATGGTCACGATATCGCCCACCAGGCGGGCTTTGCGGTTTTCAAACGGCGGGCGGTAGCGGTTGCTCTGGAACAGGCTGCCGGTCGTGGCCGCAGACGGGGCTGGCGCGGTGATGGCCGCCGCAGTCAGCGGCTGGGTGGGCAGACCCATTTCCACTGGCGGTGGATCGTTGAAGGCGCAGCCGCTCAGGACCAGGGTGGCACCGATCCAGATGCTGGTGCGCAGGGGCGGGCGGCCAGGGGTCGGGCGGTGCGACAGCAGCGAAAAACGGGAGGGCGTGGTCATGGCAGGTATTCCATTCGCAAAATCAGGAGTGGCTTGAGCAAGCACCACAAGGTTTTCAAGGTGGACTTCACCTGAAAACCTTGCTGGATGCGCTGAAGCGGCTCACTTAATAAGAGAGCTTGAAAATCAGAGCTGCGAGAGCTTGGCCAGCATCTGGTCACTGGTGGAGATGGCCTTGGAATTCATTTCATAGGCGCGCTGGGTCTGGATCATGGCCACCAGTTCTTCCACCACGTTCACATTGGACGATTCCAGAAAGCCCTGCATCACCGTGCCCAGATTGTTGGAGCCGGGTGTGCCCGCCTGCGGCGTGCCCGAGGCCGGGGTTTCACGGAACAGGTTCTCACCCAGAGGCTCCAGGCCGGCGGGATTGATGAACGATGCGGTGTTCAACTGGCCGATCTGCTGGGGCGTGGCGCTGCCGGACACCGTGACTTCCACCAGACCGGTCTTGCTGATGCTCAGGCGGGTGGCGTTGGCCGGCACCGTGATGCCGTCCAGCAGCGGGTAGCCGCCGGCGGTGACGAGCTGGCCGGTGCCGTTCTTGCTGAAGGTGCCGTCACGGGTATAGGCCGTGGTGCCGTCGGGCATCTGGATCTGGAAGAAACCATCGCCGCTGATGGCCACATCCAGGTCCTTGCCGGATTCCAGCGGTGTGCCCTGGGTGAAGTTGCGGGTGGTGGCCACGGTGCGCACACCCAGGCCCAGGTGCATACCGGTGGGCAGCGTGTTTTGCTCGTCGGCCTGGGAGCCGACCTGGCGCATGTTCTGGTAGATCAGGTCTTCGAACACGGCGCTCTGGCGCTTGTAGCCGGTGGTCGAGACGTTGGACAAATTGTGCGAGACCACGTCCATGTTGGTCTGCTGGGCCTGCATGCCGGTCTTGGCAATCCACAGGGAATTCATCATGGCAAGGGTTCCTTCCGTATTCGGTGTGTGGGCTGCGCGCGGATCAGCCGTTCATGCTCAGCAGCTGGCTGGCCGTCTTGTCATTGCTCTCGGCCGTCTGCAGCATCTTGATCTGCTGCTCGAACTGGCGCGAGGCGGCGATCATGCCCACCATCTGTTCGACGGCGTTCACGTTGGAGCCTTCCAGGGTGCCGGCCACCAGGCGGGCGTTGCCGTCGTTGGGCAGGTCGCCGTCCACGCCGCGGAACAGGCCGTCATCGCTGCGCTTGATGGTTTGCTCGGCGGTGGGCGTGACCATCTTGAGGCGGCCGATGCTCATGGGCGGCTGGTTGGGCAGCGTGGCCACCACGGTGCCATCGGCCCCGAAATTGAGCTTGGCATTCTGGGGAATGTCGATGGGCGTGCCGCCGTCGGACAGCACCGGCAGGCCGGTGGCGGTGACCAACTGGCCCTGTTCGGTCACTTCCAGTGCGCCGTTGCGGGTGTAGGCCTCCATGCCGTCCATGCCCTGCACGGCAAACCAGGCATTGCCACGGGCCATGAGGTCGGTGTTCTTGCCGGTGGTCATGGCGGGCCCGGGGGTTTGCAGGTGGCCGGACGTGGCGTCCAGCGCAAACACGCGGGTGGAGGAGCCCTGGCCTTGGACGGGGACCGAACGGAATGTGGTCATTTCCGAGCGGAAGCCCGTGGTCGAGGCGTTGGCCAGGTTGTTGGACAGCACCGCCTGCCGCTGGGCAGCGGCGTTGGCACCGGTCATGGTGGTGTAGATGATGCGGTCCATTGCAAACTCCTAATTGCGCGTGTCGGGTTGCGCTTAGCGCAGGTTGACCAGGGTCGAGAAGATCTGGTCCTGGGTCTTGATGGTCTGCGCATTGGCCTGGTAGGCGCGCTGCGCGGTCATCATGTTCACCAGCTCGGCGGTCAGGTCGACGTTGGACTCTTCCAGCGCGTTGCCCTGGATGTCGCCAAAACTGCCGCTGCCTGCCGATCCATAGACGGCGGGGCCGGAATCATTGGAGGCGAGCCAGTTGTTGTTGCCGTCGGGGATCAGACCCTGGGAGTTGGTGAATTTGGCCAGGGCGATCTGGGCTTCGGCGCGGGTGACACCATTGGAGTAGGACGCCATCAGCGTGCCATCCTTGGAGACATTGACGCTGGTCAGTTCGCCGGAGGCATAGCCGTCCTGCGTCAGCTTGGCCACGGACCAGGCGCTGCCGAACTGGGTGGCCTTGGTCAGGTCCATCTTCACCGCGAAGGGGCTGGCGGCACCCGTGGTGGGGGTGATGGTCAGCTCGAACGGGTCGGTGGCCGCTGCGGGCGGTGCCGGCGTGGCGCTGGCCAGGGTGCCGTCGGTGTTGAAGGTCAGCGTGCCGATGGGGTCGGTGGCCGTCAGGCTGTCATAGACCTCCCAGCTGTTGGGGCCGGTCTTCTCGAAGTACACCGATGCAGGATGGGCCACGCCCAGGCTGTCGAAGACCTGCAGCGAGGTGCCGTAGGTGGCACGCGGCGTGGGTTCGATGGGAGGGGTGGCCGTGGCGTCGCCCGCGGCCAGGTTGGCGCGTGCATCCAGGTTCAGGATGCCCGTCACGCTGGTGGTTTGCTTGGCGGGGATGGGCGCGCCGGTGGGGAAGGTCAGTTCGGTCAAGGCCACGCTGTTGCGCAGGCCGGTGATGGGGTCCACGGTGTAGCCCATCACCTTGTCGCCGTTGACGGTCTGCAATTCGCCGCTCTTGGTCAACTGGAAGTTGCCGGAGCGCGTGTAGGCCATGCCGCTGGAGGTGTTGACCACGAAGAAGCCGTCGCCATTGATGGCCATGTCCAGGCCGTTGTTCGTCGGAACGATCACACCCTGACTGAATTGCTGCGACACGGCGGACACGCTCACACCGATGCCGGCGTTGCTGCCGCTGGCGGCGCCCATGGCGCTGGCCACCATTTCATTGAATTCGGCACGCGAGGACTTGAAGCCCGTGGTGTTGCTGTTGGCGATGTTGTGGCCAATGACGTCCAGGTTCTTGCTGGAGGCGTTCAGGCCGGAGAGGCCGTGATAAAAACCCATGGTGTGTGCTCCTCGAAGAGATGTGATTTCCGGTCTTAGAAGACCGACTTGACGCCGCTGTAGTCGACGGTGGCACCGCTGCCCAGCTCCAGCATCAGCTTGCCGTTGCTCACCGTGGCGGCGACGACGTTGCTGGCGGTCAGTGGCGTGACCTTGACGGTGCTTTCCGCGTTAGAGGCCTTCACGCTGTATTGCAGCTGCGACTTGTCGCCGGTGTATTTGCTGCCGTCCCAGGTGAAGTAGTTGCGGCCGGCATCCAGGCCGGTCATCTCGACCGTATCCACCAGCTCGCCCGAGGCGTTGGTGATGGTCACGGTCACGTTCGCCGCCTTGCTGTCCAGCTCGAAGGCGGCCGTGGCCTGGCCTTCTTCGGTCACCGCCAGGCCATTGCCCTCGGTCAGCACGGTGTGGCCGATCAGGCTGCTGCCTTGCAGCATCTGCATCTGGTTGAACTGGCTGGTCACGCTGGAGACGGTGTCGTTGAGCTTTTCGATGCCGCTCACCGTGCTGATCTGCGCCATTTGCGAGGTCAGCTGGGCGTTGTCCATGGGATTGGTGGGGTCCTGGTTTTTCAGCTGGGCCACCAGCAGGGTCAGGAACTTGTCCTGCATTTCCTGCGCGGAGGTCGCGCCGGAGCTGCTGGAAGAGGAAGAAGAGCTGTTGGAGCTGACGCCGTTGATCATGGGGTCCTACTTTCTGGTGCTGCGGGCGGTTACTGGCCCAGCTGCAGCGTCTTGAGCAGCAGCGTCTTGGCGGTGTTCATCACTTCCACGTTGTTCTGGTAGGAACGGGAAGCGGAAATCATGTTGACCATCTCGTCCACAGCATTGACGTTGGAGTGGGTCACATAGCCCTGTTCATCGGCCAGCGGGTGTTCGGGGTTGTGTATGCGGCGGCCGGGGGTGTTGTCTTCCTCCACGCCCACCACCTTGACGCCGGCCGAGCCGTCCTTGCCCATGGGGGCGGTCTGGAAGACCACTTCGCGGGCCTTGTAGACATCGCCGTTGGGGCCGGCGACGGCATCCACGTTGGCCAGGTTGGAGGCCACGACGTTGAGGCGTTGCGACTGGGCGCTGATGGCGCTGCCCGAGACGCTGAAGATGGAGAACATGGACATGGTGGGTTCCTATTCCTGGCGGTGCGTGAATTACTGGCCGGTGATGGCGCTGAGCATGGTCTTGGACGAACCGTTCAGGAAACGCAGCGTGGCTTCGTAGCGCACGGAGTTGTCCACGAAGTTGGCGCGTTCGCGGTCCAGGTCCACGGTGTTGTTGTCCATGCTGGGCTGGGAGGCGATGGAGTAGCCCAGCGTGGAATCCTGGTTATGCCCGGTCTTGGCGGCAGGCAGCGGAATGTGCTGGGCGTGGCTGACGCTGCCGGCGCGCTGCTGCTGCATCTGGGCGGTGGGCGGTTCGGTGGCCTCACGCAGGGTCTTGCCAAAGTCGAAGTCGCGGGCCACGTAGCCCGGCGTGTCGGCATTGGCGATATTGCTGGAGAGCATGCGCTGACGCTCGGCGCGCAGCACCAGTGCGTTGCTGTGGAAATTCAATCCGCCGGTCATTTTGTCGAGCATGTGTTCCTCTCGCTTGCAATAGATGGCATCCATGCATCGACAGGACGCAGGAAGTGGGCTGATTATGGAAATCGGGTGGTTTTTCTAAAGCGCGAAGAACTGGGGCTTGGGCCTGCAGTTCCCGGGTTTGCGCGCAGGCATCTGGCTCTACATTGCTGACATCGCCTCGAAAGGGTTCGGGGCTGTCTGCTATATGAAAGCCTGCTCCTGATGTCTTTTGCCCGCTGTGTTGCCTTCTCTGTCGCCACTTTCTGCCGCAAGCAGGGTGTGCTGGCGGCAGCGTGCGCGCTGGCAGCGGTGTCAGTGCAGGCTCAGAGTCTGGAGCAGGTCAGCCAGCAATGGCTGAACAACGCGCTGGCGCAAGGCAGTGCTTCGCCGCAGGAAATGCCTTTGCGCCTGGAGGTGGAGCTGGGAAGACTGGATCCTCGCCTGAATCTGGCGCCGTGCGCCCGCATGGAGCCTTATCTGCCCAATGGCTCCAAGCTGTGGGGGCGCACCCGCATCGGTATCCGCTGCCTGGAAGGCAGTCGCCTGTGGAATGTGTTCATGCCTGTCACGGTCAAGGCCTGGGGCCCTGCCTGGGTGCTGACCAACAATGTCGCCCTGGGCGATGTTTTGGGTGCTCAGGACGCCATGCAGTCCGAAGTGGACTGGGCGGCCGAAACGGCCGCCGTGATCGCCTTGCCGGACGACTGGGTCGGGCAGAGCGCCGCCCGGTCCCTGAGTTCGGGGCAGACCCTGCGCCAAGGCATGGTCCGCGCGCCGCAGCTGTTCAAAGCTGGATCGCCGGTCAAAGTGGTGGCTGGCGGCACAGGATTTCAGGTGACTTCGTCTGGCCAGGCACTTTCTGCCGGAGGGCAGGGGCAGGCCGTACGCGTTCGCATGGATAATGGCCGGATTGTCTCCGGTACGGTCAATGCGAGAGGGGAAGTCGTCGTCAACCAGTAGGCGGACGCCGTTTCGAAAAGAAACACTCAAGTTTTCCGGCGCCCCGCCGATAGACTGGATATCAAGCCCGCAAGCGGGCACTGGAGCACATATGAAGGTCGGACAAAACGCAGAGCGGCTGGCACAGCTGCAACAAACACAGATTCAAGCCGCGGCAGACAAAAAGGCCGGTACGGCCGGTGAAGCCCTGCAGCGCACCACCCAGACCGCCGCGGCCGGCGTGCCGGTGACGGTGTCGGATTCGGCGCGTTCACTCGATGTGAATGCCAAAAACCAAGGCGACATTGATGTCGCCAAGGTGCGCGCCATGCGTGAAGCCATTGCCAACGGCACGTTCTCGGTGAATGCCGGCGCCGTGGCAGACAAGCTGCTGGGTGATGCCAGCGACTTCCTGCGCCCTGTCTCCCGCTGAGATCTTCGCCCACCGGCGGCTGCGGCCCGCTCTTGCATGTTCTGCCTTCCGACCTTCGGCAGACCTGCATCGGCGGGCTTTGGCATTTCTGGCCCGGTGCCGCACAATGCACTCATTTTCTGACGGACGGAATATCGCGCTATGCAACTTGAAGAAGCCTTGAACCACGTGGAAAGCCAGGTCCAGCTGATGGCCGCCTCGTTGACCGGCCAGGAAGGTGTGCCGGCTCCCGATGTGGTGAGTGAGCGCTTGCGCAGCTGTATGGTGGCTTTTTCCGGGCTGGCGCAGAATTTCACGCCAGAGCAGTTCACCCCGGCATTGCGCCAGCGCATGCAGGTGATCTCCCAGACCCTGGCCCTGCAGCGCGAACACCTGGTGCGCATGGGTGCCATCACGGCACAGCAGGCCCAGGTCCTGGTGCCGCAGCAGCGCGATGGCCACACCTATGGGGAGATGGCATCGACGGCCGCACCGCAAGGCGGACGGGCGGCGGTTTCCAAGCTCTATCACATCAGCGGCTGACGCTTTCAGCACCTCAAAACAAAAAAGCCAGCGCATGCGCTGGCTTTTTTTGTGAGGAGTATTTCCAGCCTGTTCAGCGGCTGGAATGCTTTTTGTGGGGGGTAGCTATGCCGCATGCGGCCAGCAAGTTCACCCCAAGGCAAAGGTGTTCAGTGGGGGCGCATCTTGGTGCGCAGTCGGGCAATGGCCTGGCTGTGCAGCTGGCAGACGCGGGACTCGGTGACTTCCAGCACGGCGGCAATCTCCTTGAGATTCATGTCGTGCTCGTAGTACATGCCCATCACGTACTTCTCGCGCTCCGGCAGGCCTTCGATGGCTTGCACCAGAGCGGTGCGCAGCCGGTGGTCGCGCAGCATGGCCATGGGGTCACTGCTGCTGTCGGCCACATAGCGGTCCAGATAGCCTTCGTCGTCGTCCTGTCCGGGGGACAGGTCTTCCAGGTAGAACAGCTGCGTGCCGCGCACCTTGCCCAGCAGGCTCTGGTACTCGTCCAGCGGCAGGTCCATGGCTTCGGCGATTTCAGACTCGCGGGGCGTGCGGCCCAGCCGCTGCTCCAGGCGGCGGATGGTGACTTCGATGTCTTTCTGCCCTTTGCGCGAGCTGCGGCTCATCCAGTCGCTCTCGCGCAGTTCGTCGAGCATGGCGCCGCGGATGCGCTGGCTGGCAAAGGTCTCGAATTGCACGCCCTGGGCACTTTCGTAGCGCGACAACGCTTCGGCCAGACCGATCATGCCCACCTGGATCAGATCGTCCAGTTCCACGTTCGGAGGCAGCTTGGCGATCATATGGTGCGCAATACGACGCACCAGCGGGGCGTGCTGGCGGATCAGCGCGTCACGATCAAGCTGGCCATGGGCGGTGTACATCGGGTCAATGGCTCCAATCGGTAGGCTGGGCGGCGGCCTGCTGCGGCATTCCCACCGCTTCGGCTTGCTCCAAGCATTGTAGCGACCAGCGCTGCAGTTGCCGGGGGTTATCAGGGTTCAGTTGCATGACGAGAGGCTCGACATGCAGGTGGTGCATGGCGCACTGCACCACGGCCTGCAGATTGCGGGCGAAACCCGTGTCCGGCGACATGGAAACCAGCTTGGCGGTCAGTCCGGTGTGCATCAGCATGTGCTTGAGCGCGCGGTAGCTGCGCAGCACGCTGCGGCCCTGGGAGGGCACCATCAGCAGCGGGGACTGGCTGGCGCCGTGCAGCACCGGGCTCAGGATCTGTTCCGGGGCAATGATGATGACCAGCGCATGGTTGCGCAAGTGGCGGTGCAGCAGGTCCAGGGCGCGGCAGCCTTGCTGGCGGGCACGGTGGGCCAGTTGCAGCAGGCCGCGGGCGGCCGGCAGGGTAGCCACGCTGTGGGCGCCTTCGGTGCCCACGGGCAGGGCGCCAAAGCCGCTGCCGCTGTGGGGCTGCAGCAGATCCTGCAGGCCCGGCGCATCGGCAGTTTCCTGCTCGGTGCCGTCCAGCACGATGACCGGATAGCCCTGTTGTTGCAGGTGGGTGCAGGCGCTCCACAGGGCCTGGGTACCTGCCAGATCACCGCCGGGCAGCACGCTCAGCACGCGCAGCGGGTTGGCGGCGGCCTGCCACTGCAGGCCGGAACCTTGGTGGCTGCTGCTCTCAAGCATGCAGGCCTCCGGCGCTGCGGGGCGATTCCGCAAAGAAGAAGTCCAGATCCAGGGCCGAGGGGTCGAAGGCCGAACGGGTGTGGGCGCGCATCGACGAGGCGATCAGTTCCTGGGCGTTGGCGCGCTCGAAGTCTTCGGGCACGCGCTGGCCGTTGGTGATGCCGCGCAGCTGCATCTGGTGGCGCACCAGGGCGTCCAGGGCCGGGCCCAGCTTCACGGCTTCGTCCACCTTGGACAGGATGGTCTGCTTGCAGCCGTTGCGCTTGAAGGCGCCCAGCGATTCGTCCAGCGTATCGCCCTGGCTGCCGGCGTTGACTACCAGCAGGCGTTGCACGCCCGGCAGGTCCAGCACGTCCAGGATGTCGTCCTTGCGCGGATCGCGCGGGGCTACACCGGTGGTGTCGATCAGGACCATTTTCTTGCCGGACAGCAGGCTCAGCAGGTCCTGCAGTGCGGCCTTGTCATGGGCCAGGTGGGCCACCACACCCAGCATGCGGCCGTAGGCGCGCAGCTGTTCGTGGCCGCCGACACGGTAGGTGTCCAGCGTGATCAGGCCAACATTGTGGGCACCGTGCACCTGGGCCGCCAGGGCGGCCAGCTTGGCGGCCGTGGTGGTCTTGCCCACGCCGGTGGAGCCCACCAGGGCGAAAACGCCACCGGTTTCGTAGATGGAGGCCTGCTTGGCGTCGGTGTGCAGATTGCGCTCCAGCACGTTCATCAGCCACTTCAGGGCTTCGGCCGGGCCGGCGTTCTGGGGCATGCGCTCCAGCAGGGTGCGGCCCAGCGCGGGCGAGTAGCCGGCGCGGATCAGCTTGACCATCAGGTTCGAGTGCAGCGGGCTCTGGCGCGTCTGGTTCAGCCACGACAGGGTGTTGAAGCGCTCTTCAATCAGGTCCTTCATAGACTGCAGCTCACCCATCACCTGGGTGTTCAGCGCAGGGGCGGCCGGGGCGGGCTTGCGCGTCTCGACCGGCAGTTCAATGGCCATGCCGCGCAGCGGGTTGTGCTTGACCACCGTGGGGGTGGTGGGCAGCGGTGCGGTGTCGCGCACGGCATCCAGACGGTTCTTGCGGGCAAAAGTGGGCAGTGCCGGCACTTCTTCTTCCATCTGGGCATCGGGGCCACGGCGGCGCAGCATGCGTTCGCGCACATAGTCCTGGAAGGACAGGGTGCTCATGCTCAGCTGTTCGGTATCTTCTGCCACGGACTGCTTGGCCGAGGCCTGCAGCGCCTTGGGGGGGCGGGTTTCATCGGCATCGCGCGCCTGGATGGCTGCCTGCAGGCGGTTGCTGGTGCGGTTGCCTTGGTCCAGCTTGCCCAGACCGTCTTCCGACGTGGCCATGACTTCCACGCCGGTGGAGGTGGCGCGGTTGGCAAGGATCAGTGTGCCTTCCCCAAAGACGGCCCGCGCTTTGGCCAGGGCCTCACGGGAGGTGGGGGCGGTAAAGCGTTGGATGTTCATGCGGATGCACCTTTAAGAATGGGACCAATGCGGATGGTGTGCGTTTCGGGGATCTCGCTGTGGGCGAGCACCTGCAGTCGAGGAGCGACACGGCGCACCAACTTGGCAATGGTGTTGCGAATGGAGTCTGGAACCAGCAGGCAGGCGGGCATGCCCATTTCTTCCTGGCGGTTGGCCACTTCGGCGGCGCGCTGGGTCAGGACGTCGGCGACGCCGGGGTCCAGCGAGGGCGCTGCGGGGTTGGCCAGGGCCTGAACCAGCAGGCGTTCCAGGCCGGGCTCGATGGCGATCACGTTCAGTTCGCGGGTCGGGCCGTAAATTTGTTGGACGATGGCGGGCGACAGCGCAATGCGCACGCGGCGGGCCAGTTCCATGGGGTCCTGGGTCGAGCCTGCATGCTCGGCCAGCGTTTCGATGATGGTGCGGATGTCACGGATGTGCACCGAGTCCTCCAGCAGCAGCTGGAGCACTTTTTGGAACGTCGTGATGGACACCATTTTGGGAATGACTTCTTCGATCAGCTTGGGTGCCAACTTGGCAACATGCTCCACCAGCTGCTGCACCTCAGTGCGGCTGAGCAGCTTGGAAGCCTGGACTTGCATCAAGTGTGACAAATGCGTCGCCATCACAGTTTCCGAATCAACGACCGTAAAACCAGCCATTTGCGCCGCTTCCTTCTGGCGCTCATCGATCCAGTGGGCCGGCAGTCCGAAAGCGGGGTCGGTGGTGGGGGTTCCGATCAGCGGCGTGCTGATGCCACCCGGGTTGATGGCCAAGTACATGCCGGGGAAGGCTTCGCCTTCGCCCACCATCACGCCGCGCAGGGTGATGCGGTAGGCGCTGGGCTTGAGCTCCAGGTTGTCGCGCACATGCACGGCGGGGGGCAGGAAGCCCACTTCCTGGGCAAACTTGCGGCGCACACCCTTGATGCGGGTCAGCAGGTCGCCCTGGCGGTTCTTGTCCACCAGTGCAATCAGGCGGTAGCCCAGCTCCAGGCCCAGCAGGTCCACGGGCTGCAGATCGTCCCAGGTGGCTTCGCTGTCTTGCTGGGTGGCGGCCACGGCGGCCTGCTTCTGGGTGGCACCGGCGGCCTGTTCGGTCTTTTGCTGTTGCTTGCGGTGGGCCAGCCAGGCGGCGTAGCCGAAAGCTGAACCCATGGCCAGGAACACGACGTGGGGCATGTTGGGGATCAGGCCCAGCAGCACCAGAATGGCGCCAGTGATGCCCAGCGCACGGGGCGAGGCAAACATCTGGGTGGCAATCTGCTTGCCGGTGTCGCCGTCCTTGCCCACGCGGGAGATCACCATCGCCGAGGCCACGGAAATCAGCAGGCCGGGAATCTGGGCCACCAGCGCGTCACCGACGGCCAGCAGGATGTAGCTGTTGGCGGCGTCGCCCGCCGACAGGCCGTGCTGGGCCATGCCGATGATGAAGCCGCCAATGATGTTGATCACCAGAATCAGGATGCCGGCCACGGCATCGCCGCGCACAAACTTGGAGGCACCGTCCATTGAACCGAAGAAATTGGCTTCTTCGCCCACTTCGGCGCGGCGGCGCTTGGCTTCGGCTTCGTCGATCAGGCCGGCATTCAAGTCAGCATCCACGGCCATCTGCTTGCCGGGCATGGCGTCCAGGGTGAAGCGGGCCGAGACTTCGGCAATCCGCTCTGCACCCTTGGTGATCACCACGAAGTTAATCACCACCAGGATGGCGAACACGATCAGACCCACGGCAAAGTTGCCACCGATCAGGAAGTGGCCGAAGGCCTCGATCACTGCACCCGCCGCGCCGGGGCCGGTATGTCCTTCCATCAGCACCACCCGGGTGGAGGCTACGTTCAGCGACAGGCGCATCAGGGTGGTCAGCAGTAGCACCGAAGGGAAGGCAGCAAAGTCCAGTGGCTTGATCATGTAGGCCGCCACCATCATCACCATCAATGCAATGGCGATGTTCAGCGTGAAGAAGGTGTCCAGCAACCAGGGTGGAATGGGCAGCACCATCAGCGCCAGGATGGCAATGACCAGAATCGGGGCCGACATGCCCTGCAGTGCACTGCCATGCTTGCCTGCCATCTGCTGGATGTTCTTGATCATTGCGGAGCTCATGGTGCGGTGCTTTCCGTGGTGGGTTCAGGGGCGGTGCGCAGCTTGGTGTGCGGGTCCAATTCAGGCGGGACTGGCGGTTGCACCAGTTCGCCCGGGGGCGGGGCTTCGCCGCGCAGCGAGGCCTTGAGACGGTAGACATAGGCCAGCACCTGGGCCACGGCGGTGTACAGCGTGGACGGGATGGCTTGGTCGAGTTCGGCGTTGGCGTAGAGCGCACGGGCCAGCATGGGCGATTCGAGCACTGGAATGTCGTGGGCCTTGGCCACTTCGCGGATCTTCAGTGCCACCAGATCGGCTCCCATGGCGATCACCTGGGGGGCGGCCATGGTGGCTTCGTCGTAGCGCAGGGCCACGGCGTAGTGGGTGGGGTTGGTGACCACGAAGTCGGCCTTGGGCACGCGGGAGACGGAAGCGCGGTGTGCCATTTCACGCTGTTTCTGGCGGATCTTGCCCTTGACTTCAGGGCTGCCTTCGGATTCCTTGTGTTCCTGCTTGACTTCCTGGTGGCTCATCTTCAGGCGGCGCTTGAACAGGAAGTTCTGCAGCGGCACATCGATGATGGCGACCATGAAGACCACCACCAGCATCAAGGCCATGCCGCCGGCAATCCAGTCGCCCACCTTGGACAGCGCCGAGCGGCTGGGCTGCAGGGGCAGGGTGGCCAGTTCGGGAATGCCGGAGCGCAGATAGAACCAGCCCACGAAGGCCAGCACGATGGTCAGCAGCACATTCTTGGCGGCCGTGACCAACTGCTGCATGGACACCAGGTTCTTGATGCCTGACAGCGGGTTGATGCGGTTGAATTGGGGGGTGATGGGTTTGAAGCTGAGCACCCAGCCACCGGCCAGCACGCCAGAAATGATGGAGGCGGCCGAAATCAGCACCCCCAGAATCAGCACGGCCGTCAGAGCCAGGATGGACATGTCCACCAGGCGTTCCACCATCAGCTGGGGCGACAGGATGGTGCTGGCGTTGAAGGACAGCTGGCGCGCCATGGCTTCGTGCATGTGGCCGACCAGTGAAGGGCCGCCAGCCAGGACCGCCAGCGCGCCGACGCCCATCACCGTCAGGTGACCGAGGTCGCGGGAGCGTGCAGCCTGACCGTCTTTGCGGGTCTTCTGCAGTTTTCGCTCGGTAGCGGGTAGGTTTTTGTCTTGGCTGGATTCCATGGCGGCATGGGGGAATGTCCATGCCATTGTCCGCAGCGGTGTCTGCGGCGATGCCGTGAAAAGCGGGGTCGGGGGTGCGTTATTCCCGGATAGCGGACGCCGAAAAACCGCTGGAGTCTGCTAGCGTCGGCAGACATGAGCCTGCTGATGGCTCCCCTAACGGGCGCTTTGCGCGTCGCTGCACCCCGTCATCCGGGTGAGCGCGACGGGTGCTTCGCGGTGCGGACACCGGTGGCGCAGGGCCGAGCCCAGTCGGGGGAGGCGCAAGCCGGGCGGCAGTGCCGCCGCAGCTCAGAAACCCAGGCTGGCCAGCAGGTCGTCCACTTCCGACTGGGAGGTGACCACGTTGGGCGTGTTGTCCGGGTCCACCACCGGGCCTTGCAGCGCCGGGTGGCCGTCGGCCGTGAACTCGGCAGCCGGTGCAGCAGCAGGCTCCACCTCCGGGACGGTCGCCAGCACCGCTGCCGCTGCCGGTGCGCTGTGCACGGGTGCCGTCTGCAGCAGCAGTTCGACCAGCTGCTCTTCCAGGCTGGACGTCAGCTTGACCACCTTGGCGATCACCTGGCCGGTCAGGTCATGGAAGTCCTGGGCCATCATGATTTCGGTCAGGCGGCTGTCCAGGCGGGCGTTGGCCGCGTCCATGGCTTCCAGGTGGTTCATCACATGGCCTTTGGCCACGGCCGCCACGGGATCGGCCACCAGGGCCTCACGCATTTTCTGCGTCTGCTCCACGATCTGGCTGTGTTCGTCCTTGGCCGTATCCACAATGCCCAGCACCTTTTCCGCTGCTTCGCCGGTCAGGCGGGCGATGTAGGTCAGGCGGCTTTGGGCATCCGGCAGGGCATTCACGGAGCCCTGGAGACGGTCGGCGTAGCCGAGTTCTCGCAGCGAATCGTGCAACTGCCGGGTCAGCAGGCCCAGCTTGTTGTGCACATCTCCCTGGTCGTAACCCCCGGGGAGAGGTGTATTCGGCGCTTCATCCATGGGCTTACATCCCCATCTTTTTCAGCACCAGATTGACTTTTTCTTCCAGCGTGGCCTTGGTGAAAGGCTTGACGATGTAACCTGCAGCGCCACCCTGGGCGGCCGCCACGATGTCTTCCTTGCGGGCTTCGGCGGTCACCATCAGCACCGGCAGGTGCTTGAGCTTCTCGTCGGCCTTGATTTCGGTCAGCAACTGGAACCCGTTCATATTGGGCATGTTGATGTCGGTCACCACGAAGTCGAACTTGCTGTTGCGCAGCTTGTGCAGGGCTACCACGCCATCTTCGGCCTCATCGGCTTCGGTGAAGCCGCTTTCCTTGAGCAGATTGCGCACGATACGGCGCATGGTGGAGAAGTCGTCAACGATCAAAAAGCGAAGGGGATTGGCCACGTGAGGACCCTTTCGGTCGAAATAGCTCTGTTATCAATGATGTGCCGGTGCGCATACTAAGCGACAAATTGTCACAAAGATGGCGCGCTCGGTACAGGATTGTCCTGCTTATCGGCAGGTTCAATAGGTTCCTTGACCGCATGTTTGCCCAGCAGCCGTTCTTCGGCCTCATGGGTCAGTACGGTGATGGTGATGCGGCGGTTCTGGGGCGCGCGCGGTTGGTCCGGGTACAGCAGATCACTGGCAGCCAGGCCCACCACGCGGGCCAATTTGTCGTCAGGCATGCCGGATGACACCAATTCGCGGCGCGAGGCATTGGCGCGGTCGGAGGAGAGCTCCCAGTTGCTGTAGCCCCGCTGGCCATTGCCATAGGGGGCCGAGTCGGTGTGGCCGGCCAGGCTGATGCGGTTTTCCACCCCGCCCATGGCGGTCCCCACTTCGCGCAGGATGTCGCGCATATAGGGCTTGAGGATGGCGCTGCCGATGTCGAACATGGGGCGGTTCTGTTCGTCCACGATCTGGATCTGGAGGCCGTCAGGGGTGACATCGATGCGGATCTGCGACTTGTATTCGTTCAGCGTGGCATTGCTGCTGATCATGGCGTCGATCTTGGCGCGCAGGGATTTGATGCGCTGGGCATCCTGCTGCGCGCGGATCTGGCGCGATGTGCTGTCCATCTTGCGGCGGTCGTTGTTTTCGTCCGCGTCGGAGCGGCGGATCTGACCGTGCACCTTGGCCAGGTCATTGCCGCCGCCGGGAATGATGCTGGAGCTGTTGCCCGAGCCATCGCCGCCGGCCATCGAGACCTTCAGCGGCGAATTGAAATAGGCCGCAATCCCCTGCAGATCGCCTTTGGCGGTGGAGCCCAGCAGCCACATCAGCAGGAAGAAGGCCATCATGGCCGTCATGAAGTCAGCGTAGGCAATCTTCCAGGCTCCGCCATGCGCGCCGTGGGCGGCTTTCTTGACGCGCTTGATGATGATGGGCTGGAGTTTTTTTTCGGTCGCCATGTGCGTGGGCCTTCTTCTTTACCGCTGGAGGCTTACTTCTGGCCCTTGACGTGCTCTTCCAGCTCCACAAAGCCGGGACGCTCGGTCGAGAACAGCACCTTGCGGCCGAATTCAATGGCTGTGGGCGGGTTGTAGCCCTGCATGCTGGCGATCAGCGTGCACTTCACACATTCCAGCTCCTTGGAGCCGTCCTGGAAAATCTGTTCGATCACGCCGGCCAGCGGCTCCACCAGCCCATAGGCCAGCAAGATGCCGAGGAACGTCCCCACCAGGGCGGACGCGATCATGCCGCCCAACACGGACGGAGGCTGGCCCACGGAGCCCATGGTGTTCACCACCCCCAGCACCGCGGCCACGATACCGAAGGCGGGCAGCGCCCCAGCCAAACGTTGCAAGGCCGCAACAGGGCGGTGGGTTTCCTGGTGGTGGGCTTCGATTTCGTTCTCCATCAGCGTCTCAATTTCGTGCGAATTGAGATTGCCGGAGACCATCATCCGCAGGTAGTCGGTGATGAATTCCACCAGATGGTGGTCGGCCAGGATGTCAGGGTACTTCTGGAACAACGGCGATTCGTTGGGCTCTTCCACGTCCGACTCGATGGCCATCAGGCCTTCCTTGCGGGCCTTCTGCAGCAGGTCGTACAGCAGGGCCAGCAGGCTCATGAACCGGGCTTTGGTGTACTTGGAGCCTTTGATGGCCAGCGGAATGGCAGCTGCTGTGGCCTTCAGCACCTTGGGCTGATTGCTCACGATGAAGGCGCCAAACGCCCCGCCACCAATGGTGGCCATTTCAAAAGGCAGTGCCTTGCCCAGCACGGACATGTTGCCACCGTGCAGAGCGTAGACGCCGAAGATGCAGCCGAAGGCCACGAGGTAACCGATGAGGACAAGCATGAGGAGGATTCTGTCAGTCAGCAGGCCGAGCTAAGGGGGGAAGAAGCGGCGGAAAAATGCGCATCTTCGGCGCTTGGGGAGGATCTTATCGAGGGAGACTTGGCTAGGCTAGAAGTGTATTCTGGTCAACAGATATTTCGATTTCTTTCATCACTTGCTATATGACAACGCTTGACCAAGCTGTGGTTGCTTCCGAGCCGGTGCCGGCCCTCTCCCATGTGCTGAATGACATCAATGTCAGGCTGATCGGGAAGAACAAGTTCTTGCCGGCGCTGACCGAGCTCATGTGCCTGACCAAGGACCATGTGACGAGCGCTAACTTATGGTTAGTGATCGGTGTGGTGTACGCGCGGATGTCGTACTGGACGGCCGCCATCGGGGCGTTGGAAACAGCCATTGCACTGGATGAACGGGTGCAGGGCGCTCACCCATTGCTGGCGCTGGCGGTGTTCAGCATCGGTCGGCGGGAGCAAGCCTGCCAGATGGTGGATGAGGCGTGCAAGCGCTCTAAGGAAAACAACGCGTGGATGCTACGTGCGTACATCCATGCACATTCCTCCCGCAGTTCGGAGGTGGCGCTGAAGGTCGCACAGGACTGGGGGCGCCGTTTTGCCGATCCGCTCACACGCAAGGCCAAGCCGCTGGTGGTGCGGGATCGCAGTCCACGGAAGAAGTTAAAGATCGGTTACGTCACGGCCGATTTTCGAGAGCATTCGGTGGCATTTTTCATGGAGCCCGTACTGAAATTTCATAACCATGAGGAGTATGAAATTCATGTGTACTCCAACGGGCCATGGGATCACTTCACGCCGAAGCTGCGGATGCATGTTCAGCATTGGGACGATGTGATGGAGCTGTCCGACAAGGAGCTCACGCAGAAGATTCGGGATGATGGAATCGATGTGCTGGTCGATTTGTCTGGATATACGCAGGGTCACAGATTGGGGGTTTTTGCACAGAGGGCGGCGCCTGTGCAGGCGACATGGGTGGGTTATATCCAGCCATTGGGCATGAAGGCGATGGACTACCGGCTAGTGGCTCCAGGTTTAGTGCCTCCTTCTTTGGCTCCGTACTTTTCCGAAGCACTTTTCCAGTTGCAGGCGTCGGCTTGCTATGAGCCTCCCGCTTACGCACCCTTGTGCGAAGTCCCGCCGATGGTGCGCAATGGCTATCCGACGCTGGTGTCGCCCAATAGCTCGGCCAAGATCACCGATCAGATGTTGCGGTTGTGGGCCCGTATTCTCCATGAGCGCACGGATGCGCGGCTCATCATCATGGTGAAGGAGGGGGATGCCGATGCCGCCCAGGCCGATATGCAGCCGCGTGTGGAAGCGGCAGGATTTCCGCTGGACCGGGTATCGGTGATGCACCAACAACCACTTAACCATTTCATGGAAGTGGGGCATATCGCCGACATCATGCTGGATACGGCTCCTATATCAGGAGGTACGACAACTTTGCATTCCTTGTGGATGGGCATGCCTGTTGTTACGTTGGATGCTGAAAGAGCCGTGGATGCTAGTAGTGCCTATCTACTGCGTGAGCTTGGTCTTGAGACAGAGATTGCCCAGACCGAAGAAGAATATCTACAGATTGCAATGCGTTTGATGGCAGATCCGGAGCGGCTGTGCGTGCAACGTGAAAACATTCGCGCACATATGCGTTCCAGTATTTTTATGGACTACGCCGCTTATGCGGCCGATGTAGAGAAAAGCTTTCGCATCATGTGGCTCAACTGGTTGCGCGGAGACAAGCGCGATTTGAGCCTGGATGTGGATGTCGAAGCCGAGATGGCCCTTTCCGAAGGGCGTGCCCCATGACTGCGGGGCATGTCGCACCCACAGGAGGATATATGCCAGAGCCAATTCCTCTGCTGGTGCCTTGTGTGCCAGCGCCACATGAGCTTCTTCCTTGGTTGGAGCGCATGCATGCTGCGCGCCATTACTCCAATTTCGGGCCATTGGTGTGCGAGCTGGAAGCGACATTCGCAACGCAATTTCAAGTCGCGGGCGCACAGGTCACCACAGTCGCCAATGCCACACTGGGGTTGGAGCTGGTGCTGCAGGCCCTGGACCTGCCTGCGGGGTCGCGGATTTTGCTGCCGTCCTTCACTTTTGTGGCAACGGCCACTGCCGTGCTGCGTGCAGGCCATGTCCCTGTGCTGGCCGATGTGGATGCAGACAGCTGGATGCTGACCCCTGATATTGCCCGTGCCGCCCATGCCGCCATGCCGGTCGCTGCGGTGGTGCCTGTGGCGACCTTTGGCATGCCGCATGACATGCAGGCATGGCAGCAGTTTGAAACGCTGACAGGTTTGCCTGTGGTGATCGACGCCGCAGCTGCCTACGGAAGCCAGTGGCTGCACAACGGAGAGGGCACACTGGTTTTCAGTCTCCACACCACGAAAAGCATGCCGGCGATCGAAGGCGGCCTGGTGGTTTCCTCCCGACCTGGGCTCACCGCCAAGGTGCGGCAGCTTTCCAATTTCGGTATCAACCTGGAACCGGCGGCAGGGGTGCCTGTCGGCACATTGGCCGGCGCAGGGACCAATGCCAAAATGAGCGAATACCATGCTGCGGTGGGCTTGGCTTCGCTGCAGCAGTGGGAGCGCCATGCGCATGACCGCAAGGCGCTCCAAACCGATTTAATGCAATTCCTGAACCAATGCAGCGGTCACAGCCTGCAGTGGCAGGGCGATGGTACGGGTGGGGCGCTGAAGGCCCCCACATTGTTGTGCCCGCGGTTGCCCAGTGCACACATTCGCAGTCAGCTGGAGCAGATCTGTGCACAGGAAAAAATCACCGTGCGCCGGTGGTACCAGCCTTTGCTGCAGTATATGCCGGCACTGCATTCGCGCTGTCTGGTATTGCCGACGCCTGTGGCCCACCAGCTGGCCGATACCTTGCTGGGATTGCCCTTCTTCTTAGGGATGACGGCAGAGCAGCGCGAGCGCGTGGGCAATGCCGTGGCTCGTGTGCAGTGGGCGTCGCGGCCGTCAGGGCGCCTGGCGGCATGCGTTGCCCACACCATGCCGTTGCCGGCGTAATGCCTAGCGGTTGCCACGCTCGCACACCAGCATGATGCTGGAGCAGAGATCGGGGTACTGCTGGCCAAGCTGGTAGCAGCCTTCCAGGTATTCCTTGGAAATAATGTCGGTTTGCAACAGGCGGTCCCACTGGAAGTTGGCCAGAGCCTTGAAGAAGATGCCCGACCGATGGACGACACGCAGCCCGGCGCGAGAGGCGTCGCGCTCCAGCGTATCCAGCGCATAGGTAATCCGGTGGCCGTGCTCGGCTTCGGCCGGGGTTACCGCAGCATTGTGCGAGATCAGTCCCATCTTGACGGCGATCTGGCGCGATGGCGCGTTGGCATTGGGGCAGACCAAGAAAAACCGCCCGGTTTCGCTGAGCCATTCGCGGTTCACGCGCTGCAAGACCTGGACTGGATCATCGAGATGTTCCAGTACATGGGTCATCACGATATTGTCGTACTGGCGTGGCAGGTTGATATGTTCAAACATACCTTCGACTTGCTGAATCCGATTTCCCAGACGCTTTTTTGCGATGGCGATTGCATCGCTGGATGCTTCCACGCAGGTCACATCATCAAAATGCTGCAGCAAGCGTTCAGTGAATTTTCCTTGGTAGCTGCCTAGTTCAAGTAGATTCCCTGGCCGGAGAAAAGTACTGAAAGACTTGAGCATGTATGGGTGCATGATGTCAAAGTCAAAGCTGTAAGCGTACTTCTCATGAGCTGCATTGTGCTTATCGCTCAGTTCGGTATTGAAATTTCGCATGATTATATTATTCCGTTAGGATGGCTAAGCCAAATCCGCCTCGACCAAATTCATTGCCGTTGTACAGCAAAAAAATCTGACCATCACATTGAAATATGTGAGGATAGCATTGCATATCTGAGTCCCACCCTGTTTGGGAAAGTTCGATGCCTCCGCATCGGTCATCACGGTTCCATTTTTTTAAATCAGATGAGTATGCATAGCCTATCCTATATCCTTTTCCTTTTTCCGTTCTGAAGCCATAGGCATCTCTGTAGCAGAAATACATATGATAAAGGCCATTATGAAAAATTACTGAAGGAAGTGCTTGGCACTCATCTGCATCTATGGTGTCTTGAATTATATTTATACTATCTCTATTCCAGGTGATGCCATCAACTGAAGTGGCTTGTGCTATTTTGTAGACCCGTTCGGCGGAGTCATTTGTATTTTTCTTTATCCATTTGCTACCATATATGTACCACATGTAATAAATGTTGTGGTATTTCTTTACGAAAGCGTCGCCTACCAAAAAAGGCTCTTTGATGTTGGCGGTGACGATTGGGCCGCCAGCACCATACTTTTCAAAGGTATGGCCTTTGTCGTGACTAATTGCAAGGCCGATAGAAGTATCTACAGAAACTGATACTTTTCTATTCCAGCCCGTTGTGTATGCAATAATTCTTTCATCGTCTTGATAAATATTGATTGGAAAGATCCCATGCTCATCAAAACATCCCTTTTCTCCGAGAGGGATCACCGTAGATGAAGAAGTTCCTAGAATATTCTTCATGTTTCTAGAAAAATCTACATACGCGATGTGGCTCAGGAACTTCCCTTTCTCATCCAAGGAGCGTGTGGAGAAAAATATGCGTACTCTATCTTCAAGAATCAATGTTTGAGGAGATTGTGCATATTCTTTGCAGTTATTTGAAAGGTTGTGCTTGGATGGGTCAAATATTTTTCCAATTTTTTCCCAGATCATGATTTACTCCATGTGCTTTCTGGTTCAAGAACAGCCAGGCCAAATCCCTCTTTTCCCATGGCGTTTCCTTGATAAAGCATATAGACTTGGTTTTCAACCTCAAATACATGGGGGTAATTTATCATTTCTGAATCCCAGCCGGATTCAGAAAGCTCGATATAGGTAAAACTGTCATCTCGAGTCCAGTCGAGCAAGTTGCTGGAAGATGCGTAACCTATGCGATAGCCACCTTCCTTTTGTTTATAGTTTTCTATTTCTCTATAAGAAAATAGCATGTGATATTTGCCGTTTTTATAAAAAACGTCAGGACATGCTTGGCACTCGTGTGCACCTATTTTATCGGGGATAAGATTTTTACCAATCTTATTCCAGTGAATGCCATCCTCTGAAACAGCCATCCTGATTTTGTATATGGGTTCAGGGCGTAAATCCATGTCTCTCCACTCGCTTCCTGCAACATACCATAATTGCCAGATGCTATTGAATTTTCTAATTCTTGGGCTGCCTAAGACAAATGGTTCATCGGGACTGAAAGATAGAACAGGGCCCTCGCCAATTTTTTGAAAATTCTCTCCATCTTGGTTGCCTATGGCCAGTCCGATGGATGCATTAAATGGGACGGATTCGCAGCGGGTGAATCCAGTGTAGTACATGCGCGATTCTTTAATGCCTTTGTATACGGATACTGGGTATGTTCCGAATTCGTCAAAAGTACCAAGATTGCCTAGTGGGATAGCTGGCTCTTGGCTTATGTTTTTTATGTGCAAAAGATTTTTCTTGTCTAAGTCAAGATAGCCTATTCTGCTGGTGTATTGACCTTTTGAATCCGGAAGTCCTCGTGTGCAAAAGAAAACACGTACGATTTCCTCGAGCACTATGGTTGATGGTGACTGGGCGAATTCTTGCATCCAATCTGGAGTTTGTTGATAATTTTTTGGATCGAAAATTTGACCCAATTTTCTCCATTTAAGCATTTTTATTTAAATCCAAATGTAAGTGGACGGTTGAAGATTTTTTATCAGAAATCAAAAATCCCAAATCTTGATAGAGCTGAAGAGCATTTTTATTATAATCTCTGGTTTCTATGGTGATTTTTTTGAATTTTTTTTCTGTCGATACTCTTATGGCAGATCGAACGAGTGATTTTGCGAATCCCATGCCTCTGAAGTCTTTGCGTATATAAATAAATGTGATGTGAGATCTTATATTATTTATATCATTACAATAAAATGAAAGGACTCCAATCAGCGTGCTGTTGAAGTCAATTCGAATAATTTCTGAGTATTTTTGTATTTTTTCCAGATAGGCTTCGACGGACTGGTTGTTCAGTATTTCTGGCTGCTCGGAGACAGCTTCAGTCAACAGGTTGTGCAAGGAGGAGGAAAACATTTTAAAGTAAAGAATATTCTTCTTTTAGTATCTGATCGACTTCTTCAGGTGACGTAAACATTAACATGTCAATAATACTTAACCAGGGGATATAGTTGGAATTGAATTGCTTGTATCTAATCGAAGAGTTTGACTTCAAAAAGTGAAGATTTAGATTACTTTCGTTGAATACACGTTTTTCATACAAGTCGACGCCACCGATTGGGTTGATGTAGTCGCTGCCATCCATCTTTTTGCACAAAGCAATGACCTTTTCGTGGCTGCGCAAACTATGGTCTATTAAAACATCAGAAGATTTTATTATTTTTGATTCAATGCCCAAATGGTTGGATATCTCCTTTATTGAATGGAGAATATAATTAAACAAGTTGTCATCTTTATAATCAATTATTTTTTCTAGCAAGGGGGTACAAAAATTATAATAGGGAGCCTTTTTGTAGGATTCATGAAATTGATTTAATAATTTACTTCGAGAGTAATTTTCAGAAATATATCTGTCTCTAATTTCAAGGCTGTCAGAGTCCTTAACTAAAGGTATGGAAAATATTTTTTCGTGCCCTTGGCAAAGCATCCTATTCCTGTTAATCCAGCCCTTTTTTGTGTATTTTATATTATCATAAACTATAAATATATCTGAATATTTGATTAGTTGAAAATATCCAATATAAGGCATGAAATATGGTTGCATAACAGATATTTTCATAATAAATATTAATTGTTTAAATGAAAAAAGGATACTCAGTTCTACTGAGTATCCTTTTGATTGGTATTATGTAATACTCTGAATTACTTCTGCAGCAATTGCAAAACGTTCTGCGGTATTTGGTTGGCCTGCGACACCATGGCCGTGCCAGCTTGCTGCAGGATCTGGGTGCGGCTCAGGTTGGCGGTTTCCTTGGCGAAGTCGGCATCCATGATACGGCCGCGGGCAGCGGACAGGTTCTCGACCTGGATGTCGATGTTGTTCACCGCGTTTTCGAAGCGGGTTTGCACCGCACCCAGGGTGGCGCGTGCGCCATTGACCTGGTCCACGGCGCTGTCGATCTTCTTGAGGGCAACCCAGGCGCCGGCTTGGGTGGTGACATCGATTTGCTCAATGCCCTTGTCGTTGATGACCGACGTTGCCGCGACGGTGCCGCCTGCCATGTCGAAGTCCGCCTTGACGATGCCTGTGGCAGCAGCGGAGAAGTTCGCGGACAGGGTGACGGGCACGGGTTCGCCATTGGCGTCCAGCTTGCCGGACATCAATTCCACCTTGTAGGTTTCCGTGCCCTCGATCTTGGTCAGGTAGGCGGTCACACCAGTGTCGGCCGTCTTGTTGTTGATGGCTGTCACCACCTGGCCCAGGCGCTCTTGCGGATTCTGGGCAGCCTTGATGGTTTCCAGGGTGACCACGGTCGCGTTGGGGGCGGTGCCGACGGTGATGGAGGCAAAGTCTGCGGCAGCCGCCGTGGCAGGGTCTGCCGGGATGGAGGTGCTGATGTCGGTGATGGAAGCCAGATCCACGACCGAGTTCGTGGCAGCATAAGACGTGGTGGACAGCTGCGAGGCGCGGGTGTCTGCCAGTGCGCCCAGGGTCACGTTGTCACCGGAGTTGGCGCCCACTTGGAACACGGCGCCGGCAAACGAGCCGTCCAGAATCTTCTGGCCGTTGAAGTTGGTTTGCTTGGCCACACGGTCAATTTCAGCCGACAGCTGGCTGACTTCGGCCTGCAGGGCCTTGCGGTCGCTGTCGCTGTTGGTGGCGTTGGAGGCTTGCACGGCCAGTTCACGCATGCGCTGCAGCATGTCACCTACCTTGCCCAGTGCACCTTCTGCCGTCTGTGCCAGCGAGATGCCGTCGTTGGCATTGCGCGAGGCCACGCTCAGGCCACGCACCTGGGTGTTCATGCGCTCCGCGATGGCCAGACCGGCGGCATCGTCCTTGGCGCTGTTGACACGCAGGCCTGACGACAGACGTTGCATGGTGGTGTTCAGCGAGCTACCCGAGAGGGTCAGGTTTCGCTGCGCATTGATCGAAGCAATATTGGTGTTGATAGTTGCGGCCATTGCTGTTCCTCTAGTGAAAGGGCGGGTTGCATCGCATCGCTACTGAAACCGTGGGCACAAATAAGCGACAGGCAACGCTAGCGATGGGGGAATTCTTCTATGGAGGGCCGTTCGGCATAGCGGGAATAAGCGCAGCAATCACCGTACTTCTCGGTCCTTCGTGCAAGGAAGGGCGACAGAAGGGGGCTCCACCGTGGCGCAACAGTCTGTGCAGGTGGGTGCGAAAAAAAGCTAAAGAAATTTCCAGGGAGCCCGATAACAGTTTTGTACGGAGCAAGCACGCAGCCTCAAGGGGGTGCAAAGGTCCACAGAGACAACCGCAAGCACCGGCAAAAGCAAACGTTCATCAACTATCGCCTGGATAAAAGGAATCGCATCATGGCCATGACCATCAACACCAACGTCGTTTCGATCAACGCCCAACGCAACCTGGGCCTGTCCGGCAGCTCGCTCGGCACCGCAATGCAGCGTCTGTCTTCGGGCCTGCGTGTCAACAGCGCCAAGGACGATGCCGCCGGTCTGGCCATTTCCCAGCGTATGAGCACCCAGGTGCGTGGCCTGACTGTGGCAGCCCGCAATGCCAACGACGGCATCTCGCTGGCACAGACGGCTGAAGGTGCGCTGGGCAAGGTGGGCGACATGCTGCAGCGTATGCGTGACCTGGCTGTTCAATCCAGCAACGCCACCAACAGCAAGAGCGACCGCGAAGCCCTGCAGGCCGAGTTGAGCCAGCTGCGTGACGAAGTGGACCGTGTGGCCAAGACCACGACCTTCAACGGCGCCAAGCTGCTGGACGGCAGCTTCACCGGTGGCGTGTTCCAGGTGGGTGCCAACTCTGGCGACAACATCACCGTGGGTGCTCTGAGCAATACCAAGGTGACTGAGCTGGGTAATTCGGTCTATGGCTCCGGTGCCACGGCTGCCTCGGGGACCGATGCCCTGCAGACCATCCTGGCAGGTAGCGCGACGGTGACTGCTGCAGACGTGACGATCGGTATCCAGGGTGCCGATTCGACCACGGTGCACACGGTCACGATCAAGGCCGATGCCAACATGACCAAGGAACAGGCGCTGGGCAAGACGATCGAAGCGATCAACTCCAAGACGGCTGACACTGGCGTGACGGCTTTCCTGGAAGAGGACGCAGCCGGCGTGATGCAGATCCAGATCCGTGCGACAGCAGAACAAGCTGGAAATGCCTCCAGCGTTGCCATCACCTACAGCTCCGGCGCGACTGTGACCGGTACCGGTGCGAACCTGGTGGCCGCCAACAGCGTGACCGATTCGGGCAGCAAGGGTATCGACCAGTTGGACATCAGCACCCAGTCGGGCTCTTGGGAAGCTTTGCAGCGTATCGACGGCGCCATCAACTCGGTGAGTTCTGCACGGGCCGGCCTGGGTGCCATCCAGACCCGCTTTGAGAAGTCGATCGAGAACATCGAGTCGATGAACGAAAACCTGACGGCTGCCCGTGGTCGCATCATCGATGCCGACTTCGCCAGCGAAACAGCCAACCTGAGCCGTGCGCAGATCTTGCAGCAAGCGGGTACCGCCATGGTGTCCCAGGCCAACCAGCTGCCCCAGCAAGTGCTGAGCCTGCTGAAGTAAGAGACTTCGTACTCAGGTGAACGCCGCCCGCGAAAGCCTGGGTACAGCGTTTGAATCTATAACCCCGTGCCCTGCACCCCCCTCTCTCGCAGGGCATGGATCCGGAATTACGGGCAGACCAACTGCCTGAAAACAAGGTGTCAACCGTTCTTGAGTTTGAGCAAATGGAATCGGTTTGACGCTATCCATCACTGTGTGAGCGTTAGAAAAGAAGGGGAAATCAAATGGCAATGACCATTAACACCAATGTTGTGTCGATCAACGCGCAACGTAACCTGGGTCTGTCTGGCAACTCGCTGTCGACCTCCATGCAACGCCTGTCTTCGGGCCTGCGTGTGAACAGTGCCAAGGACGATGCCGCCGGTCTGGCCATCTCCGAACGCATGAGCACCCAGGTGCGTGGCCTGACCGTGGCTGCCCGCAATGCCAACGACGGCATCTCGCTGGCTCAAACGGCGGAAGGCGCGCTGGGCAAAGTGGGCGACATGCTGCAGCGTATGCGTGACCTGGCCGTGCAGTCCAGCAACGCGACCAATAGCGCCAGCGACCGCGAAGCCCTGCAGGCCGAGCTGAGCCAGCTGCGTGACGAAGTGGACCGTGTGGCCAAGACCACGACCTTCAACGGCGCCAAGCTGCTGGACGGCAGCTTCACCGGTGGCGTGTTCCAGGTGGGCGCCAATTCCGGCGACAACATCACCGTGGGTGCCTTGAGCAACACCAAGGTGGCCGAGCTGGGCAATTCGATCTACGGTTCCGGCGCGACCGCCGCTACCTCAACCGATGCACTGCAAACCATCCTGGCAGGTAGCGCGACAGTGACTGCAGCGGACGTGACGCTTGGCATCGTAGGTGCCAATTCGAGCACCGTGCACACGGTCACCATCAAGGCCGATGCCAACATGACCAAGGAACAGGCTCTGGGCAAGACGGTCGAAGCGATCAACTCCAAGACGGCTGACACTGGCGTGACGGCTTTCCTGGAAGAGAATAGCTCAGGCGTCATGGAGATCCAACTGCGTGCGACAGCAGAAAAAGCTGGTACCGCTTCGTCTGTTGCGATCACGTACAGCTCCGGCGCGACTGTGACTGGCACGGGGGCGTCTTTGGTGGCCGCCAATGTTGTAACTGACGATGGCGGCAAAGGCATCGACAAGCTGGACATCAGCACCCAGTCGGGTTCCTGGGAAGCCATGCAGCGTCTGGACAAGGCCATTGACAGCGTGAGCTCTGCACGTGGTCAGCTGGGTGCCCTGCAGACCCGCTTCGAGAAGGCTGTCGAAAACATCGACATCCAGAACGAAAACGTGACGGCTGCCCGTGGTCGCATCATCGATGCCGACTTCGCTTCCGAAACCGCCAACCTGAGCCGTGCTCAGATCCTGCAACAAGCCGGTACCGCCATGGTGGCCCAGGCCAACCAGCTGCCGCAAAACGTGCTGAGCCTGCTGCGCTAATCAGCCAGGCAGCCGCCATGACCTGTGATGGGTCATGGTTGCTGGCTGAATGAAAGTTTGCTTTGATGACCGCCATGTATGCATGGCGGTCTTTTTTTGCGCTTGCGCAGGGCAGGCTGGTTGGTGCGGTCCCTGCAGCGCAATGTGTGCGGCGGGATCCGACAAACGGCAAACGAAGGCCCTCAACTATCGGGAAAACCGGCCGATATCTCAAATAGGCAAGGTGTAGGGGATGCGGGTCAGGTGTACTGCCCGGTGCTCTCCGTTTAATTCGGCCTTTTGTATTCAGGCAATAGGTTACACAATACGTGCAGTTTCAGATCTGTGCAGACCGGCACGGATCAGCAAGGAGTATGCAATATGGGCGTTTCATCCGTAGGTATCGGCAGCGGGCTGAAGGTTGACGAAATCGTCTCCCAGCTGGTGGAGCTCGAGAAAAAACCACTGGAAACGCTGCAGTCGAAGGCGGAAATCATCAGTGCCAAGATCTCGTCCTATGGGCAGATCAAGTCCTTGATGGATGACCTCAATACCGCCGCCCGGGATTTGACATTGGACCGCACCTGGGGTGCTTCCAAGGTGTCGTCCTCCGGTTCTGCTGCCACGGGTGCCATGACCGGGTTGGCGGCCGCTGGCTCCTACAACGTCAATGTGCTGCAGCTCGCGCAGAGCCAGACCTCGGTGACGACCAAGCTGGCCAAGGGCGCCACGATGGAAGTGGCAGGGGTGATGCGTTTCAAGATTGGTAACCTGGAAACCAAGTCCTTTGACCTGACCATCAATGCGTCGGATACGCTGCAGAACGTGGCGGACAAGATCAACGGCGACACCAATATCAGCAAGTCCGTGGTGGCCACCGTGATCAAGGACAGCTCGGGCAAAGAGCAACTGATGCTCCGTTCGCGGGAAACCGGCCTGGACAGCAAGTTTGAGGTCAGCCTGGGGTCGGGCGTCGATGCCAATGGCGACCTGGAGGCGTTTGGTGCGTTGGACACCGGCAATCTGGTGACATTGGCGGGCGCAGGTGGCGTCACGACCACGCAGGCCGCCAAGAACGCCGAGATGGAACTCAACGGTGTGAAGCTGGAGTCGAACACCAACACCTTTGCCGAGACCATTCCGGGTCTGTCGATCTCGGTATCGGCAGTGGGAACCTCGCTGCTGACGATCGCGCCCGACAAGGATGCGGTGCAGGCCAGCATCCAGAAATTTGTGGACGCCTACAACGCGGTGAACGATCTGTTGTCGCAGTCGACCAAGAGCGTGCGCACCGCGGATGGCAAAACGGATGATGCCGCCATCAAGGATGGCAGCGGATTGCTGCAGGGAGACAGCAGCACGGTGAGCCTGCAGAATTCCTTGCGAATGATGCTGCAGCGCGTGTCCAGCAACGCGACAGGGGCCTACACGCGCCTGTCCGAAGTCGGCATGCAGATGCAGCAGGGTGGCAAGCTGACCGTGGATACGGAAAAGATGACCGCCGCGCTGAAGGATGTGGATTCGCTTAAGAGCCTGTTCACTGCCAAGGCCGATGCGCAAGGCGCAGGTGGCGGCGTGGCCACCAATTACAAGACGTTCACCGACGAGCTGCTGGCTTGGGAGGGAACGCTCAACAACAAGACCGACGCCTTGCAGAAACAGCTGGACAACAACGGTGACCAGCAGGACAAGGTGAATGCCCGGGCCTCTACGCTGGAAACCCGTCTGCGTGCACAGTACAGCGCGCTGGATGTGAAGATGGCATCGCTCAATGCTTTGGATTCCTACGTCAGCCAGATGGTGACGACCTGGAACAAGTCGAGTGATTGAGTTGGCTTGGCCAGCGGTTTTATTGCCAACAAATTAGGTGCACAAGGAATTACATGTTTTCGTCCACAGGTTTCAGCAAAGCGAATGCCTACCGCCAGGTAGGGGTGCACTCCGGCGTTGAAGATGCCTCTCCGCATATGCTGATTCAGATGCTGTTCGATGGCCTGTTCCAGTCGCTGAATGCGGCGCGCGGCGCCATCGAGCGCGGGGATATCGAGGAGAAGGGGCAGCTGATCTCCCGGTCCGTTCGCATTCTCCAGGAAGGGCTGATCATGGGCCTGGACATGGAAAAAGGCGGCGAACTGGCTGCAAATCTGCGCTTGCTGTATGACTACTGTGTGGCACAGTTGACCAAGGCCAATCTGCACAGCGATGCATCGCTGGTGGAAGAGGTGATCAGCGTTTTACAGCCTGTGGCACAGGGGTGGAAAGAAATTGGTTCTCAGGTGGATACAGTCGCACGTGGAGACTGAGATGGAGATGCAGTTGTTGGATTACTACAAAGCAATCGAAGCGAAGAGCGCAGACATGCTGCAAGCAGCCCAGTCTCATGATTGGGATGCGGTGGTCGACTGTGAAAAAGCCTGTGGCGTGCTGATCAATGAACTGCGTGTCCAGGCCGAGCAGAATGTGCTGTCCGTCGTGGAGCGCAAGGAAAAGACGCGCATCATGCAGCGCATTCTGCGCAACGATGCGCAGATCCGCATCCTGGCCGAGCCCTGGTTGGCGCAGCTGGACCATCTGGGCAAGGTGCCGGCATCGGTGATGCACTGATCCTGTTTGATTCGAGGAGCCGCAAGGCCCGCATGCCGAGAGGTGTGCGGGCCTTGTTGCATTGGCACCCGACCTGTTCTTTGCTGCTCAGCGGCCGAAACGGCGTTGTGGAATCCCGGTCCATGCATAGGCGTGACGCGGGATGGTTGGTGTGTGCGGCGGGAATGGGTGGGTCGCGTGTTGCTTGTGGCGCGGCTGCCTGCGCTGCCACCTCCAGGATCAGAAAGGCGGCTGTCTTTGGATGGCTGGTGCGGTGCTGCGCAGCAGGCGCTGTTGATGGGCAAAAAAAAGCCACAGATTGCTCCGTGGCTACTTGAAGTGTGAAGTGTGAAAAGGAAAGGGGGTGAATGCATGCGGCGGGCATGCATTCGAATGGAGTGATTACACCTGCATGTTCATCACGTCGGTGTAGGCCTGGACCAGGCGATTGCGTACGTGCAGCGTGGCCTGGAAGCCGATTTGTGCCTTTTGCATGGCCACCATGGTTTCTTCCAGGCTGACCGATGGATTTTCCAGCTGCACTTCTTTTTGCAGGTGGGAAGAATGGTTTTGCGAGGCGCTGACCGAGCGCAGAGCGCTTTCCAGCTCGGTGCTGAAGCCGTTGCCCTGGGCCTCGGCCTTTTGCAGAGGTTTGGTCAGGCGGGCGGTCAGGTCGCCGCCGGCAGAGACGGGTGAGGTCGCGCTATGAAGACGGAGGTCCATGGTGGGTTCCTGATGGTGACTTGAAGATGGCGCAATCGTAGGCGGGTAGGGAAAGTGCATCTGGGGGAATAAAGCGGGAAAGCCGCGCCTTATTGGGGGAACGCCGGCGGGGGGATTTCGCATACTCGGCACCACGTTGGGCTCCGTGTCGGGCCCGCACTTTCTGTTTGTGGAAGAACCCATGTCCGCTGTCGCACAAGTCCCTGTTGCCGAGAACCCGCCTCCCGCAGTCACGCAGGCGCCTGCCAGTTGGCAGCAGCGCATCAGCGACATGGACCGCGGCCAGCGCCTGCGCTGGGGTGCGGTTGCCGCTGTGGCCGTGGCCGCTGTGGCTGCGGCCTTCTTCTTCAGCCGCCAGCCGGATTACCGGGTGCTGTTCTCCAACCTCAGCGACAAGGATGGCGGCGCCATTGTGGCGCAGCTGGCGGGCATGAACGTGCCTTACAAGTACACCGAAGGCGGTGGCGCCATCATGATTCCGGCCGACCGCGTGCATGACGTGCGCCTGAAGCTGGCCACACAAGGCCTGCCCAAGGGTTCGGTGTCGGGCTTTGAGATCATGGAGGGCAGCAAGTTCGGCATCACCCAGTTCCAGGAGCGTGTGAACTACCAGCGTGCGCTGGAAGGCGAGCTGACACGTTCCATCCAGGGCCTGTCGGCGGTGCAGAACGCCCGTGTGCACTTGGCCCTGCCCAACCAGAATGGTTTTTTCCGCGAGCAGCAAAAGCCTTCGGCTTCGGTGCTGCTGACGTTGTACCCCGGCCGTGTGCTGGACCGCACCCAGATTGCGGGCATCGTGCATCTGGTCTCGTCCAGCGTGCCGGAGCTGCTGCCCACGGCGGTCAGCGTGCTGGATGACAGCGGCAAGCTGCTGTCGCAGGCACCGGATGGCAAGGACAGCCCGGTCGATCTGCAGCAGCTGATGTTCCAGCAGCAGCTGGAAAAGCAATACACCCAACGCATTCTGGACATCCTGGAGCCCGTGGTGGGCAAGGGCAATGTCAAAGCCCAGGTGACGGCCGAGCTGGACTTCTCGCAGTCCGAGTCCACCACCGAGCAGCACAACCCCAACCAGGGCCAGGCGCCCAGTGCCGTGCGCAGCCAGCAGGTGGTGGAGAGCACCGGTGAGCAAAAGCCCCAGCCACCGACTGGCGTGCCCGGCGCCACCAGCAACCAGCCGCCCCAGCAGAACCAGGCGCCGATCAACAGCAACAATGCTCCGGTGCTGCAGGCTGCCAATGGCACGCAAAAGGCCGACTTCATGACCATCCCCGGCAGCAAGCGCGAGTCGGTGACCAATTTTGAAGTGGACAAGACCGTCAGGGTCACCCGCAACAGCACCGGTGGCATCAAGCGCATGACGGCCGCAGTGGTGGTCAATTACCTGCCCGTGGCGGCCGCCGAAGGCGAAGGTGCTGCGGCACCGAAGGCGCTGCCGGCAGAGCAGCAGGCCCAGATGCTGGCTCTGGTGCGCGAGACCATTGGCTACAACGCCGATCGCGGGGACTCCGTCAACCTGATGAACGCACCTTTCCGCGTGGAAAAGGTGAATGTTGAAAACCTGCCGCTGTGGCGCCAGCCTGAAACCATTGAGCTGGCCAAGACCCTGGCCTGGCCTGTGGGTCTGGGTGTGGCCGCTGCCGTGGTCCTGCTGGGTCTGCTGCTGCGCCGCCGCAAGCAGAAGAAGCAGGAAGCGACTGCCGTGGACCTGCTGGCGGCCGAAGAGCTGGAACGCCCTGCATTGGCCGCGCCACTGAAGCCGGGCGAGCCTTCGCCCGAGCAGATTCGACTGGAGCAGGCGCGTGCCCTGGCCAAACAAAACCCGATTGCGGTGGCCAATATCGTCAAGACCTGGATCAGCGGCGAGGCGTCCTGAAGCGACTCCTTGATTCCACACCACATACAAAGAGAATCTTATGGATGACCGTGGCCTGAACGACGCCGCCATTTTGTTGATGTCCCTGGGCGAGGAGGAGGCGGCCGAGGTGTTCAAACACCTGTCGCCCAAGGAAGTGCAGAAGCTGGGTGAGACCATTGCCCGCATGCGCGCCGTGTCCAAGGAAAAAGTGGATTTCGTGATCGCCCGCTTCACGGACGATTGCGCCGCCCAAAGCCTGCTGGTGGAAGATGCCAGCGGCTATGTGAAGTCGGTGCTCCGGCGCGCGCTGGGCGACGACAAGGCCGCCCTGCTGCTGGACCGCATCCTGCAGGGCGGTGACGTCTCGGGCATTGAAAGCCTGAAGTGGATGGACCCGGTGTCCGTGGCTGAACTGCTGCGCAATGAACACCCGCAGATCGTGGCGGCCATCCTGGTCCACCTGGAGCATGAACAGGCGGCGGCCGTGCTGATGCAGCTGCCCGAACGCCTGCGCAGCGAAGTGATGCTGCGTGTGGCCACGCTGGAAGGTATCCAGCCCTCGGCCCTGAAGGACCTGAACGAGGTGCTTTACAAGGTGCTGGCAGGTGGCGACAAGATCCGCAAGACATCGCTGGGCGGTGTGAAGACCGCTGCCGAAATCATCAACCAGCTGGGCGGCAATGCCGATGTGGCGGTGCTGGACACCATCCGCAACTACGACGCCGACCTAGCGCAGAAGATCATGGACAAGATGTTCGTGTTCGACGACCTGGTCAAGCTGGACGACCGTTCGCTGCAGTTGGTGTTGCGCGAAGTGCCGTCCGAGACCCTGATCGTGTCGCTCAAGGGCGGCTCGATGGAGGTGCGCGACAAGATTCTGGCGAATATGTCCATGCGTGCTTCGGCAGCCCTCAAGGAAGACCTGGAGTCCCGCGGCCCCATGCGCCTGTCGGAAGTGGAAGCGCAGCAGAAGGAAATCCTGAAGGTGGTGCGCCGTCTGGCCGAAGAAAACCAGATCACCATCGGCGGTGGTGCCGAAGACAGCTTCGTGTGAGGACGTGGTCATGACAAGTTCCACCCACCATTACGCACGTTTCATCCCCAGCGAAGAGATCGATGCCCAGTCCGTACGCCACTGGCAGTTCGGGGATGTACAGAAGTCCGCGCCGGGCGCTGTGCTGCAGCCCCTGCACGAGTTGGCCACGCTGACGGACTTGCTGCCACCGCCAGCCCCGCAAGGCATGGCGGCGCAGGCACTGGCCGAAGACGCGGTGGTGGCGGAAGAGGAAAACGCCGTCCAACTGCGCGAAGAAGAGGTGCATGCCCAGCTCGAGCAGGTGCGCCAGGAGGCGCATGACGCAGGCTATGAGGCCGGCATGCAGGCCGGCCATGGGCTGGGGCAGGAAGAGGGCAAGCAGCAAGCGGGCGCCGAATGGCAGCACCGTTTTGACGACTATATGGCCCAGCAAGGCCGCCAGGCGGCCGAGCAGTTGCAGGCGGTGCTCCAGGCTGCGCAGCGCGACGTGCAGGGCATGCAGCAGCGCATGGCGCCGGATGTGTTGCAACTGGCCTGCGATATTGCGCGCCAGGTGGTGCGGCAGGAGCTGCGCAGCAATCCCCAGGCCCTGCTGCCGGTGGTGCGCGAGGCGCTGGACATGATGTCGGCCGAATCCAAGCCCGCCACGGTGCGCCTGAATCCCCAGGATTGGGAGCGCCTGCAGGAGCCCTTGAAGGCCGCCCACCCGCAGCCCAAGATCGAATGGCTGGCGGATGCCAGTGTGAAGCCAGGCGACTGCCTGGTGGAAAGCGCCGGGGCCCAAGTGGATGGCAGCCTGGAGCGCCGCTGGCAGCGTGCCGTGGCCGCGCTGGGTCTGGTGTCCACCTGGTACGACGGAGCACCTGCCCATGGCCAATGACACCGATATGCCCGTGGCCGATCAGCTGCAGCAATTCTTGCGCTTGGGCAGCGAACGGTTGCGCCAGCCAGTGCCGCTGCACAGCCACGGAACGCTCACCCGCCTGACGGGCCTGGTGCTGGAAGCGTCGGGCCTGCGCGTGCCGGTGGGTTCGCAATGCCATCTGCAGATGCCGGGGCAGGAGCCGGTGCTGGCCGAGGTGGTGGGTTTTGCGGGCGACCGCGCCTTTCTGATGCCGGCGGGGGATATCCAGGGCTTGTCTTGCGGTGCGACCGTGACACCGGCCGAGCCCTATGTGCCGCCGTTGCAGCTGGGCGATACCGAAGTGCCGGTGCTGACCAAAGGCGTGCTGCGGCTGCCCATGGGAGATGGCCTGCTGGGGCGGGTGGTGGATTCGCAAGGCGTTCCGCTGGACCATGCCGGCCCGCTGGCGAATGTGCAGGCCGAGACCCTGGACCGCGAACCCATCAATGCCATGGAGCGTGCCCCTGTGCGCGAAAGCCTGGACACCGGTGTGCGGGCCATCAACGCCTTGCTGACCGTGGGGCGTGGGCAGCGTCTGGGTCTGTTCGCGGGTTCTGGCGTCGGCAAATCGGTGCTGCTGGGCATGATGGCCCGCTATACCAAGGCCGATGTCATCGTGGTGGGCCTGATCGGCGAACGGGGCCGCGAAGTCAAGGAATTCGTGGAAGATATTCTGGGGGCGCAGGACCGCTCGCGCGCCGTGGTGGTGGCAGCGCCGGCCGATGCGCCGCCGCTGCTGCGCATGCAGGGCGCCAATTACGCCACTGCCATTGCCGAGCATTTCCGCGACAAGGGCCAGCATGTGCTGCTGCTGATGGATTCGCTCACCCGTTACGCCCAGGCGCAGCGCGAGATCGCCTTGGCGATTGGCGAACCACCGGCCACCAAGGGCTATCCGCCGTCGTGTTTTGCCAAGCTGCCCGGCCTGGTGGAGCGCAGCGGCAACGGCCTGCATGGCGTGGGCTCGATCACGGCGTTCTATACCGTGCTGTCCGAAGGCGACGACCAGCAGGATCCCATTGCCGATGCGTCGCGCGCCATTCTGGACGGGCACTTTGTGCTGTCGCGTGCGCTGGCGGAGCAGGGGCATTACCCGGCCATCGACATCGAGCAATCCGCGTCGCGGGTCATGCACAACGTGGTCACGCGTGAGCACTTCGACCTAGCTAGGCGGTTTAGGGCTGTCTATTCCTGCTATCAAAAGAGTAGGGATTTGATACAAGTAGGGGCTTATATGAGTGGCTCCGATCCCGCGGTGGATGAAGCCATTCGGCTGCAGCCCTCCATGGTGCAGTTCCTGCAGCAAACCATGTTTGAGGCGGCGCCCATGGAACAGAGTCTGTTGGACATGGCTGCGGTCCTGGAACAGCAGTGAGCATATAAAGGGAGACGCTGATGTCATCACTTCACGCCTTGATGGTGGCCATTGAAATGGCCACGCGCAAACGCGATGAGGCCCGCCAGGCCTTGCGCGAGCGCCAGCGTGCGCATGCGGCTGCACAGTCCCAGATGGAGCAGCTGGAAAGTTACACGGAAGAAATGCGCCAGCGCTGGGCGCCGCAGGAAGGGGCCGAGCTGAAGCTGGAGGTGATGTACCACCACGAGCAGTTCATGGCGCGACTGCAGCATGCGATCGGTTTACAGACCCGGGTGATGCAGGACCAGGCGATCCGCCTGGAGGCTGCCCAGAAGGCCCTGATGGCCACCGAGCTGCGCCTGTCCAGCCTGAACAAGGTGGTGGAGACGCGCCGCCGTGACATCGCCCTGGCACAACTGCGCCGGGAACAGAAACAAACGGACGAGCGTGCTGCGCTGCAGTTCATCGGCCGCACTTTCGGCATGCAGTTCCAGGAGGCCTGAGCATGGAGACATTGCCATCCACACCGGTCCCCGGCAAGCGCGCCACGGCCGCAGAGGGGCTGGCTGCCACGCAGCGCAAGCCGCGGGCTGCAGAGGGTGACAGCGACAGCGCGGGGCAGACCTCTGCTGCTGGCTTTTCCCGGCTGCTGCAGGCTGCCGCACAACCGGAAGGCAGCGATGCTGCGTTGACGGATGTGGGTGCGATGGGAGTAGACCCCAGCCTCGGGTTGACAGTGCAGCAGCCGCTGCCGCAACCGGAGGTCGTGGTGGAGGCGGATGCGACGTCCATGACCATGATGGTGGGCGATGCGGCCTGGACGGTGCAAAGCCTGGTGGGGCAGACGGCCCGCATGGACCAGTCCGCCGATGTGGCATTGCGCAATGGCTCTCATCTGCAGACGCGGATGGATGCGGGCGACCCATTGGGTTTGATGCGCAGTGCGGCCCAGAGCGCGCTGGGCGCTGCATCCCAGGTGCCGGTGGTGGCGCAGGGCGTAGCCCAGGCTTTGGGCGGTGGCGTGCTGCAGGCGGTGGCACAGGGCGATGTGGCCGGGGCTGCCGCATGGAATGCCGTCAGCGATACCGCACAGTCCGTGGTGGATGCCATGGCCGATGCCATGAAGTCTGACGACGGTGACGCGCTGTCGCGCGGCGAGCGCGGCAGCGAAGGGCGTGTCAGCCTGCAAGGCCAATGGACGGCCACCGACCGCCAGGCGCAGCCTGCCGAGGTGATGCAGCGCCTGCTGGGGCAGATGTCGCAATTCCTGTCGGCCACGGGCGCCACTGAGGCCGCGGGGCTGCGCCGTGCCGGCAGCAAATCGGTCGATGATATGGCCGCTTCTGCCCATGATGCTGCCGCCGTGCCTCCAGGCGCCGGGATTGGCGCCGGAACAGGGCGTTTGCAGGACAACGCCGTGGCGCAGGCCGCCGCCGGCCAGCAGACGTCCAACGGAGATGCGCAGGGTGCGCAGGCCGAGCCGGACATGGCGTTCTGGATGAATTCCCGCCAGCAACGCGCCGAAGTGGTGCTGGACCGGGACGGCGCGCCGGTCCGCGTGCAGGTCACCATGGAAGGCAGTACCGCCCATGTGACGTTCCGCAGCGACGAGCAGGCCACCCGGTCCATGCTGGATGCCAGCGTGGCCCAGCTGCGTGACATGCTGGCCGCCCAGGGGGTGGAGCTGGCAGGGGTGCAGGTGGATGCGCAGGCCGGAGGCCGCCAGCAAGGCGATTCCTCTGGTGCGCAGGAGGCTTTCATGCCCGAGGGCGCGCGCCGCGTGCGGTTGTCATCGCAGGCGGGGGCCGAGCAGACGCCCGGCCTGCCGCGTGCGGGCAGCGGCAGCGGCAGCGGCCAAGGGGTCGATATTTTTGCGTGAACGGCAAAAAACACGCTCTGTATACAAGAGCGAAGCCACCAGGGGCGCCGAGTGCGCCCCTTGTCACGTCTGCTGCACTGCAAGGCGATGGCGCCGGGATTCACGGCTGCGTGGGTGCTGCAATGCAACAGAAAAGAGGGTTTTCTGCCCACTGGAGCGGAACACCGGGCGTGAGCGGCAGGGATTGGGCGATGTTTCGGCGCTTTATTCTGGCTATGATTTCGACCGTGCCCGGAATAATTGGCACCCAAAGGCCCGTATCAGGCCTGAGCCAGCGTAGTGCGGCGCCCTGTCCAATGGCCGGATCAGTCTGACAAATCAGGCTGTGAAGTCCGCGCAGGGCGATGTCACCCGCCGGCTCGGCGCCGGGCAGTCCCATTTTCCACGCAAGGAATCACACGTGTCCGCCACTTCTTCTGCAGCATCTCCTGGCAAAGAACCTGCCAAGAGCAAAAAACTGATCGTGATCGGTGCCGTTGTCGCTTTGCTGGTGATCGTCGCGGCCGCGCTGGGCCTGTTTCTGGTGAACAAGCAACGCCATGCCGCCGATGATGATGCGCAGGAGTCGAAAGCCGCCGCCGTGCTGGTGCCGACCTTCCTGCCCATGGAAAACATGGTGGTGAATCTGGCCGATACCGGCGGTGACCGCTTCGCGCAGATCGGCATCACGCTGGAGCTGCAGGACGAGAAAACCTCGGCCTCCGTCAAGCAGTACATGCCCAGCATCCGCAATGGTGTGCTGATGCTGGTGTCGCAGCGCACGGCCGAAGAGCTGCTGCGCCGCGAAGGCAAGGAAAAGCTGGCGGCCGACATTCTGGCCGAAGTCTCGCGTCCGCTGGGTGTGCGCCCCAGTGCCGCACGTGTCGAGCATGACGCCGATGATGGCGAGGAAGAAGAGCGTCCCCGTCGCCGTGCCAATCCGGTGCGCCGCGTGCTGTTCTCCAGCTTCATCATTCAGTAAGCAAGTGCGGGAGTACAGGGCATGAGTGATTCTTTTCTCTCGCAAGAGGAAGTTGACGCCCTTCTGGAAGGGGTGACCGGCGAGAGCCAGAAGTCAGACGCTGGCGACGTCGATGAAGCCAACGTACGCAACTACGACATCTCCAGCCAGGAACGCATCGTCCGCGGACGCATGCCGACCATGGAAATCGTGAACGAGCGTTTCGCGCGCAACTTCCGTATCGGACTGTTCAACTTCATCCGCCGCAGCCCCGAAGTCTCGGTGGGCACGGTGAGCGTGCAGCGCTACAGCGCTTTCCTGCGCCGTCTGGCGGTACCGACCAATTTCAATATCGTGGCCATCCGCCCCTTGCGCGGCAATGGCCTGGTGGTGTGCGATCCCTCGCTGGTGTTCGGCATCATCGACACCCTGTACGGCGGCGCAGGCCGTCTGCAGACCCGTATCGAGGGCCGCGATTTCTCCGCCACCGAGCAGCGTGTGATCAACCGCCTGGTGGATGTGATCTGCGAGGAATACAAAAAGGCCTGGCACGGCATCTATCCGCTGGAGCTGGCCTACCAGCGCTCGGAAATGCAGCCGCAGTTCGCGAACATCGCCACGCCCAGCGAAATCGTGGTGTCCACCGCGTTCCAGCTGGAAATCGGCGACATCTCCGGCTCCATCCACATGTGCTATCCGTATGCCACATTGGAGCCGATTCGCGACATTCTGTATTCGTCCACGCAGGGCGACTCCATGGAAGTGGACCGCCGCTGGGTCAAGGTGCTGACGCGGGAAATCCAGTCGGCCGAAGTGACGCTGGTGGCCGAGCTGGCCCGCGCCGATGCGACCGTGGAGCAGCTGCTGGCCATGAAGCCGGGCGACTTTATCGAATTGGACCGTGAGCCACGTATCAAGGCATCGATCGGCGGTGTGCCGGTGTTCGATTGCCAGTACGGGACTTACAACAACAAATACGCCATCCGCGTGGAGCAATGCCTGCGCGGGGTGGATGCAAACTGGACGGGAGATAAGAATGGCAACTGACCAAAATACCGACGCCGCAGGCGCGGGCGCAGGCGATGATCCGTTTGCCGATTGGGCCGAAGCACTGGGCGAGCAGAAAAAGGTCGATGACCAGCAGTCCGTGCTGGATGCCGAACAAGGGGGACCGCTGAGCGGCGAACCCGCTTTTGCCCGCGGTACGGAAGTGCCGGTCAACGACATCAACATGGTGCTGGACATCCCGGTCCAGCTGTCGGTGGAGCTGGGCCGCACCAAGGTGCCCATCAAATACATCCTGCAACTGGCCCAGGGGTCGGTGGTGGAGTTGGACGCGTTGGCCGGTGAACCCATGGACGTGCTGGTCAATGGCTACCTGATCGCCCAGGGCGAGGTGGTGGTGGTGAACGACAAGTTCGGTATTCGCCTGACCGACGTGGTCACGCCGTCCGAACGTCTGCGCCGCGTCAGCCGTGGATAACTCGGCGACCGCGTCCGTCTCCAGCTTCCAGACCATTGCGGTGCTGGTGCTGTTCATCGCCGTGATGGCGGTGCTGCCCTGGTTGCTGCGCCGTTGGCAGCAGCGCCAGATGGTGGCGCGGGGCGTGCAGGGCGTGCAGACCCAGGTGCTGTCCACCGTGGCGCTGTCGCCCGGCCAGCGTATTGTGGTGGTCGAGGTGGGCCAGGGCGGGCACAGCACGCGCCTGGTGCTGGGTGTCACGGCCCAGAACATCCACTGCCTGCACGTGCTGGGCGGTGCCGCACCTGCGGACGCGGCGGCGGTTTCCGCGGCCTCGTTTGCCGGTGCGATGGAACAGCTTCAGCAGGCCAGCAGCCAGCCGGCGGCCAGCACACACCCTTGAAACCTGCGGCGGCGCAGCCTGCGCTGCCGGGTGCACAACCTGATTTCTTTCTGGACTCCCTCCCATGTCTCGCACTTCCCTTTTGGCCAAACTGGCAGTCTGCGCGCTGACCTGTGCGGTGGTGCCGCAGATGGCCTGGGCGCAGAACGCGCCCAGCCTGCCGCTGCTGGTGGGTTCGGGAGGCGGCGGCACCAATTTTTCGGTGCCCATCCAGACCCTGCTGTTCTTCACGGCACTGTCTTTTCTGCCGGCGATTTTGCTGATGATGACGGGCTTCACTCGCATCGTCATTGTGCTGAGCCTGCTGCGCCAGGCCCTGGGCACGCAGTCTTCCCCGCCCAACCAGGTGATCATCGGTCTGTCGCTGTTCCTCACCTTGTTCGTGATGGGGCCCACGCTGGACCGTGTCTATGAGGAAGCCTACAAGCCTTACAGCAGCGGTGCCATCACCTTCGAGGCGGCGGTGGGCAAGGCCGAACTGCCGATGCGCGACTTCATGCAGCGCCAGACCCGCCAGTCCGACTATGCGCTGTTTGCCCGCCTGGCCAAGCTGCCGGCGGACACCAAGATTGAAGATGCGCCTTTCCGCGTGGTGGTGCCGGCGTTTGTGATCAGCGAGCTGAAGACCGCGTTCCAGATCGGGTTCATGATCTTCATTCCCTTTCTGATTATCGACATGGTGGTGTCTTCCATCCTGATGTCGCTGGGCATGATGATGCTGTCGCCGGTGCTGGTGGCGCTGCCCTTCAAGATCATGCTGTTCGTGCTGGCGGATGGCTGGAATCTGCTGATCGGTTCGCTGGCCTCCAGCTTTGCCATCTAGAAGGAGCGTCCATGAATGCCCAGTCGGTACTGACCTTTGGCCGCGAAGCGCTGACCTTGCTGCTGATGATTTCCCTGCCCGTGCTGCTGACGGTGATGGCCGTGGGCCTGGTGGTCAGTATTTTCCAGGCGGTGACGCAGATCAACGAGAACACCTTGTCCTTCGTGCCCAAGCTGGTGGCGGCGGTGTTGGTGTTCCTGATCGCCGGGCCGTGGATGTTGAGCACGGTGGTGGACTTCATCCGCCGCACCATCGAAAACATTCCGCTGGCGCTGGGCTGACGCGCAGCGGCTCCCGGTTTCGGCACATTCTCACAGGCGGCACACGGTGTTTGGCTTCTCCGAGCAGCAGATCATGGCCTGGCTGTCGCCAATCATCTGGCCGTTTCTGCGCACATTGGCCATGTTCTCGGTGGCGCCGGTGTTCTCGCAAAGAGCCATCCCGGCGCGGGGCAAGGTGGCCATGGCCTTTGTGGTTGCACTGGGCGCCCAGGCCACGCTGATCGACCAGCCGGTGGTCAGCATCAACTCCCCGGACGCTCTGGGCACGGTGCTGCAGCAAGTCGGCGTGGGTCTGGCGATCGGTTTTGCCGCACGCCTGGCGATCGCGGCCGTGGAAGTGGCCGGGGAACTGGTGGGCCTGCAGATGGGCCTGAACTTCGCCTCTTTCTTCGATCCGGTCAGCAATGCGCAACTCAGCGCCATCTCGCGTTTTCTGGTGCAGATCTTCACGCTGCTGTTCATTGCGATCAACGGCCACCTGGTGGTGCTGATGGCGGTGATCAAAAGCTTTGACGCCTTCCCGGTGAACGGGCATTTCATGCAGTCAGTGGCGCAGATGCGCATCCACGAGCTGGGCAGTGCCATTTTCTCCAGCGCGCTGTGGATCGCCCTGCCCATGATGGCGCTGCTTCTGTTCGTGAACCTGACCATGGGCATCATCTCGCGCATTGCGCCGCAGATGAACATTTTTGCCGTGGGCTTTCCCGTCACGTTGACGGTGGGCATGCTGGGCATCACCGCCACCCTGCCGATGATGGAGCAGCCGCTGCTGCGCATGTTCGAGCAGGCCCTGGGCGTGTTTGGCGCGGTGTCGTTCTAGGCGTGGCGCGGCACGCCGCGGTCCTGCACTGGGCGGCGCGTGGCGGGACGCCATCAGCACGGCGAGCGCGCGCCAAGACAGAACGGCATGGTTTTTTCAAGCAATCCGCAGTGCATGCGGTGAGGCTACCTGTTTTTTGAGCATATCCGGCGGTGGGTGCAGGCCTGGTGCACCGTCGGGGCATCGTCGGCAGCGGCTCAGACCAGGTTGTTGCGAATGGCGTAGACCGTCAGTTCGGCATTGTTGGCCAGCTGCAGCTTTTCCAGCACCCGGGCGCGGTAGACGCTCACGGTCTTGGGGCTGAGCATCAGCTCTTCGGCGATATCGGTCAGCCGCCGGCCGGTGGCAATTTTCTGCAGCGTCTGCATCTCGCGCTCGGACAGGGTTTCGTGCAGCACCTCGGCCTGGGGCTGGGCCACGCTCTCGGCCAGCATCTGCGCGACTTCGGCCGTCAGATATTTACGCCCTTGCATGACCATGCGCACGGCCTCAATCAGCTGTACCGGGTCGCCCGCCTTGTTGGCATAGCCCTGTGCGCCGGCCTTGAGGCTGCGCAGCGCGTACTGGTCTTCAGGGTACATGGAGACCATGATGACCTTGATCTCCGGGTGGGTCTCGCGCACGCTGGTCAGCACTTCCAGGCCGTTGCGGCCGGGCATGTTGATGTCCAGCAGCAGCACTTCACAGGCGGCGGTGCGCAGGGCTTCGCGCAGCTCGGTATAGCTGGCGGCCTCGGCGGTGACGCGGATGTCGGTGGCTTCCTGCAAGGTGTCCCGGATGCCGCGGCGCAGCACGGCATGGTCGTCGCATAGCACTACTTGGATCACAGCGTTTCCTCGGCAAATTCAGCACCAGACGCCGATGGTAGTGGGATGGAGACAATGATGCTGCTGCCTTTCCCTATTTGGCTGCTGACATCCAGCCACCCCCCCACGGTGCGGGCGCGTTCGGCCAGGCCGCGCAGGCCGAACGCCTTGGGCTTATCGCGTTGGGCCGGGGCGATACCGCAGCCGTTGTCGCGCACTTCCACCGTCAGCACCCCCTCGGCGTCCGACATCTCGATGTGCACGGCCGTGGCCTGGGCGTATTTGGAGACATTGGTCAGCGCTTCCTGCGTGGTGCGGTAGGCGACCAGCTGGATGTTGGATGCCAGACTGTTGTGTAAAGGCGACAATCTCAGCGCCACGGGAATGCCGGTGCGGCGCTCGAACCCTTCGGCCAGCCACTGGATGGCGGCGGCCAGGCCCTGGTCCAGCACGGGGGGGCGCAGGTCCAGCATGATGCGCTGGCTGGCGCCCAGGGCATGCTGCAGCATCTCCAGTGCGGACTGGGCGTGCTGTAGCACCTGGGGCTGGGTGGCGGTATTGCGCGCAATCCATGACAGGTCGAACTTCACGGCAGTGAGTGCCCCGCCGATGTCATCGTGGATTTCCCGGGCAATGGCGGTGCGTTCCTGCTCGATCGAGGTCTGCAGGTGCTCCGTCAGGTCGGCCAGGCGCCGTTCCGATGCGGCCAGCTCGGCGGCTGCCAGCTCGCGTGCGCGCCGGGCGTCGTGCACTTCCAGGGCGCGCTCCAGCACGTGGGGCAGCCGCGCCATATCGTCTTTGAGCAGGTAGTCGGAAATCCCCAGGCGGATGGCGTCGACGGCCGCGGCCTCGCCAATGGCCCCGGACAGCAGGACAAACGGCGGGCAGGGTGATATCCGTTGTGCACCTTCCCAGGCGTCGATGGCGGTAAACCCGGGGAGGTAGTAGTCCGCCAGCACCAGATCATAGGGACTGGCGGCCAATGCCTCCAGGAAAGCCGGAAGCTGATCGACGCAATCGATCTGGCAGACCCGTTGCGCACGGCGCAAAGTCAGTGCTGCCAGTCGTTGATCGGCTTGTGAATCCTCAAGGTGGAGGATCAGGAGGGGTCTATCTGTTGGATCAGGACCCAGAAGGGGCGCTATCATAGGATACATCTTGGAACAAACGTGCAGGCTGGCGGTACGCTACAGCTTTGAAGTTAGGGCTCATTCCCCTGCACGTCCACAGCAGAGCCACAAGGTGATGCGCCTGCGCAGGCGCCCACCGGGTGAACTCCTGTCCAAGCTTTGCACCTGCCCCTGAATGGAGAAACGATGCATTCAACGCTATCACCGACCGGAGAACCTGCTGTTCAGGTGCCTGTCATGGTTGCGGCGGAATTGCAGGATTCCCTGTTGGTCGTCATGCGCGACCTTCATCGACTGGAAGGGCTCCTCAATCATGCCACGTCCAATTTGCTGGAACGGTTTTCTGAAGCCAACGGCCTGCTCTCGGGCACCGGCGCAGTGGACCGCAACGAGCTCGAAGCCGCACGCCATGCCTTGCGCAGCGCCGTCACGGAGCTGCAATTCCATGACATGGCCACCCAGTTGATCTGGCACACCACCCAGGTGTTGCAGGGGTGTGCGTTCCGGCTCGCGGCGGAGACCATGGGCGTGGAAGAAGGGGAACTGCCTTCGGAGCCTGCACAATCCATGATGCCGGAACGCCCTAACCCTGTGACCCAAAGCGAAATGGACGCGGGTTCGGTGGATTTGTTCTAAGACGCTGTCCTGTTTACTAATTCCAAAGTCAGTTGGAGCCCATACATGCAATCGATCCTCGCTGTAGATGACTCACCATCCATGCGCAAGATGGTGTCGTTCACCCTGTCCGGCGCGGGCTACAAAGTCGTCGAGGCCGTGGACGGCATGGACGCGCTGGAAAAAGCAGAAGCACAACAGATAGATCTGGTGCTGGCTGACCAGAACATGCCGCGTCTGGATGGCATCGGCCTCACCAAGAAACTGCGCGAGCATCCGCGTTTCAAGAACACCCCGATTCTGATCCTGACCACCGAGTCCAGCGACCAGATGAAGCAGGCTGGGCGCGCGGCTGGCGCTACCGGCTGGCTGGTCAAGCCGTTCGATCCGAACCGCCTGATCGAAGTCATTCAAAAAGTAATCCGCTAAGCAGCGGCGCAGCAGGCGATCACAGGAGCCTACATGGTGGACACTCATACAGATGCTGGGGGCGGGGCGGATTTCGACCTGACCCAGTTCTATCAGATCTTTTTCGAAGAAGCCGGGGAAAACCTCGACCAGATGGAGCAGATGCTGCTCAATCTGGACTTGTCGGCCGCCAACGATGAAGAACTCAACGGCATCTTCCGTTGTGCGCATTCGATCAAAGGGGGCTCTGCGACCTTTGGTTTCTCCGATGTGGCCGAGCTGACCCACAAGATGGAGTCGCTGCTGGACCGCCTGCGCCGCCACGAAATCACGCCCATCCCCGAGATGGTGGATGTGCTGCTGGAATCGGCCGATGCCTCGCGCAGCCTGCTGGCGCGCCACCAGGCGGGCGGTGAGGGCGAAGCCATGTCGACCTCCGATCTGGTGCGCCGCATCACGGAGCTGGCCGCCGGCAACGGTGCAGTGCCCGCTCCTGTGGCCACATCGATAGTGGCGGCCCCGGTGGCACCACCACCGCCCGCGCCGGCCCCGGTGGCCGCCGTCCCGGTGGGGGGGAACCGTGCGCTGGAGATTCGCATCGGTCCCATGGACAATCTGGATCTGGCCGATGCCATCAAGGAGCTGTTCCGCGATATCCCGGGCCTGGGCACCATCGAAGACCTGCCCTGTACCGACACCGGCTGTCGCCTGTTCGGTGTGCAGACCCAGTCCACCGATGAAGACCTGCTGGACCTGTTCGCTTTCCACGTCGCCAAGGAGCAGGTGCAGATCCGCAGTCATGCGTCCCAGGCGGCTCCGGTTGCTGTGGATGTCGCGCCGCAGACGGTGGCCGTGGAGTCTGTCGCTGCACCGGTGGAAGCCGCTGTGGCGGCGGCCGGCGACACGGTGAGCGGCAATTTCGGCATCTTCCCCGGTGCGCCCGGCGATCCGGAAACACGTCCTGCCCTGGCGCCGGCCAAGGCCTCTGCCGCGGCCAAGCCAGCGGTGGCGGCCACCATGGAGTCCACCAGCATCCGCGTGGCCCTGGGCAAGGTCGACCAGCTGATCAACCTGGCCGGCGAGTTGGTGATCACCCAGGCCATGCTGGCACAGAACAGCCGCACGCTGGATCCGGCCGCCAACCAGCAGTTGCTGGCCGGGCTGGCGGACCTAGACCGCAACACGCGTGACCTGCAGGAATGCGTGATGTCGATCCGCATGATTCCCATGTCCACCGTGTTCAGTCGTTTCCCGCGCATGCTGCGTGACCTGGCCAACAAGATGGGCAAGAAGTTCGACTTGGTGCTGCAGGGCGAAGCCACCGAGCTGGACAAGGGCCTGGTGGAAAAGATCACCGACCCGCTGACCCACCTGGTGCGCAACTCGCTGGATCACGGCATCGAAATGCCCGAACAGCGCATTGCGGCCGGCAAGTCCGAAGCGGGTACGCTGACCCTGGCGGCTTCCCACCAGGGTGGCTCCATCGTCATCGAAGTGCGCGATGACGGCCGCGGCATGAACCGCGAAAAGATTCTGCGCAAGGCCCGCGAGCGCGGCATGGACGTGTCGGACAGCCTGCCCGATGCCGATGTCTGGCAGCTGATCTTTGCCCCTGGCTTCTCCACCGCCGATGTCGTGACCGATGTGTCGGGCCGTGGCGTGGGCATGGACGTGGTGAAGAAGAACATCACCGCGCTCAACGGTACCGTGGAAATCGACTCCGCCGAAGGCGTGGGCATGCGCGTGGCGATCCGTCTGCCGTTGACCCTGGCCATCATGGACGGCATGTCGGTGGGCGTGGGCCAGGAGGTCTACATCCTGCCGCTGTCTTCGGTGGTGGAGTCCTTCCAGGTCAACCCGAACGATGTGAACACCGTGGCCCAGGGCTCCCAACTGGTCAAGGTGCGTGACGAGTACATGCCCGTGATCGCCATGGAAAAGACGTTCCGTGTGCCGCGTGCCGAAGGGGAAAAGAGCAGCGACATCATGGTGGTGGTCGAGTCCGACGGCAGCCGGGTGGCATTGCTGGTGGACGAACTGCTGGGGCAACATCAAGTGGTGGTGAAGAACCTGGAGTCCAATTACCGCAAGGTGCCGAATGTGTCGGGTGCCACCATCCTGGGTGATGGCACCGTGGCCTTGATTTTGGACACCATCAGCATGGTGAACCGGGCGCGTTACTGATACCGGATTGCAGGCGATCCACAACTAGCAAAGGCCAGGCCCCCAGCGGGCCGCCAGGAGAATTGAAATGAATGTGATGGGCAAAAATACCGAGTCTGCGGCCACCGGCACCCGCGAATATCTGACCTTCCGTCTGGGCCAGGAGGAATACGGCATCGACATCCTCAAGGTGCAGGAAATCCGCGGCTACGAGCAACCCACCCGCATTGCGAATGCACCGGAATTCATCAAGGGCGTGGTGAATCTGCGCGGCACCATCGTGCCGATCGTGGACATGCGCCTGAAGTTCAACTGCACGGAAGTGGAATACAACAGCTTCACGGTGGTCATCATCCTGAACCTGCGCAACCGCGTGGTCGGCATTGTGGTGGACTCCGTGAGTGACGTGATGGAGCTGGCGCCGGACGCCATCCGCGCGGCACCCGATATCGAAAGCGCCATCGACAACGGCTGCATTCTGGGCCTGGGCTCGGTGGGCGAGCGCATGCTGATCCTGCTGGACATCGAAAAGCTGATGTCCAACGTGGACATGGGCCTGGTGGCTCCGGCCGAGTAAAGGGCGCTGCGGCGGATTTGCTAGCCAACGGCCCGCCCTGTGGTGGGCTGTTGAATTTGAACGCCTTGCAGGCGTTGGGATTTTTTGACCCTTTCATCCATGCGTACTTCTGCTTCTTCGTTGTCCACGGATGCCGGGTCGGCATCCGGCATGCCGGCCTCCATGGGGGGCGGTGCTGCGCAGCGCGAGTTCGCCTGGACCAATGCCGATTTCACCCGGGTGCAGGCGCTGATCTACAAGCACGCCGGCATCAGCTTGCACGATGGCAAGCACGCCATGGTGTACAGCCGCCTGTCGCGCCGCTTGCGTGATACGCGGCTGGACAGTTTCGACGACTACCTGTCCTGGCTGGAAAAGCAGCCTGGCGATGCCCCGGAGTGGCAGGAGTTCGTCAATGCGCTGACCACCAATCTGACCTCGTTCTTTCGCGAGCAGCACCATTTCGAGATCTTCGCCCAGCACCTGCGCAGCAAGCAGCAGCCGTCGTGGAAGGTCTGGTGCAATGCTGCATCGACCGGGGAAGAGCCCTATTCCATCGTGATGACGGCCCAGGAAGCGCTGGGGGCCAACGGGCAGTTCAAGCTCACGGCCAGCGACATCGACTCCAAGGTACTGGCCACGGCATCGAACGGTGTCTACCGCCTGGACAATGTGAAGAACCTGAGCCAGGAGCGTCTGCGCCGCTTCTTCATGAAGGGCAAGGGGGGCAACGAAGGCATGGTGCGCGTCAAGCCGGAACTGCGCCGCATGATTGACTTCATGCAGGTCAATCTGATCAAGGACGACTGGCCCTTCCAGGACGCCTTCGATGTGGTGTTCTGCCGCAATGTGATGATCTACTTTGATGCGCCCACACAGCGCCGTGTGCTGGAGAAAATCCACCGCGTGCTCAAGCCGGGTGGCATGCTGTTTGTGGGACATGCCGAGAATTTCAGCGAATCGCGCGACCTCTTTACCTTGCGCGGCAAGACCGTGTACGAGCGTCGCTGAACGGGCTACGCCGGTTATTGGAACAAAGGTCCACCATGAATCCTCTGCGAAAAGGCGTACCGATGTCGTCCAATCCCTTGGGGGGCGGCTTTGGCTCGTCCCTTGCCTTTGGTGAGCGCCGGGGTCCTGTGCCCAAGATGGCGCCGCCGAGTGCCCCGGTGTTCCACCGGCCGGCGGTTGCTCAGCCGCCGGCGCCACCGTCGTCACTGGAGGCGCTCAAGCGCCGTACGCCCAAGCCGGGCGAGGCCTCGTTCTTCTATTTCGACCCGCATTTCCAGTTCAACGCCGTCAAGGTGTTGCCGGGCGAGTATTTCGTGACGGGCGAGAACATGGCCATCGTCACGGTGCTGGGCTCGTGCATTGCCGCCTGTCTGTGGGACCGCACCCTGAACATCGGTGGCATGAACCACTTCATGCTGCCCGATGGCGATGCCGGCGACGTCTCCGGTCGTTATGGCTCGTATGCGATGGAACTGCTGATCAACGAGATGATGAAGCTGGGCGCGCGCCGCGAGACCATGCAGGCCAAGATCTTTGGCGGCGGCCAGGTCATGGCCAACTTCACCACCATGAATGTGGGTGAGCGCAACACCGATTTCGTCACCCAGTATCTGAATACCGAGCGCATCCCCATCGTCTCCGAGGATGTGCTCGACATCTATCCACGCAAAGTGGTCTACTTTCCGACCACCGGCAAGGCCCTGGTCAAGCGCCTGGCGCATGCCCACCCCGAAGAGCTGGTGGCGCAGGAGCGCCGCGGCAATGCGGCCACCGTGGCACAGTCCAACGCTGGCGGCAGCGTAGACCTGTTTTGAGAGAGGTTTGAGGGAATGAGCAAGAAGATCCGTGTGATCGTGGTCGATGACTCTGCGCTGGTGCGCAGCCTGCTGGCCGAGATCATCAACCGACAAAGCGATATGGAGTGCATCGGCACGGCCAACGACCCGTTGATTGCCCGCGAAATGATCCGCGAACTCAATCCTGACGTGATCACGCTGGACGTGGAAATGCCACGCATGGACGGTATCGACTTTCTCGGCCGCCTGATGCGCCTGCGCCCCATGCCGGTGCTGATGATTTCCACGCTGACCGAGCGCGGTGCCGAAGTGACCATGCGTGCGCTGGAACTGGGTGCCGTGGACTTTGTGGCCAAGCCCCGCGTGGGGGTGGCCAATGGCCTGCAAGACCTGGCCAACCAGATTGTGGACAAGATCCGCGTGGCGGCGGTGGCCCAGGTGCACCGTGCGGTGCCCGCAGCCCGTCCGGCCATGGCGCCTGCGGCCAAGGGTGCTGCACCGGGTGTGGCTGCAGCCCCCGTGTCGTCGGCCACCCTGCTGGGGCGGCTGTCCACCGAGAAGGTGATTGCCATCGGCGCCTCCACCGGGGGGACCGAAGCCATCAAGGAAGTGCTGGTGCAGATGCCGGCCGACTCCCCGGCCATTGTCATCACCCAGCACATGCCGCCGGGCTTCACCACCAGCTTTGCAGCACGCTTGAACGGGCTGTGCCAGATCACGGTGAAGGAAGCCGTGCAGGGTGAGCGTATTTTGCCTGGCCATGCCTACATCGCTCCGGGCGGCAAGCAGTTCTCCATTGCCCGCAGCGGTGCCAACTATGTGGCCGTGGTCAATGACGAGCCGCCGGTCAACCGGCACAAGCCTTCCGTGGAAGTGCTGTTCAAGTCCGTCGCCGCCTGTGTCGGGCGCAATGCCTTTGGCGTGATGCTGACCGGCATGGGGGCAGACGGAGCCGCCGCGATGCGCGAGATGAAGGACGCGGGCAGCTACAACTATGTGCAGGACGAAGCCAGCTGCATCGTCTTCGGCATGCCACGCGAAGCCATCGCCCATGGCGCCGCCGATGAAGTGCTGCCGCTGACGCAGATTGCAGGTGCCTTGCTGGGCAAGCTGCGCACCTCACCCGACCATGTGCGCCACCGCATCTGACGTGGGCATCAGTCGGCTTGTTGTCCGAGGGTGCAGCAGCTGACAAACAAAAACAAAAGGGAGCTGATACAGCTCCCTTTTTGCATGCATGTTCCGCTGTGTATGCCAGCTCAGTGGCGCTGGATCGCCGTGTTCAGGCGTGGGATTGCTGGCAAACAGGCGCTGTCCGCACGCCTGCCGCCACGGGATCCGCTTGGGGGGCATAAGGCTCCCCCACAGGCCCATCCTGAAAGGGCGTCAGGCGGACAGCAGCTCCCAGCGCTCTAGTGCGGCCATCAGGGCCGCTTCGATCTCCCCATCCCGCAGCTGCAGTTGCACGGCGCGGGCGTTGTCGGTGGCATACAGGCTGCCATCGGCCAGGGCGGCCTGGATGGTGGCCTGCTCCGCCTCCAATGCCGCAATCTGCGCAGGCAGCTGTTCCAGCTCGCGCTGTTCCTTGTAGCTGAGCTTGCGCTTGGCGGCAGGAGCGGCGGCCGTGGCCGGTGCGCTGGCGGTGGCTGCTTCCTTGGCGGGGGCAGGTTTGGCCGCACCGGCCTTGGCGGCCTGTTCGGCCGCCGCCTTGCTGCGCTTGGACTGGACCAGCCAGTCCTGCACACCGCCTTCGTACTCGCGCCACTGGCCGTTGCCTTCGGCGGCAATGGTGCTGGTGACGACGTTGTCCAGGAAGGTCCGGTCGTGGCTGACCAGGAAGACGGTGCCGTCGTAGTTTTGCAGCAGGTCTTCCAGCAGTTCCAGCGTGTCGATGTCCAGATCGTTGGTGGGTTCGTCCAGCACCAGCACATTGGTGGGGCGGGCGAACAGCCGTGCCAGCAACAGGCGGTTGCGTTCACCGCCCGAGAGGCTGCGTACTGGCGAGTTGGCACGGGCCGGGGAGAACAGAAAGTCCCCCAAGTAGCTTTTCACATGCTTGCGCTGGTTGCCGATCTCGATCCACTCGCTGCCGGGGCTGATGAAGTCTTCCAGCGTGGCATCCAGGTCCAGCGCATTGCGCATCTGGTCAAAGTAGGCCACGGTGATGTTGGTGCCTTGGCGTACCGTGCCCCAGGGGCTTTCGCCGGGCTCGGGCGCCGGGGCGTTGGCGGGAGCCGGGTCGGGCTGCAGCTGGCCCAGGATGAGCTTGAGCAGCGTGGTCTTGCCGGCGCCGTTGGGGCCCAGCAGGCCGATCTTGTCACCACGCAAGATGGTGGCACTGAAATCATCGACGATCACGCGATCGCCAAAGGCTTTGCTCACGTGGGTCAGCTCGGACACCAGCTTGCCGCTTTTCTCGCCGCTGCTGACATCCATCTTCACGCTGCCCTGGGCGGTGCGGCGGGCCGCATGCTCGGTCCGCAGTTCCTGCAGGCGCACGATGCGTGCGGTGGCACGGGTGCGGCGGGCTTCCACGCCCTTGCGGATCCAGATTTCTTCCTGGGCCAGCAACTTGTCGGCCTTGGCGTTGATCACGGCTTCCTGTGCCAGCTGCTCGGCCTTGTTCGTCACATAGGCCGCAAAGTTGCCGGGGTAGGAGGTCAGCTCGCCACGGTCCAGCTCCACGATGCGGGTGGCCACGTTGTCCAGGAAGGAGCGGTCGTGGGTGATAAGCACAATCGCCCCCTTGAACTCCTTGAGCAGGCCTTCCAGCCATTCGATGGAGTCCAGATCCAGGTGGTTGGTGGGCTCGTCCAGCAGCAGCACATCGGGTTGTGTCACCAGGGCCTGGGCCAGTGCCACGCGCTTGCGCACACCGCCCGACAGGTTGCTGATCAGCGCATCGGCCTTCAGGTGCAGGCGTTGCAGGGTTTCCTCGACGCGCTGCTCCCAGTTCCAGGCATCTTGCGCCTCGATGCGGGACTGCAGGGCGTCCAGATCCACGTCGTCGGCGCCGGAAAGGTACTGATCGCGCAGCGCGGCGACTTCCGCCAGTCCGGTGGAGGCGGCCTGGAACACCGTGTGTTCCGGCTGCAGATCGGGCTCCTGTGCCACATAGGCAATGCGCACGCCCGACTGCACTTGCAGATTGCCGTCGTCCGGGTGGGCCAGGCCTCCCAGAATCTTCAGCAGCGAAGACTTTCCAGCGCCGTTGCGGCCGATCAGCCCCACGCGTTCATTGGTTTCCAGAGAGAAGCTGGCGTGATCCAGCAGTGCCACATGCCCGAAAGCGAGCTGTGCGTCCAGTAAGGTGATGAGTGCCATGTTGCCGCCATTATCCAAGGCAGCGCGCAGCGCTGCCTTGGAAAGGCTGTGGCCGGACTGCACCAGGATGGTGAAGATTCGGGATAACCCGGAAATCCCGTGCTATGATCCGTCTCCTGCCAAGTTGCAAGCCATCGGTAAGCAACGTAAGGAAGCCAAAAAATTTTCCGAAGTTCTTCAAATTTCGGCATACAATGCAAGGCTTCGCTGCT
>NZ_DLMU01000012.1:0-7005 GCF_002479375.1 Comamonas sp. UBA7528
GCCGACCTGTTCCAGGCCGTGCCGGAGATGGTGTCCACGCTGTAAGCAGCGCTGATGCGCCAACAAAAAAGGAGCCTTCAGGCTCCTTTTTTTGTGCCGGGAATCCTGGCGCTATGTTGTTTTGGCGCATAAGCGGCGAACTCTGTGCTGGCGCAAGCTAGCATCGCTTGTTATGCGCTATGTCAGCCAAAAGCCGACAGTCGAAGTGTGCATGCGCTTTCGTCGGAAAGTACCTTTTATTGATTGTCAATCTGTGTAAATCTTGTTTCCTTTGTAATAGGTGATTACTATAATTTTTTCAGGACCGATCAATTTCACCGCGATTTTCCATTCGCATAAATGGAAGACGGTCCGTCAAGACGCAAGGTCATGCTTCAAGAATACCGGCCGGAAACCGGTAGCTCCGCCTTGCCGAGGGGGAACCTCCCACCATGGTTGTGTCACTTATGCATGCAAGACATGCGCTGGCGACAGCGGTGAGCTCAGAGCTTGCCGTCTTCGCATTGGCTGCCGAAAGGCGGTCGTGTGCACGGGCAATAGGCCCGGCTTCATCAGGCGGTCGTCAGGGGTGTAGCGTGCGGCATCAGACCGCTTCCAGCAAACGCCATCCAGAGACTGATTCTGTTTGCGCCCAGAGCGCAGTGTCTCGTTCCGGGAGGAGCTAGTGCCCACAGGACTAGCCATCACGCAGGAGAGGGCGTGAGTACAGCAACACGAGGAGATTTGAATATGCAACGTAAACCCATCGCACAACTCATCATCACCATGGGCGCAGCCACGCTGGCCTGGGGTGCCGCGGCGCAAACCACCAGCAACAGCAATGTGCTGCAATTGCCCAAAGCCGTGGAAAAAGCCGTGACCACACACCCCGAGGTGCGCGCGCGCTATCAGGATTTTGTTTCTTCGCTGGAAGGTCAAAACATTGCCCGTGGCGGTTGGCGTCCCCAGGTGACGGCCCAGGGTTGGGTGGGCAAGGAGTGGCGCAGCCACATGCCTGGCCAGTCCAACTATGACTGGAACCGTCCGGGCTGGAACCTGGATCTGCGCCAGCTGATTTTTGATGGTGGCATCACCACCAACAACATCCGCCAGTGGGGCTATGAAAAGCTGTCGGGCTATTACGAACTGATGGCGACCAGCAACAACCTGGCCAACGAGGCGGTGGCCGCCTATCTGGATGTGCAGCGCTACCGCGAAATGCGCAGCATGGCGCGCGAGAACTACAGCATGCACGAAGGCACGCTGAGCCAGTTGCGCGAACGCCAGCAGTCCGGTGTGGGCCGTGGCGTCGACCTGGAGCAGGCCAATGGCCGTCTGGCATTGGCGCAGACCAATCTGATGACCGAGAGCAACAACCTCAACGATGTGACGCAGCGCTACCGCCGTGTGGTCGGGGAGTATCCGGTTGCCGACCTGGATCCGGTGCCGGATATCACGGCACAGCTCCCGAACGCCGGGACGACGCAGAACTTTGTGGACTCGCTGCGCGGCAACCCCAGCCTGCTGTCCAAGCAGGCGCTGGTGCAGGCCGCCCAGGCGGGTGAGAAATCGGCCAAGGGCTCGCGCGCTCCGCTGGTGGAACTGCGCGCTGGCGTGGGGCGCGACCGCACCCAGCCGGACGGCATCTACCGCGACATGCAGACCGCCAACGTGCAGGTGCTGATGACCTACAACCTGTACCGCGGCGGTGCCGATGAGGCGCGCGTGCGTCAGACGATTGCCCAGGGCTATGCTGCGCGCGATGTGGCGGATTACACCTGCCGCAACATCCAGCAGGAGCTGTCGGTGTCGTGGAACAACATCGTGCGTCTGCGCCAGCAACTGCCTTTCCTGCGTGAGCACGAGCTGTCCACCAGCAAGGTGAAAGTGGCCTATCAGCAGCAGTTCCAGATTGGCCAGCGCTCGCTGCTGGACTTGCTGGATACCGAGAACGAGCTGTTCGATGCACGCCGTTCGCTGCTCAACGCGCAGTACGACCTGAAGAAGCAGGAGTACCAGTGGCTGGCGCTGTCGAACAAGCTGCTGACCACGCTGGGTCTGGCACAGCCGCATGCAGGGGATCTGCCTGAAGAGCAGCAGTCCCTGGTGCTGCCGGATGATCTACTGCAAGCTTGCATGACTCCATTGCCTGACACTACCAATCTGGCTCCTGTCGTAGCGTATGGTGACGGGGATAAGCCCCCTGTGCTGAAAACCAAGTAGTACGGCGCAACCTTTGCAACGAAACGGGGCCGGCGTGATGCCGGTCCCTGTAAGAGACATGGACCATCCACACCAGCCACCGGAAGATTCTGCGGGACGTGGCAAGCAGGCGATGAGTGATCTGGACGACGGTTTCATCCGCGTGCTGGAAGACTTGATTGATGCATTGCTGCGCAACGGGACTTTGCGCCTGACCGATCTGCCACCCCAGGCCCTGGAAAAATTGGAACGCCGCAAGGCTGCCCGTCAGCGCATGCGCGATACGCACAGCCTGATCAATGACGACGATGAGTTGATCTGAGATATCCATGTCGCTTCAAGAAAAAGATATCGTGGCCCCCGAGGCCGTGCATCCGCAAGCGGATGCGCACACCCAGTCCGTAGCCCAATCCGCAGCCCAGGCCGTGCGAGCCGCTGCCGGCAAGATGGGTGCCGATGCGGCAGTGCAGTCACCGGCCCCCTCGGTGACGCTCCAGGGCATGCCGGCACCCCATACGGTGCACGACGATCCCTTGCTGGCGTGCCTGGTCGAAATCACGCGCATCCACGGCAATCCGCTGACGGCCCAGGCCTTGAGCAGCGGCCTGCCCCTGGTGAACCAACGCCTGACTCCGTCGCTGCTGGCACGGGCCGCGCAGCGCGCGCACTGCACGGCACGTGTGGTGCGCCGTCATCTGGACCATCTGCCAGCGGAGTTGCTGCCGGCCATCGTGTTGCTGAAGGGTGACCGTGCGGCGCTGCTGCTGCAGGTTCAGGCAGATGGCCAGTTGCTGGTGCAATACCCGGAGTCCGAAGGCGCGGTGCTGGTGGAGCGCGAGGTTTTGCTAGCCCAGTACGCCGGCGTGATGTGCTTTGTGCGCCCGCAGTTCCGGCTGGAAAAGCGTTCCATCCAGGCCGGAACGGAGGCGCGCAGCAGCCACTGGTTCTGGGCCGTGATCTGGGAGAACTGGCGTCTGTACCGCGATGCGCTGGTGGCCGCGGTGCTGATCAATGTGTTCGCATTGGCCATGCCCATGTTCTCCATGAATGTGTACGACCGGGTCGTGCCCAACAATGCGTTTGAAACCCTGTGGGTGCTGGCGATCGGTATCGGCCTGGTGCTGCTGTTCAACTTCGGGCTGAGCACCTTGCGTTCCTATGTGGTGGACACCGCCAGCAAGCGTGTGGACGTGAAGCTGTCCGCCCAGATCATGGAGCGGGTGCTGGATCTGCGCATGGAGGCGCGGCCTGCTTCGGTCGGGTCGTTTGCATCGAACCTGCGCTCGTTTGAATCGGTGCGCGACTTCATTGCTTCGGCCAGCCTGACCACGCTGGTCGATCTGCCTTTTGTGCTGCTATTCCTGGCCGTGCTGACCTGGATCTCGCCGTGGATGCTGATTCCGCCGGTGGTGGCGATTGCCGCCGTGCTGGCGGTGTCGTTTGCCGCCCAGGCACGCATGGAAGCCATGACCATCAAGACCTTCCAGGCGGCTTCGCAGCGCAATGCGGTGCTGGTGGAGTCGCTGACCAATCTGGAAGCCGTCAAGACCCTGAACGCCCAGGGCAGCGTGCAGCGCCTGTGGGAGAGTTCCACCGAATATCTGGCCTACATGGGCGGCAAGATCAAGCTGATCTCCTCGGCCACGGTGAACTTTGTGCAGACCATGCAGCAGATGGTGTCGGTGGCGGTGGTGGTGATCGGTGTCTACCTAGTGCAGGATACATCCATTTCCATGGGCGGCATCATCGCGGCCTCCATGATCGCAGGGCGTTGCCTGGCGCCGCTGGGGCAGGTGGCGGGGCTGATGATGCAGTACCAGAATGCACGCACCTCGCTGAACTCCATCGACAACTACATGAAGATGCCGGTGGAGCGTTCGCAGGACAAGGAATATGTCAGCCGCCCGAACCTGCAGGGGGCGATCGAGTTCCGCAACGTCAGCTTCTCCTATCCTGGCAGCAAGCAACCGGTGCTGAGCAATCTGTCGCTGAAACTGGCCGCCGGTGAGCGTGTGGGCATCATCGGCCGCATCGGATCGGGCAAGAGCACCCTGGAAAAACTGGTGCTGGGCCTGTACCAGCCGACCGAAGGTGCGGTGCTGGTGGATGGGGTGGATGTGCGCCAGATCGACCCCAGCGACCTGCGTCGTGCCATCGGCCACGTGCCCCAGGATCCCATGCTGTTCTACGGCAGCCTCAAGCACAACCTGTTGATCGGTGCGCCGTTTGCCAGCGAGGACGACATGCTGCGGGCCGCCCACCTGGCCGGCGTGAACGAATTTGCCGACCAGCACCCCGATGGCTATGACATGCCCATTGGTGAGCGTGGCGAGTCCTTGTCGGGTGGCCAGCGCCAATCCATTGCGGTGGCCCGCGCCATGATCCATGACCCGGCGGTGTTGCTGCTGGATGAGCCCAGCAGCAACCTGGACAACCAGAGCGAAGCCATGTTGCGCCGCCGCCTGATGGAGGCCGGCAAGGGCAAGAGCATGCTGCTGGTGACACACCGTACTGCATTGCTGGAGTTGGTGGACCGCCTGATCGTGGTGGATGGCGGAAAGATTGTGGCCGATGGCCCCAAGGACCAGGTGGTTCAGGCCCTCAAGCAAGGCCGTATCGGAAGCGTGGCAGGGCGGGCATAACTGTGAATATCAAAGACAAGATCGCAAGCCGTCTGCGCCGCGGCATTCAATGGTTGATGGACGGCAGCGAGGCCGTCAGCCAGCACAACGCCGCCGACTTTGCGGCCGATGCGCAATGGGCCACCGGCCAGCAGCAGGCCAAAGGCTCGCGCCTGCTGGTCTGGGCATCGCTGGTGGTGGTGCTGGTGCTGCTGGTCTGGGCCTGCCTGGGGCATATCGACGAGGTGGTGCGCGGCCAGGGCAAGGTGGTTCCTTCGCGCCAGGTGCAGGTGGTCCAAAGCCTGGACGGCGGGGTGGTGGAAGAAATTCTGGTGCGACCGGGCCAGCGTGTGGAGGAAGGCCAGGTGCTGTTGCGCATTGACCCCACGCGCTACAGCGCTTCGCTGGGTGAGAACAAGGCCGAGGTGCTGTCCCTGAAAGCCAAGGCGGCCCGCCTGGAAGCCCTGGCGTCGGGCGAGATGATGCAGATGCCGGACGAAGTCATGACGGCGGCCCCCAAGCTGGCGGAGATGGAGCGCCGGGTCTGGGAAAGCCGCACGCAGGAATTCAACACCACCATCAACATCGCCCGCGACCAGCTGCGCCAACGCCAGCAGGAGCTGCGTGAAACCCTGGCCAACCGTGACCAGGCATCGTCCAGCTGCAGCCTGACGTCGGAAGAACTGGCAGTGACCAAGCCGCTGCTCAAGAGCGGTGCCGTGTCGGAAGTGGACCTGCTGCGCCTGCAACGTGACGTGGCCCGCTTCTGCGGTGAGGCCAAGGCGGCCAGCGCGCAAAGCGACCGCATCCGTGCGGCCATCCAGGAAGCGGAAAAGAAGATTCAAGAAGCCGAGCTCAATGTGCGAAACCAGGCACGTGTGGAGCTGTCGGACGCCCGCGCCAAGCTCAGCTCCCTGGAGCAGGGGCAGCTGGCGCTGCAAGATCGTGTGAAGCTGGCCGAGGTTCGCTCCCCCGTGCGCGGCACAGTCAACACGTTGATGGCCAATACCGTGGGCGGTGTGGTGCAGCCTGGCAAGGACATCCTGGACATCGTGCCTACGGATGACACCTTGCTGCTGGAAGTGCAGATCAACCCGCGTGACATTGGCTTCCTGCACTTCGGGCAAAAGGCCGAAGTGAAGTTCACTGCCTACGACTTTGCCATCTACGGTGGCTTGAGCGGTCTGGTGGAGCAGATCGGTGCCAACACCATCACCGACGAGAAGGGCAACTCCTTCTACATCGGCAAGGTGCGTACCGAGCGTGCCCATGTGGGTGACGATTCGCGCCCCATCATCCCTGGCATGCAGGCCGAGGTGCACATCCTCACCGGCCAGCGCACGCTGATGCAGTACCTGCTCAAGCCCATCCTGCGTGCCAAGTCGAATGCCTTGACCGAACGCTAGCTCACCTAAAACGAAGAAATGATCTGGGGGGAATTGGAATGTATGCACTGCCCGTTTTGATGCTTACACAAGATGCTGCGCTGTGGCAGCACTGGCAGCAGGTGGCAGGCCCGCAGTGGCTGCCTGCACGTGGCACCAGCTTGGCGGATCTGGAGCGCTGGAAGCAGCAAGGCCGGCACCTGGCCATTCTGGATGCAAGCCTGCCGCAGCTGCCGCAGTGGGGCGATACCCGCTGGGGCAGCCTGCTGGGCGATGTGAAGCTGCTGGTGCTGAGTAGCCGCCCCAATGATGACGTGGGTCGTAAGGTACTGGCGGCCGGTGCCAGCGGTTATGCGCATGCCTATTCCACCCCGGCAACGCTGGGCAGCATTTTGCAAAGCATTGCCACCGGCAATATCTGGCTGGGCCGTTCCTTGCTGCAGCGCTTGCTGCAGGATGTGGGCACCCGTCTGCCTGAACCCGGGGTGCAGTGGGCCGATGCGCTGTCCCAGCGTGAACAGGAAGTGGCACGTTTTGCCGCCATGGGCGACAGCAATGCCGAAATTGCCGACCGTCTGTCCATCAGCGAGCGGACCGTGCGCGCCCACTTGTCGGCCATCTTTGAAAAGCTGCAAGTGAGCGACCGCCTGATGCTGGCCCTGAAAGTGCACGGCATTGGCAAGAAAACGCCTGCGTGAGCCATGCGTGGGAGCGCTGAAAGAGTGCAAAAAATGCAGGAGAAGCAAGCATTGTTTGCTATGTAATTTGATATCTTGATGGGCGCAGGAATACCTGCGCCCAGAAGCAAAAGGCCTGCC
>NZ_DLMU01000012.1:7180-8230 GCF_002479375.1 Comamonas sp. UBA7528
GGCAGGCCTTTTGCTTCTGGGCCGGCATCAAATCCGTTCAGAACGACCGTTTGGCGGCGCAGCCAATCAATGGCGCCGCCGCCAATAGCAGCGAAGCAGGTGGCTTCCTACCATGCCTCCCAGATGCCTCATGAAGGGCATAGGCACAGGGCTTCTCACGCATTCACTCAGAGAGACAAATCATGGCAACCACCACCACCGTTCTCGTTACGCAGCTGACTGGTCAAGCATGGATCCGCGATGCGGATGGCAACCTCACCCCCTTGCGTACAGGCATGCGCATCCCGGTGGATGCACAGCTCGTGACCGCCTCCGGCAGCACGGTCCAGCTGCAAGCCGATGGCCAACCGCCCATGACCGTGGGTGAGAACCAGAACGTGGCTTTGAACAAGGATGTGTTCGAGGATGTTCCCGCGGCCGAAGCAGCCGTGCCTGCTGCCGCTGATGCGCAGGTCGATGGCCTGATTGCGGCTATCAACCAGGGGCAGGATCCGCTGGCGGACCTGGAACCCACCGCTGCAGTGCTGGCGGGTGGTGGTGGTGCTGGCAGCAGCTTCACGCGCCTGTCCAGTGTGGTGGAAGTCACATCGCCACTGGCATTGGCCTACCCGCGTGGCACTTCGGAAGATGTGCAGGACCGTACCAGCGGGGCTGCAGCGGTACAGGCAGCCGCTGCGGATACAACGGCACCCACTGAGCCTGCCGCCTATGCCGGGCAGATCACCTTGAGCGCAGCGGCGCAGGTGATTGAAGGCAACCTGATCGTGGTGACCGCCACGGTCAACAACCCGCCCGTGGGCTCTGACCTGGTCATCACGCTCACTACCGGCCAAACCATCATCATTCCTGTGGGGTCCACCACGGGGAGCGTGGAGATCCCAACCCGTCCTGATGAAGCGCACATACAGGGCACGGATACCTTGACGTTCGAGGTAGGCGGCACAACGGGCGGCGGCTACACCAGCCTGGACACCGGCAGCCCAGCCAGCACGGATGTGGTGGACGATCAAGACACCGCCACCGTGAGCCTGCAGGGAACGAGTGCGGTGG
>NZ_DLMU01000012.1:8464-8754 GCF_002479375.1 Comamonas sp. UBA7528
GCGGTGGAGGGCAGCACCAATGTGACCATTGGTGCCACCCTGGACTACGCTCCACAGACCACGCTGGTACTGACGCTGAACAACGGCGCCACCATCACCTTCACCCCCGACTACGTGCCGGGCACCGTGGTGCAGTCGACCGAGTTCGCTGTGCAGACCGATGACGTCTACAACGACGCAGGCACGGAGACCATCAGCATTGTCAGCACCAATGGTGGCGGCAACTTTGAGAACCTGGACACCAGTGCTACGACCACAGTCGAAGTGACGGATACCGAAGACACCGCCAC
>NZ_DLMU01000012.1:8797-45243 GCF_002479375.1 Comamonas sp. UBA7528
GTGGTGCAGTCGACCGAGTTCGCTGTGCAGACCGATGACGTCTACAACGACGCAGGCACGGAGACCATCAGCATTGTCAGCACCAATGGTGGCGGCAACTTTGAGAACCTGGACACGAGCGCCATGGCCACAGTGACGGTCGAAGACACGATCGACACCACGACGGTGACACTGAGCGATTCGACTGTACTAGTTGGCGGGTTGATCACCATTACTGCAACCGTCGATCATGCTCCTAAAACACAGCTGATTTTGAAGCTGAACAATGGGCAAGAAATCACGATCGAGGCAAACACCACAAGCGGTACCGTGAGTTTTGCCAATGCCAACGCGGGCGGCTCAAGCGTTGCATATAGCGTGGAAAGCTACACGGGTGGAAATTATGAAGCGTTGAACACGCTGGATACGGCAATCATTGACACGCCTGTGGTGCCCAAGGACCCTCTGGCGGTCAAAGATACCGGTGAGATCAATGAAGGTGCCACGCAGCCAGCGACAGGGAATGTGCTTAATAACGACATTCTGGGGGATGGCACCGAGGCCGAGCACAGCACCACATTGATCAGCAGTGGCCAAGGCCAATACGGCACGATCACGTTGAATCCCAATGGTGGTTATAGCTACCAGTTGAATAACAGCAATCCTGATGTCAAGCAGATGGCCGCAGGGGACACGCTGACCGACACCTTCACTTACCAGGTGACGGACAAGGATGGATCCACGTCAACGGCGACCATCATCATCACCATCAATGGTCAGAACAACGATGCTCCGCAACTGATTGTCGATCCCAACAGCAACGGGAATCTGCAAGGGGGCGATGCCAACGATGTGGTGATCGGAGATATGGGCGGCGATACGCTGGTTCCGGGGGCCTCTGCCAATATTGTGTTGGTGCTGGATCTTTCCTCCAGCATGACAATGAACGGCAGCACTCGCCTGGCAACCATGAAGGCTGCTGTGGTCAAAGCGCTGGAAGATCTCGCCGCGTCGGGAGCCAAGGATGTGATGGTGCATCTGGTGTCGTTTGGCACAGGGGCTGCGGATCTGGGATCCTTCCAATTGACCAGCAACAGCGTGGATAACGAGGCGGTTCTGCAGGCAGCCATTGCGAAGGTCAATGGAATGTCCATTTCAGGGACCCAATACACCAATTACGAAGCGGCACTGAATACCGCATATGCGTGGATCAATTCGACCTCAGGCACGGGAACCAATGCGCCGCCATTGAGTGGTGCCAGCGTCAACAAGCTGGTGTTCATTACCGATGGTGATCCGACCTATGCGCTTGACAATAATGGAAACGGTATCAACTACTACGGCACGACCAATGGTGAAAATCTGGCCATGCAGCATGTGTTGGGGACGTTCAACCCTTCTGGGACGGCCAATGATGACAATGTCAGCGAAGTGAAACTGATCACAGACAAGGGCTTCTCCATCGAAGCAGTGGGCATCGATGTCACCAGCAGCACGGTTAATTTCCTGTCACAACTCGAAGGGGTGAACGGAAATGGGGCCGACAGCGTGTCGAATGGTGCGCAGTTGTCGACGGTGATCGGCCAGTTGGTGGGGTCTAGCGGCGGGATCAATGCGGTGGGCAGTGACACCATCCACGGTGGTGCGGGCAACGACGTCATTCTGGGTGACAGCATCTACTCCACGGCGGCAGACAAAGGCTGGGCGGCATACCTGGCTGCGCATCCGAACGCCACGGAAGCAGACCGTCTGAATGACATTTACGCCAACCTCACCTCGGCAAACCCGACCTATGCCCAAGAGGGGACCGTGGGCGGCAATGACACTCTCTACGGCGGTGCAGGCAATGACACCATTTTTGGTCAAGCAGGCGATGACAAGCTGTATGGCGGAAGCGGAAACGACAAGCTGTACGGCGGGACGGGCAAAGACCTGCTGGTGGGCGGTACGGGCGATGATCTGCTGATCGGAGGTGCAGGAGCCGACACGTTCCAATGGTCGCTGGCCGATCTGGATGGAGGTGTGGACCGTGTGATGGATTTTGAGGTCACCAAAGTGACGGGGACGCCATGGAAGTACACCGTCGATTTCAATGATTCCATTACCGGGTTCGATAGCAGCAGCAGCGAGAACATCAAGATCACGATCAACGGGAAGACTTACACAGGAGTTAATACCGGGAATACTTCGGGGAATTCCACGTCGGCCAGCAATACACGCTTTGATTCGGCAGCAAACAACTTGCGGACTCAGTTGGAAGCCGACGGGTACATCGTGAGCTACGACGCGACGAGCAATACGTTCAGTATCAGCTCGGCGGACCATGCTCTGAACATTACTGCAGCGACCTCTACGGGAAGCGATACCACTGGCGATATCGCGACGACACAGGTGGGTTCGTTGACGACCTACACCGGCGATGTCATTGATTTGAGCGATGTGCCGGGCAATCTGCTTACCTTTGCCGACGTGGGCGGGAAAGCCGCCTTGCTGGTGGGTTCCGTGGGGGGGGATGTGGTGCAGACCATTGTGTTTGACAACTACACCCTGGCGAGCCTGACATCACTCATGGGTACGAACACCGCGGGTCTGACAAGCGCACTCAAGAGCAGCGGACTGTTGCTGACCGGGGCGGATGCCGTGGTCGACACGCACAAGGGCACTGGCGGTGATGACACCTTGCTTGGTTCGCCAGGCGATGACATCTTGTTGGGAGGTGCAGGCAACGACACCTTCAAGTGGAATGCTGGGGACCAGGGATCGGTCGCCGCGCCCGCCAAGGATGTGGTGCTGGACTTTGGTCATGGCAAGGACAAGCTGGATCTGAGCGATTTGCTCCAAGGCGAAGACAATGCAACGGATCTGAGCAAGTTCCTGCACATTGAGAGCGATGGCAAGGATACGGTGCTGAAAGTCTCGAGCACTGGCGGATTGACAGAGACCGGTGTCGGCTTCGACCAGAAGATCACGTTGGAAGGTGTGCAATGGAATGCTGCAGACACGGCGGCAGACCAGAATGCACTGATCAAGAGCCTGATCGACCAAGGGAAGCTGCAGGTGGGGGGGAACCACTGACGATGACGGATGCCAGAGAAGGACGGCGTCCTTCTTTGGCGCTGCCAGGTGCCGAACACAGGAAAAGAGCGCATGGGCATGGCTGCATGTGCTCTTTTTTTGTTGGCACAGGCGGGCTGGTGGTTGACGGTGGCACTGGGATAATGCGCTGGCACTGCCATGTGCCCAGGAGGTGAGGAGTGAAGCATTTGCACACTTCAGTTTTTTGCGGTGCACTGCGGCCATGGGCCTGCTGCGCGGCAGGCTGTGGTTGGTTGTTTGTCTGATTGCTCCCGCCCGGGAATCTGCCTGGACTTTTTTCATGCCCCTGTGTGTGCCCCGTCTTTTGCCAGTGCGCCGTGCGGCGCTGTGGGCACTGCGCACGGTGGCGGTGGCGGCGGTGCTGTCGGTGGGCGCCTGGCGCGCACCGGATGTGCAGGCGCTGGAATTCCATGTGCAGCAGATGCGCCAGAGCATTCAGTCCCGCTTTGGCGAGGGCGGGGTGCAGCGACTGGATGCTTGGCTGGCCATGTTGGAAAGGTCGGCTGGGCGCAGCGTGCAGGGCCAGTTGCAGGCGGTGAACGATTTCTGGAACCAGAACGTCATGGGTGGCGAAGACCAGCAGATCTGGGGCGAGGCCGAATACTGGGCCACCCCGCTGGAAACCCTGGGCAAGCGCGCCGGCGACTGTGAGGACTATGTGATCGGCAAGTATTTCTCCCTGGTGCGCCTGGGCATGCCGGTAGAAAAGCTGCGTTTCATCTATGTGCGCGCCCGTGTGGGCGGCATGGGCAGCACGCAAAGCATTGCCCACATGGTGCTGGGCTATTACGAAACACCGCAGTCCGAGCCCCTGGTGCTGGACAACCTGCTGGGCACCATATTGCCTGCCAGCCAGCGCAAGGACTTGACGCCTGTGTTCAGTTTCAACGCCCAGGGCATTTACGTCACTGGTGCGCAGCCCGCTTCGGTGGAACGCATCAGCCGCTGGAAAGGCTTGATGGGGCGTATGCAGCAGGAAGGCATTGCGCCGTGAGCCCGTCATGCATGGGATCGGTGGGGCTGGTGGAATAGGTGGAGTAGGCGAGGTAGGCGAGGTAGGCGGGGTCAGTGGAGTCAGTGGGGCTGGCAGTCATGGCCGCAGAGAACAAGGGTAGAGGGATGAAGGTGAGGTTTGCATGTCATTGTTGAAACGTCTGTTGCTCACGGTGAGCGTGGCCATCTTGATCATTTTGTCGGGCACCTTGGCGCTGAGCATCCATGCCGCGCGCCAGTACCTGGACGGGCAGTTGCAGTCGCAAAGCGAAAACGCGGTGTCCGCGCTCGCCCTGTCGCTGTCACAGCCAGCCAACCAGGACGAGGTCACGCGCGAGCTGCTGATGATGGCCTTGTTCGACAGCGGGCAGTTCCGCGCCATCAGCCTGACGGGTACCGAAGGCCAGACGCTGTTTGAGCGCAGCCACCCCGACACCCCGGGCAATGGGGTTGCGCCGCCCTGGTTTGCGCGCCTGCTACCGCTGCGCGTGCCGGTGGCACAGCGCGCCATCAGCGACGGCTGGAAGCAGGTGGGCAATCTGTCGGTCACGGTGGACAACACCTTTGCGCGCGATGCCCTGTGGAGCAGCAGCATCCGCATGGGGCTGTTGGTGCTGGTGGCCGGCGGTCTGTGGGCGCTGTCGGTGGTGGGCTTGCTGAGCTGGTTCAGCCGCGTGCTGCGCGAGGAAATTTCGGCCCAGGTGATGGCTATCGGTGCAACGGCGTCGGGCACTGCCGCACCGGGCGCAGTGGCGCCGCTGCGCAGCAAGGTGGCCGAGCTGACCGACGTGGTGCACGCCATCAGCGACACCCGCGAGCGTGTGCGCGCCACGGCGCAGGAGCAGACGCAGCGCATCGAGTCGCTGGAAGTGGAGCTCAACCGCGACCAAGTCACGATGCTGCCCAACCGCAAGTACTTTATGAACGAACTGCGCCGCGTGCTGCAGGGCGATGTGGGTGCAGACGGCCAGGCGCTGCCCGTGGGCGGTCATGTGCTGCTGTTCCGCCAGCGCGATCTGCAGGCGCTCAACACCTACATGACCCGCGCACCTGCAGACGCCTGGCTGGCCGCCATGGCCGAGCGCGTGGGTCTGCGTCTGGCGGCCGAAGGGCCGGCCGGCACGCTGCTGGCACGCCTCAACGGGTCGGACTTCATTGTGCTGATGCCGGGCATGGAAGGGCCTGCCGCCATGCATGTGGTGCAGCAGATCAAGCATGACCTGCAGGCGCTGCGCCAGCCCATCGGCCCGGGCCAATGGTGCCGTTGGGCCTATGCGCTGACCGACTACGACAGTGGCGTGACCGTGAGCGAGTTGCTGTCGCGCCTGGACCAGGGGCTGCGCCGCAGCGAAAGTGTGGGCCAGGAAGAGGTGGAATACCTGACCGACGCCGCACCGCGCAACACCGTGAGCGAACGCCAGTGGCAGCAGACGCTGGTGCAGGCTTTGGCCGAAGAGCGCTTGAGCCTGCAGGTGGCTCCACAGAACTATGCCGCAGCCAGCGTCACCGTGCAGCGCCACGAAGCCTCGCTCACGCTGCAGGAAGCCGATGGCGCATTGCTGCAGGGCGCGCTGTTCCTGCCCGTGGCCGTGCGCTTGGGCATGTCGGCCACGTTCGACGTGCGTGCCATGCAGCTGGGACTGCAATGGCTGCAGCAGCATGCGGGCGCCCAACTGGTGGTGAAGGTATCGCTGCCTTCGTTGTCGGATGACAGCTTCCTGCCGCAGCTGCGTGCGCTGTGGGAGCCGGCTGCGGATGTGCGCCAGCGCCTGTGGGTGGAGCTGGATGCGCACGGTCTGGTGGCCTATGCCGAAGAGGTGGAAGCCCTGGCCAGCGCTGCTGCAGCGCTGGGCGTGCACGTGGGCCTGCGCCGTCTGGAACACGAGCCCATGGCCCTGGCACGCCTGCATCTGCTGCCACTGGCCTATGTCAAGCTGGGCAGCGACTTTGCCCAGCAGGCCGCCACCAGCCCCGGCAGCCAGCATCTGCTGCAAGCCATGGTGGCCACGGCCCAGGCACTGCAGGTGGAGGTCTATCTGGCGGGCAGCGTGGATGCGGAGACCGCCCAGGCGCTGCAGGCGCAAGGGGTGCATGTGCCAGTGGCATAGGTTGCCTGGATCTGCGGCAGAGGCCCTGCGCCACGTCTGTCGCCCTGCCTCGCCTTGGGCGGCAGGTGTGTAAAAAGAATAGCTGCTTGTGTAGGCTGTGCCTTCATAAGTGGCTATTTCTTTATCGGAACTTGGTGTGGCAGCGAAAAGCCCGCCTTATCCGCGTGAAGTGGTTGTCTGCTCTGCAGGGAGCGGCTGGTGCCCCTGTCTGGCAACGGTTGGCAATAGTTCGCAGCAGATGACAACCAGTGGCCGCCGCGCTGTGTGCCACCGTATCAGCGGCTTTGCGGGTGGACTGTTGAGGTCGCTCAAGGGGACGCATCTTTTATGTGGTGCTTGAGACACATATAAGGGGCCTCTTGGTGAAAAGAGGGCGGGAACTGGCGTGGCGGCCAATGGTGGCCTTGTAGGCAATCTCTTACGATGTATGCACAAACAGCCTGGAGCGATGGCCCCCTGCATCGACATCTGGGCACTGCTTACTGAAAGAGGCTGCACTTGGCTACGACGACTGTTCTGGTTGCCCAACTCACCGGGCAAGCGTGGGTCCGCGATGCGGATGGAAATCTGACCCCCCTGCGTGAAGGTATGCGCATCCCCGCCGATGCACAGGTGGTGACTGCTTCCGGCAGCACCGTGCAGTTGCAGGCGGACGGCCAGCCCCCTCTGACGCTGGGTGAAAACCAGGATGTGGCTCTGGCGCCCGAAGTCTTCGAAGACGTGACCGCTGCAGAAGCCGCGGTGCCTGCGGTCGCAGACCCGTTGCTGGACAACCTGATTGCCGCCATCAATGACGGCCAGGATCCTTTGGCTGAACTCGATCCCACCGCGGCCACGCTGAGCGGCGGTGGTGGTACCGGCAGCACCTTTATCCGTCTGGCCGATGTGGTGGAAGTGACATCGCCGCTGGCCCTGGTCTATCCACGTGGTGCCCCTGCAGTGCAGTTTGACCGCATTGGTGGCGGAACCGCCGTGGCCGCGCTTGCCGCGACCGAGGTGCCTACGGAGGCTCCGACCGAGGCACCTACAGAAGCCCCAACTGAGGCTCCAACAGAAGCTCCGACCGAAGCCCCGACCGAAGCCCCAAGTGAGGCTCCGACCGAAGCACCTACTGAAGCGCCGACGGAAGCTCCTACCGAGGCTCCTACTGAGGCGCCTACCGAAGCCCCGACTGAAGCTCCTACGGAAGCGCCAACCGAGGCCCCGACAGAAGCACCTACCGAAGCTCCAACTGAGGCTCCGACGGAAGTGCCAACAGAGGCGCCTACCGAGGCCCCGACAGAAGCCCCAACCGAGGCTCCTACTGAGGCTCCTACTGAGGCTCCTACTGAGGCTCCGACGGAAGCACCTACCGAAGCTCCAACGGAGGCCCCGACTGAGGCGCCTACGGAAGCGCCTACCGAGGCCCCGACAGAATCACCTACTGAGGCACCGACCGAAGCACCTACTGAGGCGCCCACGGAAGCTCCGACGGAAGCACCTACCGAAGCCCCAACCGAGGCTCCAACAGAAGCGCCGACTGAGGCTCCGACAGAAGCACCTACGGAAGCACCGACAGAGGCGCCTACGGAAGCTCCGACCGAAGCCCCAAGTGAGGCTCCGACCGAAGCACCTACTGAAGCGCCCACGGAAGCTCCGACGGAAGCTCCTACCGAGGCTCCTACCGAGGCTCCTACTGAGGCGCCTACCGAAGCCCCGACTGAAGCTCCTACGGAAGCGCCAACCGAGGCCCCGACGGAAGTGCCAACAGAGGGGCCTACCGAGGCCCCGACAGAAGCCCCAACCGAGGCTCCTACTGAGGCACCGACCGAAGCACCTACTGAGGCGCCCACGGAAGCTCCGACGGAAGCCCCGACCGAGGCTCCTACAGAAGCCCCAACCGAGGCTCCTACAGAAGCCCCAACCGAGGCTCCTACAGAAGCCCCAACTGAGGCTCCAACGGAAGCGCCCACCGAAGCTCCGACCGAGGCGCCTACGGAAGCTCCGACTGAGGCGCCTACGGAAGCGCCAACTGAGGCACCGACCGAGGCCCCAACGGAAACTCCTACCGAGGCGCCCACGGAAGCCCCAACTGAGGCTCCAACGGAAGCGCCCACAGAAGCTCCGACCGAGGCTCCAACGGAAGCTCCAACCGAGGCTCCGACAGAAGCGCCTACGGAGGCCCCGACAGAGGCGCCTACTGAGGCTCCGACCGAAGCTCCAACCGAGGCACCCACCGAAGAACCGGAAGTCCTTGCCATCACGGGCGGGAAGGTCACGGTGGCGGAGGCTGACCTGGCCGCGGGCAACGCTGTCGCATCGGGATCGTTCAGCATTACCTCGAACAAAGGCATTGCGTCGATCACGATTGCAGGCACGCAGATCAATGTGGACGATATCGTTGCCGGCACCAAGGTGTCAGCGCCCGGTGGCGAGTTGACCATTACCGCTTTCACCAAGACAGCCAATGGCTACGAGGTGGAGTACGAATACCGCCTTACCGATGCGGTGTCGCACGATCCGTCCAAGGGGGAAGACACCGCCCTGGATCTGGAGCTGGACGTCTCGGTGACCAGCACCACCGGAGCGTCTGAGTCCGGCAATATTGCGGTGACTGTTGAGGACGATGTGCCCGAATTCTTCGGTAGCGAAGATATTCAGACCGGCAATGCGGTCGGCGAATTCTCCGGGGAGATGACTTTCTCCAAGGGGGCAGACAGTGACGGGTTCACGCTGAAGATTGCCGATATCGCCAACCTGCCCAGCGGCTGGACCTACAAGTCCTCCAGCGATGGCGGGAATGCGTCTGTCTTCGATGCGGCGGGCAAGGAGATCTTCCAGATCACGCTGGCACAGGACGGTTCGTACACCGTCAAGCAACTGGCGCAGCTGTCACAAACCGAACCAGGCGGGTTGGACCAAGGTGATTTGAAGCCTGGCAATTACAAGAATGGCTTCCATCCGGAAGGCTCGGGGCTGACGATCACGGCGTCCGACAAGAGCGGGTCAGCTTCTGTCAATGTCAGCGGCCAGGGCATCGGGGTGGCCAACAACCATGTGCAATCGGGTGAAAAGCTGGACTTCGCATTCAAGGATGCGGTGAGCGAGTTCACCATCACCATCGACCGCAACAATGGCGGCGACCCCGGCAAGTACACCACCATCTGGGTCAATGGCACGGCCTATGAGGTGGCGCTGACGGGCAATTCCTGGGTGATTTCGGCGGAAGCCCTGGGCATCACAGGCGGCATCAAGGACGTGGTCTTGGAGGTCTCCGGCCCTACCAATGGCAAAGATGCACCCAAGTTCACGGTGCAAGGTGCGGAGTGGCAGTCCATGCCCAAGGATGTCAACGTGGACTTCGATGTCAACGTGAAGGGCACGGATGGGGATGGTGATCCGTTCGATGGCGGATTCAATATATCGAACGGGCACAAGCCAACCGAGCCTACCAATCCCGCAGGGGATCCTCCGGATGTGAGCATCTCGCTGACGGAAGAGGCGCGGCACACGGAAGTCACCTATACCAAGGGCGATGCCAGCATCTCCGTGGGTGAGGGTGGCGTGGTGGTGGAAGGCATGGGCAAGACGGCAGTGACTGCCGTGACCTATGACATGGGTGTAGGCACCCAGTCCCATGCGGTGGTCATCGACAAGGTGGGCTACAACTACACCACGGTGCTGGGTACGACCAATGTGGTGGGCACCTGGGACCAGGCGAACCAGAAGCCGGTGGACATTCTGGTGCTGCCCAAGCCGCTGGACCAGTACGACCTGTCGGGCCTGGTCTATCAAGGCGGAAGCTGGAAGGGCACGATCAAGGACAAGTCGTCGCCAGACACCTTGTCGCTGACGCTGGACCGGTTTGCCGGCATTGTCTTTGGCGACGGCCAGACCATCGATGGCGGCATGCCTGGGTTTGAGCAGAACCTGACCGACCAGGTGACGCTGGATCTGGATGCCTTGCTGACGCAAGGCGATGCGGGCGATGCGATGTCCGATGTGGAGGTGCGCGGCCTGGGCGATGCCAAGGTGGTGTCTATCGAACACAACGGCAAGACCCTGGTTGAAGGCACGGACTACACCTTGCACGATGGTGTGCTGACCTTGCACAACCCGAGCGGCGTGAGCCTGGCCGATGTGAAGATCACGCTGGACGTGCCGCATGGCAGTCCTGCGCTGGATCTGACGGCGGATGTGTCGGCATCGGGCAAGTACGGCAGCGACAGCGCATCGGATGAGCTGAGCGTGGCAGTCCCTGCCGTGGTGGTGCCCGAAGTGCCTGAGGTGCCCGTTGATCCGGACCCGGTGGTCAATGCCCCCGAGGTGCAGCTGGACATCACTGCGCACAATGCCGCCAAGGATCCGCTGGAAGGCACAACGGCCGTCAATGGCGGTGCCAAGGACCCCAGTGGCAATGGTTTCAATCTGGATGCTGCTGGCAACGTGGTGGCCGTGGGCTTCAACGTGCGGGTCTGGGGGACGTATTCCACCAGGGGGGTCGATGGCACGGGCAAGACGCCGATCAACGACTTTGACTCCAACGGCGATGGAAAGAACGACATCCTCGTCTACAAGAACGGTGCGTTCAGCGAGGCCCAGTACGGTGAAAACCTGATCCGCATTGGCTACGACACCAATGGCCAGGCCAACACCAACTCCGCCGCTGCCAACAAGACCGACCTGTTCCTGCTGCACAGCAGCAGCGGGACCTGGTCGGGCAATGGCAATGTCTCGGATGGCGAGTACGGCTCCTGGCGTGCGTTCAACAACTTCACGGGCAACACCGGAGCCAAGGGTTCAACGGCACCGGACTATGCGATCCTGATTGGGGACGCCGCTTCGGGCGCCAAGATCAACACGCCGACGGCCAACAATGCCAGCACCCAGGTCAATGTGCTGGAAAGCCTGAACATCTCCACCAGCACTGGCAAGCAAGTGGGCCAGGGCATGAACAAGGTGGAAGGTGTCTTCGCAGGTGGCCAACTGGTGGTGAACACTCCGGGCCACACGGATGTGAGCAAGCTGACCACGGTGCCCGTCACGGCGGATGCGGCCGAGTACATTGTGACCATCACCGCCACCTTGGCGGATGTGGATGGCAGCGGTGAAGTGCTGTCGCAGCATCTGGTCCTGGAAGGCATTCCTGCCGGGGCCAAGGTGGTCTACAACGGCGTGGACGTCGCGGTGGTGGGTGGCAAGGTCCACATTGACGGCGTGCTGGCGGACAACGGCCAGTCTGTGCATGCGCAGCTGACCATCACGGGTGCCAAGGATGCCGACTTCACGCTGACCGCGCATGCGCAGTCTGCGGATGCACACGATGCATCGGCCACGGCCGATGGCCACGACGCGTCCAGCGTGGTGGCCGGTGCCGACACAGCGGACTCGCTGCTGGGCTCCGACGACGATGGCCTGCTGTTTGGCGGTGCCGGTAATGACAGGCTGGAGGGCGGCAAGGGCGACGACCACCTGTATGGCGGCAAAGGCAACGATACGTTGCTGGGCGGGGATGGCGACGATACCTTTGTCTGGCTGAAGGGCGACGAAGGTACAGTCAAAGCGCCGGCGGTGGATACCGTCCAGGACTTCGGCAATGGCAAGGATGTGCTGGACCTGAGCGATCTGCTGCAGGGCGAGAACAAGTCCAACCTCAGTGATTACCTGGGGGCCTCCACCGAAACGGTGAACGGCAAGTCGACGACGGTGCTGAACATCTCGACCACGGGCCATCTGGGCAGCGAAGGCGCCAACCAGAAGATCGTGCTGGAAGGTCAGAACTACGACACCACCGACCAGGCCAAGCTGGTGCAGGACCTGATCAGCCAAGGCAAGCTGCACGTGGATCTGTAAAGCCAGGGGCCGGTGCCCATGTGCTGCAAGGTGCATGGGCGCAGCCACCACCAGAGCTGCTTGCGCCTACAGGCACAGGTAGCTCTTTTTTGTTGGCAGCCTCTGAGGCTGCGTGCCATCTGCCTTGATGGCCTGGCCCTTTCTGCCTGCAGGCGCGGGTGGGCAAAGCATGAGGCTGTGGCGCTTGGTCGCAGAACCCGTATCGGTGAAAATCGCGTGGGGCTGAGGCCATCACCAGATGGCAGCCACGCGGCCAAAAAATTTTATGAATGATTCGGAATGAGTCAGAACCGGTTGTCCGAAGCCGCATACAGAGAAGCGGTCGCCCAGGATGCTTTGAATGACAAAGCCTGGTACGGCCTTGGCTTGTGCCTGAAAGACATGAAGCGCTACCCGGAAGCTGCGGATGCCATTCTGGAAGCCGTTCGCATCCGGGAAGATAATTTTTATTATCGGAATGTGCTGGTGTCCACGCTGTGGCTGGCGGGGAAAGAAGACGAGGCACTGAAGCAGGGCTATTTATGCCTGGCGCTGAAAGACCGTATTGCGGTAGATAAATTCAAGAGCTCTGCCTATTCTGATTTTTCAGTCCAAAGCAGGCATCCGCTTTTTGACTATAAAAAAAAGAAAAGCAACATCATTGCTTTTTCCTTGTGGGGGGAGGATCCGGTGTATGTCACCGGCGCATTGATCAATGCACAACTGATACCGCATATGTACGACGGCTGGATCGCCAGATTCTATTGCGATGCATCGGTGCCGCCCCCGGCGCTGGACGCCTTGAGAAAACTGGATGCCCAGGTGGTCATGATCGACGATGAGCGCCTGAAGAAATTCCGCTCCATGTGGCGGTTTCTGGTGATGGATGATCCAGGTGTGGAGTATTTTTTGTGCCGGGATACCGATTCACGGGTGAATGTACAGGAAGTTGTGGCGGTGCAGGAATGGTTGCATTCGGACAAGAAATTCCATGTCATGCGCGACCATCCCTACCATGTGGAGCTTATCTTGGCCGGCATGTGGGGTGGGGTGGCCGGGGTGCTGCCCAATATCCAGGAGATATTGCTGGAGAGTGGGAGATATGGGAACAATCCACTTTTTGACCAAGTATTTTTGATGGAAGTGGTCTGGCCGCTCATCAAGCAGGATGTGCTGGTCCATGACAGCTGCTACGCTTTCCCGGATGGCAAGGATTTCCCGAAAGCGTTCCGCTTGCCTCCTGGCCGCCATGTGGGTGGCGGCATCAAGAAAATACCCGAAAATCAGCAGAGTTTTTTCAAAGATTTCTATCTGAAATGAGCGGAGATTCCGGGCGCAGGATTCCCGAAATTTCCAGTGGATGCAGCCAACTTTCCCATTGCTGCATGCCGCGCGGGATATGTGAGTTCCCGCAGGCTTAGCGCGCGGCCACCACTTTGCCCATCAGCAGGCGGAAAGGCAGCAGCAGGCACACCCCCAGCACCAGCTTCACGCCCAGGTCGCCCAGTGCCCAGGTGACCCAGGGCAGTTCTTCCCCGGCAAAGCCCACGCTCCAGAAGATGGCGGTATCCAGGCAGGCGGCCAGCACGGTGGCAATCAGCGGGGCGCGCCACCAGCGGCTGTGGCGCAGGCGGTCAAACACGGTAATGTCCAGCATCTGCGAGCAGGCGAACGCCAGGCCCGATGCCATCGCGATGCGCGGCGGTGCCAGGACCAGCGAGGCGGCCACGGCCACGGCAAAACCCACCCAGGCTACGCGCCGCGCCTGCACCGGGCCAAAGCCGCGGTTGACCAGTTCGCTGACCAGAAAGGCAAACGGGTAGGTGATGGCCCCCCAGGTCAGCCAGTCGTTGATGGCGTACTGCACCAGGATGTTGGAGGACAGCACGACCACCACCATGGCGGCGATGGCAATCAGCAGCGGGGTGCGGGAAGCAACGGTGAGGTGGGTGTTCATAGGCAGAAATCCATGGCACTGCGCGCAGTCACTGGTCTGCGCAACCGGTGCGGCCCCTGATAAAGGCCGCGGGAAAGAGGCTCCTTGTACCGCGGTGCCCATCCCCTTGAGAAGGGCGGCGCACCACACGGCAGGGGGCGTTCAATGGAGTTACGCCGCGCCGCCCGAACTGCGGATGCCGGACGACGGCAGCTCCAGCCCCAGCATGGCGCAGGCCACGGCCTCACCCACCTTCACGCCGTCCACGCCGGCCGACAGAATGCCGCCGGCATAGCTGGCGCCTTCACCGGCCGGGTACAGGCCGCGCGTGTTTTCGCTCTGGAAATCGGCGCCGCGGCCGATCTTCACCGGCGAGGAGGTGCGCGTTTCCACGCCGGTCAGCACCGCATCGGGCATGTCGTAGCCGCGGATCTTCTTGCCGAAGGCGGGAAGGGCTTCGCGCATGGCTTCGATGGCGTAGGCCGGCAGGGCATGGTGCAGATTGGTCAGGTGGATGCCGGGCTTGTACGAGGGCTCCACGCTGCCGAATTCCCTGGATTCGGTGCCGGCCACAAAGTCACCCACCAGCTGACCGGGGGCGCTGTAGTTGCGTCCTCCCAGCAGAAAGGCCTTGGACTCCAGTTGGCGCTGGAAGACGATGCCGGACAGTGGGTGGAACTGGCCTTCCGCCAGATCTTCCACGCCATAGGTCTTGCCGTCAAAGGCCCAGGCAAAGCTTTTGGCATCGCGCGGGAAGTCTTCCGGGTTGATGGCGCAGACCATGCCGGCGTTGGCATTGCGCTCGGCGCGCGAGTACTGGCTCATGCCGTTGGTGACCACGCGCTCGGGTTCGCTGGTGGCCGCCACCACGGTGCCGCCCGGGCACATGCAGAAGCTGTAGACCGCACGGCCGTTGGTCGCATGGTGCACCAGCTTGTAGTCGGCCGCACCCAGCAGGGGGTGGCCGGCGTCCTTGCCCCAGCGGGCCTTGTCGATGATGCTTTGCGGGTGTTCGATGCGAAAGCCGATCGAGAACGGCTTGGCCTCCATGGCCACCCCGCGCTCGTAGAACATGGCAAAGGTGTCGCGCGAGCTGTGGCCCAGGGCCATCACGGCGTGCTGCGTGGGCAGGGCATAGCTTTCGCCCGTGGCCTGGTTCAGCACCTGCAGGGCCGTCAGCTGGCGTTGTGCGCCTTCGCCGTCGATCTGCACATCGGTCACGCGCTGCTCAAAGCGGATCTCGCCGCCCAGGCGGATGATTTCCTCGCGGATGCCTTCCACCACCTTGACCAGCTTGAAGGTGCCGATGTGGGGGTGGGCGGCGTAGAGGATTTCTTCCGGTGCGCCGTGCTGCACAAACTCGGTCATCACCTTGCGGCCCAGGTGGCGCGGGTCCTTGATCTGGCTGTAGAGCTTGCCGTCGGAGAAGGTGCCGGCGCCGCCCTCGCCAAACTGCACATTGGACTCGGGAGTCAGCTCGCGCTGGCGCCACAGGCGCCAGGTGTCCTTGGTGCGCTCGCGCACTTCCTTGCCGCGTTCCAGCACGATGGGGCGAAACCCCATCTGTGCCAGCACCAGGGCGGCAAAAATGCCGCAAGGACCAAAACCCACCACCACCGGGCGTTCGCCGTCGGCCAGCGTGGCAGGGGCTGCCCCAACGGGCTTCCACGCCATGTCTGGCGTGGGATTCACATGGGACTGGTCGGCAAACCGGGCCAGCAGGGCGGCTTCCTGCGCCGGGTCGGCCAGGGTGATGTCGGCGATGTAGACCGCCAGCAGCGCGCTCTTGCGGGCGTCAAAGCTGCGTTTGTGCACATGCAACCGGGCAATGGCGCTGGGGGGGATGCCCAGACGCTCGGCCGCCAGGTCGGTCAGCTTGGCGATGGGCTGGTATTCGGTGTGGTTCTCGGGGTGGTAATCCACTGCCGAGAGGGGGAGTTTGAGTTCTGCGATCCGGATCATGGCTTGTACCTATCAAGCAAGGGCCTGGATGGTACGGTAAAGCACGCCCATGCAGGGCGCGCGGGTGGGGTGGCCTTGGTGCAGGCTCGGGAACGGAGCGGTGGCCGCGCGGTTTTCCATAGCGCTCTATGCAGGCACTACAGGCATCACAGGCGCAGCCGGCTTCCACGGCCTGTGGGCCGGTCGGGAGGGAAGGGCGGCGCACGGTGCAGTCCCTGCGCCGCCGGGCCTAGATTACCAGCCGCGAATGGCCCACGCCGCCGCCTTTTTCTACGCGGATCTGGGCGGGGATGCGTTCCTTCAACGCCTCGACGTGGCTGATGATGCCGATCAACTTGCCGCTGGCGTTCAGCGCGTCCAGTGCGGTCAGCGCCACTTCCAGCGTGTCGCCGTCCAGCGTACCAAAGCCTTCGTCCAGGAACAGGGAGTCGATCGAGGTCTTGTGGCTGACCAGATCGGACAGCGCCAGGGCCAGGGCCAGGCTGACCAGAAAAGCCTCGCCGCCCGAGAGCGTGCGCGTGTCGCGCGCCACATCGCCTTGCCAGCTGTCCACGATGTCCAGTTCCAGCTCGCCCGTGGGCTTGCGGCGCAGCAGGTAGCGGCCATGCAGCCGGGTGAGATGCCGGTTGGCCAGGTGCAGCAGGTGGTCCAGCGTGAGGCCCTGGGCAAATTTGCGGAACTTGTCGCCCCTGGCCGAACCGATCAGGCCGTCCAGGCGTTGCCACAGGTCGCTGTCTTCGGTCAGTGCCGTCATCTGCTGCAGCAAGGCCTGCTGGCCTTGGTGGCGCCGGGCATCGTCATCCAGTCGGGCGCGGGTGGCTCCCATCTGTTCACTGAGGGCGGTGCGCTGCGCTTCCAGTGCCTGCAACTGCGCGGCCAGGGTCTCGGGCGCGGTATCGGTCAGTGCCTGGCTGTGCAGTTGCTGGTGGCGCTCCAGCGCCTCGGCATGCAGCGTGGTGGCACGTTGCAACCCGGTGTGCAGTTGCTGCTGCAGGGCGGTCAGGCGCTCCACCTCGGCGGCAGGCAGCAGGGCCTGGGCATAGGCCTCCGCATCGGCAAACGGGCTGGCGGCCAGGGCCTGCGTCCAGTCCGATGCGGCCTGCGTAGCGTCGTCGCCTTGCCGAGCCAGCGTGGTTTGCAACTGCTGGATCTGGCCTTCCCGTGTCGCCAGTTGCTGACGGAGCTGTTCAAGCGCCTGCACGCAGTCGGCCAGGTCGCCGGGCAGGGCGGTGGCTGGTGGTGAGGGGGCGGCCAGGGATGGCTGCAGCTGCTGCCAGCGGGCCTGCCACAGCGTGGCGTCCTGCTGGGCGCTGGCGTACAGGTGGTGCTGCAGATCGCGCTGGCGCACCGTGTCCTGCCATTGGCTGTGCTGGCTTTGCCAGGTCTGCCATTCCGTCTGGCGGGCCTGCAGCCAGGCCTGGTGGTCGCTATCGGGCGGCAAGGGGTAGCCGGCGGCTTCGACGGCGCTGCGCAAGGCCTGGGCCAGCATGGCGGCCTCTGTTTCCAGGGCCTGGGCCGCCTGGGTGCTGCGCTGCTGCTGGGCTGCTGCATCCCGCTGGGCCTGCTGCAGGCTGTCCAGCCGGTGCTGTGCAGCTTGCAGCCCTTGCAGGGCCTGCAGGGCCGCATCTTTGGCGGACTGCAGCGCGTGCTCGCTTGCCTCGGCGGCTTGCAGGGCATGGGACAGTGTCTCCAGTTGCGCCGCACCATGGGTGCGGGCATCGGCCAGCGCCTCGGGCTGTTGCCAGGCGTTGGTGGCGGGGGGCGGCTGCAGGCCGGCGCACAGTGCCGTCCACTGCACCTCCCAACCGGGAATGTGGGCTGCCAGTTCATCGCGCTGCGCCTGCAGCGCGGCATGCCGGGCCTGGTGGGCGGCATGGGCATTGGCCTGCTGTTCGCCCTCTGTCTGCAATGCATCCAGCGTGGCGCGGGCCTGTTGCAGTGCGGTCTGGGTGGTCGAGAGGTCGAGCGCTGCGTAGGTCGCAATGGCCGGGTGTTCGACGGCACCGCACAGCGGGCAGGCCTCTCCGGGTTGCAGCGCATGGCGGTGGGCTTCCAGGCTTTGGATGCGCTGTTCCTGTTCCAGCAGTTTCTGCTTGTCGGCCACCCGCTCTTTCTGCTGCTTGTACTGGGTGCGCAACTGGGCCAGCGCCTGCGTCTGCTGCGCGGCCTGTTCGGTGCTGGTCTGCAGTGCCTCTTCGGTTTGGGCTTGCTGCTGGGCCCATTGGCGGCGCTGGGCCGCGTGGGCTTCCAGCTGCTGCCAGGCATGCTGCAGCTGCTGCGCCGTTTGCCACTGGGCGCGCAGCTGGGGCAGGCTGCCGCCATGGGGTGACAGGCGCTGTGCTTGGGCTTGCTGCGCCTGCGCGGCAGCCGTGCTGGCCTGCTGGTGTGCCAGCCCGGCTGCGGTCACTTCCCCGTGCTGTGCTGCCGTGTCTTGCTGCAGCTGGGCGCACCGGGCGGTGGCCTGGCGCAGTTCCAGCTGTTGCGCGGCATGCTGCTGCAGCACGTGGCGCAGCTGTTCCAGCTGTTGTTGCCAGCCGCTGAGTCGTTCACCCAGCTGCGCAAAACGCGCGTGTTCCGCGCGCCAGTGCTGCAGGGACGTTTCCTGCGCCTGCAGCGATTGCAGTGCGTGCTGTGCGGACTGGGCTGCGTGGTTGGCCAGCACATGCGCCTGGTGGTGCAGCTGCAGCTGTTGCAGCTGGGTGCTGCCCTGCGTGGCCTGCAGTTGCTGCAGCTGGGTGGTGCTGCCCTGCAGCAGGGCCTGGGCATGCTGCGAGCGCTGGTGCAGCGGCTGCAGGGCCTGGGCGGGCGCATGGTGCTGCAAGCGTTGCAGCTGGGCAGCGGCAGCATCCAGGGCCTGCTGGGCGGCGGTGTGCGCCTGGCCGCTTTGCTCGGCATCGTGCGCAGCCTGTGCCGTTTGCTGCTGCCAGCGCTGCAGGGCCAGGGCGGCACTGTGATCGCTCTGCACCTGGGCCAGCTCGCCTTGCAGGCGGTCGCTGTCCTGCTGCAGCTGGGCGCGCGCGTCACTGGAGAGCAGCTGCATGCCATCGACCTGGGCCTGGGCTTTGTCCAGCTGCTGGCGTGCATCGCGGGCGCGCTCAAACACGGCTTGCGAGATCTGGCCATAGATTTCGGTGCCGGTCAGCTCTTCCAGCAATTCGGCGCGTTCATTGGCCGTGGCCTGCAAAAAGGCCGCAAAGCCGCCCTGTGCCAGGAGCATGGACTTGGTGAAACGCGCAAAGTCCAGGCCGGTGAGCTGTGCAATCTGCCGGAGCTTGTCGTTGCTCTGGCTGCTGAGGATGTGGCCATCTGCCACCCGTGCCAGTTCCACCTTGGGGGCCTGCAGCGCACCCTGGGCTTTGTCGCGGGCGCGGCGCTGGCTCCAGAAGGCGCGGTAGACCGTGCCCTGGACTTCGAACTCCACTTCGGCCAGGCAGTCGGCGGTGTGGCGCGTCATCAGATCGTTGCTGCCGGCGCTGATGGTGGCCAGTCGCGGGGTTTGGTGGTACAGCGCCAGGCAGATGGCATCCAGCAGCGTGGACTTGCCTGCGCCCGTGGCGCCGGTGATGGCGAACAGACTGTTGTCGGCAAACGGTGCGGTGGTGAAGTCGATCTGCCACTCGCCCTGCAGCGAGTTCAGGTTCTTGAGGCGCAGCTTGAGGATCTTCATGCCGCACCTCCTGTCGTATCTTCTGTCGCATCTTCCGTCGCACTCGTGAGGCGCTCCACCACCTGGCGGTAGCGTGCAGTCAGGGCCTGCTGCAGCGGGGGATCCAGCGTTTCCTGCGCGAGGCGGCGGGCAAATACTTCCTGCGGGCTGAGTTCATCCAGCGATTCGCTGGCGTCGGCCGTGAGCTGGGCCGCGGCGGTGCCGCGCTGGCGCTTGACGCGCAGCAGCTGCACGGGCAAGCCTTCCAGCAGCGCCTGTACCCGGGGGGCCAGATCGTTCAGGTAGTCGTCTTCCTCGATGGTGACTTCCAACCACACCGGGCGCTCAGGGGTAGCGCTGGCAGCGAGTGCCTGCAGGGCACCCGGCAATTCCGCCAGGGTGCCGCGCACCGATGCCAGGGGTTGGAACACCGGGACCGGCAGGGGGGTGACGGCCTGCAGGCCGGCTTCATTGAGATCGACCAGCAGCACCTGCTTGGTCTGGCGTGCCTCGTCAAAGCCCAGGGCGATGGGCGACCCGCAATAGCGGATGTGTTCCAGTCCGCCGACTTTCTGCGGCTGGTGGATATGGCCCAGCGCAATGTAGTCGGCCGCCGGGAAGGCGGTGGTGGGGAAGGCTTCCAGCGATCCCACATAGATTTCGCGCACCGATTCGCTGCTGCTGGCACCCACGGTGGTCAGGTGGCCTGTGGCCACGATGGGCAGCTTGCGCCCCAGGGATTGCTGCAGCGCCGTCTGCCGTGCCACGGCGGCGTCGTACACCTGCTGGTAGGTGGCCTGGATGGCCGTTTGCAGGGCCAGCTGTTTGTCCTGGGCGCTTTGCCCCGCCTGGCTGTGCACCACATCACGTGGGCGGATGAAGGGCAGGGCGCAGACGATGCAACCGGGCTCTGCCGGCTGGCCGCGCAGCGGCAAGGTGACCACATGCCCGGAGGCCTCGCCCACGGCTGCAATCACCCGGGTGCCCAGGTAGGCCAGCAGGTCCTGGCTTTCGCCCAGCACGCTGACGGAGTCGTGGTTGCCGCCCAGCAGCAGCAGGGCCACGCCGGCCCGGTGCAGGCGGGCGATGAGCTGGTTGTAAATCTCACGTGCATAGCTGGGCGGTGCGCCAGTGTCGAAGATGTCGCCCGCAATCACCACCGCGTCCACTGCATGCGCTTCCACCTGGGTCAGCAGCCAGTCCACCAGCCCACTGTGCTCGGTCTGGCGGCTTTGGCCCATGAAGTGCTGGCCCAGATGCCAGTCGGAGGTGTGAAGCAGTCGCATGCGAAAAGGGAAAGAAGAAGACGTGACGGGGTCGGCGCAGCCTGTGCCGCCGAACACGCCATGGTAGCGATTGCCCGGGGCGGTGCTGCGAGGCCTATCGTTGGCAGCTTGTCAGGTTGGTTGTTGGTGGGAATGTCGTTGGGTGTGACATTCTTTTGTGGAATAACTGATCGGGCGCTTGGGAGGCACCCGATGGTGCTTGGGGAACCTGCATGGGGTGCGTGAGTGTGCGGCCCAAATACGCAATAGAGAGAAGGTTTTATGCAGGTTGCTGTATTTACAGTGCTTTCTGAAAATAAGAAAGTCGTTTGAATTCAAATGCTTGTATTGAATTTGAAAGATCTTATTTTCTAGATACCTGTTGGTAATATTTTGTTTTGCGGCCTGCTGCCTACAGGCGCTGGAGTCCTCTGCAGAAAACAGACAGGCTTCCTAGAATCATTCTGGTATCGACTGAGTGAAACATAGGAATCAACATGTCACAAGCTGATGTGCCGAACCGCGTGCCCGTATGGCCGCGCGTGTTGGGCGTTGTCTTGGCGCTGGTGGGTCTGGCGCTGCTGATGGGCGGGATCCAGCTGGTCACGCTGGGTGGGTCTTGGTATTACCTGATCGCAGGGGCTGCCTCCGTGGTGTCCGGCGTGCTGCTGGTGCGCGGCAAGCCGCTGGGTGCCCTGCTGTACCTGGTGGTGGTCATTGCCACCGCCATCTGGGCGCTGGCAGAAGTCGGCACCGCATTCTGGGGGCTGGTGCCGCGCCTGGCGCCGGTGCTGGTGCTGGGCCTGTTTGCCGCGCTGGCGCTGCGTTCGCTGCGCTCGCCGGCCCAAGCCATTGCCCTGCCTGCCGCAGCCGTGCAGGCCGTGGTGGTGCTGGCGGGTGCTGCCTCGATCTTCACCCCCCACAACACGGTGGAAAATACGGCCAAGAAGGGCGTGGACATCGTCAAGGAAGTGGCTGTGGTGAGCGATGCCGCCAGCCCGGACAATCGCTGGACGCACTACGGCCGCGACGACCACAGCAACCGCTTTGCACCGTTCGACCAGCTCACGGCCGACAACGTCAAGGGGCTGGAAGTGGCCTGGACCTACCGCACCGGCGCCAAAACCGGTGGCGGCAACGAAGACCAGAACACCCCCATCCAGGTGGGGGACTCGGTCTATCTGTGCACGCCGCAGAACAAGGTCATCGCGCTGAACGCCGAAACCGGCGAGGAAAAGTGGGTGTTCGACCCCAAGACGCGTGAGAACAAGTGGTGGAGCCGCTGCCGTGGCGTGGCCTACTACGAAGTGCCTGCCGTGGCATCGGCCGCTCCCGCCACGCAAGGCGGCGACAGCGCGCCTGCCGCACCGGCTCCTGCCAAGTGCAACGCACGCATCATCACCACCGACAAGGATGCACGCCTGTGGGCGCTGGATGCCAAGACCGGTGAAGTCTGCGATGGCTTCGGTGACACGGGCAAGGGCTATACCGACCTGAGCGTGGGCATGGGCCAGTACCAGGACTTCTATTACATGCCCACGTCGCAGCCGCTGGTGGCGGGTGACCGCGTGGTCATTGGCGGCTGGGTCTGGGACGGCAAGAAGACCGAGCAACCTTCCGGCGTGGTGCGTGCCTACAGCCTGAAGGATGGCGCGCTGGAATGGGCCTGGGATCTGGGCAACCCGGCGATCACCAAGCTGCCTCCCGAAGGGCAGACCTACACCAAGGGCACCCCCAACTTCTGGTCGCATGGCGCCTATGACGCCAAGCTGGGCCTGATCTACCTGCCGCTGGGCAATGCCACGCCCGACTTCTGGGGTGCGCACCGCACGCCCGAGATGAACCGGTACTCCACGTCCGTGGTGGCACTGAAGGCCGACACCGGACGCGAAGCATGGCATTTCCAGGCCCTGCACATGGACACCTGGGACTATGACAACGGCACGCCTCCCACCCTGGTGGATGTGCCCGATGGCAAGGGTGGCAACACCCCGGGGCTGGTGCTGGCCACCAAGACCCACCAGCTGTTCCTGCTGGACCGCACCAACGGCAAGCCGCTGGCGGAGGTGGAAGAAAAGCCCGCGCCCCAGGGCGTGATGGAAGGCGATGCAGCACCATCGCCCACCCAGCCCTGGTCCGTGGGCATGCCGCAGGTGGCCAAGAACACCTTGACTGAAAAGGACATGTGGGGCGCCACCATGTTCGACCAGCTGTACTGCCGCATCAAGTTCAAGCAATTGAAATATGACGGTCCGTACACCAAGCTGACCGAGCAGATGACGCTGATCTACCCCGGCTACTACGGTGGCTTCAACTGGGGTGGCCATGCCTACGATCCGCGCACCAACATGCTCATCGTCAACGACATGGTCATGCCGCAGATCGGCTTCCTGCAACCGCAGGAAGGCGCCCAGGAAAAGCTGGAGTCGCTGAAGAAGAACGACATCACCAACGCCTCGTGGGCCACCCACGTGCAGGAAGGCACGCCCTTCCAGTCCATCCGTGGTGCGTTCAACTCCTTCCTGGGTCTGCCCTGCCACCAGCCTTCCTGGGGCAATCTGACGGCCATCGACCTGAACACCAAGTCGATTGCCTGGCAGGTTCCGCTGGGGACGGTCGAAGACAGCAAGCTCCAGGGCGTGCGCTTCGGTCTGCCGGTGCCGGTGGGCATGCCTTCGCTGTCCGGCCCGTTTGCCACCGCCGGCGGCCTGACCTTCTATGCCGGTACCCAGGACTACTACCTGCGTGCCTTTGACAACCAGAGCGGCAAGGAGGTCTGGAAGGGCCGTCTGCCCGTGGGAGCCCAGGCCACGCCCATGACCTATCTGTCGCCCGAATCGGGTCGCCAGTTTGTCGTGGTGTCTGCCGGTGGTGCCCGCATGACCACCGACAAGGGCGACTATGTGATCGCCTACGCACTGCCCAAGAAGTAGGCAGTGGCCGGGGCTGCGGCCCCGTGACACACGGGCCCGCCCTCCGCTTCGGACTCATACCCTAAACATACATAGGATGCGTGTGATAGATCGTAGAGCCTTGTCAGAATTGAATTTTATCGACGAAGCATTGTGATGTAGGAATACATCGTAGTACATCGTAACTTCAAAGCGCCGATGGAAACATCGGCGCTTTTTTCATAGGACTTTGGGTGTTGCGTCGCTCAGTGCTGCGAATGCTGAACACTTCAGCTTACATAGATAAAGGGGGCTTTTTCTTCACCACTCACTGACATTCCGTTGGCCGCTCAATGTAGAGCCTTCCCCAACAGAGCATCGGTGCATCTATTGCTGGCTTTGCACTGCTGGCAGCTCGAAAAGCTGATGCCAGTCACGGAGCTGACTTGTGGCGATCTCTGACATCGAATCCACATAGTAGGAACCGTCTGCTTTTGAAAAAACTTTGAGTTTTATATGTGAATCGCCGGGATCCTCTGCTTCCCAGATCGCGGTTAGCTGGTCAATGCTCCACGCCCTACCAAGATCCCCAGATGCAGGCGTCAGCAAGGCAACTGACTTCAGGGCTTTCTGCGGTGCCAGGTCTGACACTAGGTTCAATACGTCGTCTCCACGCGCTAGGAGAAGTGTGCGGAGGAGCGAGAAATCATCGCCGTCGTCATCAACTTCATGATGGGCGAACTCAACCATAAAAATTGGAAGACGAAGTTGGACTTCTGTGGCAATCCAAACGTGGTTGCCTTTTCCGTATGCGCTGGAGAGTGGATGCTTGTTCGCGTCGTTCGTGAGAAACATAGAGTCGTGCTACGGAAGTTGTAGCTCGGAAGGGCTTGGGATATACGTGAAACGGAATAGTGCAATTTTCGTATATTTTTTGAGCCCTTTGACAGTTGGGCCTCTTTCGAGGCTCGCATGCAGAAATCACTCTATTCAAAAGAGAACGACCTATTACTTCAGCTACTTGTGCAAATCCGCGTTGAGGCTGGCGTGACGCAAGTGGAGCTAGCTTCAAGACTGGATGAAGTCCAGCCATGGATTAGCAGAGTTGAGCGGGGGGTGCGCCGACTTGATTTGGTTGAGTTGCTGCTGTGGTGCGACGCTCTTGGCATGCCGCTGTCGACGTTCGTACGGCGCTATGAGCAATTGTTAGGACGTCCTTGAGAGGCTGCGTTGGCGCGGTGAAGTGAAAGCATCTCCACGTGTAATAGTTGGCAGCGGAAATGAGGTGCGGTGATGGCTGGCCCCAGCAGCCGTGCTCACATGAATGAGAGAAGTGGGCCAACCCAGAAGAATGGCAGACCTCTGGGAAGCACTGTAGAGGCCACCTCATCGCAACTTAGGGCTGGATAGCGGATGAGCCGTTCCCAGGTCATCACCCCCCCTGTGCCTCAACAACGAGCGCGACTCATTGCAGTCGGCTTGCTTTTCCTTGTGCGGCTCTAGCTAGCAAGTTGTTCAGATAAGCCTGGGTGTGCTCTAAGCCGGAGCGCGTTTGAATCGCGTGCTTGGGCAAGTCACCTATGGCTTGGTTGTGTGTGTTCATCCAGGTGGCCCAAGTATCCGCGTCTCCTCCAGCCAGATCATGTAGCGCGAGGAAGAGCTCGACCAACACCAAAGCTCGCTCTCCCTCATGCCCGCTCGGGTCCAGGAAGCGTTTGGACGAGGCCAGTTGAGAGACTGACACTTCGCTGGTTCCAAGCAGCTTGGCGAGCTCTGCGTGGCTCAACCCTAAGTGCTTAGCGGTATTGAGCACCGCCTTGCTCAAAACGCCCTCTTTGCTGGGGCTGAAGCTGATTTCTGATGCCACGATGATCTCCTGAGAAGCCTGGTCGCCCACACACTGGGGGCACAACCGAGAGTAGGCAAGCACGAAATATATCTCCCGATTGGTATGTCATCAGATTGGCCGAACCTTGCAGCCGGCGATGCAGAGCAAGCGCTGGGTACTGATGGCCAACTTCCCCCTGCGTGCAGATCACACAGTGCAAACGAGGTAGGGGCGCGGGTCCATTTCTAATGTCGTCGCCTGATGGCAAACAACGCGAGCGTCATGTCGTTACGTATCGCCGTGTTTACTCGAAGCGCTTCAATGCCGAACAGTGCTGCCTGCTCGACGACGAGATCGAAACCGTTCTGGCGGCCGTCGTCGTCGAGATTGGACAGTTGCAGCCGCCTGCGGTGGCCTCCGAGGGCAAGCAACAACCAAAACGCCAGCTGCTGCCCACGCATCTGCCGCGCCGCGAGATACGGCACGAGCCTGCATCGACGACCTGCGCCTGTGGCTGCGGCTGTGCGATGAAACACATCGGTGAAGACGTGGCAGAGAAATGGACTATGTGCCCGGTGTGTTCACGGTGGAGCGGCACATCCGCGGCAAGTGGGCCTGCGCGAAGTGCGAAACTATCACCCAGACGCCGGTCGAAGCGCAGGTGATCGACAAGGACATACCCACTGTCGGCTTGCTGGCACAAGTGCTGGTGGCCAAGTACGCAGACCCGCCTGCCGCTGTACCGTCAGGAAGGCATCTATGCGCGCCGGTCTGGCTATCCCTCGCGCACTGGGTCGGCACCTGTGTCGTACGGCTGCAGCCCCAGGTTGATGTGCTCAAGTGGGTATTCGCGTGAAATCCTCCAAGTGTTCGCATAGCAAAAACACCACCGGTTCGCATGCCAAACCCCCTGCGATTTGCATTCAATATCGCCACTTTTAGCGCGATGTGACCACGAACTTTTCTAGCATGTCAAAGCTAGTTGTGGCGCAATGTCGCAAATCGACCCACTACGGACATTCGCGCAGGTGAAATTGGCGGCAGGGAGCGGACATCCAACATTCCTCTTGAGCAGGAAAAGATTGGGAGCGCGTAGGTTCTCGCGTGCGACCAAGTCCAAGCCCGCTCCTCTCATTTCCCCAACAACCACTGCAGCAACATCGCTGCTAGCGTTGGCATGCCAAAGATCAACACAAAGATCGGCCATTCCTCAGCCAAGGGATAGCCCGCCTTCGTGATGCCGAACCAGATATTGAAGCTGGAGATTGCCAGCCAGAAGGAAATAAAAGCCACGGTGGCCAGCGCGCTCGAAAGCGACAAATGGCGGGCGAGGCCGTGAAGGCCGCCCGACAACAGCGCGGCAGAAAGGAAGAAGATCAATGTCCGCATGAAATGGTCTCTCGGGTCGGTCTGAGGTCTTCAGAAAAAGCTGCCACGTGGGCCACCGGGGCGCAGCAGCGCCAGCCGGATGGCCCCCTGCGCGGAGCGCAGCAGAGGCTCCTCCAGATTCAGATGGGCTTCATCGTTTAAGGCGCAGCTCACCGCATTGACCAGCACCGGCGTTGCCGCCAACTCGTGTGTCAGCTCCAGGGTCAGCATATTGAGCGCCGCCGTCGCACTGGCATATCCCAGCCTGCGCGCGCCAGCGGTTGCAGCACCGCCATTGCGCGCAGTGCCGTCCAGATGCCCCGAGACATTCACGATGCGTCCCGTGGCCGATGCCCGCAATGCCGGAAGCACCAGGCGGCTCAAGAGCAGGGGCGCGAAGAAGTTGGTTTCCATGATGGCGCGCACGGTGGCGTCGTAGTCATCCATCGGCGTCATGGCCCTCGGCGCACCGATCGCGGCCTGGTTCACCAACACATCCAATCCGAGGCCGTCGTCGAGGATGCGGGTCGCCGCGGCCCGCATCGATGCCGGCACGCTCAGGTCGAGCGGCAGCGGATTGGCCTCAATGCCCAGGTCACGCAGTTCGGCCGCTGCTGCGATGCCACGGCTCAGATCTCGGCTGCCGAGCAAGACGCTGAACCCCGCCTGCCCGAGTCCGAGGGCGATATGAAAACCCAGGCCTCTTGTGCCTGCCGTGATGAGGGCTCGACGAGCCGCGCTGCCGTTCATGGTGTCTCCAGAGTGGGTGGTTGTGCGCCAGCGCTGAGTGCTGAACCGGCGTAACCACAGTCTCCGAGAACCAGCCACTGGCCGCTACGACATTCAACCCATGATTCCTGCCAAACTTCCGGCCCAACCCACTTCGGGACCGCTGCGCATCAGCTGCGCACGAGCCGCCCACTGCCAAAGGACGCCCGGTACTGGCCTGGCGTGACGCCAATGTCTTCCAGGAAGGCACGACGCATCGCCTCGTCGCTGCCGAAGCCGCAGCGGCTGGCAATGTCGTCCATGCCTCGCGCCGTCTGCTCTAGCAGAGCGCGGGCCGCCTCGATGCGCATGCGGCGCAGGTACTGGGCCGGCGGAACGCCGACTTCGGTGGCGAAGACGCGGGCGAAGTTGCGCGGGCTCATCACCACCCGGTCCGCCAGCGCCTCGACATTGAGCGGCTTGTCGAGGTTCTCGGAGATCCAGGCGACCAAATCGGTGAAGCTGGTCCGGGTGGTCGATTGCTGGGCGGACAGGACCGTGCTGAACTGACGCTGTCCACCGGGGCGCTTCAGGAACACCACCAACATGCGGGCGATCTCCAGGGCGGTCTTGGTGCCCAGGTCGTCCTCCACCAGTGAGAGCGCCAGGTCGATGCCGGCGGTGACCCCCGCCGAGGTGTAGACCGGCCCGTCTTGAACCCAGATGGGATTGGCATCAACCTGGACCGCGGGATAACAGGTGCCCAGTTCCTCCGCATAAGCCCAATGCGTGGCAGCACGGCGACCATCCAGCAAACCGGCTGAGGCCAGCACGAAAGCACCAGTGCAGATGGAGCAGGTCCGGCGGGCATTGGCGCTGCTGCGGCGCAGCCACTCGCACAGCGCGGGGTCGGTGCTGATGTCGGCTCTTTGCGCGCCGCTGATGACGATCAAGGTATCGACCGGCTCTTGAATCTCGCTGTAGTGCACGTTGGCGACGGTGACCAGTCCGCTCGATCCACGCATCTCGCGGTTTTCGCTCGCACTGGCGACGGTGACCTTGTAGGGCTCACTCCCATCAGCGCCGCCATGGCGCATGGCATCAATCGCAGCGTGGCCAAACACCGTCAACGGCCCGGCCATATCCAACTCCAGGATGGGCGGGACGCCCAGGATCACGATGTGGCGCGGGTTGCGGGTGCCGGACATGGGCGTACTTGAAGACTGCGATGACACGACATGGATGGCGCGAGTTCCACGCCGAGAATGCCGTCATCGTAGGCAGCGAAGCCAAGCGCGACCAGTTCTCTAAAGAGAGTAGTGAACGTAAAAGTGAGGAGATAGGCTGGCGCACTATCTCCTCTCAATCCGCATCAGCATCGGCCTTGAACCGATGCCCCGCCTCCTTGCGTCAGACCACGACCTGGGCCTGCAGCAAGTCATCGATGCCGATGCGCTTGGCAAAGTCGATGCGCACGCGCTCCTGCACCTCGATCACTTCCGCAGCCCCATCGTTGACATAGTCGATCACCGCACGAGGCGGGCGCTCGCCCGCCGGCAGGCTGACGATGCGCACCACTTCGTCGGCGACGCCCTGGGGATCGGCATCATCGGGCGTCAATGCGGTCAGGCGCTCGCCCACCTTGTCCATCACGCCGTCATAGCGGTGATAGGCATCGACCGTCTTCTGGTCGGCCGGTTTGCCGGCAGTCGGGAAGTGATCCGTGCCGCGAGTGAATGCGCCCGGCACGACGATGGAGGTCTCGATGCCGAAGCGGGTCAGCTCATAGGACATGGTCACTGCGACCGAATCCATGGCCGCCTTGGCCGAGCCATAGGGCCCCATGAACGGCGGGAAGCCGCCCTTGGTCGTCGTGCTGCTGATCCACAGCAGCAGGCCCGATTGCTGGCCGCGCAGCTGCGGCAGGGCCGCACGATTCACCCGCAGGGCGCCGAACAGATTGGTGTCGTAGACCTTGATGAACTCCTCGGGGGTGAAGGCTTCCGAGGGGCCGATCACCAGATGGCCGGCGTTGTGCATCACCACATCCAGGCGCCCCTGCTGCTTGACGATGGCGGCCACCGCGGCGTCGGCAGAGGCTTGCGAGAGCACGTCGAGTTCTAGCGGGAAGATCTGCGCGTCGTTAGCCGAAGCCCAGGCGCGGATCTCGTCGGCGCGCGGCTTGTTGCGGCCTTCGACATCACGCATGGTGGCGTAGACGATGTGGCCGGCCTGGGCCAGGGATTGGGCGGAGAGCTTGCCGATGCCGCTGCCGGCGCCGGTGACGAGGACGACTTGCTTGTTGCTGCTCATGATGAGGTTCCTTGAGGATGAAATTGGCAGGAAAGAGACGAGAAGGGGTCGAGACTTCGATGCGTTCAATGAGCGCTGCTGAGTTGCTGCAGCTGATGGGCCAGCCAGGCCGCGGCCGAGCCCAGCGCCGCAGCGCCTGCCAGGGTGGCGAACACGGCCAGGGACGGCGGCTGATGCACCGCGAAGAAGGAGATCAGGCCCAGGAAGTAGCACAGCAGGTTGTTGATGCGCGGCACACCCCGCAGCGACACGACCACGCTGGCGACCACCAGCACGACCACGGGCATCGCAGCGGTGCCCAAGGCCGGCGACAACAACGAGATAGCGACCGCGGCGGCCTTGCCGAACAACACCCCTGCGCTGACGCAGACCAGGTTGATCAGCCCGTCACGCAAGTTGACGCCCCGGGTGTAGAAGGCCACCCAGCCGATGAACATGGCCCAGACCGGCAGCCCGAGGGCCAGTGCTGCGGCTGAGGCTCCCGCCGCCACCACGGCCGCAGCCGCCGTGACGCTGGTGTAGGGCAGGCTGAAGATGCCTGGCTTGGGGACAGTGGCAATTGGTGCATTCATGGTGAGCTCCTTGGATAGACCGGGCAGTCAGGCCACGCCGCCGTTGGCGCGCAGGATCTGGCCATTGATCCAGCCGGCATCCGGCCCGACCAGGAAGGCGACCACGCCGGCGATGTCGGTCGGCTGACCCAGGCGCTCCAGCGGTGCCATCTTGGCGAAGGTCAGCACCTGTTCGCTGGTCTTGCCGTTGAGGAAGAGGTCGGTGGCGATCGGCCCCGGAGCCACGGCATTGACGGTGATGTTGCGACCGCGCAGTTCCTTGGCGAACACTTGGGTGAAGGCTTCGACTGCCGCCTTGGTGCCGTTGTAGACCGCGTAACCCGGCAGGTTCAGTGCCAGCGTGGTGCTGGAGAAGTTGACGATGCGGCCGCCGCTGTTGAGCCGCGCCGCCGCTTCACGCAGCGCATTGAAGGTGCCCTTCGCATTGACGGCGAAGTGCGCGTCGAACATCTCGTCGCTGCTGTCGGCCAGCGGCACGGTCTTGAGGATGCCAGCGTTGTTGATGAGCACGTCGACTTTGCCGAACTTGTCTTCGGCGGCGTCAAAGAGACCACGCACATCGGCGGGCAGGGCCACATTGCCCTTCACAGCAATCGCGGTGCCACCAGCGGCCTCGATCTTGGCCAGGAGTGCATCGGCCTCGGCGGCGTTGCTTGCATAGTTCACGACGACGGCAAAGCCGTCGCGGGCCAGACGTTGGGCGATCTCGGCGCCGATGCCGCGGGATGCGCCGGTGACGATGGCAATCTTCTTGGACATGATGAATTTCCTTGGGTGGGTTGAAGGCTTGGGACTGAGATCAATGCAGTTCGCTGCTTGATGTATTCAGTGTCTGAGTCGGCCCGTTTTCGTGAAATGACAAGCCACCCGTGATTTCTGCCAAGGACCTGCTCGCGCCCGTCGGACCTGTGCCCCACAATCCGGCCGCATGAAACGCTGCCTCCCCCGTCTCGCGCTCCAGCTGTTGCTGACCCTAGGGCTCGGCGCCTGCTCCAGCCGCCACTACCTGGTGAACGAGCGTCTGAGCGAGGACCGCGGCAGTACGGGCTATGCGCTGCGCAATCTGGATGCCACGGGCAACAGCGACAGCCTGCTGGTGATGCTGTCCATCTCAGGCGGGGGGCTACCGAGCTGCAGCCTTGGGCTATGGCGTGCTGGAGGCGCTGCGCGATACGCCGATCCACTGGGAGGGCCGCGACACCACCATGCTCGACGAGCTCGACTTCATCAGCAGCGTGTCCGGCGGCAGCCTGCTCGCCGGCTATTACGTGGCCTACCGTGAGCAGACCTTCGAGCGCTTCGAGCGCGAGGTCCTGGCCTACGACCTGCAGGCCGCGCTGTGGCAGCGAGGACTGTCGCCACGGGGCCTGTGGCAGCAGACATCGTCCCGCTACGGTCGCGCGGATTTTCTTGCTGAGTTGCTCGATGAAAAGGTCTTTCACGGCAAGCGCTATGGCGATCTGCCGCACCGCCGGCCGCTGGCCTACATCAACGCCACCGACATGGCCGATGGCGGACGCTTCGAGTTCACCCAGGATCAGTTCGACTATCTGTGCTCGGACCTGAATCGATTCCCACTCGGCCGAGCCGTGGCGGCCTCGATGGCGGTACCCGTGTTGTTGTCCCCGATTTCGCTATGGAACTATGCGACAGCCTGTCCGGTCCCAACTGCGCAGCTCGCCTTCCAGGGTATGGCCGGCCGCGGCGAATTCGTGCATCTGCTGGATGGAGGCCTGGCCGACAACAGCGGCGTTCAAACGCCGCTGGAGATCATCAATTCGCGCGGCGGCATTGCACAGGCCGCTCGAATCTCGCGCTTGCGCGGTATCCGGCATCGGGTCTTCATCATCGTCAATGCACAGACCCCACCCACCGACGATCCCAGCACCCATTCGGCCGATACACCGGGTGTGCTGCGGCAGTTCCGCACGGTGGTCGATGTGCCCATCGATCGCCACTCGGCCGCCAGCATCGAGCTGCTCAAGGGTGACCTGATGCGCTGGCAGCCAGCGCTACGCTCCAGTGGGCAAGACCACGATGTCTCGGTCGTGAGCAAGGACGCCGACTTCTCGGTCATCGAAGTCAGCCTGGCCGCTCCACCCGCTGGGCTCGACGCCAAGTCACTGACGGGGATCCCGACCAGCCTGTCCATCTCGGCCGAGCAGTCGCATGCGCTGCAGCAATTTGCGCGTGAAGCCTTGGCGCGCAGCCCCGAATGGCAGCGTCTGCTGGCGACGCTTCGCAGCGGCCAGTGAGGCATCAACCGAGCTGGCTAACGCTCCAGCAAAACGCCTTGCAGCGCCTCGTAGGCGGCCGACGCATACCCGCGCCGGTGCAGCAGCAGGGTGTCCACCGGCCCTAGGGACTGGATGCGCAGACCAGGCGGCTTGCGCTGCAATTCCATCACCGAGCGCGGTGCCACTCCCACGCTGGTGCCCGCGGCCACGCAGGCGAAGATGGCGTGGTATGAGCCCAGCTCCAGCACTCTCATCCCCGGCTTGCCCGCCAGCCATTGCTGAGCCATGCGCCGGTAGGTGCAGCCAGGCTCCAAAGCCGCCAGGCTGCTGACTTGCAATTGGTCGGGGCTGGTGATTTCCGGATGATCGGCCGGTAGCAGGAGCAGCAGTTCTTCCTGGAACACTGGCTGGGCCTCCAGGCCGTCATCGAGTGACACTCCCAGTGGCGTCATGTCGGCGACGAGCGCGCAGTCCAGTTGGTGGGCCAACAGCTGTTCGACCAGGCTGGCCGAAGGCCCCATCTGCAAGTCCAAGGCCACATCGGGCCAACGCTTGTGATAGCGCGCCAGCGGCGCCGGCAGGCGGCTTGCCGCCGTGCTTTCCATCGTGCCGATGCGCAGGCGGCCCTTGGGGCTTTGTGGCTTCAGCGCCTCTTGGGCTTCGGCCGCCAGTGCAAGCAGGCGCTGGGCATAGGTCAGAAAGAGTTGTCCCTCCGGCGTCAGCGTCATGCGCTTGCCTTCGCGCAGGAACAGCGGCGCTCCGAGCTGCTCCTCCAACTGCCGCAACCGCGTCGTGACGTTCGACTGTGCCCTCTGCAGACGGTCCGCCGCACGCGTCACGCTCAGCTCATCGGCGACAACGCAAAAGATGTCCAGAGAGGAAAGATCCATGTCTCGTTCTCGTAATAAGATTGATATTACAAAATCAATCTTTTGTTTGATATTATCGCCGAAAGCGGCTGAGACCGCGGTCTCCGTGGCGCCCAGCCAGGAGTGCTTGCTGTTCTGTTTCCGGAGTACCCCGTATGAGCGCCTGGCCCGACACCCGTCTTCTCGATCTCTTTGGCATCGAGCTGCCCATTCTGCAGGCGCCCATGGCAGGCCCCTCCCTGCATCCGATAGCGATCGCGGTGGCTCGGGCGGGCGGGCTGGGGGCATTGCCCTGTGCGCTGCTGAGCGAGGCCCAGGTCCGTAGCGAACTGGCGCTGATCCGAGCGGCGACGACCGCCCCATTGAACATCAACTTCTTTTGCCACCAGTCGCCTCAACCGGATCCAGAACGCGAAGCTGCGTGGCGCAGGTTGCTGCGTCCCTACTACCTGGAGTTCGGACTGGATCCGGACGCACCTGTCCCGGCCTCCAACCGCAATCCCTTCGACGACGCCATGTGCGCACTGGTGGAGGACTGCCGACCGGCCATCGTGAGCTTTCACTTCGGCTTGCCGGCGCCAGACCTGCTGGCGCGCGTCAAGGCCACGGGCGCCAAAGTCCTCTCCTCGGCCACCACCGTGGCCGAGGCCCGCTGGCTCGAGGCGCATGGGGTGGATGCGGTGATTGCCCAGGGCTTGGAAGCTGGGGGCCATCGCGGGGTCTTTCTGAGCGATGAGGTGTACAGCCAGGTGGGGACCTTTGCGCTCGTCCCCCAGATCGTCGATGCGGTCAAGGTTCCGGTAATTGCTGCAGGAGGCATCACCGATGCACGGGGCGTTGCGGCAGCCTTCATGCTCGGCGCCGCCGGCGTCCAGATTGGCACGGCCTACCTCTACACGCCCGAGGCCAAGCTGCCAGCCGCACACCGTGCCGCCTTGCTTGGCACCCAGGCCGAGACCACGGCGTTGACCAACCTCTTTACGGGGCGACCCGCTCGGGGCATCGTCAATCGCCTGATGCGAGAAGTTGGCCCATTGTCGGCTTTGGCCCCGGCCTTCCCGCTGGCCGGTGGCGCTGTGGCGCCGCTGCGCACTGCTGCGGAGGGCCAAGGCTCAGGCGACTTCATGTCCTTGTGGGCCGGTCAAGCGGCGCCGCTGGCGCGCGAGATGGGCGCCCAAGAGCTGACGCAGCAATTGGCCCGCGAGGCCCTGGCACGACTGAAGCGTTAACGCCATCGGCATGCCCGCGTGAAAGCACAGCAATGAGCGAGTCCGCTTCCATCGTCGTTGACCTGGTCCATGAGAGTCCGGTGGTTCGCCATGGCTTGGCCGCGATGATCCGTACCTCATCACAGCTGGTGGTGGGCCGGGAAGCAGCGAGTGCAGCCGAGTTCCTGAGTGGCCTCTCGGATCGTGATCCGGTCGTGATTCTGGCGAGCCCGCCAGCCGGCGCCGAAGTTCTGCGGCGCCAGCGCACAGAACCTGCCCCCGCCTTGATCCTTGTGGCCGCCGCGTTTGCAGCGATGTCGGCCCGAAGCGGCCTGGCGGATGGTGCCCTGGGGCTGCTGGAGCTTTCCGCTGAAGTGGACGAGCTGATCTGCGCCGTTCGTTCGGTTGCGCGTGGTCAGCGCTATGTGATGCCCAAGGTCGCCTCACAATTGGCACAGGCCTGCGACACGGAAGAGTTGACGCCGCGGGAGAACACCCTCTTGCTTCATCTCTGCGAAGGGCATTCGAACAAGGAGATCGCCCAGCGGATGGGGATCACCCTGGGAACCGCAAAGGCCTACGTGAAGGCGATTCTCGCCAAGCTGTCCGCCAAGAGCAGAACGGAGGCTGTTGTCATAGCGACTCGTACAGGCGTACTTCAAAAGGCAGTCTCAGCCAGTGAACGGGCTGGTGGCTGATCCCGACCCACTGCAGACTTCCGTTTGGCATGGATCGCCGCCCCGAAAGGGTCGCTCAACCATTTCGTTCAGCTTCGCAGTGAGTCGTTCGCTGGACCAGCGGGTTAGGCACGACTTGCCTTTCGATGCATGAACGGCACGGTTTGGAGGCTTAAAGCCACAGTTGAACCTGAGGGAACGAGCAAGGACGCATCGGCGGCCTGAGATGCGGACGTGGTCGCCCTTTGAACAATCACCCCGACTGCCTGACCGTCTCGATTGAACACTGGACCGCCGCTGGCGCCACTGTGGATTCCATTGTCAATGTATAAGACGTTGCAAGTTATCTCTTCGTTGGACGGGTACTCCTGAGTGCTGACAACCAGGACGTTTCCGACGACACCGCGCTTGATCATTGGTCCCGCTACATTTTGGGCTCGACCTCTGCGATGCAGAGATTGACGAAACTGAACTGCGACCAAGGAAGTCGGTTCCAACAGGCGATCAATCCCGAACGGAAGTTCAAGTTCATCGGAGTACCCGCAGAAGTGCACCTCTTCACCAAGACGTGGCGGCGGGCCGATCTGAAAAGGTGGAAACGGCAATTGAAGTGGCAAGACCGGGCAGAGCAACGCTTGGTCAATCTGCGCGACGTGCGTTAAAGCGGAGTCAGAAATGTGAATTCCGCAGATTGCTACGCGGTATTCGACGAGCGGGAAGTTTGGGAACTTCGCAAAGATTCTGACCGTTGGGTCCTTGTAGTCGCTTTCACGGATGGGCATTCGACACGTAGCGACGTGGGCTGCTGTGACGATAAGTCCGTCAGCACTGATGGCGAAGCCGGATCCCTCACCGAGCAATTCTTCCCCTTGAAATACCGTTATTGAGCAGCAGGCTTGGGATGCGCGCTTGTATGCAGATTCGTACATATGGAATGGTCGGTGACGTTGCGGATCACTGAATCGACCAGAGTTTTGTA